>JAJPHT010000013.1 GCA_021325135.1 Pseudomonadota bacterium | reverse complement strand
TACTACCAGATGGGCGCCGAGGCGGGCTATCCCACCGTCATCGTGCCCGCGGGCTACAACGGCCACAACCCCGAGGGCGTCAGCTTCTTCGGCCCCGCGTGGAGCGAGGCGAAGCTCCTGGGCTTCGCGTACGCCTACGAGCAGGCGAGCCACCGCAGGGAGGCGCCCACCGTGGTGAACCCGGAGCTTGTGAAGGGCGTCTGCGGGGCGGCGAAGGCGTAGGCCACCGAGTCGGAACGCTCATGTATACAACATAGTATACACTTGAGCATGGGCGAGGTCGTCCAGTTCCGCGAGGACGAGGACAAGCTGGAGCGCCTGCGCCGCGCCGGCATCCGGCCCAACGAGTTCGCGCGCGCCGCGTTCGACCGCGCCTACGCGAAGCTCGTGGCGGAGGAGGCCGCGCGCCGGCTGGAGGCCGCGAGCCGGCGAGGCGACCCCTCCAAGCGCGGCAAGCCCGCCAGCGCGGTCCGCGAAGCGAGGCGCGACCTTGCCCGTCGCGGTCGTTGACGCAAGCGCGCTCCTCGCGGCGCTGGAGCCGGGAGGCGTAGCGGCGCGCCAGAACCTCGTGACCCTGTCCGAGACGCACGACCTCGCGGCGCCCACCCTTCTTCCCTTCGAGCTTGGGCACGTCATCCATCGCAAGCACCCTGCAGGGTACGGAGCGACGCCCGACGAGCGGGACGCGGCGCTGGCGGCCGCGCTGGGCGCCGTGACGCTGGTCCCCCCGGACGAGGAGCGCTTGCAAGCGGCGGCGCGGCTCGTCGACGCCCACCGCATGAGCTTCTACGACGCCTCCTACCTCGCGCTCGCAGCGGCCGACGAGAGCTCGGTCCTGCTGACCGAGGATCGGGCCTTGCATCAGGTGGCGGTCCGCGTGCTTGGACCCGATCGGGCCCTGCGCGCGAGCGCATTGCAGGCTCTCTAGACGTCGCGCGGCTCCAGCCACCCGCGCTCAATGGCCAGCCGGAAGAGGCGTTTCGTCGTCTGCGTCTCGCCGCCGGTGACCAGCACGGTCTCGCCCGTGGAGTAGTGGCGGTCCTGGTCGTAGTCGTGGAACGCCTGGCGCACGACGAAGCGCTGCGCCTCGCCCGCGCCCATGAACTCGTTGAGCTTGGTGAGCGTGCGCGTCTCGGAGAAGTTGCCGGGGAAGACGCCCACCTTGCGGTTCGCGACCACGGCGATCTTGTTGACCACGGCGTCGAGGAAGTGGCGGTCGTGGGAGACGACGAGCACGGTGCCGTCGTACTTCTTGATGGCCTCCTCGACGACCTTCTGGCTGCCCAAGTCCAGGTGGTTCGTGGGCTCGTCGAGCACGAGCATGTTCGTGTCGCCGATGGTGAACTTGAGGAGCGCCATGCGCGCCTTCTCGCCGCCCGACAGCTTTTCGACGCTCTTGAACGCGTCGTCGCCCTTGAAGTTGAAGCGCCCCAGGAGGCCGCGCGCCTCCTCCTCGCCCATCTTCCTCGTGGCGCGCACCTCGTCGATGAGGGTGCGGCCGGGCTGGAGGCCCGCGTGCTCCTGGTCGAAGAAGCCGATCTTGACGCCGGGGGAAACCTCCAGCGCGCCGGAGGTCGGCTTCTCCAGGCCCATGATCATGCGCAGCAGCGTGGTCTTGCCCGCGCCGTTGGGCCCGATGAGGCCGACCTTGTCCCCCTTGGCGATGCTGAACGCGGCGCCCTCCAGCAGCGCGTTGGAGCCGAAGCGCTTCGTCAGCCCCTCGGCGTAGAGCACGTCGTTGCTGGACTTCTGGACGCTCTTGAGGTTGAGGCGGAAGTTGGCGCGCTGCGCGGAGGCGGCCCCGGCGGCCATGGTCTTCTGGAACTTCTCCAGGCGCGTCGCCTTGCTCGCGGCCTGGTGGTCGAAGCGGTTGCGGCGCTTGATCTCCTCGATGATCTGGAGCTGCCGCTTGTACTCCTCCATCTCGCGCCGGCGCCGCGCTTCGAGGGCGGCCTGCACGGCGGCCTTCTGCTCCAGGTAGGCGGTGTAGTTGCCCTCCCACTCCCAGACCTTCCGCTCCTCGATCTCCAGCACCTTGGTGGCGAGGTTGTCCATGAGGTATTGGTCGTGGGCCACGAGCAGGAGCGCGTTGCCGTACTTGTTGACGAGGAAGTCCTCCAGCCACTCGACGGTCTCGATGTCGAGGTGGTTCGTGGGCTCGTCGAGGATGAGGAGGTCCATGTCCTTCCAGTTGGCCAGCGCCTTGGCGAGGAGGACGCGCGTCTTCTGCCCGCCCGAAAGCGTGCGCATCCTCGTCTCCAGCGTGATGTCGGGCAGGCCAAGCTCCTGGAGGAACGAGAGCGCCGCGTTGGCGTCGCCCTTGCTGCTGAGCACCTGGAACTCGCGCTGCAATTCGCCGTAGTGCTTCAGCACGTCCTCGTAGCCGGGCTCCTCGTAGAAGGCGGCCTCCGCCATGCGCGCCTCGATGCCGGCCATCTCCTCCTGGATCGCAAGCGCCTGCGGCGGAAGCTCGGTGAGGAGGCCGCCCACGGTGGCGTCGGGCGCGAACTCGAACTGCTGCGTGAGGTAGCCGTAGCGCAGGCCGGGCTCCATCTCGACCTCGCCCAGGTCGGGCTTGAGCTTCCCCAGGAGGAGCTTGATGAACGTCGTCTTGCCCGCGCCGTTGGGCCCCACCAGCGCCACGCGCTCGCCTTCGCGGATCACCCACGAGGCGCCGGAGAAGACGTGGTGCCCGCCGAACGCGAAGCTGACCTGATCGGCGCCGACGAGCGCGCGGGGCTCGGCCATCGGGCGACGATTCGTGGCCTGGCGATGAAGGTTTCGGGGAGAGGCACGGTCAAGCGGGGTCCGCGCGTTCCGGCTGGCGATGCACGAGCGCGCGAGGAAGCTCCTGCTCTCCCCCCTGCCGGCGTTCGCCCTTCTCTCGCTGGCCTACCTGTGGATCCACGAGCCGTGGCGCGACGAGGCGCAGCCGTGGATGATCGCCCGCGACAGCGCGAACCTCTTCCGCGACATGGACTCGGAGGGCTCGCCCGCCCTGTGGTACCTCCTCCTGTGGCCGCTGGCGAAGATGGGCGCTCCCTTCCTGGCGGAGCGCGTGCTGCACCTCGTCCTCGCGGTCGCGGCGATGGGCGTCCTCGTCCTCGCGGGCCCCTTCTCGCGGCTGGAGCAGTGGCTCCTGGCGGGCAGCTACTTCCTCGCCTACGAGTACGACGCCATCGCGCGCAGCTACGTGCTGGGCGTGCTCCTCGTCTTCGCCCTCGCCGCGGCGCACCCGGCCCGGCGCGAGCATCCGCTCCGGCATGGGCTCCTGCTGCTCGCCCTGGCCAACACCACGGGCCTTGGCATGCTCATGGCCCTCGTCCTGGGGGCCGCCTACGGCGCGGAGGCGCTCTCGGAGCGCGCGCGGCGCCGGGCCCTCCTCGTCGCGGCGCCCGCGGCGCTGGGCGTCCTCCTCGCGTGGTGGCAGATGATCCCCGCCCCCGACGTCGCCCCGTGGCGCTTCGAGTGGGTCCTCCGGCCCGACCGCTACGCCCTCGTGGACGCGGCGCGCGGCGTGCTGCATGCGTTCTTCCCGCTGGGCTCGTGGACCGCGTGGCGCTGGAACGCCAACCTCCTCGATCCGCTCCTGGGCGGCGCGCCGCTCGTCCTTCTCGGCCTCGCCGCGTGGGCCCTCTCCCTCCTGCCGTTCCGCCGCCAGCCGCGCGTCCTTCTCCTGTGGCTGGGCCTCTCCGGCGCCCTCGTCGCGCTCTACTACACGCGCTCCCTGGTGGCGGGCCAGATGCGGCACCACGGCATGCTGTTCGTCGCGTTCCTCCTCTGCGTGTGGATCGCCCGCGTCGAGGGGCCGCGCCCCCGGGGCCGCCCCGTCGCGGCCGTGGCGCTCGCGCTCCTCCTCGTCGCGCAGGTCGCGGCGACGGCGGTCGCGGTGCGCGCCGACGCGGCCCAGCCCTTCTCCGGCGGCCCCGGCGCCGCGGCGTACCTCAAGGAGCACGGCCTCGTGGGAAACCGCACGCTCGTGGGCGTGTTCCCCGACTTCATCGCGCCCCCTCTCCTCGCGCCGCTGGGGAAGGACGCGCCGCAGGCCCTCTTCCTCCAGACCATGGAGACGCGCTCCTACGTGCGCTGGACCGTGCAGGACGACGAGACGTTCCACCATCCCGGAGACGTCGGGTGGAAGCTGGAGAACGCCTCCCGCGGCGCGGGCTACGACCACGTCGTCCTCGTGATGAGCGTGCCCACGGGGGACTCGCGCTATCAATTGCTCGACCACGTGGGCAGCCTGTCGCCGGGCGACGAGATGTACGTCTACGAATTGACGTGCGGCTCGGCGTGCCCGCCGCGGAGCTAAAGCCGCACGTCCATGTAGTAGTGCGGGCCCGCGTCGGGGACGAAGAACTCGTGGCCCGAGCGGACGAAGCCCAGCTTCTCGTAGAAGGGGACCGCGCTGGTGCGCGCGTTGAACCACATCCGCGTGGCGCCCTGGGCGCGGGCGTGCTCCAGCGCGGCGCGCACGATGGCGGCGCCGTGCCCCTGGCCGCGCACGTCGGGGTGCGTCGCCATGCCGCGCAGGCGCCATGCGCGCGGGTCGGAGGAGCCCTTGGGCGCCTCGCGCAGCAGCGTGCCCACGCCGACGAGCCGGCCCCCGGCGAACGCGCCGAAGTGGACCGTGTCCGCCGCGTCGTCGCCCGGCCAGCGCACGGCCCCCTCGTCCTGGTGGGGGCGGAGGATGGCCTGCCTCAGCGGGTGCGTCTCGGCCGCCGAGATGCGGCGCACGTCGTGGCCCACGCGCGGGCACCTGCGACCCGTCGCTTAGGCTTATGCCCGACGCGCCGAGTCGCGGCGCGTGGCGTGGCTCCTGGCGCTGGCGATCGTGCTGCTGGCCTGCGCGCTGGCGGGCGCGCTGCTGCTGCGCGAGCCCCCGCCGCCGCGCCTCCCCGGCCGCCCATCGAGGCTGGGCGCGCGCGTCAGCGTCATCGTCCCGTCGCGCGACGAGGCGCGCAACCTGACGCGCTGCCTCGCGAGCCTCCTTGCGCTGGAGGGCGTCGACGTGGAGGTCCTCGTCGTGGACGGCGGAAGCACCGACGGCTCGCGCGAGCTGGCGCTCCTCATGGCCCGCGAGGACCCGCGCCTGCGCGTGCTCGACGAGCCGCCGCTGCCTCCCGGCTGGGTCGGCAAGTGCTGGGCGTGCTGGAACGGCCGCCAGGCCGCGACGGGCGAGTGGCTCCTCTTCACCGACGCGGACACCGCGCACGCGCCGCAGAGCCTGGCCCGCGCGCTGGCGGCCGCGCAGGACGCGGACCTCCTCACGGGCCTCACGCGGCAGGAGCTTGGCAGCGCCGCGGAGCGCGTCGCGATGCCCGCCACCTTCACGCTCATCCACGCGGCGGCGCGCGGCGCGGGCGACGAGGCGATCCGCGATCCCGAGCACGCCATCGGCAACGGGCAGTACCTCCTCTTCCGCGCCAGCGCCTACGACAGGCTTGGCGGGCACGAGGCCGTGAAGGGGAGCGTCGTCGAGGACCTGGCCCTCGCGCGGCTGGCGGCGCTCTCCGGCGTCCGCGCCTCGTTCTGGGACCTCTCGGACTCCGTGCGCGTGCGCATGTACCGCGGAGGCCGCGAGATGTTCCGCGGCTGGCGCAAGAACGTCGCGACCGGCGCCGCGCACACGCCCGCGCCCGCCTTCGCGCTCACCGCCGCGAGCTTCGCCGCGGGCCTCTTCGCGGCGCCGCTGGCGCTCCTCGCCCTGGCGCAGCGCGAGTGGATCGCCGCGCTGCTTCTGGCCTCGGCGTGGCTCCTCGTCTCGTGGCGCGTCCGCAAGGCGCAGGAGACGACGGACGGCCCCGGCTGGCCCGATGCGCTGCTGCACCCCCTGGGGTTCGCGTTCTTCGGCGCGGTGCTCGTGGCCAGCGCGTTCGACCGCCTCACGGGCCGCGGCGCGGTGTGGAAGGGGCGCCGCTATCCGCTGCGCTGACGCGCGGGATCGCCCTCGGGCAGGTACGGGTTGGCCCACGGCGCGCGCTTCCAGCCGGGGACCGGCGTCGCGCACCCCTCCCGGGGCACGAACGCGCTTCGCTCCACGAGCTTCATCCGGTGGACGTAGCGCGGGCAGTTGGGGAAGACCTGCCGCACCGCGACGCGGACGACGAACTGCGCCTCGGGCCATTCTGATAGCAGGGGATCGTCCATACGGATCGAGGCCTCCCCCTGGATGCGCAGGCGGTCGGGGTCCTCAAAATTCACGAACAGCAGCCCGACGTGCGGGTTCCGGGAAAGGTTCCCCGTGCTGAGGTACATGCCGTTCCCGTCGTGGTTGGGCCATGCGATCGTCTTCGGGTCCACGACCTTGACGAAGCCCGGGTCGCCGCCCTTGTAGGAGCACGTGGGCTTCCCCTCCTCGTCGGCCGTCGCGAGGAAGAACATGTCCGCGGCCTCGACGGTGGCGCGCTCCTCCTCCCCCAGCGCGTCGCGCACGAGCAGCTCGTCGATGCGGTCCGCGATGCGGCGCGTCCCGAAGCGGTCCTGAAGCTCGCGGCTCCCCGCGTGGAAGGTCGCTGTCACGGCCCCGCCACGGGGGGCGAGGTGCTTACCCTTTGCCGGAGGCCGGTTGCCGCATCGGCGATCTAGCGACAACGGTCATGGCCTCCCGCGACGCGGGCAGGAGCCGTGCAAGGCTGGCTGCTCGCGGCCGCGGTCGTCGCCGGCATCGCCGCGGAGGGCCTGATCCTGGGCTACCTCGCCGACCTCATCCTGAGGCGATGGCACCCCGAGCGGCCGGGGGACCTCGGCGAATGATCGCGATTCCCGCGGTGGCGGGCATCAGCGTCCTGCTGCTCGTCCTCCTGGGCTTCGTCGTGGGCGTCCTGGGCGGCTTCTTCGGGGTCGGCGGCACGTGGATCGTGACGCCCGGCCTCAACCTCCTGGGCCTGCCCATCGCGTTCGCCGTCGGCACGGACCTGCTGCACACCATGGGCAAGAGCATCGTCGCGACCATCAAGCACCGCCGCTTCGGCCACGTGGACGTGCGCCTGGGCGCGTTCATGATCGTGGGCACCGCCATCGGCCTGAAGATCGGCGAGACGGCGCTCCTCGCGCTGGAGCGCGCGGGCAACGCGGACAGCGTCGTGCGCATCCTCTACATCCTCATCCTGTTCTTCATCTCGGGCTACGTCCTGTGGGACTACCGCCGCGCCGCCGTGACGCGCGCGCCGCGGGGGGCCGGCAAGGTGCGCCTCTACGAGAAGGTGCAGGCCCTCAAGCTCCCGCCCTACCTGTCGCTCCCCGCCTCGGGCATCCCGCGCATCAGCGCGTGGGTCCCCTTCCTCCTCGCCCTCGTCACGGGCGTCGCGTCGGGCCTTCTGGGCGTGGGGGCGGGCTTCATCCGCATGCCCTCGCTCGTGTACCTCCTGGGCGTGCCCACGAAGATCGCGGTGGGGACCGACCTTTTTGAGATCATCTTCAGCGCGGGCATCGGCGCGTTCCTCTACTCGCTGGCGGGCCGGACCATCGTCGCGGTCGCGGCCGTCATGCTCGTGGGCGCGGCCCTGGGCGCGCAGGTGGGCGCCCTCGCGACGCAGTTCGTGAAGGGGCTCCGCATCCGCCTCTACTTCGGCCTCTCCGTGCTGCTGCCCGCCATCGCGCTCACCATCAAGGAGGTGGGGGGCCGCCTGGGCGTGCCGCACGCCAGCCAGGCCTCGGTCATCCTCCTCGTGGGCGCAGCCCTGTTCATCTCGCTGGTCATCCTCCGCGCGCTGGTGCGCGGCATCCTGGAAGCGCGCTACTACGCGCGGCTCGACGCGGACGCGGGCGCCGCCCTCGCGGCCATCACCGAGGACGTGCAGCCCCCCGAGCCCCCCGCGCGCGGACGCCGCAGGAAGGTGAGGTCGTGAAGCTCCTCGTCGCCGTCTCCTCCAAGCCCTACGCCCCCGCCACGCTGGACGCCGTCGGCCGCCTCGCCGCCGGGGGCGACGTCACGCTCCTCCACGTGGGCGACGCGGCTGCCCCGCCCCCCGCCGTGCAGGAGGCGCTTGAGCGCCTGCGCGAGGCGGGCGCCAGCGTGACGCTGGTCATGGCCTCGGGCGACCCCGCGAAGGCGATCCTGGAGCGGGCGCGCGGCGAGAAGGCCGACCTCGTCGTCGTGCGCGCGCACGACCGCCACCCGGGCCTCCTGCGCCGCGTGTTCGGCGACACCGTCGAGAAGGTCGTCGAGTCGTGCGACCGGCCCGTGCTGGCGCTGCGCGGCGACGCCTCGCCCGTGGGCCGCCGCATCCTCCTGGCCGGCGGGCGCCCCAGCCCAAGGATGCTGGACGTCACGGCCACCTTGGCCAAGGCCGTCGGCTCGCCCGTGACCCTCGTCCACGTGCGGCCCGCGGAGGACGAGCAGGTCTTCGGCATGGGGCACTTCCAGGCGAGCGCGGGGCAGGCCGCGCAGGCCACGTTGGAGGACCCGGCGATCCAGCGCAACGCGGAGGCGCTCCGGCAGCGCGGCGTCGAGGTGGAGGCGCGCTTCCGCGAGGGGCTCGTGGAGAGCGAGATCCTCGACGAGGCGAACTCGGGCCGCTACTGGCTCGTCGTCGCCCGCGCGCGGCCCGTGGGGCTTCTCCACCGCCTCGTGCTGGGGCACAGCTTCACCGAGGACGTGGCGCGCCACGTGGCGACGAGCGTCCTCCTGCTACGCTGAGGCGGGCTCCTCGACGCCGACGCTCGCGGCCCTCCGCTTGCGCCACTCCAGGAACGCCAGCGCGGGGACGCCCGTGAGGATGAGGCCGAGGCCGATGAGCGCGTTGCGCGTGTCGTTGAGCAGGCCGTTCACGACGATGAAGAGGCTCGTCGCGATGAACAGGATGGGCACCACGGGGTAGAGCGTCGTCCGGTAGGGCCGCTCCGCGTGGGGCATCCTGCGCCGCAGCAGGAAGAGCCCCACGCCCGCGACGCCGTAGAAGAGCCAGATGCCCAGCACGCTGAAGTTCACCAGCGAGTCGTAGCTCCCCGTGAGCACGAGGAGCATCGCCCACTCGGCCTGCACGAGGATGGCGAAGTCGGGCGTCGAGAAGCGCCTGCTCACGCCCGCGAGGCCCGGGTACGAGAGCCCATCCTTCGCCATGGCGTAGTAGACGCGCGGCCCCGAGAGCACGTAGGCGTTCACGGTGCCGAAGGTGGAGACGAGGACGGCGATGGTGATGAGCGTCGCGCCCACGGGCCCGAAGAGGACCTTCGCCACGTCGGAGGCCAGCGTCGCCGTGTGGCTCACCTGGTCGAACGGGAGCACGTGGACGTACACCAGGTTCGCCAGCACGTAGACCAGCATCACGCCCAGCGTGCCCAGGAGCATGGAGAGGGGCACGTTGCGCTGCGGCTCCTTGATCTCCGAGGCGACGAACGCGCTCTGGTTCCAGCCGTCGTAGGCGAAGAACGCCGCCGCCATGGCGAGGCCCACCGCGCCCACGACGTTGGGCGTGCTCGGGCTCACCACGGGCATCGCGTAGTTGCCCGCGCCCTTCACGAGGACGAAGCCCGCCACGACCAGCGCCGCGAGGGCGATGAGCTTGAGGCCCGTGAACACGTTGCTCACGAGGCCGCCGTACTTCACGCCCACGTAGTTGACCGCCGAGAGCAGGGCGATGACGCCCATGGCGACGAGCTTCACCTGGAGGCCCGAGAGCGGCACGAGCACGGCGAAGAAGCCCGCGAACGCCGTCGCCACCGCCGCGATGATGCCCGTCTGGATCACCCAGAAGAAGGTCCACCCGTAGAGGAACGCCACGCGGTCGCCGTAGGCCTGCCGCAGGAAGACGTACTGCCCGCCCGCGCGCGGGAACATGGCGCCCATCTCCGCAAAGGTCAGCGCGCCCGCCAGCGAGAGCAGGCCGCAGAGCACCCACACGCCCACGAGGAGCCAGGGGGTCCCCACCTGCGCGGCCATGCTGCTGGGCAGCCGGAAGATGCCGCTCCCGATGGAGGAGCCCACGATGAGCAGCGTGGCGCTCAGGAGGCCCAGCGTCGGCTTGAGGGAGCGCTCGTCCGCCATCGGGGAGGCCAACGAGGGGCGGGCACATGAACCGAACGTTGATGGCGGGACGCGGGTCACGCCGAAGTCATGGCCCTCAAGCTGGCCACAAGACCGGGAAGCCGGTCCTCGATGATCCGCCAGACGAGGTCGGCATCGACGTTGCCGTAGTCGTGGATGAGCTTGTCCCGCATCCCCGCGATCGCCCGCCGGGGGACGTGCGGATGGGCGAGCTTGGTGGCAGATGAGACGCGCTTCGCGGCCTCCCCGAGAATCTCCAGATTCCGCAGGATGGCGTCGCGCCGCATCTTGTCCTCGTGGAACGCCTCCCGGTCGCCCTGCGCATAATCGAGGGCGGCCAGCGCAGCCGCGAGCATGTCCGCCAGATAGACCCGGTCCCGGTCTTCGCTCTCGGGCTTCAGACGGGCACAGCCTCCGAGAGGACGGTGTCGCGCAGGAGCGGGTGCAGGCTGCCCTCGGTGAGGACGTCCACCGGCACGCCGAGGAGGTCCTCGCAGTCCTGCTCGAACTCGATGAGGTCCAGGAGGCTTCGCCCCGGCTCCATCTTCACGAGGAGGTCGAGGTCGCTCTCGGCGGTGTCCTCCCCTCGCGCCGCCGATCCGAAGAGGCGGATCGTCGCCACGCCGTGCCGTCGGGCGAGACGCAGGAGGTCCTCCCGCCTGTCCTGGAGCCGCGATCGCAGGGGCATGCTGGCCCCTTCACCCGCCCGATGCCGCTTGGCTCTTCCGCCCCGTCGCGCGGCTTCATGGTCCGGGACGCGCTGCCGATCGCATGCCCTTCGACTTCGTCTGCCTGGGCTGCGGCTGGGAGGGCACCGAGCCCACGCTGGACGCGCACGCGAACCCGTGGTGCCCGCGCTGCGGGCGGCCCGCGGAGTTCAAGGCGCTCGCGCAGCGCAGACGCCAGAAGTGAGCGTCCTTCGCGAGAGCATATGGAGCGCAGAAGCGCGTCCGAATGAGAAGCGTTATCGTGAGGCCTGGACGTGCCCGGCGGCGTGGGCGTGGACCTGGTCGCGCAGGAGGCGGACGTCGTGGAGGACCTGCTCCTCGCGTACCGCGCCCTCTTCCCCGCCGAGGCGCGTCTCGCAGAGTCGCTGGCGCGCGAGGGGAAGCGCCTCCGGACCAGCGTCGCGGACCAGTGGCCCGCGCTCCACGACCACCTCCAGCTCTACGCCCGCGGCCTGACGCGCGCGGGCGTCCTCGTCCTCGCAGGCGCGCCCGACGAGGGCTCGCGCCTCACGGGCATCCCGTTCACGGGCCCGCGGGAGGCGCGCGAGCGGCTGGGGCTCGACGTCGTCGCGGGCGACGCGGCGAGCCCCGCGGGCGCGGCGTTCTGGCGCGCCGCCGGGGACGCCCCCCTGCCCGCCCTCTTCGGCGTCGCGCACCTCGGGCACGCGATTCCCTTCGACGCGGAGCCCGCGCCCGCCGTGCGCGAGGAGGCGGCGAAGCACGTGCTGGGTCTCCTCGCCCTCCTGCGCCCGCAGGCCGTCATCGCGGTAGGTCCCGACGCCCTGGCGACGCTGGGGCAGGCCATCGGGCAGCGCGACCTCCTCGACCTCGCGCGCTCCCCCGAGGCCGCCTGGCTGGAGCGGTGGCCCCCCGGGACGCCGCTGCTGCGCCAGCCCCGCGCGGAGGCCCCGACGCGGCCCCCGTTCCGCTTCCGCCTCGCGCCCATCCCGTCCCTCGCGGGCCCGCACTCGGCCTCCGCCTCCGACGCGCTGCGGAGCCTCCTGAACGCGCTGGCCTAGCAGGCGACGGCTCGCCTCCCTGGCGCACCACCGCACGCGCAAGGTTTTCATCGGGTGCGGGCGGAGCAAGCGGGCCATGGACATCGCGCCGGCCGAAGAGGAGCTTCGCGAGGCGCTCCTGGCGTTCGACCAGGCGTGCGCCTCGCTCCTCGCCGCCATGCGCGAAGGCTCGCCCGACCTCGCCCGTCGGATCGAGCGCGCGGAGGCGGCCCTCCTGCGCGCGCAGGAAGCCCTGGAGCGCGCGCGGCAGCGGAACCGTGAAGCGCGCTCGTAGGCTTCGGCGGCCCCAGCGTGCCCGCCGCTCACCATTTTCATGATCAGTGGCTGATCTGGCATCGGCCGCTGGCGCGGCCCGGAGGAGCGCCTTGAGTCGCGAAGGCTCGCCCGAGGACGAACGGGGCCTCGACCAGGCGACGCGCCGCCTCGAAGCCGCCCTGGACCGCCTGCGCGCCGCGATGCGCGGGGGCACGCTGGACGTGGAGGCGGCGCGGCGGGCGCTGGAGGAGGCCGAGCGGGAGCTTGCCGCGGCGAAGCAGCGGATCGAGGAGAGGCGCCGAAGGAGACGTTGACATGGACCAAAACTTCAACCGACCAGGCTCGGCTCCGGGAGGCGTGCACGGCGACGACGAGCTTGCCCGGAAGGCGGTCCGCGCCGCGCGGGAGCTGTCGCACTGCGCGACCTCGCTGGCCTCCGAGGCCGCGAACCTCGCCCGCGCGCTTGAGGCGCACCACTCCGCCGAGCACACCTTCGCCGCGTCCAAGGCCTCCCTCGACGCCGCGCAGGCCTCCTTCGCCATCGACGACATGGCTGCGACGGGCCGCGTCGAGCTGGTCGAGGTCCTCGACCACGCGCACCTTTCCATCGAGGCGGCCGAGCATGCCGTCCGCGCCGCCAAGCGGGCCATCGCCGAGGCGCGCGTCAACGCGGGGCGCAGCGGCGGGGCCTCCAGCGCCACGGGCTGATCAGGGCCGCAGGTCCGGGTGCGCCCGCGCCATGGCCCGCAGCACGGCCCTCGGGCTCCGGTACTTCCGGTTGGGCATGCCCTCCAGGAACTGCCGCATGGGGTGGAAGTGGACGCCCGTGATGGGGACGCGCCACGCGCCCACGCGCTCCACGAGCTGCCGCAGGGTCGCCGGGAAGGGGAGGTCGGCCAGCATCACGCGCACGGCGCGCAGGCCCACCAGGTCGTCGGGCGGGACCACGTCGTAGGGCGGGCGCTCGGGCGGGGCCAGGGGCTCCGCCTCCATCGCGGCCTGCGCGGAGGGGGGGAGCGGGGCCGTCGCGGTCGTGGCGCGCGCGCCGCCGGGGGCATCCTCGTCGGGCATGGAGCGGGGCAGGCGGGGGCTGCGCGATTCCACCTCTGGCCCACCCCTCGATGGGCCGCGCAAGGGGCCTTCTCCAGAGGCGCGCCGGCCCAAACCCTTAAACTGGAAACCAGGGTCTGTCGCCTCAATCCCGAAACCCGGTGAATGTCCATGGTCCGCACCGAAGTGAGCATCCGCATCGGCGGCGCGGCCGGCGACGGCGTCGCGTCGACCGGCGAGATCTTCGGCAAGACGCTCTCCCGCTCCGGGCAGCACGTCTACGCCTACAACTCCTACCAGTCCGTCATCCGCGGCGGCCACGTCTGGTTCCAGATCCGCGGCGGCAAGGACCCCGTCCTCTACGTGGGCCAGCACGCGGACATCCTCATCGCGCTCAACAAGCAGACCGTCGACGTCCACGCGCCCCTGCTCACGGCGGGCGGACGCATCATCTTCGACCCCTCCAAGGTCAAGGTCACCGAGGCCGACGTGCCCAAGGGCGTCATCCTCTGCCCCATGCCGCTCTACGAGCTGGCCAAGGAGTTCAGCCCGAACCCCATCATGGCCAACACCGTCGCGGTGGGCGCTGCCATGTCCTTCATCAAGGCGCCCGTGGAGAAGTTCAAGAGCGTCCTGGAGGACCAGTTCGGCCACAAGAAGGCGGACGTCGTCGACGCGAACCTCAAGGCCGCGCAGGCGGGCATCAACTACGCCACCGAGAAGTGGGGCCCCATGGACTTCGGGCTTCCCTACGCCGACAAGAAGCGCATCTTCCTCACCGGCAACCAGGCCATCGCCCTGGGCGCCATGGCGGGCGGCTGCCACTTCTACTCCTTCTACCCCATGACGCCCGCCACCAGCGTGGGCCAGTTCCTCGCGGATCACGGCCCCGACATGGGCATCGTCGTCAAGCAGTGCGAGGACGAGATCGCGGTCATCAACATGGCCATCGGCGCGGGCTACGCCGGCACGCGCGCCATGTGCGCCACCTCCGGCGGCGGCTTCGCCCTCATGGTGGAGGCCATGGGCATGGCGGGCATCACCGAGACGCCCCTCGTCGTCATGGTCTCCCAGAGGAGCGGCCCCTCCACGGGCCTGCCCACCAAGACCGAGCAGGGCGACCTCAACATGGTCATGGGCGCGGGCCAGGGCGACTACCCCCGCATCGTGATCGCGCCGCGCACCGTGCCCGAGGCCTACGAGGCCACCATCCGCGCGCTCAACCTCGCGGAGAAGTGGCAGACGCCCGTGCTCGTGCTCAGCGACCTGCTCCTCTCCGAGCACTTCGAGACGAGCGAAGAGTTCCCCATGGAGCGCGCCACGCTGGAGCGCGGCGTCTGGTGGGACGGCAACGGCCCCGGCCTGCGCTACAAGCTCACCCCCAGCGGCGTGAGCCCCCGCATCATCCCCGGCACCGCCAACGGCGCCTTCATCGCCGGCTCCGACGAGCACGACGAGGACAGCACCCTCGTCTCCGACGTGCGAGCGGGCCTGCCCGACGCCATCGAGGTGCGCAAGAAGCAGATGGACAAGCGCATGCACAAGCTCGAAGGCGCGAAGAAGGACCTCCACATGCCCGAGCGCGTGGGCCCCGCCAACGCCCCGGTCACGCTCGTCTCCTGGGGTTCCACCCACGGCGCCGTGCGCGAGGCCATGGCGACGCTCAAGAAGGAGGGCGTCGAGGTCGCCAGCATCGAGTTCACCGACCTCTACCCCCTGGACTGGGGCAAGCTCAAGGAGATGCTCCAGAAGGAGCGTTTCACCCTCATGATCGAGGGCAACTACACCGGCCAGCTGGAGCGCCTCCTGCGCGCCGAGACGGGCTGGTTCCCCTCCGACACGCTCCACAAGTACGACGGCGAGCCCTTCTGGCCCGAGGACATCGTCGCCAAGGTGCACGCCGTCCTCAAGATGGCCCCCAAGAAGGAGGTGGTCCACTAATGTCTGCCATCACGGTCCAGCTCGCGGACTACAAGGTCAACACGAAGCCCACCTGGTGCCCCGGCTGCGGCGACTACGCGGTGCTCACGGGCGTCACGCGCGCCCTCGTCGGCGCGGGCAAGAAGCCCGAGGACGTCGCCGTCGTCTCCGGCATCGGGTGCAGCAGCAACCTGCCGCACTTCCTCAAGGCCTACGGCATCCACTCGCTCCACGGCCGCGCGCTCCCGGTCGCCACCGGCATCAAGCTCGCGAACCCGGACCTCACCGTCATCGCGACCGGCGGCGACGGAGACGGGTACGGCATCGGCGTCGGGCACTTCCTCCACGCCATGCGCCGCAACCTCGACATCACCTACGTCGTGATGAACAACGAGATCTACGGCCTGACCACGGGCCAGACCTCGCCCACCTCGCTCATCGGCCACAAGACGAAGTCCACGCCCTTCGGCAACATCGAGAACCCGATCAACCCCGTGGGCCTCGCGCTCATGGCGGGCGCCTCGTTCGTCGCGCGCGGCTTCTCCGGCGACGCCAAGGGGCTCGCGGAGCTCATCCAGAAGGGCGTCGAGCACAAGGGCTTCTCGTTCATCGACGTGCAGAGCCCCTGCGTCACGTACAACAAGCTCAACACCTACGACTGGTTCCGCGAGCGCGTCTACAACCTCCAGGAGAAGGGCCACGACAAGGAGGACTTCTCCGCGGCGGTGCAGCGCGCCATCGAGTGGCCCACCGTGGGCCCCGAGGACAAGGTGCCCGTGGGCATCTTCTACCAGACGCAGAAGCCCACCTACGAGGAGGGCGAGCGCGCCTACCAGGTCGGGAACCCCGTGAAGCGCAAGCTGGGCGTCACCGCCGAGCAGCGCACCGCGCTGATGGCGGACCTCTACTGAGCCCTCACACGCGCGCCAGGTGCGTGTCGCAGAACCCCGTGGGGTACTTCAGGCCGAAGCCCAGCATGCGGTCCGCGCCGATGTGCGCGGCCCAGATGAGCGCCAGCGGAGCCTGCCCCAGCGCATAGAGGGCGATGGGCCAGACGTAGGCGTGCGCCAGGTCGTAGGTCGCTGCCCCGGCGCGCGGGCCCGCGAGGTAGCCCAGCATCGAGAGGTCGGGCGCGAGGATCAGCAGGGCGAAGAGGCCCCAGGACGCGCCGCCACGCGCGTACAGCCAGACGGAGAGGGCAAGGACCGCGGCGCCTTCGGCATGAAGCAGGACGCGAGGCAGGCTCGGCACGCGGCGCCAGAGCCCCGGCGCGGCTTCATGTCTGCGGAGCGCGCTGCGCGCGCATGACCCGCGTGCCCGTGCGCGTCGCTCCCGGGTGGCTCCAGCCGGCCCTCGCCGAGCAGTACGAGTGGCGCTGCGCGGAGCACCTGGCCGCGGGCGAGCGGCAATGCCACGAGCGCTGCTGCGGCGCCTGCTACTTCCTCACGCCGGAGAAGGGGTGCCAGCTGGGCCCCATGCGCCCCGTGCGCTGCAAGACGTACCCGCTCATCCCCATGCGCGACCGCGTGATCCTCCACGACCGCTGCCCCGACGCGAAGCGCTTCCTCGTCTCCGTGCGCGAGAAGGACCCCGCCGCGCTGGCGCTCCTGGACGTCGCCATCGCCATGTCCAACCTCGTGCACGACAACGGGGACGACAACAGCGAGGAGATCCGCTGGATGATGGGCTACGTGGAGGGCGGGTTCCGGGGGCCCACGGTGTGGAGCCGGCGCCGGGGGCTCAGCGCCCTCTCCTCTCCGCCGCCTTGACCGCCTCCAGCGCGCGCACGAAGCTGGCGAGGCGCTCGTCGGCGGCCCGCGCCGCGTGGAAGGGGTCGCGGAACGCCTTGTCGGGGAGGCCGCGGAGGATGTCCCCCAGGGTGAACGTGTCGTCCCAGGGGAGCGCGCGGTCGCCCACCTGGGCGATGGCCCGCTCCTTGTCGATGGGGAAGGGCAGCGAGGCGAAGCTCTCCTCGACGATCCGCTGGGCGGTCTCGATTCCGGTCGGGCGGGGAACCTGGTCTCGCATGCGGCACACCCAGGGGGCGTTGCACGGGGGAGCGGACAAAGCCTTGCCGGTAGGTGAAAAACCGCCGCTCAGCGCTGGAGGACCACCGACACGAGGCCCGCGAGGAAGGAGAGCGCCAAGACGATGGCGATCAGGCGGACGATCCAGTCGCGGCGCGTGAGGCGGCGGGAGGAGCGGGCCACGAGGGGGCCCACGCGCGGCCCCGCCTTCAACGCTTCTGCGCGTGCCGCAGCGCGTCGCGCAGCGCGAAGCCCAGGGGCAGCCCGGCGAGGACGAGGCCCGTCGCCAGGACGCCCGCTGCGGTCCAGCTCAGGCCGCCCACGACGAGGTCCACCAGCGCGGCGACGACAAGGAGGCCCCCCAGGCTGAAGAGGATCGTCTTCCCCGCCAGGGCGAGGGTCTCCCGGGTCTCCGCGCGCACGCGGCGGCAGCCGAGGCGCCCCACAAAGCCCTTGCCCCCCTTGGGGCGTGCCGGCGCGATGCCGGGCAAGTGGTTCGAGGACCTGGAGGTGGGCCAGGTGATCCACCACGACAAGGGGCGCACCATCACCGAGGCGGACAACGTCCTCTTCTGCGCGCTGACCATGAACGACCAGCCGCTGCACCTGGACGCGGAATACGCCAAGACGACGCAGTTCGGCCAGCGCGTCGTGAACGGGCTCCTCACCCTCTCGCTCTCGGTGGGCATGAGCGTCGGCGACCTCACCGCGGGGACGCTGGTGGCGAACCTGGGCTACTACGACGTCGAGCACACGAAGCCCGTCTTCCACGGCGACACCATCCGCGTGCGAAGCGAGGTCGTCTCCAAGCGCCCCACCAGCAAGCCGGGCCAGGGGCTCGTGGAGATCCGCCACGTCGTCACGAAGCAGGACGGCACCGAGGTCCTCACGTACAAGCGGCGCGCGCTGCTGCGGACAAAAGCGGGGGGTTCGGGGGGCGCGGCCCCCTGACGTAGGAGAAAGCCCAGCCGACGATCAAGACGTCAGGGGGCTGCGCCCCCCGAACCCCCCTCGGGCCGCACGACGCCGTGCACGCCCACGAGGCGCCCGTCCACGACGATGGGCACGGCGGTCGCGCGGACGCGGACGGGCCGGCCGTCGGCGCCCAGGAGGCGGACCCCGGCCGTCGCCGTGGTCCCGCCCAGCGCGGCCGCGAAGATGGCCCGCACGCGCTCGACGTCCCCGGGCGCCACGAACGACTCGTAGGAGGTCCCGACGATCTCGCCCACGTCGCGGCCCAGCAGCCTCGCCAGCGCGCGGTTCGCCGAGAGGATCCGGCCGTCAGGGTCCGCCGTCCCCAGGCCGTCGGGCACGAGGTCGAAGACGGAACGATATCGCTGCTCGGCCTCCCGAAGCTGGCGCCGCGTCTCGTAGGGCTCCGTGACGTCCGTGAACGACATGACGATGGTCCCGCCTCCCCCGCCGTCGTCGGCCAGGGGCGCGGCGCTCACCGAGAGGACGCGCCTCGCGCCGTCGCCGCGCGTGAACGCGCAGAGGAAGCCGCGCAGCGGCCGGCCCGTCGCGCGCACGCGCTTGGCGGGGAGGTCCTCCGCCTCCACGGGCGCGCCCTCGGGCGTCGTCACCTTCCACGCGGCGTCGCCGAAGGGGCGGCCCACCAACTCCTCCCGCGGGCGGCCCAGGACCTCCTCCGCCGCGGCGTTCGCCATGACGATGCTCCCGCCGGCGTCCTGGAGGCAGAGCCCCACCGAGGCCGCCTCCAGGATCTGCGCCAGCCTCTTGCGGCTGCGGCGCAGGGCCTCCTCGGCGCGCTTGCGCTGCGTGACGTCGCGCGCGACGCCGAAGGAGCCCACCGTGACGCCGCCCACGACGATGGGGCGCGCCGTGCCGCGGACGTCGACGAGGTGCCCGTCCTTGTGGACGAGGCGCGTCTCCAGCGTCCTGGGCGGCCCCGCGAGGCTCGCGCGCGCCACCGCCACGTCCTGCGCCCGCCGCTCCGGGTCGATGAGGTCGGACGCGCGGCGGCCGATGAGCTCGTCGCGCGTGTAGCCCACGATGTCGCAGTACGCCGGGTTCACGTCGGTGATGAATCCGTCCAGGCTCACCGTCGCGACGCCGTCCAGGTTGTTGTCGAAGAAGGAGCGGTAGCGCTGCTCGCTCTCCAGGAGGAGCGTCTCCGTCCTGCGCCGCTCGGTCACGTCGCGGAAGCTCCACACGCGGCCGACGATCTCGGCGCCCATGTGCTGGGGCTTCGAGTAGCGCTCGAAGACGCGCCCGTCCTTGAACTCCAGCACGTCCGCGCTCTCCAGCCACGGGCTCTCGTCGAGGACCCCGAGGCGCGCGCGGAACGCCTCGGGGCGGCGAAGCTCCTGGATCGCGTCCGCCAGCGCGGCGTCGAGGTCCCCTTCGACGGGCTCTGGGAGGCGCCACATCTGGAGGAACTTCTCGTTGCAACGCATGACCTTCCCCGCGCGGTCGACCACGAGGATGCCGTCCTGGGCCGCCTCCAGCGTCGCCTCCAGGAGCGAGAGCGCGCGCTGCATGTCGTCCTGCGCGCGCTTGAGCTGCGTGATGTTCGTCGCGACGCCGATGGCGCCCTTCACCTCGCCGCCCCCCTCGACGATGGGCGCCCAGCGCGTCTGGAACGAGAAGCCGCCCGCCGAGATGACGCGCTCCACCTCCTCGCCCGCGAGGGCGCGCCGGGCCGCTTCGTCGATGTCCAGCCCGTACCGCTCCAGCTCGAAGGCGGAGAGGCCCACGATCTGGTCGGAGGTCCCTCCGATGTCCTCCAGCCCCTTGCCCTGCGCCAGCGTGAACCGCCCATCCTTCCCGAGGGCGAAGAGGATGACCGGCGCGCCCGTGACCAGCGTCCGGAGGCGCACCTCGCTCTCGCGCAGCGCCTCCTGGACCGCGAGGCTCTCCGTCTCGTCGCGGAGCACCATGACGGCGCCGCGCGGCTCCCCCTCGACGCGCACCGGCGTCGCGACGCACGACGCGGGGAACGCCGTGCCGTCCGCGCGCAGGAAGCGCCTCGCCCTCTCCTCGCACGTCTCGCCCCGCTCCAGCGCCACGAGAAGCGGGTGCTCCTCCAGGGGCGCGGGCGCGCCGCCGGGCCCTTCGACCGCGAGCACGCCGAGGAGACCCAGCCTGCATGCGGCCTCGAACGGGACGCGCAGGAGCCGCTCGGCAGCCGGGTTCATGAAGCTGATCGCGTGGGCCTGGTCGATGGCAAGCATGCCCTCTCCCGTGGCGCGCACGATGGCCCGCGTCCGCTGCGTGCGGTTGATCGCCTCGGTGGCCAGGACGTTCGCGAGGTAGGTGTCCTCCTTGCGGGCCGTGGCGGCGATGGCCGCGATGATCTCGTCGTCCTTCATCCGCTGGAGCGCGGCCGCCCTGTCGGAGGCCTTGAGGATCCTGGAGTAGGGCTCCTGGTACCGGACGTCACCCATCTGTCGGCCATGCTCTGTTGCGGCTGCGGCGTGCATCTGTAAGTCGGCGGCCAGACTGCCGGTCGAGCCGCGTCACTCGACGTGCCGCACCGCGATGGCGGGCGGGAGCCGCGAGGCGCGGATGGCGGGGCCCAGCGCCGCGAGCGCGGAGAGGGCGAGGAGCGCGGCCCCGAAGAGCGCGATCGTGAGCCACGGCGGGGAGAACGCCACCGCGGCGCGGTCCTCCGTGCGCCACCACACGCCGGCCGCGACGAGGAGGCCGACGCCCAGCCCGATGAGGAGCCCCAGGAGCGTCGTGAGC
Organism: Pseudomonadota bacterium; assembly: GCA_021325135.1. Taxonomy (GTDB): domain Archaea; phylum Thermoplasmatota; class SW-10-69-26; order JACQPN01; family JAJPHT01; genus JAJPHT01. Next base: position 143,119 of record JAJPHT010000013.1, on the reverse strand, counting down.
GTCGACTCTACGAGGAAGGCCCAGCGCACGTCGCGCTCCTCGAAGCCCAGCGCGCGCAGCGTGCCGATCTCGCGGCGCCGCTCGTGGACCGCGCGGCTGGCGAGGATGCCCGTCGAGGAGAGGCCCACGAGGAGGCCCACGCCCAGGAACGCCTCCAGCACGAGAAGGAGCGGTTGAGCGGCCTGGAGACGCTGCTCGTTCTGCGCGCGGAAGCTCTGGAACGAGAGGCCCTGGTCCTGGTAGACGGCGGTGAGCCGCCCCGCGAGGTCGTCCGCGTCGACGCCGGGCGCGGCCCGCACGAGGACGACGCGCGTCGTGCGCAGGCCCAGCGAGTCCGCGTCGGAGGACGATATCATGAGGCCCAGGTTGTCCGCGCGGACGAAGCCCGCGAGTACGTACGTCCGGGTGGCGCCGCCCGAGGCGCGCAGCGTCACCTCGGCGCCGGGGTTGGCGCCCCAGAGGCGCGCGGGGTTGGGCCGCCCGAAGTCGGGCGCCGCCACGGCCTCGCCGCGCGCCACCGCGTCCCACGCCTCGCGGGAGTCGTGATATCGCGGGGCCAGGGAGGAGAAGTTGAGCGTCGCGTTGGCCGCGAACCCGGGGGTGATGCCCCAGACGCCGCCGAAGCCGCCCAGGTCGTTCCCGTTCGCCGTGACGTTGAGCCCCGCGCGGCCCAGCCGCGGAAGAAGCTGCGCGTCGGCCACGTCGTGGCTCAGGTTGGCGGGGAGCGCGGGGTCGAGCCGATCGAAGGGCAAGGGCGAGGTGCCCTCCACCTGATATCCCCCGAGGTCGTCGGGCGCGTTGAACGCGAAGAGGGAGAAGAGCGTGCCCATGACGGTCACGACCATGACGACGATGGCGATCATCGCCATGGTGAGGCCGGCGGCGCGGCGGCGCGCGATGAGATATCGCACCGCGACGAGGAGCGAGCTTCGCCCGCGCGTGCCGCGCGCCAGCGCGTCGTAGGGGCGGGGCGAGGCGACCGCCAGCGCGACGAGGCCGAACGCGAGCAGCAGGCCGCGCCCCAGCGTGTACGCGGGATCGTAGGCCGCGCTCCCGCTGGGGAAGTCGAACGTGAAGAGCGTGTAGACGATGACGCCCGCGCCCGCGGCGAGGGGGAGAAGGGCGAGCCGGCGGCGCCCCATTGCGGAGAGCGCGACGGAGCCGCCCGCCAGCACCAGGGGCCACGCGGCGAGGTGGCCGAAGGGGAGCAGCAGCAGGAGGAGCCCCACCAGCGCGAGCGCGGCGGCGCCCGCGAAGCCGACGCGGCGCTCGCCCCGAGGATCGTCCGCGACGCCGCGGATGGCGCGCGAGGGGTCGAGGCGCGCGAAGCGCAGCGAGCCCACGGCGATGGTGAGGAGCGGCACCGCGATGCCCACCGCCATGGCCAGCGCCATGGTGGGGGGCGAGACGGTGGTGGCGACGTAGCGCCGGAACTGCGCGGGGACGCGCTGCTCCAGGAGGGCGACCGCCCCCACGAGCGCGGCGATCCCCAGCGCCAGCCCCGCCAGCGCGGCGGCGACGGTGTAGTAGACGCCCTCCAGCGTCATGGCCAGCGCGACCTCGCCGCGCGTGAGCCCCAGCGCGCGCATGGTGCCAAGCTCCACGCGCCGCTCCTCCACGAGGGCGGAGAGGAGCGCGAAGGCCAGCAGCACCGCGGCGATGAGCGTGAAGCTCGTCATGCCCAGGATGAAGCCCACGACGACGTTCTGGCTCGACGTCGTCTCCTCCAGGATGCGCGCCTTGTCGGCCCGCGCGGTGTAGGTGCGATCGCCGCCCGCGCGCAGGTGATCACCCATCTGCGGGGCGACCTCCAGCGCGCCGCCCTCCAGCGTGAAGAGGAGCTGCGTCGCTTGGCCCGGCGCGCCCGTCGCGTTGCCGATGGCCTCCAGCGGCACGAGGGCGGTGGCGGTGCCCACGTAGCCGCTGCGCCCTTCCTGCACTGCGATGCCGGAGACGCGCGCCTGGAGCTGCGCGATGCGGAGCTGCCCCAACGCGAGGCTGCGCAGCGTGGGCACGCGGAGGGTCACGGAGTCGCCCGGCTTGACGCCCAGCGCGTCGGCGAGTCCCTGGGAGAGCACGACCTCGCCCGCACGAGGCTCCGCGACCGGCGCGCCCTCCGCCGTGCGCAGCGGCCCCAGAAGGGCGGGCTCGGAGGGGTCGACGCCGCGCACGATGACGTTGGACTGCGCGAGCGTGCCATTGCGCGCGGTCACGCTGCCGGGCACGCCCAGGGTGGGCACGAAGCGCGCGTGGTGCGCCTGAGCAGAGGGGAGCGCCGCAAGCTCGTCGCCCAGGCTCGCGTTGAACGGCAGGACGCCGGTCACGACCACGTCGATGCCGCCGAACTGCGCGACGGCGCCGCGCTCCACGGCCGCGGTGATGGTGTCCGCCATGCCCAGGCCCGCGACGAGCACGGTGGTCGCGACGAGGAGCCCGGTGACGGCGCGGGCCGTCTGCCCCTTGTGCCGCAGCGCGTAGCGCCACGCCGTGACGGCCAGGAAGCCCGCGCGCGACGCCATCTAGACCACGCGCCCGGATTCCATGCGGACGACGCGCGTGCACCGCTCCGCGACGCGGGGGTCGTGCGTGACGACGACGAGCGTCTGCCCGCGCTCGCGGTTGGCCGAGACGAGGAGGTCCAGCACGTCCTTCGCGCGCTCCGCGTCGAGGTTGCCCGTGGGCTCGTCCGCGAAGACGACGCGCGGCTCGGGCGCCAGCGCGCGGGCGATGGCGACGCGCTGCTGCTCGCCGCCCGAAAGCTCGTTGGGCAGGCGCCGCTCCTTGCCCGCGAGGCCCAGGCCCGCCAGCGCGCCGCGCGCCCTCTGCCGCGCCGCGCCCTGCTCGTCGCCCCGCGTGAGGAGCGGCAGCAGCACGTTCTCTTCGGAGGTGAGCACGGGGATGAGGTTGTACGACTGGAAGACGAACCCCGCGACGCGCGCGCGGTGGCGCGTGAGGGCGGGCTCGCGCAGCGCGGTGAGGTCGCGGCCCGCGAGGATCACCTGGCCCGAGGTCGGGCGGTCGAGCCCCGAGAGGCAGTTGAGGAGCGTCGTCTTCCCGCAGCCGGAGGCGCCCATGATGGCGACCATCTCGCCCTCGGCCACCTGGAGGTCCACGCCGCGCAGCGCGGCCGCCGCCGCGTCGCCCGAGCCGTAGACGCGCGTCACTTGGCGGGCTTCCACGACGGGCTCGGCCACGGCCCTCGGGAAGCGATCCTCCCTTTTCAGGGTTCTCGGCCGTAGCGCCGGCGAAGCCGCTGCTCCTCCGCCGCGAGCATGCGCGCCTGGGGGACGTAGGCCCCGAGGGCGTTGAAGATGAGCCCGATGCCCCACCCCATGTGGACCCACACGGGCCAGTAGTAGGAGCCCGGCCCGGTGGTGAGGAACCAGACCAGGGCCAGGAAGAGGTTCACGACGACGTAGGAGGCGAGGTGCCAGCGGAAGCCCACGCGCGCCCGCGCCATGCGCCGGATGTCGTCTTCGGGGAGGACGGGGCTCGACATGCTCCCGCTCTGGGCGGCCTCCGGCATCCTCGCGTCGCCCGGCCGCCTCTCCGCGACCTCGCGCAAAGCTCTTGCCCGGGTGCCCGCGATAGCCTCCGCGTGCCCGTCGAGATCCGCCGCTCCGTCCTCTTCACGCCGGGCGACCAGGAGAAGCGCATGCTCAAGGCGCTCACCCTGCCCGCCGACATGGTCTGCTTCGACCTGGAGGACGCCGTCGCGCCCGAGGGGAAGGAGGCCGCCCGCCAGCTCGTGAGGCAGGTGCTCGACGCGAACCCGCCCGTCCCCGGAGGCCCCGACCGCTGCGTGCGGATCAACGCGCTCTCCAGCGACGAGTGGCGCAGCGACCTCGCCGTCGTCATGGACGCGCGTCCTCCGGCCCTCATGATCCCCAAGGCCGACGACCCCGTGACCCTCGCGCGCCTCTCGCAGGAATTGGCCGAGGAGGAGGCGCGCGTGGGCCTGCACCCGGGCTCCACGCGGCTCTACCTCATCGTGGAGACCGCGCTGGGCGTCCTGCGCGCGCTGGACGCGGGCATCGCGGTGGGCCAGCGCCTCGCGGGGCTCCTCTTCGGCGCCGAGGACCTGGCCGCCGACGCGGGCCTCGTGCGCACGCCCAGCAGCGTGGAGGTCCTCTACGCGCGCAGCCACGTCGCCCTCGCCGCCGCCGCGCTGGACGTGCCGTGCATCGACCAGGTGTACGCCAACTTCCAGGACCCCGCGGGGCTGGAGCAGGAGGCGCGCCAGGCGCGCACGCTGGGCTACACCGGCAAGATGGCGATCCACCCCGACCAGATCGCGCCCATCCACCGCGCCTTCACGCCCACGCAGGCGGAGGTCGACCACGCGCTGCGCCTCCTGGCCGCCGCGCAGAAGGAGACGCACGGCGCGTTCCGCTTCGAGGGCCGCATGATCGACGAGCCGCTCCTGGAGCAGGCGCGCCGCGTGGTGCGCGTGGCGCGGCGAGCAGGCATGGCCCATTAGCTCTCGCGCACGAAGCGATGCACCCACACGGAGTCCGCGCCGCGGAAGCCGCGCGTCGGATGGTTCTCCGCCCAGACGGCCTCGAACTCCTCGGGGCTCCGCATGCCCTCCTCGCGCCAGACGAGGTCGCGCGCCTTGGCGAGGGGCATCGCCTCCACGAGCGTCAGGCGGAACGCGATGCCCTCCACCGTGAACGAGTCGCCCTCGGCGCCGAAGCGGCGCGTCCGCACGGTGGTGGTCTTCTCTCCGGAAAGCACCGCGGGGCGCCAGCGGGGCTGGAAGGGGAGGTCGATCCGCGCCATGGGATCAGAGGTGCGCGTGCGCGTCCAGGGCAGCCTGCGTCTCGGGGTCGGTCATGGAGCCCCGGCTTGCGTTTGATCGCAATATAGTTTGACCAGCCGGCCCCGAAGAATGCCGGCGCGCCCGCGCTGGACTTAGGTCTCGATCTCCAGGCCCAGGCGGAGGAGCTTCATCCACTCCTCGCGCTGCATCGGCTTCTCGAAGCAGAAGTCCAGGCACGCCGGCAGCGCGGCCTCGCGGAGGACCGCCTCCTCCAGCGTGCCGCTCATGAGGATGCGCTTCGCGTGGGGCTGCGCGTGGCGCGCGAAGCAGAGCACCTCGACGCCCGTGGCGAGGGGCATGCGGTAGTCGGTAAGGATCGCGTCCACGCGGCGCTCGCGCAGGAGCGTCAACGCCTCCTCCCCGTTGGCGGCCTCGTGGACGTGGACCGCGGCGCCCAGCTTCGCCAGCGCGCGCTTGACGATGAAGCGCGTGTCCTCGTCGTCGTCCGCCAGCAGAAGGTCCAACGGCTGCCCCTTGGCCCACGGCTGGGTTCGCATGGGCCATCAAGGACGCGGGTTTCCGCTTGTGGCGCGCTCCCCGAAGGCCCGCGAGACAGGGATGGGCCGCTGGCGGGGCGCGGGGGTTCTCCGCTTTCGCCGCCAAGCGCCCCCTTCAAGCCCGCTCCACGCCTTGGAGCCCGCGGATCGGGCCAGCCCCGCGCCACGACAGGACGTGAATCGCGTGCCCAAGAGCCTCAAGACCAAGCTGCGTGGCACCCTCCCTCTGCCCAGCGTGAGCGTCTTCCTCGCCGTCCCGCCCAAGGCCCCCGACGCCCTATTCTCCGTCGGGCCCACGCCCGAAGAGACGGCCCGCCGCCGGCTCCAGGAGGCGCAGGCCGCCTACGACGACGCCGCGGCGCGCGTGGCCAGCGCCGCCGAGGAGGAGAAGCCGGCCGCCTTCGAGGTGCTCGCCCGGGCCAAGGACGCGTTGCACGAGGCGGGCCGCGCCCTGCGCGAGGTCCGCCTGGGTGGCCGCTCGCCACCCTGAGCCGCCGCGCGTGGCCATGCGCCACCCCCGCCCACGTCCAGAGTGACGCTTCTCCCCGTCCAGCACGCACAAGACGGGCCCCCGTCCAAGGTCGCGGCGTGGCAAGCGCGGGGGCCGACGATCCAGGCGCCGAGGAGATGGCGACCGCCCAGGCCGAGCACGACGCCGCCTGGGAGCGCCTGCGTCGCGCCCGCACGCGGGAGGAGCGCGAGGCCGGCGAGGCCGCGCTGCGCGCCACCGCCGCGCGGCTGCGCGAGGCCAAGCGCCGCGTCCGCAAGGCGTGACGGCGGCGCCAGAAGACGCGGGCCCGCCCAAGGGCTTTTGTCGCGCCTGCCCCTCGCGCCCTCGTGGAAACCCTCGACTCCATCGAATCGTACTCCGACCTCCTGGGCATCGAGGAGTTCAGGATCACGGACCAGGGCGTCGAGGTGCGGCTCCCCACGGCGAAGCGGCACGCCAACATGGGCGGCTGGATCCACGGCGGCGTCACCGCTGGGCTCCTGGACTTCGCCCTGGGCGCGGCCGTCGTCGCGACGCTGGAGGAGGGGGAGTGGTGCGCCACGCAGTCGTTGACCACCGACTTCCTGCGGCCCGGGAAGCCCGGAGAGCGCCTCGTCGCGCGGGCGCGCGTGGACCGGCGCGGCAAGCTCGCGGCGTTCCCCTCGGGCGAGATCGTCGGCGAGTCGGGCGAGGTGCTCGCGCGCGCCACGGGCGTCTGGGCGGTGCGGACGTGACGCGGCGCGCGCTGGTCGTCCAGAACGCGCCCCTGGAGGGGCTGGGCCTCTTCGCGGCGCCCCTGGCGGAGGCCGGCGTCGAGGCGCGCGTCGTGCAGGCGTGGGCGGGCGAGGCGGTGCCCGCGACGCCCGAGGGGTTCGAGGGCGTCATCGTCCTGGGCGGCGCGCCCTCGGTCTATGATATCACCACGGGGCCGTGGATGGCGCGCGTCATGGACCTGCTCCGCGCGTCCCACGGCCGCGTGCCCATCCTGGGCGTGTGCCTCGGCGCGCAGCTGGTCGCGCACGCGCTGGGGGGCCGCGCGATGCCCGGCGGCGCGGGGCCCGAGGTGGGGTTCCACGACCTGCGCTGGGCGCCCGAGGCGGCGCGCGATTCCGTGGTGGGCGGGCTCCCCCCGCGCGCCATGCACCTGCACCACGACACCTACGCGCCTCCGCCCGGGGCGACGCGCCTGGCCTCGTCGCGGCTCTACGCGGAGCAGGCGTTCCGCCTCGGGCCGGCGACCTACGCGCTCCAGTTCCACCTGGACTTCGAGCCCGCCGCGCTGGAGCGCATCCTGGAGGGGGAGCGGAAGGACCTGGAGGCCGCGGGCGTCCAGGTGGAGGAGATCCTTCGCGAGGCGCGGGAGCGCGAGGCCGAGACGGCGCGGGCGGCCCGCCGCGTCGTCGAAGGGTGGACGCGCCTTCGCGCGTGAGAAGGAGGCCCGGTCCGCGGCAACGGACCGGGCGGGGATGCGGGAGGACCGGCAAGTCCGACCCGGAGGGGGGCAACCCAGGCAACGGCTCAGGGCAGGCGCCTTCGCGCCCGCCGCGGCTGCTGAGCCAACCTTGCCCCGAGGGGGGATATCCTCAGTTGAACCCCTTTGGACGATGCCGGGCTCCGCCAGGGGAGAGGAGGGGTCTTTAAAAGGGAGGTCCCCGGACGGGGCGCTTCGGGAGGCGGTGGGAGGCGCCCCGTCCGGGGGGTGGAGCGGCGGGGCGTCACCCCGTGCGCTCTCTGGGCCAGCGGTCCCTCCAGGCTGGTATAACGAAGTTGGTACCCCTTTGGACGATCGCCCGCGCCCGCGGGCCGAAGGGGCTTAAACCGGCCCCGCGCGCTTCCGGGCGCCATGCGCGTCGCGGTGGTGGGGAGCGGGGTCCTGGGGGCCTCGGCGGCGTACCACCTGCTGGAGGCGGGCGCGGAGGTCGTCCTCGTCGAGGGGGGCCCCATCGGGGGCGGCACCAGCAGCCGCGGCGCGGGCCTCGTCTGCGAAGGCATGTGGCACGAGACGAGCCTGGCCCTGGTCCGGCGCACCATGGAGATGCTGGACGCCCTGACCAAGCAAGGGGAGGAGGAGGGGTGGCCCTTCCGCTGGTACCCCGTGGGCAGCACGACGCTGGTCACCGCGTCGCAGGCCGACGCCGCGGAGCGCATCGCGGCCTTTCAGCGACGGCACGGCGCGGACGCCCAGGTGATGGACCCCGACGCGCTGCGGAAGCTGCCCCGCCACGCGGGCCTCCGGCTGGACGACGTGGCCTTGGGCATCCACTACCCGCGCGACGGGTGGGCGCTCCCGCGGATGCTCTGCGAGGCCCGCGCGTTCCAGGTGGAGGCCATGGGCGGCGAGGTCGTCTCCGCGCCCGCGAGCCTCGCGCGCGAGGGCGACCGCATCGCGCTGCGCGCCGGAGGGAAGGTCGTGGACGCCGACGCCGTCGTGCTCGCGGCGGGCGTGTGGACGCGCGGCCTCCTGCGGCAGGCGGGCCTCGACGCGCCGCTCCTGCCCTACCGCACGCAGGCGCAGCGCTTCGCCGCGCCGGGCGCCCACGAGGTGCCCATCCTCCACGACGAGACGCAGGGGTTCTACCTGCGTCCCGCGTGGCCCGGCCAGCTCCTCGTGGGGGACGGCACGACGACGATGCCCGAGGACCCGGACCGCTACCGGCAGGACGCGGACGAGGCGTTCCTCTCCGCCTCGCGCCACCGCCTCGCCCACCGCCTGCCGGGCCTCGCCGCCGCGCGCCCCACCGAGGGGTGGGCGGGGGTCGACGCGGCCACGCCGGACCGCCTGCTGCTGGCGGGCCCGCACCCGGACGCTCCAGGCCTCTGGCTCCTCGCGGGCGGCAACGGCCACGGCTTCATGCGCGCGCCCGCGGCGGGCGAGGCGCTGGCGGCCCTTCTCCTGCGCCGCCAGCCACGGGTTGATATCAGCGCGTTCGACCCCGCCCGCTTTGCCGGCCGCATGGGGGCGCCCTTCGAGATCCGCGAGGGCTACACGCTGGAGCCGTGACGCATCGCGCGATGTCCAGCAGCGGTTAAGTAGCGGACCCTTTCCTCCCGTGAGCGTGGAGACGAGCAGAGTCGGCGCGGCGCGCCCCCGGCTGGTCGGCTACCTGCCGCACGCGCTCTCCTTCCTCCGCGTCGCGTTCGTGGGGCTGACCTACGGCGCCGCCTGGCGCCGCGACGCGCCGCAGTTCGCCATCCTCGTCCTCCTCGCCGTCCTCACCGACGTGCTCGACGGGCCGCTGGCGCGATATCTCGGCACCGCGTCGCGCTTCGGCGCCAACGTGGACAGCGCGGCGGACCTCGTCTTCTACGCGAGCCTGCCCGTCTGGACGTGGCTCTTCCGGCCCGACCTCGTGATGGCGAACCTGCCCATCATCCTCGCCTTCGCCGTGCTCTACGTCTCGGCGAACTTCCTCTCGCAGCGCGCGCTGGGCGCCCTGGGCGTCCACAACCGGCTCTCGCGCACGTCGGGCACCGTGGGCGTCGTCGTGACCTTCTACGGCATCCTCTGGGGCCTCAACCCGTGGCTCTACGTGCTCGCCATCGCCGTGCTCTCGGCCGACCTCGCGCAGCGCTACGGCGCGCTCATCCGCCACGCGCTGGCGAACCGCCGGGCCCCGCAGGACCGGTAGCGGCGAAGGGAAAAGACCCATGGCCCCGGGCGGCGGATGCCTGGGCGTGCCCATCGCGGAGCGGCTGGAGCGGCACGGCGACGTGGAGCGCCACCACGCGGCGCTCGCGGTCCCCGGCGCGCTCAAGGTCTGGGTGAGCGTCTACCGCGCGGGCGACGTGCTCGTGGACTCCGGCATGTCGCGCGCCCGCCGCGAGGTCGCGCGCTTCCTCGCGTCGCGCCCCGTGCGCGCGTGCCTCACCACCCACGAGCACGAGGACCACGTGGGCAACCACGCGCTCCTGGGCCCCGAGGTGGAGACGTTCGCGCCGCCCCTGGCCACGCGCTTCCTCGCCGAGGGCACGCCGCCCTTCCCCGCGTACCGCCAGGTCTTCTGGGGCTACCCCAGGGAGAAGGGCATGGGCGCGAGGCCCGCGCAGGGGACGATCCGCGCCGGAGGGCGCTCGTTCCGCGTCGTCCCCACGCCGGGCCACAGCGCGGACCACGTCGCGTACCTCGACGAGTCGACGGGCGCGCTTTTCTCGGGCGACGCGTACATGGGGAAGTTCCGCGCGGCGCGGCTCGCGGAGGACGTCGCCACGGAGATTGATAGCTTGCGCCGCATGGCGGAGATCGACCCCGTGGTGCTCTACCCCGCGCACGGGCCCATCGTGGAGCGGCCGCGCAAGCGCCTCATGGAGACGGCGGACCACTTCGACGGCCTGCGGCGCCGGGCGCACGCGCTGAAGGAGAAAGGGTGGACCGCCCACCGGATCGCGCGCGAGCTGCTCGGGCGCGAGCAGACGATCACGTGGATCTCGGCGGGCGAGTTCTCGAACGTGAACATGGCGCGCAACCTCCTGCGCGCCATGCCGCCCTAGGCGGAGGCGTTCGAGGCGGCGCCGCGAAGCCGAGGGCCGCGACCGCGAGCACGGCGAGCGCCGCGCTCTCCCACGTCGCCGGAAGGCATCACGGAGCGAGTGTTTGCCCCGCAAACGGATCAGTGGCGGTGGAACGGGTCGTGCACTCGGTACGCGCTGGGCGGCCGCTCCCGGGGAGGAGGCGCGGGGCGCGCGAGGCGGCGGCGCACGACGTAGTAGACGCCAGGCCCCACGGGAGAGAGGAGCCCCAGCAGGCCCCAGAGGAGCTTCTGCCCCGCGGCGAGGTCGCGGCGCTGGAGCACGTCCAGCAGCACGAGGAGCCAGAGCGCGGCGAGCGCCGCCACCGCCAGCACGATCCCCACCATGCGCCCCAGCCCGGGGTCGACGTAGGCGAGGTCCATCACGGCCAGGCAGAGGAACAGCGTGGCCATCCAGCCCAACGGCCTCAGGCTCATGGCCATGCTCGGGGCTCGGCGGGAAGCGGGCATGAGGCTGTCGGCTTCGGCGGGGCATGTTTAAACGCGGACGCCCGCATTGGCGAGCGATGGTCCGCATCCTCGTCGTCGACAACGGCGGCCAGTGGACCCACCGCGAGTGGCGCGTGCTGAAGTACCTCGGCGTGGACACCGAGATCGTGCCCCGCGAAACCCCGTGGGAGAAGCTCGCGGACGTGGACGGCCTCGTGCTCTCCGGCGGCGCGCCCAGCGGCGTCACCCTGGAGACCATGGGCGAGAACCCCACCTACCTGGCCAAGCTCTCCTGCCCCATCCTGGGCATCTGCGCCGGCGCGCAGGTCATGGGCCTGCACTACGGCGGCACGCTCGCCCCGGCCAAGGCGCCCGAGTTCGGCAAGGCCAGGCTTTCCCTCGTGGACGAGACGGGGGGCCGCATCCTCGCGGGCTTCCCGAAGGTGAGCACGGTGTGGGAGTCGCACAACGACGAGGTCTCCGTCGTGCCCCGCGGGTTCCGCCTCCTCGCGCGCAGCGACAACTGCGCCATGCAGGCCATGGAGCACGAGACGCAGCCGCGCTTCGCGGTGCAGTTCCACCCCGAGGTCGAGCACACGGAGCACGGCGAGACGGTGTTCCGGAACTTCATCGCGGCGTGCCGGATGTAAGGCTCGCCCTCGCCCGCCTCGGAAGCCTTTAAGGCAGGGGGCCGAATGGACGCGCGCCGAGGCGGCTCCCCATGGTTCGCATCTACGTCGTGGACAACGGCGGCCAATGGACCCACCGCGAGTGGCGCGTCCTGAAGTACCTCGACGTGGAGTCGGAGATCGTCCCCAACGACACCCCCTGGGAGAAGCTCCAGGACCTCGACGGCCTGGTGCTCTCGGGCGGCGCGCCGCGCGTCGGCCTTCAGCACGCGCTGGGCAACTGCGCGACGTTCCTCGACCGCGCGCCCTACCCCATCCTGGGCATCTGCGCGGGCGAGCAGTTCATGGCCACGCACTACGGCGGCCGCTGCGCGCCTGGCAAGGTCCCCGAGTTCGGCAAGATGGAGATGATCCTGGACGACCCCACCGGCGGCCGCATCCTCGCGGGGCTCCCCGAGCGCAGCATCGTCTGGGAGTCGCACAACGACGAGGTCGTCGAGGTCCCCAAGGGGTTCCGCGTGACCGCGCACTCCGCCTCGTGCCCCGTCCAGGCGATCGAGCACGAGGTCCTTCCGCGCTTCGGCCTCCAGTTCCACCCTGAGGTCGAGCACACGCAGCACGGCGAGCGCATCTTCCGCAACTTCATCCAGGCCTGCCGGAAGTGAGGTGGCGCCATGGCGATGCCGCCCCCGGACCAGGTCCTCTCCGAGTCGGGCCGGTGGGCCTACCTCATCGTGAGCCTCGTGCTCCTCTTCGAGGCCGTGCCCGTGGTGGGCGCCCTCATCCCGGCGCAGCTCTTCCTCCTGGGCGCGGGCTTCCTCGCGGCGCAGCGGGAGCTTCACGTCTCGTGGCTCCTCGTCGTCGCGATCGCGTCGCTCTTCACCGCCGACGTCGTCGCCTTCGCGCTGGGCCGCCGCTACGGGCTGCGCCTGCTCAAGCGGCTTCCCAAGCAGTTCGCCAGCCGCGCGGAGGCCGTGAGCGAGGGCCTCGCCGAGCACATCGGGAAGACCATGACGCTGGGCAAGTTCCTCGGCCCCGCCCGCGCCCTCGCGCCGCCCCTTGCAGGCGCCTCGCGCGTCCAGTGGTGGCGCTTCCTCTTCTGGGAGCTCCTGGGCTGCGTCCTCTGGTGCACCGTGCTCATCGGAGCCGGCGTCCTCTTCGGCCGCTCATACCGCCAGGTGGAGCGCGCCCTGGGCCGCGGCTCGCTGGTGCTCCTCCTCGCCGTGTTCGTCGTCGCCATCGGCGTCTACCGCTACCGGATGGCGAAGAAGGCGGAGAAGGATGCGGCCTCCGCCCCGCCTCCGCCCTAGCCCCAAACCTCAAGGCGCAAGCCTCTTCTCGCGCCGCCGTGCCCGAGTCCCGCCAGGCGTTCCTCGCCCGTCGCCGCGAGGAGCTCTTCCGCCTGCTGGAGGCCTCCTACGGCGACCTCACCGAAGTGCAGGACGTCCACAACGCCACGCCCTACGGCTGCCAGCGCAGCGGGCACTGCTGCAAGGTCGGCCTCCAGCTGCACGTCATGGAGTGCGAGAACGTCGCGCGGCACGTCCTGGCCACCTACGAGGGCGACCCCGACGGGCTGGAGGCCGTGGTCGAGCGGCTGGAGCACGCGCTGGAGGACGAGTCCTGGACGTGGGACGAGAGCGTCGGCGACCACATGTGCGCGTTCTTCGAGGACGGCTGCACCATCTACCCGTTCCGCCCGGCGATCTGCCGCGCCTACGGCGTCGTGGTGGAGGTGGACGAGTGGTGCCCCCGCAACCGGCTCCAGAGCGGCGAGGCGTTCGTCTTCGCGCAGAAGGAGACGGACCGCATGATGGCGCGCCTCTACCGCACGCTGGACAACTACGGCCGCCTGCACCCCAAGCGCGACTACACGGTCTACATGCCCGTGGGCGTCCTGGGCTTCCTCGTGGACGCCGAGCGGCTGCGAAGGCTCAAGGCGCGGACGGACAAGAAGTTCTGGCGGCGCCACAAGGGGTACCGCACGCAGCACGAGCCCAGCTACCGGCACAAGTCCTCGCTGCGCACGAACGTCAAGTTCCCCTTCGCCATCCCCTCGGCGCCGCGGTGAGGTGAGATCATGCCCCTGGAGCGCAAGACCCTGGAGGACGAGGTGGCGCGCCTCAACCTGGGCCGCCGCCCCGACGAGCGCGTCGTGCTGGAGGCCTACGAGGCGCCCGGCCGCTTCACGCTCTCCTTCCCCGACCGCGCCATGCCCGAAGGCCAGTGCATCGACCAGGACTTCAGCGAGATCCAGTTCATGCTCCACGACAACGCGGGCGTGGACACGGGCATCCAGGGAGGGCGCCAGGACCCCGAGACGCGGCGCTACCACATGCTCTACGAGGTCATCGAGTGGGACTGAGCGTACCAGTCCTCGCGCGTCATGGGGAGCCCGGAGCGGCCCTCGGAGTCTGGCTTTGAGAGCAGGGTCTGGAACACGCTGATGCGCCCCGCGGCGAAGCTCCCGGCGGAGCCCGCCATGTAGAGGCGCCAGACGCGATAGCGCGCCTCGTCCACGTGCGCGAGCGCCTCGGCGCGGCGCGCCTCCAGGTTGCGGACCCAGTGGCGCAGCGTGATGGCGTAGTGCTCGCGGAGGCTCTCCACGTCGCGCACCTCGAAGCCGGCGCCCGCCGCGGCGCGCAGCGTCGCGTCGATGGGCACCAGCTCGCCGTCGGGGAAGACGTACTGCTCGATGAACGAGCGCGCGTCGCCGCCGAACTTGCCCCCCGGGACCGCGATGCCGTGGTTGAGGAACGCGCCGCGGGGCTTCAGCAGGCGGCACGCCTGCGCGAAGTAGGCGGGCAGCATCGACTCGCCCACGTGCTCGAACATGCCGACGCTGGCGATGGCGTCGTAGGCCTCGGGCTCGTCCACCTCGCGGTAGTCCTTGACGAGGACGCGGGCGCGCCCCTCCAGGCCGGCCTTGGCGATGCGCTCGCGCGCCTCCTGCGCCTGGCGCTCCGAGAGGGTGATGCCCGTCGCGTCCACGCCGTAGCGCTGCGCGGCGTGGATGACGAGGCCGCCCCAGCCGCACCCCACGTCGAGGAGCTTCTGGCCGGGCTTGAGGCGCAGCTTGCGGCACACGAGGTCGAGTTTCGCCTCCTGCGCCTCGTCCAGCGTCATGCCGGGGCGCGCGAAGTACGCGCACGAGTAGACCATGCGCTCGCCCAGGAAGAGGCGGTAGAACTCGTTGGACACGTCGTAGTGGTGGCGGATGGCCTGGCGGTCGCGCTCGATGGAGTGCCGCCGGCCGCGGAGGCGCGCGCGCACGGTGGGCTGCGGCCCCGACGCGCGCGCGGCGGGCAGGCGGACGAGGCGCCACGCGGCGCGGGCGCGCACGGAGGGCTTGTCCAGCGAGCCCACGGCGCCCAGGGCCGCCTCCAGCAGCCGCTCGACGTCCCCCTCCATGTCGAAGTCGTCGCGGAGGTACGCCTGGGCGAGGCCAAGCTGCGTGGGCGGGAGGAGCATGCGGCGCAGGGCGCCCGGGTGCTTCAGCGCGATCGTCGCGAAGCCCGGCGTCTCGTCGGGCCAGAGGGTCCCGTCCCAGAGGCGGACGCGGATGCCTTCCGGGGGGGAGGGTCCGAGCAGCTCGTCAAGGAGGGCAAGCGTCTGGGCGCGGGCGTCGTCCGGGCTCACGGGCCGGAATCGCGCTGGGGGAGCATAACGGCGCGCGTTCCAGCAACCGCATCGACGCCGGGGCGAGAGGCCGCATGAAGGGGCGGGGCGAGGGAAGGACGATGCCCACCGGAGGGAATCTCGTCCGCCAGGCCACCGTGGACCTGCTCACGCAGATGGGGCTCGCGTGGAAGCGCCGCGGGGACCTGGGCCGCTCGCGGGCGTACATGCGGGCGGCCAACCAGGTGGCGCGGACGGAGGACTTCGAGGACCTGCTGCGCCGCGGCCGGCTGCGCGACATCCCCGGCATCGGGCCCTCCATCGAGCGGACGATCCAGGAGTTCGCGCGCACCGGCGAGCGCCCCGCGTGGCTCGCGCAGGAGCCCGAGGCGCAGCCGGGCGAGAGCGAGGTCAAGACGATCCCGCGCTGGGCCGTGGACGCGCCCTTCCCCGACGCGCCCGACCTCCACTGCCACACGACCTGGAGCGACGGCACCATGACGCTGGACGAGGTGGTCGCCTTCGCGGAGCGCCTGGGCGCCAAGGCCATCGGCATCAGCGACCACTCGGGGAGCCTCCGCGTCGCGCGCGGCCTCTCGCGCCAGGAGGTGCTCATGCAGTGGGCAGACATCGAGCGCGTGCAGGAGGCGCACCCGCGCATCCGCATCCTGCGCGGGACCGAGTGCGACATCCTGCGCGATGGCCGGCTCGATCACGACCCGGACGTCCTGGCGGGGTTCGACTACGTGATCGGCTCGCTGCACTCGCGCCTTCGCCTGCCCAAGGAGGAGCAGACGGCGCGCGTGCTGGCCGCGCTGGACGACCCGCGCCTCACCGCGCTGGGCCACCCCACGACCGCGGTGCCGGGCCGCCGGCCGGCAGCGAGCCTCGACTTCGACGCCATCTTCGAGAAGGCCGCAGAGCGCGGCGTCGCCATGGAGGTCAACGGCAACCCGGGCCGCCTCGACCTGCCGGTGCGCCTCGCCAAGCGCGCGCTGGAGATGGGCTGCCGGCTCAGCCTCGGCAGCGATGGCCACAGCGCGTGGGAGATGCTCCACCTGGCGCGTGCGCGGAGGATGGCCGCGGAGGCGGGCGCCACCGAGCGCGACCTCGTGAACTACCGCTTCGTGGAGGAGGAGCGCGTCACGCGCTCGCGGCCCGCCAGGTGATCCGAGAACCACGCCGCCGCGAGGTCGGCGACCCGCTCCAGCGCGCCGAGCTCCTCGAAGAGGTGCGTGGCGCCGGGGACGATCTCCAGGCGCTTCTCGCCGGGAAGCTGCTCGAAGGCCTCCTCGTTGAGGTCCACCACCTCGCCGTCGGCGCCGCCCACGATGAGCAGCGTGGGGGCGTAGGCGCGGCGCAGCGCGGAGCCCGCGAGGTCGGGCCGTCCGCCGCGCGAGACGACGGCCGCCGCGTCGGCGGGGCGCTCCGCCGCGGCGACCAGGGCCGCGGCCGCGCCGGTGCTCGCGCCGAAGAGGCCGAAGGCGAGGCCCTGCGTGTCGGGCTGCGCGCGCGCCCATGCCAGCGCCGCCCCGACGCGGCCCGCGAGGAGGGGGATATCAAAACGGAGGTCCTTCGCGCGCTCCTCGTCCTCCGTGAGGAGGTCCAGGAGGAGCGTGCCCAGCCCCGCCTCGTTGAGGCGACGCGCGACGGCGCGGTTGCGCGGGCTGAGGCGCCCGCTGCCGCTGCCGTGGGCGAACACGACGAGCCCCTGGGCGCCGTTGGGGAGCGTGAGGTCGCCGAGCATCTCGCCCCCGTCCACGGGGATGCGGACCTTGCGCGTCCGCGGCCCGAGGAGCGATATCACCTCCGCGTCGGTCGTCTGGCGGAAGTCGTCGTACCAGAGGCCCACGGCGCGCAGGTCCTCGGGCTGCTCGGGGACGACCACCTCGTCCACGAGGTCCGCGAGGCGCGCGACGACGTCGGGCGCGCCCACGGGCACGGCGAGCACGATGCGGGCGGGGCCCTGCTGGCGCAGCGAGTCGATGGCCGCGTGCGCCGTGACGCCGGTGGCCAGGCCGTCGTCCACCAGGATGACGGTCTTCCCCGCGACGTCCGGGGGCCGCGGGTCGCCGCGGTAGAGCAGGAGGCGGCGCTCCATCTCTTGCGTCTCGTCGTGGATCGTCTGGTCCAGCGCGCTCTCGGGGAGGCCCAGCATGAGGAGAGAACGCGCGTCCACGATGCGCACGCCGCCGGGCGCCACGGCGCCGACTCCGAACTCGGGGTTGCCCGGGGCGCCCACCTTGCGCGCGACCATCACGTCCAAAGGGGCGCCCAAGGCGCGGGCGATCTCGGCCGCGACGGGGACGCCGCCTCGCGGGAGGCCCAGGACGACCACGTCCGCGCCGCGGTGGCGGTCAAGCGAGCGCGCAAGGACCTGGCCCGCGTGCGTCCGGTCGCGGTAGGGCATGCCTCACGAGTCGGCCGCGCGCATGGAAGAACGTTGTGCCGGCTTCGCCGGGGCCGACAGGGCGAGGGCCAGGCCGCCCGCCGCGAGGAAGCCGCCCAGCGCCGCGTTCTGGGGCCAGCCGGGGCCGGCGACGGGGACCATGGCGAACGCGACCAGCGAGGTGCTGATGACGAAGGCCGCGGAGGCGAGGATGCCGCTGCGGCTGCGCGAGGAGAGGGCGGAGGCGATCACGAACGCGGCCGTGAGCAGGATGCCGGCCAGGGCGAGGTCGGCCGCCTTCAGCCGGGCGACGCCCCGCGCGCCCACCGCCACGAGCCCCAGGGCGGGCATGGCGAGCAGGAGGGCGAACACCCCCGCAAGGAACCGGAACCCGCGCTGCACGGCCCCTGCTCTCCGCGGAAGGGGCATTTCAGGGTTTGTCCGGGTCACCCGTCGAGCGGGAGGCCCCGCCCCTTCTCGTGCGCGTCCAGCGCGCGGCGGGCGAAGGGGTTCATCACCAGCTTGCGAGCCTCGGCCACGGGGAACCACTGCGCGGCCGCGATCTCGTCGGCCTGGAGGGTCAATTCGGTGGTGAGGGCCCGCGCGAGGAACATGTGCCCCCGCATGTAGTAGGGGCTGCCGAACTTCTGCGTGAACACGCCCAGGAGCTTCTCCAGCCGGATCGTGAGGCCCGTCTCCTCCTCCATCTCGCGGTGCATGGAGGCCTCGGGGGGCTCGCCGTAGGTCACGAAGCCGCCCGGGATGTTCCACATCCCCTTGGTGAAGCCGCGGCTGGCCTTCACGAGGAGGATGCGCTCCTGGTCGGGGTGGAAGACCAGGGCCCCCACGACCTCGCGCACGAGGCTCGCGTTGATGGCGCGCTGGACGATGGGCTCCACGTCGGTGCGCCCCGGCACGTCGTCCTTGAACGTCCAGTCGCGGGGCCACGCCTCCAGGCTGGGGACGGCGAAGAGGACTTTCCCCTCGGGGAAGTCCATCTCGCCCTTGAACTCCAATTCCAGGTCCACCTCCCCCTCCCTGGGGAAGGCCAGCCTCCCCTCGCGCCGGACCAGGTAGACCATGCCGTCGGACTCGACGTACAGGTAGACCGGCCGGTCGGCGGCAAGGACCTGGGGCGAGGTCGGCATGGGCGGGCCAGCGGCCGCGCTGCGGAAAATTCCTTCGCGAAAAACCAGCCCAGCGGAGCCGCTGGGGGCAAATCAATCATCTTTCCGAGACAAGCGCGAGGCTGTGATTCGGGTATTTGAGCGTTTCTGCTCCTCTGCTCCTCTCAGCTTGACCCCGACCCTTGACCACCCGAAACCTGCGGGGCTGAGCCAAATGCGGATCGGCCACGATTCAGCCCCCCAAAGCCGGTGAACCGGAGAATGCCACCCACCACTGTCGCCTTAAACGGCGCGTGGGACTACAGGGTTTGGCCGGCGTACGTGCACGGGTACACGTTGGTGACGATGCTGTTGTAAGGGCAGATCGCGACGTTCACGCCCCCTAACCCGGCTGTGACAAACTCCACTACTCCGACACTGATTGTATCGATTCCTGCCCCTTCGTAGGTGCAGGGCCCGTAATTGCCGAACCCGTCGCGACAATAGTTGGAGGAGCCGACGCCACCATTCACGTTCGTTGCGAGGGAGTAATCGTACGCGTAGCAGTAGGCGGGAGGGTAGCACATCGCGCAGACGTTGCCTACACATGTGGCGCTGGAATATGGGACGAGGCAGGAAAGGAGCACAAAGGCCGACGCAACAAGAAAGATTCGGATCAGCATTGGCCTACCCACCCCACTATCAGGGGATAACGATTTGGAGATCGGTGTAAGCCGGTTCGCTACCGCCTCCGCGCCGAAGGTGGATTGAACGCCTCCCTCGCACATGGCACGAGGCGCCGTTTTTCACTACTTAAAGAAACTGTAATCTCACTTGTTGGTGCGTAGTGGCATCCTAAGTCACGTAGAGATATGTAATCCCCGCGTGAACGCTTCCATCGCCATGCTGGCGGAGGCATATCTAGTGGATTTGGTGAAGTCCGGGGGGGTTGGGGCCTGCTGGTTCATATAGAACGCCTCGTGTCATCCAGCCGGCTCAACCGATCCGTTCGATCCGAAGTTTGAGCGGGACGGGTGACAAAGCTCGGAAACAACCAAGATTGAGGTGGTTCTGCTTGGCGATGGGCGACCCCGAGGAATCGAAGGGACGCGACCCCGAGCGGACGCGCTCTCACCTTGCCTTCTTGGTCATAGGCGGATGCTTGACGATCATCTGTATTGGATGGGTTCTCCGGCTCCCGGATGTCCAGTCCGTGTCCATGATTCTCGTTGGACTCATGATGGCGGTAGTTGGGTTCTACTTCAGTCGGGGCGGCGGGAAAGCCCTTTGATTTGTCCATTTGGTCCTGATTCCGCAGCGGGGGAAGGCTCTTGCCTCCGCAGGCCTGAGCCCCCCGCGTGCCCCGCCGCATCCCGGCCGACGTCGCGGAAGTGCTTCGGGTCCACGCGGAGCTGGGCCGCGCCGCGCGCCGGGGGCTGTTCCTCTCCGAGCGCGTGGCCGAGTGGCAGGTCCGCCAGGCGGCCCTCCGCGCCGCCATCCTGGGCCGCCGGCTCCGGCCGCGGGCCTAGATCCCGCCCAGCAGGGACGCGAGGCCGTTGTCGTTCGTCGGCGTGGCCGGCGTGGGCTCCGCCGCGGCGGGGGGCGTCGGCGCGGTCGCCCTCTTCGGGGGTGGTGGCGGAGGGGTGGGCGGCGTCGGGACCGGCAGCGGGTGGGGCGCCACGGGCGCGGGCGTCGCGGGAAGGGGCTCCACGGGGGCGGGCTCCGGCGCGGGCGCGTCGTCGTCCAGCTGGACGACCTGGCTGCGCGTGAGGTTGGTCCACGAGTGGTCCTCGACGCTGAGCACCTCGTCGAGGCGCGGCGGCATGCCCGCCCCGGCCATGGCGAGGGCGGCCAGCGCGGTCTGCGTCCCGAGCGAGACGCGATGCTCGTGATGCGTCGAGAGCTCCAGCGAGACGGAGGCGTTGGCGGGGAGCCTCGCGATGTGGAGCTGCTGCGCGAGGCGCGAGAGGTTCTCGCCCGGCGTGTCGCGCAGGCTGAGCATGCAGGTGTCCCGCGTGTCCTCGGTGAAGTTGGTGAGGTTGGCGAAGTCCGGGCGCTCGTGCAGTGCGGCCGCAAGCGCGACGATGGCCAGCGTCAGGTTCGTGTCCGCCTCCACGTTGTGGACGACGTCGTGGCCCACGAGGCGCGCCTCGGACACCGAGTCCGTGGGCGCGCCCGTGACCTCGGTGATGCGCTCAGGGCAGAACGCCGGCTCGGGCGCGGGCGGCGCCACGGGCTCGCCGATGACGGGCACGAGGCCGGCGGCTGCGCTGGACGCGAGCAGGAACGCCAGGACCAGCGACAGCGCACGCATCGTCAGGTCTCGTCATCGGAGCCGTCTCTTCGGGAGGGCGAGGGCGATCAGGGCGCAGGCCCCCACGACGAGGGCCACGGAGGGGAGCGGCACCTTGCGAGGCGGCTTCGCCGACTCCTGCGGCGCGCTCGCGTTGCCGCCCGAGCCGTTGCTCGTGGGCGTGGCCGCGCTGCCGCCGCCACCGCTGCTGGGCGTCGCGGGCGCCCCCGTCTGGTCCTGCGCCGTCTGGGGGCGCATGGTGAACGTCACGGAGGACTGGGCCGTGACGTCGATGCCCGGAGCGGCCACGCCCTGCGTCGTGCCCGGCAGCACGAACACCTGCCCGTCGGGCGCATGGAGGTCCGCGTGCCCGTCCCAGACGGGGTGGAACGTGATGGCGCGGCTGTCGCCCGACTGCGGCGGGAGCGCGAGCACGACCGAGTGGGTCATCTTCACCGGGTCGGCGCTGCTGACGTTCCCCTCCGCGCCCTCCAGCGTGACGTTGGCCGACTGCACCGTCGCCGCCGCGCCGTCCACCGTGAGGAGGGGGAGCGACTGGTTCTGCATGTCGTGGACCGCGGCGCTCTGGATGTGCCCGATCTCGTCCGGGGCGAGCTTGCCGTCGCCGTTGCCGAAGTAGGCGTCGAGGCTCTGGCGGAAGTCGGCCCCCCGCTGCCCGTCCCAGACCTGCTCGACGCGCAGCGTGGCGGCGCCCGGCGTCGAGAAGTCGAGGTCGTAGCTCGTGCTCGAGGGCTCGCCACGCTCCTTGGCCGGCGTGGGGGTGGCCGGAGTCTGGTTCGAGTCCTGGGCGTGCGCCGCCGGCGCGAGCAGCACGCCCGCGGCGAGCGCGAGGCAGAGGAGTTGCATCCGCATGCGGTGAGCCACCTGGCCGCCCGGCCATCGGAGTTGTGGCCCAAAGGGGGCTGCTGGCCGCACGCCTCAAGGAGAACTGCGCAAGAAGGGGAGAAGGAAAGGAAGGAAAGGGGGCGGGGAGCCGAGGCTCCCCAAGAGGATCCGGCCGGCTCAGCCGCTGGGGGTCGCGTTGGGACCCGATCCGCCGGCGCCCAGCGCGAGGGCCAGGAACGTGTTGTCGCGCGGGACCGTGACGTCCTGGTCGTGCGACACCTGGGTGCGCTGCGACTCGGCGAAGTTCGCCACGTCGTCGTAGTTGAGGCCGCTGCCGGCGCTGTTGTGCAGCGCGATCGCGAGCAGGACCGTGTTCTGGTCGAGGCTCGTGTTGCGCGTCAGCGTCTGCGTCTGCGTCATGGCGGTCGTGATGTCGCTCACGCACGCGAGGGCCTCAAGGCTGCCCACGGCGTCGTGGATGCCCAGCGCGAGGGCGCTGAACACGTCGTCGCGGTCCAGCTTCGCGGTCTGGCTCGCGCTCATGGTGTGGCTGGCCACCTGCTGGACGCTGCGGACCTTGTCCCAGCTGACGTTCCCGGCGCCGTTGTTGTGCAGCGCGATCGCGAGCAGCACGTCGTTGTCCGTGACGGCGACCTTCTGGGACCGGCTCGTCTCGTCGACGACCGAGGAATGGAGGTCATTGACCGCCTGAAGCCCCACCGCGCCCGTGGACATGCAGTCCGGGGCGGGAAGCCCGTTGTTGGTTCCCTGGGCGAGGGCCATCGCTGGAACGACCAGCACCGCGCCGACAAGGAGCAAGCTCCATGCATATTGCGTCTTCATCTTGTGTCACCCTTGGCAAACGTAGGGCAGCCCCCGTCCCCGGTCCGCTCTTGCGGGCTTCCGGGTGTCGGGGGACCCCCTGCGCGGCCCGGTTCCGGAATGGGGAGAAAGGACGTTCTGGCCATTCGTTCGACGAATGGTTTCGGGTCCCGGCGGCGCCCTTGCGCCTCAAGGATTGTGTAAGGTGTTACAGAGTGCCGACGCCTGGCAGCCCGCACCAACCGTCGTACTCCGCGCGCGCCGCCTTGAGGTCCAGGACGGGCGTGCCGTCCGTGGCCTCAAGGCCGAGGACGACGAGGCGCCCGCCCTCGCGCGAGACGACCTCCACCTCAGAGAGGCAGACGGGGTTGGGCCTGTGGGGCGTGCGCATGGCGAACACGCCGTCCGTCCCGGGCCGTGATAGCACGCGGCGGTCCGCGAGGTGGGCCCACCAGACGACCAGCAGGCGCGCGCCCGCCTCGATGCCTGCGAGCCCGTCGTGATAGCGCTCCTCGATCTCGACGACGCTCTCCCTTCGGGCGAACTCGCCCTGCCGCGGCGCGTCCAGCGGCGTGGCGTAGGGCGAGCGCACGACGCCGATGGGGCGCAGGGACAGGTCCACGGAGGCCTACGCCTTCTCGAGGTTGGCCAGGATGCGCTGGTAGGTCCGCTCGATGCTCTCGCCCGGCGCGCCGGTGTTGATGATGACGACGCGGGCCGCGCGCATCTCGTCGCGGAAGAACTTCTCCTGGCGCTCGTGGTCGGCGAAGAGGAGGTACGGGTTGTACCAGGGCTCGTAGCCGTAGGTGCCCCACTTCTCGCGGGGGCCCGCGCCGGGGCGGATGAGCGTCTTGCCCTCCTTGAGGATGCGGATGGCCTCGTCGGCGTTGACGCTGACCTCGGCGGGGCTCTCCTTGTCGCGGCGCAGGAGCACGATGAGGCGCAGGTTGGCCTTGTCGCCCACCTTCTCCTTGCCCGCCATCCACTCGCGGGGGATCATGGCGCGGCTGTTGCCGAAGCCCCAGTAGCACTTGCTGTCGCCCTCGTCCTTGATGGCGCACTTCTCGCCGGGCGGGTGCTCGCACTTGCTGGCGTCCGTGACGACGTTCTCCAGCATGCAGCGGTCGAAGATGGGGCGGAGCCACTGCTCCTCCTTCGCGTTCTCCGTGCGCACGTAGAGCGACTTCTCGGGCTGCGTGACCTCGAGGATGGGCTCCTTGAGCTGGTCGATGTTGTCCGGGTGCTTGATGTAGATCCAGTCGTCGCCCACGACGCGGCCGCGGGCGTGCTTGAAGAGCTTGTTGACCTGCGTGGTCTTGCCCGTGCCGGTGGGCGCGATGATGACGACGCCCTTGCCGTCGATCTCGGCGCACGCGCCGTGGATGCTGTGCGTGTTGTACTTCTGCTCCAGGATGTGGCACGCGAGGCCGAGGGCCCAGCTCTTGCACTGGCCGTAGTACTCGGTGTTCACGAAGACGGCCGTGTGGCGGTCGGGGCAGTAGTAGGCGTAGGGCTCGTGGTCGGGCACGCCGAAGACGCTGTAGATCTTGCCGTGGGGCAGGATGCTGTCGTTGTTGGGGCCGGGCCACCAGTTCTGCATCCAGAACTCGTACTGGTGGAGCGAGTTGGTGGTGAGGCGGACGATGATGCCGTTGATGTTCGCGTCCCACTCGTACGTGTTGTCCTTGGTGAGGTGGGGCTTGACCTTCGCCAGGAGGGCGTCGAGCTCCTTGACGGAGACGTTCTTGTTGGAGGGGCCGCGGCCCTGCGAGGCGGTGACGTAGTTGTTCAGCTGCGTGCGCGTGGTCATCAGCGTCAACCCAGGGGAGTGATGCCCCGCCAATGGGCGAGGAACGGGCCGAGGAGAGGATGGTCGTAATTAACGATTTCCCCATGTCGGGGAGTGGTTCGGCGCCTGCCGATTCCCCATGGCGGCGGGGCGCCCCACGCGGGGGCCGGCGGGCGGAGCGGACGGGTCCAGGTCGGGCTTCGGGGGCTCCCCTCGGCCCGCCCAGGGACAGGGGTCCACGCGGGCCCCAGGGCCTCTTCAATGGGCGCGGAAACAGACTAAATAGGGCTCGCGACAGGAGAGGTACCTGGCTGTGCGCCTGCTCCGGCAGGCCCGTGCTGTGGGAAGTGCCCCTCAATGATCCCCCGTTCCACTTCGCGTGCTGTCGCTCTCGTGGCGGTCCTGCTCCTTGCGGGCGGGCTCGCGCCGCTGGCAAGCGCCCACGACCCCGGGGTCGTCCTGGTCGGCTTCGAGCCCGGCGCCCCCGTGCCGGCCTCGGCGGGGGCCGCGGGCTCCCTCCTGGCGGCGGACCCCGCGCTGGGTCTCGCCGAGGTGCGCGTCCCCGACGTGGGGGGCGCCCTGGCGGCGCTGGCGGCGGACCCCGCCGTCCAGTTCGCGGAGCGCGACGGCGGCGTCCGCGCGCAGAGCGTGGCCGGCGACTCGGCCGGCTGGGACTCGTCCAGGTGGGACTCCTCCCGCTGGGACTCCTCGGCGTGGGACTCGGCGACGATCCAGTCGTCGCGCTGGGACTCCAGCCGCTGGGACAGCTCCCGGTGGGACTCCTCGCGGTGGGACTCGTCCCGCTGGGACGGCTCGGCCCTGACGCCCGACCCCCTGCTGAAGTACCAGTGGGGCCTCGCGGACGTGAACGCCCCCGACGCGTGGGCGCTGGACATGGGCCACATGACGCGGACGCTCTGCGTCGTGGACTCGGGCGTGGACTACACGCACCCCGACCTCGCGTCGCAGATGTGGAGCGCGCCGGATGGCAGCCACGGCTGGAACTTCGTGGCCGGCACCAACGACCCCATGGACGACGCGGGCCACGGCACGCACGTCGCGGGCGTCGCGGCGGCCTCCGTGGGCAACGGCGTGGGCACGGCGGGCGTCGTCAACGCGCGCATCATGGCCGTGAAGGTGCTCAACGCCAAGGGCGTCGGCGGCGAGGGCGACCTCGCCCTGGGCATCGCCTGGTGCGCCGACCACGGCGCGAACGTCATCAGCATGAGCCTGAGCACCGACCAGGACTCCAAGGCCGTGCGCCGCGCCGTCGAGCGCGCGCAGGCCCAGGGGGCCCTCCTCGTCGCCAGCGCGGGCAACCTGGGCAAGTGCGGCGACTGCCCCGCCTACCCGGCGGCCTACGACGGCGTGATCGGCGTCACGGCGCTGGACATGACTCGCCACCACGCCAGCTTCTCGCGCTCGGGAAGCTGGGTCGACCTCGCGGCGCCCGGTGAGCTCATCGCGGGCCCGTACAAGGGCCACGGCTACGCGCTGGGCACCGGCACGAGCCAGGCGACGGCCCTCGTCTCCGGCGTCGCCCTCCTGGGGTGGGACGCGCACCCGTCGCTGGGCGCCGGCCAGATCGCCGCCGCGCTCCAGCGCACCGCGCAGCGCACGCCGGATGGCGAGCTGGAGCCCGACGCGGCGGCGCTCCTGAAGGAGCTGGCGGGCTAAGGAGGCAAGAGCGTGGCCGAGGAGCGCGTCGTCCTGCTGGTGGACGACATGGAGCAGATGGTGGCCATCGCGCCCGACTTCCTCCAGCGCAGGCTGGAGGGGGTCCGCGTCGTGGCGTTCACGCGGCCCAAGGAGGCGCTGGCGTGGCTCATGGCCGCGCCGCGCGTGGACCTCGTCCTCTCGGACAACCACATGGCGGAGATGGACGGCCTCGCCTTCCTGGAGGCGACGCGCGCGGTGGCGCCCCACGCGGCCCGCGCGCTCATGACGGCCTACCTGGACATCGCGGCGACGCCTCCGCAGCTTGGCGCGCGGGGCATCCACGCCCTCCTGCGCAAGCCGTGGGAATGGAACGACTTCGGCCGCGCCATCTTCGAGATCCTCGCCATGTCCCCCCAGGAGCGCGCGCAGGCCGAGCGCGAGGGGCCCACCGGCTACCCCGAGGGCGCGTTCGCCGAGTTCGCGGCCGTCCGCAGGCGGCCCTCCTCTCCGGCGGCGCACGCCCCCGCAGTCTCCACGGTCACGCCCGTCCCGTCGGCGACCCCGCCCGCGAGGGCCCTTCCCGCCCCCGAGCGCGCCCGCCCCACCTGCCCCCACTGCCACCGCGACATGGAGGCCCCCTTCGCGCGGCGCAGCGGCTCCACGGACGAGGAGGAGGCCTTGCGCCTCCTGGCCTACCTCCAGGCGCACCCGGGCGTCGCGCAGCGGCTCCGGGCCATGGCCTCGGGCGCCCAGGCCCGGCGCGCGTAGGGGCTATGTAGGGCCGCAGGGAGAGCCCATGCCAGCGTGAGCGAGAGCCCCCCCGCGCTGCGGCGCTACGTGACCGCGCTGGCCGCGGCCGCCGTCGCGGTCCTGTTCGCGGCCACCCTGCTCCAGCTTCGCGAAGGCCTCGCCGTCGCGTGGTGGGCCGCCGCGCTGGGCGCCTCGGTCTTCGTCGCCGCGTTCTTCCTCCTGGGGCAGACGAGCTTCACGTTCGTCTGGCGCGGCCACCGGCACCGCATGGTCCTCGACGAGGTGCCCCTCTTCGTGGGCCTGCTGGCGATCCCCACGCCCGCGCTCCCGCTCCTTGTCGCCGTCTCCTCCATCCTGGAGCAGGCGCGCATGAAGCGCGAGGGGCTCAAGGCCGCGTTCAACCTCAGCCAGAACGTCCTCGCCTCCGCGGCCGCCGCAGGGGCGTTCCTCCTCGTCGCGCGCCTGGGCACGCCGCCCATCCTCGCCGCGCTCCCCGCCGCGCTCCTCTACCCCCTGGTGAGCAACTTCCTGACCGCGGGCATCTTCAGCCGCCTCAGCGAGGAGGGGCACCTGCGCATCTTCGCCGACCGCTTCGTGGGGCCCGGCCTGCTGGCGGGCGCCGTGGGCGCGGGCGGCGGCGTCGCGGTGGCGGCGCTCTGGTCGCTCCACCCGCTGACGCTCCTCGCGCTCATGCCGTTCGTGTTCCTCACGTACCGCTACGGCGTCCTCTCCGCCGCGGCGGACCGCGAGCTGGAGGTCCACAAGCGCCTCGCCGAGGCCGCGAAGGAGCTCGTGGGCACCAGCGACGTGGAGCGCGCGTCGCGGCGCATCCTCTCCGCGTGCGGCGACGTGTTCCCCAGCGTGGGCCGCGCGGAGCTTCTCCTCGACGGAGCGCCGGCCATCGCGGAGGCCTTCGGGCCCGGCGCCAACGAGCGGGCGGCCCCTCTGGACGAGCCCATCCCGGGCGTCGGCGTGCTGCGCCTGCGGCCGCGCCCTGCGGCCAGCACCATCACCGAGGTGGAGAAGGCGCTCGTGCGCATCGTCGCCGCGCAGCTTGGCGCCGCCATCGGCGAGGCGCGCGCCCTCCAGCGCCTGGAGACCGTGCTGCGCGCCGCGCCCGACGCCATCCTCCTCGTCTCCGAGGGGCGCGTGAAGTACGAGAACCCCGCGGCGCAGGCGCTCCTGGGCTCCGCGCTGCCCGAGCGCCTCCTGCGCGCCAGCGGCCTCGCGGAGATGACGATCCAGGACGCGCGCGGCGAGGAGATCACCGTGCAGGTCCACCCCGCGACGCTTCCCGAGGGCACGCTCCTCATCGTGCGCGACGTGACGCAGCTCCACCGCCAGCAGCAGACCCTTGCGCGCCAGGAGAAGCTCTCCGCCCTGGGCACGCTGGTCGCGGGCGTCGCCCACGAGATCAACAACCCGGTCAACTACATGCGCGGCGCGCTGGAGCTTGCCTCCATGGACCTCGACGAGATGGACGTGGCCCACGCGCGCGTCTCGCTCCAGCGCCTCTCGGAGGGCGTCGAGCGCGTCCACAAGATCACGCACGCGCTCAAGGCCGTGGCGCGGCAGGGCAACGGCGAGCGCGCGCCGGAGGACGTGCGCGCCATCGCGGAGGACGTGGCGCAGGTGGTCCGCATCGGCCTGCCCCGCGGCGTGAGCCTGGAGCTTGACCTCGCCCCCGCGATGCCCCGCGTGCAGGCCAACGCCGCGGAGCTTCACCAGGTGGTGCTCAACCTCGTCAAGAACGCCAGCGAGGCGCTGGGCGAGCGCGGCGGCCACGTCAAGGTCCGCGCATGGGGCGACGGGCGCGACGTCTTCGTGGAGGTGGCCGACGACGGCCCCGGCATCCCGGAGGACGTGCAGCGGCGCCTCTTCGAGCCCTTCTTCACCACCAAGCGCGAAGGCACGGGCCTGGGCCTCTCGGTGTCCAAGGGGATCATCGAGGCGCACGGCGGCGAGATGCTCCTGCGCAGCGCGCCGGGGCAGGGCGCGCGCTTCACCATCCGCCTGCCGGCGGCGCGCTGAGCCGAGAAGCGATCTCGTGGCAGGCCCCTCCGCTCGCGGGCCAGCGGGGCTCCGCCCCTTCAACCCCCGAATCTCCGAATCGCCGAATCCCCGGCGTTGGTTCGGGGGTCCCGTGGTCCGGTGGTTTGGCGGGGGGAAAGAGGGCGGAGCCCCCAGCGAAGGCGAGGCGAAGCGCTCTTCCCGCGCCGCCGCGATCCGCCCCCGATGCCCGCCCCCCGCATCCTTGCCATCGACCAGGGCACCACCGGGACGCAGGCGACGGTGTACGACGCGAGGCTGCGCCCCCTCGCCACGGCGGACCGCGAGTTCGCGCAGCACTTCCCCAGGCCCGGCTGGGTCGAGCACGACGCGGAGGAGATCTGGCGGACGACGCAGCGCGTGGTGGCGCAGGCGCTCCGCGCGTCGAGGACGAAGCCCGCCGACCTCGCGGGCGTCGGGCTCACGAACCAGCGCGAGACCGTCGTGGCGTGGGACGCGAAGACGGGAAAGCCGCTCCATCGCGCCATCGTGTGGCAGGACCGGCGCACGGCCGCGCGCTGCGACGAGCTTCGCGAGCAGGGCCGCGAGGCGTGGATACGCGAGCGCACGGGGCTCGTCACCGACCCCTACTTCTCGGCCACCAAGATGGAGTGGCTCCTGAAGCACGCGCCCAAGGTGCAGAAGGCCGCGGCCGACGGGCGCCTGCGGCTGGGCACCATCGACGCGTGGCTCGCGTTCAAGCTATCAAACGGCGAGAGCCACGTCACGGACGCCACCAACGCGAGCCGCACCATGCTCTACGACCTGGATCATCGCGCGTGGAGCGACGAGCTTCTGGGCCTCTTCGGCGTGCCGCGGGAGAGCCTTCCCGCTCTCGTGCCCTCCAGCGGAGAGCTGGCCACCGCGAGCGCGCTGGGCGCCGACGCCCCGCTGGCGGGCATCGCGGGCGACCAGCAGGCAGCGCTCTTCGGCCAGGCGTGCCACGCGCCGGGCGACGCCAAGAACACCTACGGCACGGGCTCGTTCCTCCTCATGAACACGGGGGCAAAGCGCCCCGCCTCGTCGCGCCTCCTCGCCACGGTGGCCTGGGACCTGGACGGCCAGGTGGAGTACGCGCTGGAGGGCTCCATCTTCACCACGGGCGCCAGCGTGCAATGGCTCCGCGACCAGCTGGGCTTCGTGAAGAAGGCCTCCGAGACGGAGGCGCTCGCGCGCTCGGTCAAGGACGCGGGCGGCGTGCGCTTCCTGCCGGCGCTGGCGGGGCTCGCCGCGCCGCACTGGGACGCCGAGGCGCGCGGCGCGTTCGTGGGCCTCACCCGCGGCACCACCAAGGCGCACCTCGTCCGCGCCGTGCTGGAGGCCACCGCGTACCGCACCGCTGAGGTGCTCCAGGCCATGGAGGAGGACTCCGGCGTCAAGGTGCGCACGCTGCGCGTCGACGGGGGCGGCACCGCCAACGCGTTCCTCATGCAGTTCCAGGCCGACCTCCTGGGCGTCCCTGTGGAGCGCCCCAAGGTGACCGAGACCACCTCCCTGGGCGCCGCCGCGCTGGCCGCCCTGGGCACGGGCGTCATCGCGTCGCGGGCGGACCTCGCCAAGGCCTGGCGCCTCGACCGCCGCTTCACGCCGAAGATGCCCCCCGACGAGCGCGACCGCCGCCTGCGCGAGTGGCGGGGCTTCGTCGCCGCGGCCCGGCGCCTCACACGTCTCTCCGAGGCCTGACCCGAGCACGGCGTCGCCGCAAACGCCAAATCCCCCCTGGCTGCCTGCCTCGAACGTGGCCCCGGAGACGCCCCGGCAGCGGACCGCCCTGCGCGACGCGCTCCACTGGACCGTCGCCCTCGCCCCCTTCGCCCTCGTCCTGGCGCTCTCCCTCTGGGGCTACGGCCGCTACGCGTGGATCCCCTTCGTCGCCGCCGTCCTCTGCCCCCTGGGCATGGTCCTCACGGCGTGGCAGGTCAAGCGCGACCGCGACCGGGCCAGGTAGGACGGCCCCCTTCGTGGCCCCAAGCCCAGACTCCCCCAGCGCACGCGCCGCGCGCGCGACGAAGCCCTCCCCCTTGGGCCCGCCCCAGTGATCGAAAGCCGCTCAGCAAAGTCCAATTCGGTCATCGCGAAATTTGGGGGTGCTCATTCCGAAGCCAAGCATCATGGCGGCACGCCCCAGGACGGCTCGCTTGGCTTGAGCGTTTGGATGACCTCGGCCGGCTTATCGCCCCCGGAGCGCCGCCTGCGGCGCGGAGCGGGGTGCGTAGGGCGCATTGCGCCGCTGGTGCGCCAGCGGCAGTCGAATCAAATTCGGTCATCGCGAAGTTTGGGGGTGCTCATTCCGAAGCCAAGCATCATGGCGGCGAGCGCCCCGGAGCGCCCTCCTGATGAGCCTTTGCTGGCCCGGGCGCATCGGGAAACCGTCTTGTAGGGGTCGGCGCCGAGGTGGCCCTGCATGGACGCGGGCTGGCGCGCGAGGGTGGCGGATTGGCTGGAGCCCCCGGCTCCGGCGCCGCTCTACGGGCCGCTCCTCTCCCTGCGCTCCGCCACCGGCTGGGTGGGCGGCGCGGTCGATCCCGCGTCGCTGCGCGGGCGCGTGACGCTCATCGTCTTCTTCGTGCACGACGACGTGCGCTGCGCGTCCGCGATGCTGGAGGCCGAGGCCATGCATCGCGCGTATGGGCCCCTGGGGCTCGCCGTGGTGGGCGTCCACGAGCCGGCGTTCGGCGCGGACGTCGCGGCCGTGGTGGGCGCGTCCGTGCGCGCGCTGGGCGTGGCGTTCCCCGTGGCGCTGGACGGGCGCAGCGCGGCGTGGGACGCGTTCAAGAACCGCTTCTGGCCCGCCCTGTACCTCGTGGGCCGCGATGGGGAGCTTCGCCACGTCCAGCTTGGGGACGACCACCCCGAGCGCATCGAGGCGAAGGTGCGCGCGCTCCTCACGTCTTCGTGAGGCCGCTGCGCATGTCCTCGACGTGGCCGTTGAAGTCGTCCTGCATCTGCTTGGCCATGCCGCGGGAGAAGAGGGGCGCGAGGAGGCGCATGATCCCCGTGGGCTCCAGGCGGCCCTCGACGACGACGCGGGTGTCTCCCGCGGCCGGCTCGGCGCGCCAGGTGGCGGAGTAGCCGTACTCGCCGGTGAGGCGCACCTCGCGCGCCTCGGGGGCAAGCTCCACGTCCAGGTCGAAGGAGCGGCGGCCCCACGCGTCGTGGAGCCGCACGCGGTTCCCCTCCCGGGAGACGACGGTGCGATGCGACGCCGCGCCGCCGGGCTTCGCGCCCGAGCCGCGCAGGAACGCCTCGCGGGCGTGGTCGTCCTCGCGGAAGTCGGACATCCAGGCGTAGACCGCGTCGGGGCTGGCGGGGACGAGGGCCTCGTGGCGCCATCGCATGCGCCGGCCAGCGGCGATGGGGCTTATAGGCATCTATGCGACTCCACCTATTCGCATGGATGCGACGAGCCAGCGGGACCTGCGCATCCTCCGCCTCGTGCGGGCTCGGCCCTCCCACGCCTACGCGATCGCGGCGCAGCTTGCGGCGGAGGGCGAGGGCGCGGACCGCGCGACGGTGTACCGCCGCCTCGCGCGCCTGGAGGAGGCGGGCCTCCTCGCCTCGTCCGAGGCCCGGGGGCAGGGCCCGCCGCGGCGCGTCTATCGCCTCGCGGCGCGCGGCGAGGAGGCGTTGCGCGAGGAGCTTCGCGAGGCGCTGGACCGGCTCATGGGCGCGTACCACGCCTCGCAGCGCCGCGGCGGCTCGGGCGGCGGCGCGTGGCGCCCTCCCGCGGGCCCCGTCGCCATGGTGTCGGGCTCGCGCGTCGGCGCGGTGGAGCTTCGCATCCTGGGCGCCTACGCCCGCGCCCTGCCGCGGCAGACCTACCTCGTGCTGCCGCCCGGCGTGCCGACGCCGCCGCGTCCTCCCGCGGGGCTCGTCGCGCTGGAGGGCACCTGGAGCGCGGTCCCGCTGCGCGACGCGCACGTGCGCCTCCTCTTCGTCAACGAGCTTCCCCCCGCGCGCAGCCTCGCCCGCTGCGCCCGCGAGTGGGCGCGCGTGCTATCACCCGCGGGCACGCTGCACGCCGTGGCGCCCGCGCCGCTGCCGCGCGGCGTGGACCCCTTCGTGGACTTCCTCGCGCAGGAGCAGGAGCGCCTCTTCCCCGACGTGGCGCAGGCGCCGCCCTCGGCGGCCGTGACGCGGGCGCTGCGCGGCGCGTTCCGCAGCGTGGAGGAAGACCGCGACGGCGGGCAGCGCGTGTGGACGGCCAGGCCCTAGCGAGCGCCCGGCGGGAGCGGCAGCTGCGCGTGCCCCCAGACGATGAGGACGGTGGCCGCGAGGGTGAGCGCCCACTTGGCGTTCCGCGCCGCGACGGGGCGCCGCAGAAGGACCGGCAGGAACCCCCATTGCAGCCCGACGCCCATGGCGACGAGGAGGGCGAGGCAGCCGAAGCCTGCCCAGATGAGCGGATTGAGGCTGGGCGAGTACCAGGCGTGGAGGAGCCCGAGGCCCAGCGTCAGGAAGCCCGCCGTCAGGTGGATGATATCACCGTCGCGTTGCAGGGTCCGCCCGAGACGGCGCAGCGTCTCGCGCCGCTCCGGGAGGGCCCGCGCCAGCCGCGGCAGGAGCGTGCGCCGCCCCAGGCTGACCGCGGCCAACGCGATGGCGAGGAGGCCCGCGGCGCGGACCCACTGGCCGAATGGCCCTCCCGCGCCCTCGATCTGGTCCCGCACCAGGAACGGGCCCCAGAGGATCGCGGCGACGCCCAGCGCGAGAAGGGAGCCCAGCAGGAGCACGGCACGGAGCGCGCGGGGCACGCTCGCCCAGCCCGTGGGCGCAAGATAAGCGTTCGCGGCCCTTGCGACTCTTACTTGATCGGCCGGCCCTCGACAAACGCCTTCAGGGCCTTCAGAAAGGATTCCCAACCCCAGGTGAAGCGGTCCAGGCCACCGCTGGCGCACCAGCGGCGCAATGCGCCCTGCGCGCCCCGCTCCGCCGCGCTTCGCGCGGCTCCGGGGGCGACAGGCATCGCACGTTGCCTACTTGATCGGCCGGCCTTCGACAAACGCTTTCAGGGCCTTCAGAAAGGATTCCCAACCCCAGGTGAAGCGGTCGAGCCACTCCTCGCGGCCTTCGAAGCCTTCGTGGGTGAGGGTCACGCGGCTGCCCTTGGGGGTCGCGACGATCTCCCACGTCACGGTGCCCCACCAGGGGGCGTGGTACTCCATGACGATGCGCTCGTCCTCGCGAAGCTCGACGAAGGTCGCGCGCACGCTCCCCTCGGGGCCGTCGAAGGACATGGCGCCGCCCTCGCGGAACTCCGACGTGGTGCCGTCCATGTACCACGTGGAGAGGGCCTCGCCCGTGCGGAAGGCGTCATACACCTTCGCAGGGCCCGCGCCCACCTGGATGGACCGGCGGATGGACGCCGCCTTGTTCTGGGCGCGGGGCATGGAGGACGCGCGATGACTCGCGGGGGCCTTTCTTAACCCTTTCTTCAACCCGGCGCCCCTTGAGCAACGCTGAAGGCGAGCGGCGGGCTCGGGAGTCCCGATGCCCACGCCCACGCATCGCAGCGCCCGCGAGCCCATCCCCCTGGCGGATGGCTGGCTCCAGGTGGTCTCGACGCGGCACGCCAGCGCGTGGGAGGACGTCGACCGGCGGCGCGAAGGGATGGAGCTGGTCCTCTTCGACATGGACGGGACGCTCGTCCACGGCAGCGCGTGGGAGATGCTCCACGAGGCCTTCGGCGTGAGCAATGAGTCCAACTGGCAGGCCTATCAGCGCGGGCTGCTGGACGACCACGCGTTCATCCGCAGCGACGTCGCGCTCTGGAAGGGGCGCGAGGTCCACGTCTCCGAGATCGAGCGCGTGCTGGACCGCGCGCCCCTCATGGAGGGCGCCCGCGAGGTGGTGGACAGCCTGCGGCGCGCGGGCGTCGCGACGTGCATCCTCTCGGGCGGCCTCGACATCCTCGCGCGGCGCGTGTGCGTGGACCTGGGCATCGACATGTACGTCGCCAACGGCCTCCGGCTCAAGGAGACGGGCCACGTCCACGGAGACGGGATCGTCTGGGTCGAGATCAACGACAAGGGCAAGATGGCGCGGGAGATCCTGCGCAAGCTGGGCGTGCCCCGCGAGCGCACCGCGTCGGTGGGCAACAGCGCCTACGACGTGCCCATGTTCCGCGAGACGGGCTTCGGCGTCGCGTTCAACCCCAGCGACGACGTCGTCCGCCGCCGCGCGCGCCACGTCGTCGAGGGGACAGACATGCGGCCCGTGCTCCGCCACCTGCTGGGCTCGTAGGGCTGGCCGCGAGGATATGCTCCTTCGCCGCCGTGGGAAGCGCGGTGGTTCCACGAGCAACCTCGTGGCTGAAAGCAGCCTTCCCCCCGACCTGCGACAGGAATTGACCGAGACGTTCGGGTTCGTGCCGGCGATGACCCGCGTCCTCCAGCCCGCCCAGACGAAGCTCTGGTGGAGCGCGATGCGCGACTTCCAGCTGTCGGACGCGACGGCGCTGCCAGGCAAGGTGAAGGAGCTCATCGGCCTGGGCGTCGCGTCGCAGATCCCCTGCCACTACTGCGTGCTCTTCCACACCGAGGCCGCGCGGCTCCACGGCGCGACCGAGCAGGAGATCCAGGAGGCCGTCTTCATGGCGGCGCTCACGCGCGAAGGGAGCACGATCCTCAACGGCACCGCCATGGACCCGGAGACGTTCGACCGCGATCTGGACCAGATCGTGAGCCACCTCCGGCAGAAGGCGGGCGCGGCGCCCTCCAAGCCGGGCGGCGCCATGCCCAGCCGCGCGCGTTAGAGGCCCAACGCCTGCCGCACGCCCTCCGGCAGCGACGCGATCTCCAGCGCGACGAGGAACCTCTCGTGGTCGCGCTCCACCTTCGCCCCCAGGGGGAGGGGGTGGTCGCGCAGCGCGCGCAGGACGATGTGCTCCACGGGGTTGCCCGCGGGGCGCCCTTCGCGCCTCTCCACGACGGCCAGCTCCGCGGCGGCGCGGGCGAGGGCGCCCCGGAAGCGCCGCGTGGGGTGGAGGCCCTCCTGGCGCTCCAGGAGGCCCCAGGAGACGAGGTCGGCCTCGACCGCTTCAAGCCGCTGCGGGTCCACGGACGGGCCAGCGGCGGCCGCGTGCATGAGCCCTCGCGAGGCGCGCGGCTTCAAGGCGGGGGACGCTTATCGTGGGGCGTGCTCCAGAGCGGCGAGCCGTGGCCCGAGGACGCGCTGGCGTCCCGCCTCGACGCGGCGTACTATGCGCTCACGCGCACGACGAGCCGTCACTTCGGGCGCTCGCGCGACGGCTGGTTCCTCACCGGCGTCGCGGGGCTGGACGCGCCCACCATGAACCGCGCCGTCGTCGAGGGCGCGGACCCCCTGGACGTGCAGCGCGTCTCCGAGGAGGCGACCGCCTTCTTCGCCGAGCGCGACTGCTCGTGGAGCGTCGTGCTCTCCACGTTCCGCGACACGCAGCGCTGGCACGGCGAGCTGGTCTCCCGCGGCTTCACCTGCGCGAGCACGCTGGACGTGCTCGTCCGCGAGCCGGGACCCCTGGAGGAGCCGCCCGCCGACGCCGGCGTGCGCCTCGCGGAGCCCTCCGAGGTGCCCGCCTTCACGGACGTCCTCATGGAGGTCTTCCGCATGCCGCGGCGCTTCTACCCCGCGCTCCTCGACATGACCGAGGCGTGGCGCCGCGCCGGAGCGAAGCTCTACGTCGTGGAGCGCGACGGCGAGATCGTCGCGACGACGCTCCTCGCCGTTCTGGACGGCGTCGCGGGCATCTACAACGTGGGCACCGTGCGCTCGGCCCGGCGGCAGGGGCTCGCCCGCGCGATGCTGGCCCGCGCGCTGGAGGATGCCCGCGATGCCGAGGTCGTCACGCTCCAGGTCGCTCCCGAGGGGTTCGTGGAGGGCTTCTACCTGGACCTGGGCTTCGCGCCCCGCTACACCTGGCGCTTCTACACGCCGCGGCAGCGCGGCCTGTTCGGCCGCTGATCAGCCGGTGAGGGCCGCCACGCGGGGCAGGCCCTCGGTGGGGTAGTAGCGGACGTGGCGGCCGTCGCGCTCCTTGCGCACGAGGCCCGTCTGCAGAAGGCGGTCGACGTGCCAATGGGCGAGGCTGGGCGCGAGGCCGAAGCGCGCGCAGAGGGCCTGCTGGTCGACGCCGGGCTGGGCCGCGACCTGCATGGCGATGGCGCGGGTCACCCCGTGGCGCAGCGCGGCGTAGGCGGGGGCCTCGTCGCGGCGCGCGTCGCCTCCCACGAGGAACCAGACGCGCACGCGGCCCGAGCGCTGCGAGACGACGAGCCCCTCGCGCTCGAGGCGGCGCAGGTGGTACGTCGCGGTGTTGCGCGGGACGCCGGTCCCGGAGGCGAGGTCGGCGACGGGGAGGCCCGGCCGCTCGCGGATGGCGAGGAGGAGCTTCTCGCGGCTGCCGTGGTCCAGGAGGCGCTCCTTGGCGATGCGCGTGTAGAGCGCCAGCGGCAGCAGGAAGCGCCTCAGGCGGTCCCAGCCGAAGAGGGCGGGGGCGGCGGCGCCCACGGCGGCGACCGCGGCGAGGGAGGCGCCCACGGAGACGGGCGAGGGGGGCGGCGCGAGCGTCACGGCCTCGGCCTGGGGGGCGATGGCCGCGGGGGGAGGAGCCGCGGGCGCCGCGGCGGGGGCGGGCGCGCCCTCCAGCAGCGGGCCGAGCCCCATGGGGAGCGGCTGGCCCAGGTCGCGCAGCACGGGGATGGCGCCCACGGTGGCGAGGGGGAGCGGGATGCCCGCCGCCAGGATGGGCGCGGGCGCGTCCTGCGGCTGCGCGCCCGCCTCCGGTGAGCCCTCCTGCGGGTCCTGCTGCGCGTCGGCGGGCTCGAAGAGCGCGGCCTCGGCGCGATCCACCATGCGGTCCGCGGTCGCGGGCGGGGCCTCGACGACGCCCGCCACGGGGAGGTCGACGGGGATGGACTCGTGGAGCGAGACGGGGACCACGACGTGGAGGTCCGCGTCCAGGGCGAACGCCAGCGCGGTGGGCGACGCGAGGGCGACGAGGGCGAGCGCGCTCGCCGCGAGGGCACGAGGGATCAAGGCCTCCACTCCGGAGCGGCGCATCGGCCCTCTCGAAGATAATCCCGGTGGTCGCGTCGTTGAAACGATCTTCGCGGCAAGGCGCGCGTTTCAACGCCTCGACCAGCCTCTTCATGGTCGTCACGTCCGTGGCGCGGGCCAGTGAGCCCCACCATGCAACGCAACCACGTTCTGGCCGCGGCCCTCGCCATGGCGATGGCGGGCGGCGTCGCGCTCTACGCCTTCGGCACCGCCAACGCGGCGGATTGGCACGCGTACACCGGCGACGTCTACGCCGGGCACGCCTACGGCCTCCAGGTCCCGCCCGACGCGAAGGGCCTTGAGGTGAAGTACGACGGCAACGGCAGCGCCGCGCTGGCGCTCTACGACCCCTTCGGCGCGAAGGTCGGGTTCTACTCGCTGGACGCCTCGCTCCCGGCGGCGGACCTCGCCTCGCCCCAGACGGGCACCTACGTCCTCTACGTCTACGCGTTGAAGGACGGCGCGCTCCACGTCGCGGTGAACAGCGCCAAGGCGCCCACCCCCGCGCTCCAGCCGCTTCCCCTCCAGCGCGAGGACGTGGCCATCGCCTCCTTCGACGAGCCCGCCGCGCTGGACAAGGCCATGACGGCCACGTTCAAGGCGCCGCCCATGTTCGTGACGCTCCTCTACGAGGGCAGCGTCCAAGGGCTCAACGCCGACGTGGCGAGCCTCAAGGGCAGCGTGCTCACCGTCGCGGACGAGTCGGGCAGCGCGTTCTCTCCTGGGGTCTTCACCGACCAGAGCGGCCACCGCGCGAGCACGTTCGCCAACGTGGAGGGCGCGTCCTACACGGCGACCGCGCACGCGAAGTCCTTCCAGGGCACGCTCTACCTGGCGGCCCTCTCGCTCCAGCCCCCGAAGGTGGAGCCCGTCGTGGACGCGCCCGCCGCGCCGCCGGCCCCGACCGGGACGCCCCCGGCGCCCGCGCCCGCCCCCGCTCCCGCGCCGCTGCGCCTGGGCGAGGGGCACGCCTACGCGTTCCAGGCGCAGCCTGGGCCCCTCGCGCTCTCCGACCCCAAGGCGGGGAGCAACGGCACGCGCGTCGATGACCGCATCCTCGTCTACTCGCCCGAGGACAAGCTGCTCCAGGAGGTCAGGCTCAACTCCACCAACGGCGGCCGCTCCACGATCTCGCTGCCCATGGCCGGCGAGTACGTGGCCTACGTCGAGCGCGCCTCCGGCCTTGCCGTGTACGCGCTCCCCGAAGGCGGCTCCGGCGAGGCGCGCGACCTCGCGCTGGGCCACGAGGAGTTCCGCTTCTCGCCCGACCCCTCCGGCGTCTCGGGCCAGTCGACGACGTTCACGCTCCAGCACGTCCCCGTGGCGGTCGCCCTCGACGGCGACAACGCGACGACGCTCCTGGGCGGCGCGGACGTGCGCAACGAGAAGGGCACCGTCGCGGCGTGGAGCAGCCTCGTCCAGACGCCCGGCTTGGGCGACGTCGCGGGCTCCCAGGCATCGTTCCCCGAGAACTTCGCCTCGGGGGAGCACGTCGTCGAGGCGTGGCAGTTCACGCAGGGCTGGATCGCGGTGAAGGTGACGTACTACCAGCGGGACGCGCCCTTGGTTCCCGCCACGCCCGCCCCCGTCGAGGGCGACAACGCCACGGCCAACGAGACGGGCAACAACACGACGTGGGACCCTGCGACGCCCATCGGTCCCCTGCCGTGGGGCGGCTCGACGAGCCCCCTGCTGCCGCGCCTCGCGGCACCGCGCCTCATCTGAGGCCGGCGTAGTCGGCGGGGTCCTCGACGCGGCAGCCGTCGGGGACCTCGCCGCGGGCCAGGGCGCGCGCCACCCGCGCCGCCTCGGCCACCCTCTCTTCTCTCCACCCCGGCACCAGCGCGGCGACGTGCGGCGTGCCTAGGACATTCTCCCGCCGGGCGAGGGGCTCGTCGAAGGGCTGCCCCTCCTTGGGGTAGCGCCACCACACGTCGGTCGCGTAGGTGAGCGCGGGGCGCTCCTCCAGGAGCGCGGCGAGGGCGTCGCGATCCACGATGCGGCCGCGGGCGACGTTCACCAGCGCGGCGTCGGGGCGCAGCAGGCGCAGCCGCCGCGCGTCGAGGAGCCCCTTGGTCTCGCGCGTGAGGGGCAGCGCGATGGCCACGGCGTCCGCCTCTGGCAGGAGCGCGTCCAGGTCCATGCCGCGGCGCCACGCGCGCACGCGCATCCCCAGCGCCTCGCCCCGCCGCGCGATGCGCTCTCCGATGGCGCCCGCGCCCAGGACCAGGAGCGAGAGGCCCGCCGCCCGCCGCGAAGGGGCCTGCTCGAAGCGGCCCGCCCGCAGCGCGCGGTCCTGGGCCGGGACGCGCCGGAGCGCCGCGAGGAGGAGCGCCACCGCGTGCTCGGCGATGGCGTCGGCGCCCGGCCCGTGGAGCGAGACGACCTGAGCCCCCGCGGGCAGCGCCGCGAAGGGGACGTGGTCCGCGCCCGCCGCCAGGGAGACGATCCAGCGCAGCCGCCGCGCGCGGGCCCACGTCCCGGCGGGCAGGTCCGCGAAGGACTCCACCACGGCGACCTCCGCCTCCTCCAGCGGCGCGTCCTCGGGCAGGAGCCGGCGCTCGGCGGCGTCCAGGGGGAGCAGGGCGGCGATGCGGCGCACGCGCCGGGGAGGGCGCCGGGCCCGCTTGAGTTGTATGGATGGGGCTGACAACCAATCCAAGATGCTCCCCCTAGGGAACGAACGCGACAGATCCCTTAGGGGGGATTTGCCTGAGCCAAGAATCCGAGATGACCAAGGACCTCAAAGTGCGCCTCCCGATGCACTACCACATGAAGCTCCAGACGCTCAAGATCCTCAAGGGCAAGAACATGAGCGAGTCCCTCTGCGAGGCCCTCGACATGTACTTCGCCCAGCACGGCGGCCGCCCGGCCCCCGAGGCCCGCGTCTTCGCCTGAAAGGTTCATCGGGCCCGCCCCGTTTGCCTCTGGCGGCGCGGGCCCTTTCATGCTTCTTGTCGGAGTCGACGACACGGACAGCCGCCTGGGCGGCTGCACCACGGTCTTCGCCGACCTTCTTGCGCGCGAGCTGGGGCTCCCCCCCGCCGCGCCGCCGCGCCTCGTGCGCCTCAACCCCAACGTCCCCTGGAAGACGCGGGGAAACGGCGCCGTCGCCCTGGCGTTCGACGCCACGATGCCCCTGCCGCGGGCGCTCGCCCTGGCCAAGCGCGTCGTCGAGCGCCACGCGGAGCGCGCCGAGGGCACCTCGCCCGGCCTCGTCGTCTCCGAGGCGCCCCTCCCCGCGGGCCTCTACGACGCCGCGGTGTCCCGCATCGTCGAGCGCGAGGAGGCGGACGCCGCCGTCGCGGAGGCGGGCGCCCTCGCCTGGGGCGGCCGCGGCGTCATCGGCGCGGCGGCCGCGCTGGCCTGGCCCGCCCGGCGCGCGACGTGGGAGCGCATCGCGCACCGGGAGCCCGCGCGCATCGGCGCGCCCCGCGCCATCGACCCCGCCCGCGTCCGCGCCGTGGAGGAGCGATATCATTCCCTCTTCGACACGTATGACCTGGTGGAGGACGACGTGGTCTGCGTGCCCGCCTCGCCCTGCCCCGTCCTGTGGGGCCTCCGCGGGGACGATCCCCAGGAGGCCGAGGCCGCCGCGCGGGAGATGGGCCCCGAGCGCCCCGCGCGGGAGACGCTCTTCCTCACGAACCAGGGCACCGACGACCACCTGCGCGACGGGACCTGCGCCAGCGCGCGGGCCTACGCGAGCCTCCGCGTCCGCGGGCGCGTCGCGGCCCGGCCCGTGGAGCGCAACGGCCACGTCTGGGTCGAGATGGAGGACGAGGGTGGGAGCCTGCGCGCCGCCGCCTACGCGCCCACGCGCTCCTTCCGCGCGCTCGTCCGCGCCTTGGTGCCGGGGGACGATATCACCGCGTGCGGCGGGCTCCACGAGGGCCCCGATGGGCGGCTCACCCTGGGCGTCGAGAAGCTGCGCCTCCACGCGACCGCGCCGCGCAAGGCGCGCAACCCCTCCTGCCCCTCCTGCGGGCGCGCGATGAAGAGCGCGGGCCACGGAGCCGGATATCGCTGCCGCCCCTGCGGGACGCGCGCCGCCGAGCCGTTGACGAAGGACGCGGGCCTGCGCCTGGGCTGGCACGAGGTGCCCGCCAGCGCGCGCCGGCACCTGGCGATGCCGCTGAAGCGGGGCGTCGCATGAAGGTCCGCGTCGTGGAGCCCCACGAGTGGGAGCGCTTCCGCGCGCTGCGCCTGCGCGCGCTGCGCGAGGACCCCGCCGCGTTCGGCGCGACGCTGGAGGCCGAGTCGGCCCTGGCGCCCGAGGCGTGGCAGGAGCGCATGACGCGCCCCGGCACCGTGCGCCTCGTCGCGGAGGAGGGCGGCGCGTGGGTGGGCCTCGTGGGCGTCGCGCTCCAGCCCGCGCCGGAGGTCTTCGGCATGTGGGTCGCGCCCGAGGCGCGGGGGCGCGGCGTGGGCCTGGCCCTCCTGGAGGAGGCCGCCTCGTGGGCCCGCGCGCAGGGGGCCTCCGCCCTGGCGCTCTGGGTCAACGTCGCGCAGGCGCCCGCGGTGCGGCTCTACGAGCGCGCCGGGTTCCGCCCGGACGGACCGCCGCACCCGGGGACGCGCGACCCCTCGCGGACGTTCCAGCGCATGGCGCGCCCGCTGCGGAGCTAGGCTCAAGTGGGGGCGCCCCCCTGGCCGCGCGATGATCGTGCTGGGCGTCGAAGGGACCGCCCACACGCTGGCCGTGGGCGTCGTGCGCCGCCGTGCCGACGGGACGCCCGAGGTGCTCGCCAGCGAGGGCGACATGCTGCGGCCCGCGCAGGGGGGCATCCATCCGCGGGAGGCCGCGAACCACCACGCCGAGGTGGGTCCCGACGTGCTGGAGCGCGCGCTGGCCAAGGCGGGCGTCGCGCCCCGCGACCTCGACCTCGTGGCCTTCAGCCAGGGGCCGGGCCTGGGGCCATGCCTGCGCACCGCGGCGACGCTGGCGCGCGCGTTCGCCCTGGCGGCGGGGAAGCCCGTGCTGGGCGTCAACCACTGCGTCGCGCACCTTGAGATCGGCAGCGGCGTGACGGGCGCCAAGGACCCCGTGCTGCTCTACGCCTCCGGCGGCAACACGCAGGTGATCGCGTTCTCCGGAGGGCGATATCGCGTCTTCGGCGAGACGC
This sequence comes from Pseudomonadota bacterium, assembly GCA_021325135.1. Classification (GTDB taxonomy): domain Archaea; phylum Thermoplasmatota; class SW-10-69-26; order JACQPN01; family JAJPHT01; genus JAJPHT01. Next base: position 100,243 of record JAJPHT010000013.1, on the reverse strand, counting down.
TGGACGTCGGCGTGGGCAACATGCTGGACAAGTTCGCCCGCGAGGAGGGGCACCCGTTCCCCGGCGGCCCCGAGGTGGAGCGGCTCGCGCGCGGAGGCTCGAAGCTCCTCGACATGCCCTACAGCGTGAAGGGCATGGACATGGCGTTCAGCGGCCTGCTCACCGCGGCTCGCGCGCACCGCGCGAAGGGCGAGCGGTTGGAGGACGTCTGCTTCTCGCTCCAGGAGACGGCCTTCGCGATGCTCGTCGAGGTCGCGGAGCGCGCGCTGGCCCACGCCGAGAAGGACGAGGTCGTGCTGGGCGGCGGCGTCGCGTGCAACGAGCGCCTCTGGCAGATGACGCAGCGCATGTGCGCGGAGCGCGGCGCCGTCGCGTACCGCCCCGAGAAGCGCCTTCTCGTGGACAACGGCGCCATGATCGCGTGGCTGGGCGCCCTGGAGTGGGGGGCCGGCGTCCGGCAGGAGCTTGACGAGACGAGGGTCGACCAGCGCCAGCGCACGGACGACGTCCAGGTGACGTGGCGCCGCGACGCGGGCCGGCCCTTCGCGGGCGCGGCGGAGGGGCGATATCAGGGCGCGGAGGCGACGGTGGCGCCCGCGGAGCTGCTGGGCCGCGCGGCCGTCCGCAAGACGCGCCCCGCGAAAGGATATCGCCTGCCCGCGCTGGACCAGGCGCTGCGCGGGTCGCGCACGCGGGCCGAGGCGCGCCTCCTCGCGCAGGCGCGGCGCGCGGGCGTGCGCACGCCCCTCGTGTACGCGGTCGAGGGCGAGTCGCTGGTGCTGGAGCGCCTTCCCGGCGTCCAGCTGAAGGAGGCGCTGCGCGCGGACCCCCAGGGCGCGGCCGCCCTGCTGGAGGCGACCGGCGCGGCCGCGGCGCGGCTCCACGCGCGGGGCATGACGCACGGCGACCTCACGACGAGCAACGTGCTGGCGGCCGAGGGCCGCGTCGCGCTGGTGGACTTCGGCCTCGCGGCGCTCAACGCCGAGGACGAGGACAAGGGGGGTGACCTCCACGTCCTCATGGAGGCCCTGGAGGCGACGCACGCGGACCTGCCGGACGCCTTCGCGAGCGTCATGAAAGGCTATCGCGCCGCGGGCGGGACCGAGGCCGTCGCGCGCAAGGTGGAGGAGATCGTGCGGCGTGGGCGATATCGCGGGACGTGAGCCTCAGCGCGACGCCTTGCGCCGGATGGCGTCGTACCCCGAGGGCGCGGCCACGAGGAGAGCGCCCACGATGACGAGGCCGAAGGTCAGGCTGCGGAACTGGAGGCGCGCGTTGCACTCGGGCACCAGCGCGTTGTAGCGGTCGGTGTCGCCCTTGAGGCTCGCGGCCTTCATCTGCGCCACGCAGGCGCGAAGCTCGTGCCCCGCGTAGAGGCCCAGCCCGGCGCCGGCCAGCATGCCCAGGATGCCCATCCCAAGGACGATCGCGCGCATCATCGCCCCGTGGCTCCGGGGGGCCCTTCTTAAGGCTTCGGGGGCGCGGCTTGCCCACCGCCTACCGGAGGCTCGCCTTGAGGAGCGTCGCCAGGGCCAGGACCGAGAGGAGCGAGACGCCCTCGGGGACGAACCAGTGGAGGCGCGGCCCGAAGCCCGTGAGGAACGCCACCGCCGCGGCGAGGAAGAGGATGCCCTGGTAGACGTGGCGGCGCGCCTCGCGCTGCGCGGCCATGCGCGGGAAGAAGAGCTGCTGCACCCAGGGCACGCGCGCCGCGCGGTTGCCCATGAAGCCGAAGACGAGGAGGACCAGCAGGATGAGCCACCACGCCCAGTCGCTCTCCCAGAGCTTGACCGCGAGGTAGACCTGGAGCGGGAAGAAGACCAGGAAGACGAGCCATCCGGGGAGCCGGAGCACGCCGCCCGCTATGCGGGCCCCAGCTTGAGCGTTTCGAGCGGTGGGGCTTCGCGACACGGGGTCCTCCTTGGTCCTGCGTTCGCTGGGGGCGGAGCCCCCAGCAAGAAAGCAAGAGGAGGAAGGGATCATCCTGCGCTCGGCCGCGAGTTGTCGACGCCCAGCGTCTCCAGGATCGCCGCGCGGTACGCCTCGCTCTTGGCGAAGGGCTCGAAGTGGTCCAGCCCGGGAAGCTCCAGGTAGCGCGCCCGCGGCGCCGCGTCGGCGACCGCCTTCGAGAGGCGCGCGGGCGTCACGCGGTCCTCCGCCGCGGCCGCGACGAGGATGCGCTTCGGCGCGGCGCGGGCCAGGTTGCGGTCCGCCTGGATCTGGGCCGCGCTGCGGGGGAACGCGCGCTCGAAGGCGCGCTGCGCCGCGGCCTTGGCGCCCCCGCCGTACCACGCCGTGAAGCTGGGGTACGGGCTCTCCAGCACGAGGCCGTCCACGAAGTCGAGCCTCGGGCTCGCGTTGGCCGCGGCGAAGGCGCCCAGCGAGAGGCCGATCACGTGCACGGGGAAGCCGCCGGCCCACCGCTGCGCGAAGCGCGCGGCGGCGAGCACGTCGTCGTGGTAGAACGTCGAGCCGCCGCGCGAGGCGCCGTAGTCCGGGAAGTCGAAGGTGAGCGCCTCGAAGCGGTGCTCCTGCAGCCACTCGATCCACCCCTCGCGGACGAACCAGTGCTGGCCGTAGCGGCGATCCGGGTGGGCGAGCACGACCGCGCCGCGGGGCCTCTCGTGGGGGAACCAGCGCCCGGCGAGGCGCGCGCCGGCGTTGCCCTCGATCTGCACCTCGCGGTGGGGGACCTCCGTCGTCCAGGGCCCCGCGCGGCGGTCGCGCAGGAAGGCCGCCCTCACGATCCCGCCCACGATCCGTCGTTCCAGCCTGGAAGGCGCTTTGGATTGCACAGCGCATGCACCTGGAAAAGTCTATTCCGTTTGGACACCATAAGGACCCGATCGCGATGGGCAAAGCGGCTTCCATCCGGCAAAGCGGCCTCCTGGCGGAGTGCCCCGTCCCCGAGGCGGAGATGCGCGCCTTCCTGAGGGCCATCCTCGGCGAGGCCAACGGCCACGACAAGCGCGTGATGGCCTACCTCTCGAGCCTCGCCGACGCGGAGCAGGCGGCGTGGATCTCCTCCGCGATGCGCGCCTGCCAGACGGTCTTCCAGCCCTGGATGATCGAGATCCTCTACGTGCTGGCCATCCGCAGGCGAGCGCGCTTCACGGAGCTCCAGACGCTCCTGGGGCTCTCGTCGCGCACGCTCTCGGACAAGCTCAAGGTGCTCCGCGAGGAGGGCTTCGTCGACCGCGAGGTGTTCGACGAGCAGCCCGTCCGCATCGAGTATTTCCTCACGAAGCACGGGAGCAAGACGGCGGCGTTCGTGACGCCGCTCACGTCCTACCTGAACTTCGCGCGGCGCGAGGCGGCGAAGGCGTAGCGCCTCACCACGCGTAGCCCCCGGAGGTGACCTTCGCCCCGCTGGACGACGTCGCGGTGAAGGTCACGCGCGAGCCCGCGGGCGCGTGGAGGGAGGCCGCCCAGTCGCCCCAGCTCTGGTGGGCGAGCGCCTGGCACGAGCCCCCGTTGATGGACGCGCACACCGAGGCGGCGCCGGAGCCGCCCACGGTCACCTGCACCCACCACTCGTTGCCCACGCTGCGGGGCGTGAAGGTGGGCGCGTAGCCCGACGTCGGCGTGGTGGTCGTGGCGGAGCCCGCGGCCGCGCCCACCCAGGCCCACCAGGCGGGCTTGGCGGCCCCGGTGGAGGTCTTGAGCCCCCAGGTGACCTCGGCGGCGCCGTACCAGTCCTTGGTGTTCATGTTGGGGTCGTCGCGCGTGCCGCGGTAGACGATGCCGGCCAGGCCGTTGCTCCCGTACTCGCCGCGGCGGGCGAGGATGGAGGAGATCGTGTCCTTCTGGACGTTGGCCCAGTAGGTGCCCGAGTAGCTGGCCAGCGCCAGGTCGTAGAGGAACGCCTTCTTGCCTGGCGCCAGCGTCTTGATGAACGACAGCTCGGAGGCGATCTTGTCGGCCGCGCCGCGGTAGGACGCCTCGCTGTCGCGCGTGGAGGCGCGCATGAGCTGGAAGCCGATCACGTCGCTGGCCGCGATGGCGCGGGGGAACTTGTGCCAGTCCGCCTCGCCCCACGAGCCGTAGCCCAGGACGACCTTGACGCCCGCGGCGCCGTGGAGCGTGCGGGCGTTGGCCTCCAGGTAGCCGTCGAAGGTGGGCGCGTAGGTGCCGGTGATGCCGTTCTTGTTGAACTCGTTCTCCAGCACGACGTAGGAGGTGGCGCCGGCCATCTGCGTGCGCAGGTGGGAGGCGAGCGTGGAGGTCATGGCGTTCCACTCGGTCCGGCTCTTGCCGTTGCAGCCGTACTGGACGCACGTCGGGGAGCCGTCGTTGCCCCAGTAGTACCAGAGGACGACCGGCGTGACGCCGGTGGCCCGGGCGTGCTGGAGGGCGTTGTCCAGGGCGCCCCAGCCGCTGCCCGCCGTCCACTTGCCCACCCAGAAGGCGGAGAAGGAGGGGCTGCCGCCGGCCGCCTTCATCTCGGCGAGGCCGCCGTCGTTGACGCCCAGCCCGGGGAGGGTCGCGGCCTCCGCGCCAGGAAGGAAGACGGGCGCGATGACGAGGCCGAGGGTCAGGAATGCGATCGCAGTTCGTGCATCCATGGTCCGAGCGAGAAACCGGGGCACCAAGACAAGGGGGGGCATGGCCGCTCCGTCGCAGCGGCGCCAACAAAAAGGGCGTATAGGAGCTTGGCGGGTAGGAGGGGACCCCGGTCGCAAAGTGCTCGCTTGGCGGGTCGGGGTCCCCGCCCACGTTCCGCGCCCCCTTTCCTTGGAAGGAAAGGAGAGGTCCCGAGGGGACCTCCGGGCGTTCTCACGTGGGCCAGGGGTAGGCGGCGGAGACGGCCTTCTGGCCGGTGGTCGCGGTCGCCGTGAAGACGACCTTCGATCCGGCCGGCGCGTTGATGCTCGCCGCCCAGGCGCCCCAGCTCTGCAGCTTGAGCGCCTGGCAGGCGCCGCCGTTCACCGAGGCGCACACCGAGGCCACGGAGAGCGTCGCGTCCACGCGCGTCTGGACCCACCAGGCGTTGCCGCCGTAGGGGCTGAAGGTCGCGCTGAACGAGGGCGTCGCCGAGGGCCAGTCGTAGGCGACGGACGAGTCTGAGCGCCCGCTGGCGCCGGTCGCCGTGAACGTCACCTTCGAGCCGGTGGGCGCGTGGACGACCGCGGCCCAGGAGCCCCAGCTCTGGAGCTTGAGCGCCTGGCAGGCGCCGCCGTCGACCGACGCGCAGACGGCGCTGATCGCCTCGCTGCCGGAGACGTCCGCCTGCACCCACCACTCGTTGCCCTTGACATTGGCGAAGTCCGCGCTGAAGGGCGCGGCGGGGGCCGGGGGCGGGGGCGCCACCGCGGAGACGGCGGCCGACGCGCGGCCCGTGGCGCCGGAGGGGTCCGTCACCGTGAGGGTCGCCGTGTAGCTGCCGCCCGCGGCGTAGGCGTGCGTCGCCTGGGCCCCGGTGGCGGTGGCGCCGTCGCCGAAGCTCCAGAGGTAGCTGAGCGCGTCGCCGTCGGGGTCGCTGGAGGAGCGGCCGTCGAAGCCGAACGAGAGGCCGCTGCCCGAGACGCTCATGGCGGCCGTGGGCGCGCGGTTGGGCTGGACCGCCGTCACCGTCGCGCTGGCGCCCGAGGAGAGCTTGCCGTCGCTCACGGTGAGCTGGATCGTGTGGCTGCCCGCCGCGGCGTAGGCGTGCGTCGCGCGGACGCCGGTCGCGGTCGCCCCGTCGCCGAACGCCCACGCGTAGGTGAGCGCGTCGCCGTCAGGGTCCGAGGAGCCCGACGCGTCGCACGTCGCGGTCAGGTTCACCGCGCTGCACGCCGCCTGCGCGATGGGCGCGCGGTTGGGCATTTTCGTGGAGACGACCGCGCGGGCCGTCGAGGAGAGCTTGCCGTCGCTCACCGTGAGGACGATGGTGTGGTTGCCCGCCGTCGCGTAGGTGTGCGTCGCCTGCGGGCCCTCGCCCGTGGCGCCGTCGCCGAAGTCGTACGCGTAGGAGAGAGCGTCGCCGTCGGGGTCGCTGGAGGCCGAGCCGTCGCAGGTGGCCGTGAGGTCGGTCGCCGAGCAGGAGAGCGCGGCCACCGGCGCGCGGTTGGGCTGCACGGCCGTCACGGTGGAGCTGGACGAGCCGGTGAGCGAGCCGTCGCTCACGGTGAGCTTCACGACGTAGCTGCCCGCGGCGGCGTAGGCGTGCGTGGGCGCGACGCCCGCGCCGGAGGTCCCGTCGCCGAAGCTCCACGCGTAGGTGAGCGCGGAGCCCTCGGGGTCGCGGGACGCGGAGGCGTCGAAGCTCGCCGAGAGGCCCGACGCGCTGGCGGTGAACGAGGCCGTGGGGGGCTGGTTGGGCGGCGGCGCGACGGCGACGGCCACGCGGTCCACCAGGAGGTTGCGGTCGACGCCGTTGACCACTCCGTCGTTGGTGTACGCGATGGAGAGGGTCGCGTTGCGCGCAGGGAGGGAGACGTCCGCGCCGTAGGCGGCCCAGGAGGTGGAGGCGACGTCCCACGCGGCGACGACCGCGCCGTTCACGCGAAGCTCCGCGTGGGGCGCGACGCCGCCGGCAGGCTGGCCCTTGGCGGTCAGCGTGACGCGGGCCGAGAACGCGGAGGCCGAGGAGGCGTTCGCGCGCACCTCGCCGTTGCTCCACAGGTTCCAGTACGCGCCGCCCGAGGCGGTGGAGTCCGCGCCGCGGCCGCCCGCGGTCGCGGTCATGGCCTCGGCCTCGATGGCGCCGGGCGCGGCGAAGCCTGCCATCTGGGGCGCCGGGGCCGGAGCGGGCGCAGGGGCAGGCGCCGGGGCGGGGCCCGAGGTGGCGACCGCGTGCCAGACGTTCCACGCGGGCTTGGCCGCGCCGGAGGAGGTCTGGAGGCCCCAGTAGGACTCGGCCGCGCCGTAGTAGTTCGAGGGGTCCATGTACGTGTCCTTCAGCGAGCGGTAGATGACGCCCTGGAGGCCCGTGGCGCCGCTGGAGGCGAGGTTGTTGAAGATCGCCTGGAGCGTCGAGGCCTGGAGGTTCGCCCACGTCGCGTCGGGGTAGCTGGAGAGCGCGAGGTCGTAGAGGAAGCTGGGCTTGTTGAACTTGGACGCGACGTAGTTCGTGAGCGTCACGGTGCGGTCCGACGCGCTGGAGTAGGAGGCCTGCGTGTCGCGGGTGCTCGCGCGCATCATCTGGAAGCCGATGTAGTCGCTGATGGCGGCTGACTTGGGGAACTTCACCCAGTTGGCCTCGCCCCAGTTGCCGAAGCCCAGGATGAGGCGCACGCCGGAGACGCCCTTGAGCGTCTGGCCGACGGCAGCGAGCTTCGCGTCGAAGGTGGGCGCGTAGGTGCCGTCGATGCCGCCCTTGTTGAACTCGTTCTCCAGGACGATGAGCGTCTCGCGGCCGCCCATCTTGCTCCGGACGTGGTCCGCGAGCGTCTGCGTCATGGCGGTCCACTGGGCCTGGCTCTTGCCCGAGCAGCCGTTGTCGACGCACGAGGGGGAGATGCTGTCGCCCCAGTAGTACCAGTAGATGACGGGCGTGGCGCCGGTGGCGACCGCCGTGTCCAGCGCGTTGTCAAGGCCGCCCCAGCCTGAGGAGGCCATCCACACGCCGACCCAGTAGGAGCCGTAGCGCGCGGGCGCGCCGGCGGCGGCGAGGGCGCGGACGCTCCCCATGTCCATGCCCAGCGGGGGCGTGGTGGAGGCGGCCTGCGCCTCCGCGACGAAGGGCGCGAAGGTGGCGGCGAGGAGGAGAGCGGCAAGCAGTCCGGCGAAGCGAGGGAGCAGACGAGGAAGCAACATGGCGACCCACCAAGCGAGCGGCCCCCCGTCTGCAACAGGTGATATTTGTCTGTCACGTCGGTACAACGAAATCCTTATCTATGGTCCCGGCGGCGAGCGGGCGCCTCTTCATATACCCCCCTCGGCCGCCTGTTTCCGTGCCCCCTCACGGATTCAAACCAAAGGCGCGGGCGCGGTATAAGTGGGGGGTCCTCCGCTCCGGTTTTCCGGCCGGGCGCCGGCAAACGTGGGCATCCATGGACAGAAGCGCGCATTTTCCTGGGTCGGAGGGGGATTTTCTGCGCAGGCGCCCCGAGGCCCGGGGCTGCCCGGGTGGCCGCCTGACCCCGGCGTCCGAACGAGAATCCTTTTCGTCTCCGGGCGCGAGAATCAGGGGACTACCGTTGTCCGAAGGCGACGTCAAGGAGCTGCGCGTCAAGATCGACGTGAGCTATCACCTCAAGCTTCACGCGCTCAAGCTCCTCCGCAACAAGAAGATGAGCGACGCCATCGAAGAGGCGTTGGACTACTACTTCGAGCACGTCGTCCAGGCCGGCCCCGACCTCGCGGACGAGAACGAGGCCGTGAAGAAGCTGTTCTAGAAGCCGCTGGCGGACCAGCGGCCGCTGGCGTACCAGCGGCGCAATACGCCCTATGCGGCCCCTCGCTGCGGCGAGGGGCGATAGGCAACGAACGCGCCCTCGGCGCTGCGCGCCGGGCGCTCCTTGACTCTCTTCTCCCCTGAGGCCCTCGTCATTCACTCCTCGTCGGAGCCGGAACGACGACACGCTTATGGCGCTCGGGACGGCTGGGCGGCCGCATGGTGTACGTCGAGAAGGTGGGCGTCGTGGGCGCGGGCGCCATGGGCGCGGCCATCGCCGAGGTCTTCGCCCTCAACGGCAAGAAGGTCGTCCTCAAGGACGTGAAGGACGAGTACGTGCAGCGCGGCCTGAAGAACATCGAGGCGAGCCTCGCCGGCCTCGTGCAGTTCCACCAGGGCAAGGCCGAGCGCGAGATCGAGCGCATCGAGTCCGACAACGGCATCCGCCTCACCGACGAGCAGAAGGCCAAGATCCGCGAGTCCAAGACGCCCACCTACACCGCGGAGCGCGCGCAGAAGGTCCTCAAGTCCATCAAGGGCACGACCTCCTACGACGACTTCGCCGACGTGGACTTCGTCGTCGAGGCCGCGCTGGAGCGCATGGACGTCAAGCAGCAGGTCTTCCGCGAGCTGGAGCAGGCCACCCCGCGCCACGCCATCCTCGCCACCAACACCAGCGCGCTCTCCATCACCGAGATCGCCAGCGCCGTCAAGGACCGCCGCCAGAAGGTCCTCGGCGCCCACTTCTTCAACCCCCCCACCACGCTCCCCCTCGTGGAGGTCATCCCCGCGCTGGAGACCGCCGAGAGCGTCGTCGAGGAGACCATCTCCTTCCTGGAGGAATTGAGGAATCACCGCTACCCCATGCTCCCCGTGAAGGTCAAGGAGACGCCCGGCTTCGTCGTCAACCGCATCCTGGGCCGCGCCTTCACCGAGGCCTTCCTCATCTACGAGGAGGGCATCGCCAGCCCCCGCGACATCGACAAGGCGATGAAGACCGGCGCCGGCTGGCCCATGGGCCCCCTGGAGCTTGCCGACATGGTGGGCCTCGACGTGATCTGGCACGTCGCGACCAACATGCGGGCGATGGGCGTCTCCGAATCGCAGCGCGCGCCGCAGATCATCCAGCAGCTTGTCAAGAGCGGGCACCTGGGGCGCAAGAGTGGGAAGGGGTTCTACGACTACACGAGTGGTTGACGCGGGACAGTAGGCGCGGTTCCCTTCCGTTGTGCGCCCACGACGGCGTTGATCTTTGGCATGGGACAACCCCGAGGCCCCCGTGGCTGCGTGTCGGAGGGCGATCCATGTCGAAGGCGATCTGGACTGCGGTTGCCTCGGGATGCATTCCCGAATGTTTTTGACCCGTTTGGCGGTAAACACGCCGATGGTAACGGCAGGCGCCGCGCAATTTCGCGACGCTTTCATTGGTTGGCAACTGCTCCGCCACGATCGCCAGATTGTCCTGCTGAATCTGGAACGGGCTCGGGCCGAAGAGGTGTACGTCTATAACAACACTCTTGACCAACCGCTTAGAGTGGTCCCGCTGCCTCATCGAAAGGCCGAGTTGCAGTTGAACATGAAAGCTGAAGACGAGACGGGTCGCCGCCTCGTCCTCCTGCCGAGCGCCGAGATCGACGTTTTCTACGCTGAACTGTTCCCGGATGTCATTCGTGCTCTCCGCTCAGATCCAACTTTGCCTCCGCCGCTTCGCACGGCCATATCGGATTCACATTGGCGGACGAGCTTGTTCGAGAAGGACTGGAGTCGAAACCTCGGAAATGCGGAAAAGGGGGCAATCGTCGAGTACTTTCAGCAAGCGCTTTCAACCCACTCGGATCCTCCCAATGCGGCCGAAGCCGCCACTCAAGTCTTCGCGGACTACGTCATTGGCCGCCTGTTCGGATTCTACACTCCGTGGGTGCTCTTGCCCGATCCCATCGAGCCCAGGGAGCGGAACGAGATCGAGCCGCACCTGATGATCAAGTATATCGCCGAGAGTGGCACCCCCTACGAAACGATGGACCACCTCTGGGCGGCTCTCGGATGGCCTCTCCGTTTGGGAGCCGCATTCCCGTTGCTTCCAGGAGCATCCTCTCACGGTCGGCTGAAGCTCCCCGACGGCCTGGTGTTTCAACGCGACATCGCCCAGCCGCAGCATGCGACGCGTGGCTCAACGGGCCGCGAACAAGTCCAGCTCTACGCCAGCCCAAGTGAAATTGAGGAGGTCTATGCGCGCAGGGAACTCCCTGCGATGATCGTCCAGACGCGCGTAAGCCAAAGCCCTGCTGCGAAGTTGCTCGCATGCGCGTTCATTGCTCTCATCGCCCTGTTGCCGCTCGTTTTCATCGAGATGAGGCTGCTTACGGACGCCACAGGACGACTCCTCCCTTGGAAAGAGATCTCTGCGACTTTCCAGTGGGGGAACGTGCTCCCGACGTTCGGGCGCGTCCAAGCCTCCGACGTGGTCAACGCAAGCGCGGTTGCGCTCCCCATCGCGCTCGGCCTGCTGAGCGCCGCTTGGACGACGTCAAACCTTCGACCATTTGCGACCGCCCACGTCGTCCTCGCCGCGATGATGCTCATCGGTTGGCTGCTTGCGCCGGTGGCTCCGCTCGTCGGAGTCATCGTCGTTGCGTTTGGCTTGGTCGCCGCATTATGGCACGCGTTCATGGCCACCCGAAGCCAACCTCAACCTTCGGTGACCTGGCGCGAGAGCTGAAGAAGGTTCCAACGACTTTAAGGCTTGAAATACGTCATGGTGCTATGATGCCAAAGACAGTGAGCAAAGAAATCGCTGTCCGCGGTCTCTCGGCAACAGTGCCTTGGGAGCAGGGCGGTTTCATTGCCGCTCAGCGGGCGCGTTTCCAGAAGCGGCGCCGGGCCCAGGACGAACCTGACGCTGCGGCTTGAGGCAATCCTCGGGTCGAGCGCCACCCGTGTCCTTTTCGCAGAACATCCGAGAGTCAGGGGAACTCCCTGGATCCGACGACCCCAAGACTGGCCTGGCCCTACTTCCCCCACCCCGGCAGCTTCGAGGACTGCCGCACCCAGTCCGTGATCTGCCTCTCGTCAAGCTCCTCGGTGCTGCGCAGGTCCAGCGCGCGCCCTTCGCGGTTCTCGCCCAGGGGAGGCTGCGGCTTGAGGTGGACGCCGTTGAAGAACTGGATCTTCACGTGCTTCTGGAACGCGCCGAAGGACGCGAACCAGCCCATGCCTTCGCGGCCGTAGAAGGGCACGCTCCACTTCACGGCGCGCCTCACGTCCGGCACCTCGCGGGCGACGATGGCGTCGAAGCGCTCCGCGACCTCGCGCTGCCAGCCGGGGAGCGACGCGATGTAGGCCTTCACAGGGGCGTCGCCCTCGGCCTTGCCCGCGGTGCCGGCGCGCCCGCCGACGCGCTTCGCAGGGGCCTTCTTGGCGGGCTTCTTCCTGGCGGGCGCCTTCTTCGCAGCGCGCTTCGCAGCTTTCTTCGCGGCCATCGGGGCGAGGAGCCCCCCTCTGGTGCTTGGGCGTGACGGTGGGGGGCGCGCCGCTTTCTCACCAACCGTCGCCCTCAAGGCCTTGCGCGGCGGACGCGAGGGGCATGAGGGCCAGCATCGACGTCCGCGAGGACCACCTGCTCATCGAGCTTCACGGCATCGACCAGGTCGCCGCCATGCGGCGAACGCTCCTCGTGCCCTTCTCCACCATCGAGGGCGCGGCGTGCGAGGCGCCCGCGTGGCCCCGGCTGGGCAGCGTCCGCATGGGGACGCACGTGCCGGGCCGCATCGCGGCGGGCGCGTTCAAGGAGGGCGCGGGCCGGCGCTTCGTCGACATCGGCCGCGACACCCGGCAGACGCTCCGCCTCACGCTGCACAACCACCCCGAGTTCGACGAGGTGGAGGTCGCGACCGACGAGCCGGAGCGCATCGTGGGCGAGGTCGCGCGGCACCGCCCCGAGAGCGTGCAGCGGCCGCCCGTCTACGAGTGACGCGGCAGCAACGAGGTATTTGCAGCGGCGCGCCACGCTCCCGGAGGATGCGCCCCGCGTCCCTGGTGGTCGCCGCGCTGGCGCTGGCCGGCTGCCTGGGCACCGACCACGTCTTCCCCGACGAGAGCGACAAGGTGTCCGCCATCCACGTCAACGCCTACGACAAGGTGGGCCAGGACGGCGTCATCGAGATCACGGGCCGCGACGCGGGCAACGTGACGCGGGCGTTCCGCGGCGCGATCCACCTCACGCTGGAGGAGCAGCACGAGCCGCCCGATCCGCCGACGTACTCCTTCGTCGCCCAGCGCGACGTGCCGCTCACCGCGGACTCGTTCACCAACCAGGGCGACTTCCCCATCCACGTGGAGACGATCCCGCGCTCGACGTTCCCCGAGGCGGGGACCTACCGCGTCACGCTGAGCGCGACGGTGGGCGACCGCAGGCTCCCCGACGCGGTGGCGCTCTTCTACGCGGAGCCGTGAGGAGCGGCAAGGTTTTCCCGGGGGCGCTCGGTCTGCGCCCGATGCGCCCCATCCTCCTCGTCGCGCTGGCCCTCGTCCTCGCGGGCTGCGCCTCCACGCCTTCCACGCCCAGCGCCACGACGCCCTCGGGCGGCACGACGCCCGCGGGGACCAACAACACGACATCGGGCGGCGGCGCGGGGATCATCACCGTCCAGACCTCCAAGGGGACGTTCTCCTTCCAGCTCGATCCGCAGGACGCGCCCAAGACGTCGGCGCACATCGCGGACCTCGTGAAGAAGGGGTTCTACGACGGCATCCCCTTCCACCGCTACGTCGCGGACTTCGTCATCCAGGGCGGCGACCCCAACTGCAAGGGCGACGGCTGGAAGGACCCGTCCTCCTCGGGCTGCGGCACGGGCGGCTCGGGCACGACGGTCCCCCTGGAGGCGGGCGGCGCGCAGAAGCATGACTATGGCGCCGTGGGCCTCGCCCGCGCCAACGACCCCAACTCGGGCGACTCGCAGTTCTACGTCGTCAACGCCAAGAACGGCGCGCACTTCCTCGATGGCCAGTACACGGTCTTCGGCAAGGTCACCAGCGGCATGGACGTCGTCGACCAGCTCCGCGCGGGCGACCTCATGACCAAGGTCACCTGGTCCGCGGGCTGAGCGCGTGGCCGACATCGCGGTGGACCTGGAGATCGCGCGCCCGCCCGCCGAGGTCCGCGCGTGGTGGACGCAGGCGCCCGACGACTACCGCGCCTCCGACCCGCGCGAGCAACCCCACCGCATCGTGACGCTCAGCCGCACGCCCGAGGAGTGGAAGGTCCTCACCTACTGGCGCGTCCCGCCGCTGCGCAACCTGCGAGTCCCGGAGACGTTCCGCTTCCGCCCCGACGGCTGGGACGTGGACGTGGGCCTGCCCCTGGGCCTCGCGCAGAAGGACGAGTTCACGCTCGCCGCGACGCCCGGCGGCACGCGCGTCTCGATCCGCGTCACCATCCGCGCGCGCAACGCGTGGGGCCGCCTCGCGAGGCCCGCGTTCCTCCGCTTCGCGCGCCGCAGCTACGCCCGCACGTGGCGCGCGGCTGCGAAGCTCTGCGAGCGCGACGCTCCGCGCCTGGACCCGTCCTTCGCGCGCTGACCCTCAACGGCTATCCGTCGCGGCGCCCGCCTCCTCCGCGTGGACGCCCGGGTCTTCCTCCTCCTCATGGGGGGCCTCCTCCTCGGCGACGCCGCGCTGGGCCTCGCCCTCATGCGCGCGCAGCCCGGGCAAGCGGGCCTTGTCGCCATCGCGGGCGCGGTGGCGATGGCGCTGGGCGTGACGTTCCTCGCCTGGCGCGCGCCGCGGCTCGTGGCGCCGGGGTGCGCTGCGTGCGGCTGCGCGCGGGACCCCGAGCTGGCCTTCTGCGCGCGCTGCGGATTCGCGCTCACTTCGCGTCTGCGATCGCCTTGAGCTTCGCCACGTCCACGTCGCCGTGCCACGCGAGCACGAGGATGCGCGCCGTGACGGTGGTGGACGCGATGCTGGTGATCCCGCAGGTCGACTCGTCGCCGCCGGGCGGGCACCCCTCGATGCGCGGGTCGATCATGGTCGTGCTGGCGTTGGCGTAGACGCTGTCCTCGGGGACCTCGCCGGGCACGCTCCAGGTGTAGACGCGGCGCTCGCCCTCGGCGAAGGTGAGGTTGCCGAAGCGTTCGCGCTCGTAGCCGCCCACGACGAGCGCGGGCACGAGCCAGCACTCCATGGGCGCGGGGCAGCCGTTGGTCTTGCGGTCGACGACGAGCGTCACGTGCTTCGTGTCGGGCGCGATGATGTCCTTGAGCTTGATGGGCTCGGGGATGTCCTGCCCCTGGAAGCGCGCGGGGTCGATGTTGGTGACGTTGGCGGGCCCGTCGTAGAGGCGCATCACGTCGGGCGCGGGGAAGTCGTGCAGGTGGGGCAGCTTCCAGTGGTCGACGTGCGCGACCGCGAGGATGGGCTGCCAGCCGGGGATGCGGTGCGCGACGACGCGCGCCTTGACGTTGCCGTCCATGAGGCCCGCGGGGTCGCCGTGCGCCTGGACGTAGATGATCCACGTCGTGGCGTTCGCGTGGGGGAGGTCCCAGTCCGCCTGCGTGAGGTTGAGGTGCCACGCGTGGACGGGGTTCGTCGTGGGGTCGCCATACCCTTCGCGCGCCTTGTCGCGGAAGTTCAGCTCCATGGCGCCCCCCTTGAGCGCGTCGCTGGCGTCCACCGACACCTCCAGGTCGCCGGTGCCTTCGGGCACGACGACGCCCTCGGGGATGGAGAGGCGCGCGCAGCCGTCCGCCGCGCCCTGGTGCTCGACGAGCTCCTGCGCGAGGAAGAGGGCCGCGTCGGCGGGGCCTTCGCAGAGGCCCGCCGCGACCTCCGCGTCCAGGAGGACGATCTGCTCGCGCCCCTTCCAGAGGTCGTGGACGTGGCTCTCGCCCAGGGTCGCGTTCTGGATCTCCGCCTGGGGGACCGTGGCGTTGCTGGGGCTGTAGTCCATGGGGGCCACCGCGGTCGCGTTGGTGGCGTTGGCCGGGGCGGGCGCGGGCTTGGGCGCGGCGCAGCCCGCGAGGAGCGCGAGGACGGCGAGCAGGGCCAGGGCGCGCATGGCCGGGAGCCCGCGACGGGCCCGGATAAGCCTTGTTGTATCCCAGGAGAAGGGGGCGAGATTCGGGCGAACCTCGGGCGCCCCTTGGACCACAAGTCGGCCGAGGGCTATCCCTCCCCGGCGCGCATGGCCCTCTGGTGAGCCACATGGTCTCCAAGAAGGTCATCCTCGCCGGCGTCGCGGTCCTCGCCCTCCTGGGCGCGGGCGTCGCGATGGCGGCCAGCCAGGCCAACGCGAACGACACCCCCTCCGCCCCCGTCCAGAAGGACAAGCGCATGTGCGACCCCTGCCGGGGGCTCGCGGCGTTCCGCCTCCAGGACGGCGTCGTCTCGGGCCGCAACGTCGGCTTCACGGTGGACGCCCAGACGGGCGCCATCTCGGACTACACGAGCCGCGGCCCGTGGGGCGACGCGGTGGTCTTCGAGAGCATCTCCTTCGCGGATGCGAACGGCAGCGCCCTCAAGGACGCGACGCACGGCCCCGTCTTCGTCGAGCGCGACGGCCCGGACTTCTCCTTCGCGGCCTTCGACGCGCGCAACGCCGCCTTCGTCGCGACCAGCGCGCAGGGGAACGTCGTGACGCTGAAGGTCCTCGCGGGCACCAACGTCACGACGTTCGCCGCGCAGAAGGGGTGGAGCCCCGCGGGCGCGCTCCTCTCGAAGGACGGCCACGAGGCGAAGCTCGTGCTGCGCGGCAACGCCAGCGTGGCCTACGACGGCGCGGGCACCCTCACGGTGACGCTCGGGCCGCACTCCCACCTGTGGTTCCGCATCGTGGGCTACCCGGGCGAGGCCGTCAAGGAGCGCCGCTGGGTCCACGAGGCGGCCGAGCACCGCAAGGCGCGCAAGGCGTGATCTCTCACGCGCGTCTTGATATCACGAACGCGCGCAGGAGCCACACGACGATGGCCAGCACCAGGAGGCTGAACGCGGCCTGGGCCACGGGCGCCCACTGGGGCTGGAGCCAGAGCGAGATGCTCCCCTGGAGGGAGAGGTACGTCTGCACCGTCGCCAGCGCGCCCACCAGGGCGAGCACGACGAAGGCGGCGACGCGGAACCACCCCTCCAGGCGCTCGCGCGCGGGCGCCTCGGGCACGGCGCTCACTGGCGCCACCTCCTGAGGGCGAGGGCCGCGGCGCCCGCCGCCGCGAGCCCGGCCGCCAGGCCGAGGCCCGGCACCTTGGCCGAGGGCGTCGCGATCGCGGGGCCGCTTGCGTAGCCGCCGGGCTTGCTCGCGTCGTAGGCGATGGTCGTGGGGGTCGCGGTGACGAAGTCGTTGAGGTTGGGCTGCGTGACGACCAGCTCCTGGTCCTTGGGCTTCTCGAACGTGGGCGCGAGCTGCACGTTGCCCTCGGTGCGGGCCACGATGCTCTCGCCGCGCCACGTCACGATCTCGAAGACGTAGTTGTAATGGTCGGGCACGGTGAGGTTCACGGCGCGGATCACCGTGGCGCCCGGCGCGATGGCGCCCGTCTCGACCCACTGCGTGTCGGCCACGAGGCGCGTCGTGACCTCGCGCGCCTTCACCTGCACGCGAAGGTCCTCCGAGGGCTGGCTCCCCTCGTTGGTGACGTAGAGGTCCGTCTCGATGCGCGGCTTCGTGTCGTTGGTCGCGTTGCGCACGAGGAAGTCCACGTCGCCGATGCGCAGGCCCGTGTCGAGCACGTTGGGCTCCAGGCTCTGGAGATTGCGCGCGGAGATGGACGCGCCCCCGCGCGCGGCGTCGCCCTCGAAGAGGCGCACGTCCAGCCGGACGCCGCCGCTCCTGGGCACGCTGAGGAGCTGCGAAACGGCGTGCGTCGTCTCCCCGGCCAGGTCGCCCACGGGCGTCTCGCTCTCCGCGAGCAGGAAGCCGGTGTCCTCGCTGTAGGCCTTCGCCTGGAGGCTCACGTTGGAGGCCGCGCCGCTGCCGCGCCCCGTGAGCACGGTCGTCAGGTTCAGCAGCACCTCCTGGCTCATCACGCGGTCGGGCTTGAGGTCCAGGCGGTCGATGGCGATCTCGTGGGGCGGCTCGAAGGAGCGCAGGCAACCTGCGCTGGCGGCGAGACCGGCGAGCAGCAGGAGCAGGGGGGCGCGCATGCAGCCCTCATCGCGCCACCGCGCGATCAAACGCCGGAATCTGTTCGGCATCCGGCGAACCCGCGCGTCGGGCCGTTCCGACACCCTCATGGCGCCCGGCGGCGACTCGGAGGTCGTGCCCCGCCTTGGCGCGTCCCTGAGGCGTCCGCCTGGCGCGGCGGGCCTTCCAAGGATGCTCCAAAACGGTGTTTCCCCCGCGGGGCGAGCATGCGGACGTGTCGTGCCTGCCTTGCCACCACCCGGTCCTGGAGCGGATCCGGGAGGGACGGCGCGCCGGCACGCTCACGCTCGCGCAGATGGTGGACCTCCTGGACCACCTCCGCGCGCACGGGCACGCCGACCGGGCCGTCGCCCGAGCGCTGGACCTCGCCTGCGCCCCGCTCCCTGCCGACGAACGCCGCTGCCGACCTCCTCTGACCCCCCATGACGACCGCGCCGCCTCCCGGATCGAGCCATGCCCATGCGACCCACCTGCCTCCGATGAACGGCGGCTCCCCCTCGTCGGTCCTCGACGCGAGCCCCGAGGCGCTCGTCGAGGCCGGGTACAAGACGCTCGACCGCCTCCGCCTCGCCAACGGGCTCTACATCGCAAGCCCTAGCGCGGACTACAGCAAGGTCTGGCTCCGCGACACCGTCTACGAGGTCATGCCCTACGCCGACAAGGAGGGCCCGCGCTACGAGCGCACCTACGCTGCGCTCCTGGACATCCTGCGCCGCCACGAGTGGAAGATCGACGCCATCGTCCGGCAGAAGCCGGTCTCGGGCGACGCGTACATCCACGCGCGCTTCCACCCGCACACGCTGCGTGAGTTCCAGGAGCCGTGGGGCAACAAGCAGAACGACGCCATCGGCGCCATCCTCTTCGGCGTCGCGGAGGGCCTCCGGCACGGCAAGCCCGTGCTGCGCGACGCCCGCGACCGGCGCCTCGTGGCCAAGCTCGTGCGCATGCTGGAGTCGCTGCGCTACTGGGAGGACGCGGACAACGGCATGTGGGAGGAGGCCGAGGAGGTGCACGCCTCCAGCATCGGCGCGTGCCTCGGCGGGCTTCTCGCGCTGCGCCGGCAGGGCTTCGACGTCCCCGACGACCTCGTGAGGGAGGGGCGCGCCGCCCTCGACGCGCTGCTGCCCCGCGAGAGCGCGACGAAGCCCGTGGACCTCTCGCTCCTGTCCCTCTGCTGGCCCTACCGCGTGGCGACGCCCGAGCAGCGCGAGCGCATCGTGCGCAACGTGGAGAAGCGGCTCCTGCGCGCCCGCGGTGTCCTGCGCTATCAGGGGGACAGCTACTACAGCACGCTGGCGGACGACCACGGCCGCGACAAGCCGTGGGAGTTCTACCACGGCACCGAGGCGGAGTGGTGCTTCGGCCTGCCGTGGCTCTCGCTCGTCCACCGCGACATGGGGCACGAGGCGAAGGCGGACCACTACCTGCGCTGGACGAAGCGCGTGCTGCGCGAGCCGGGCAACCTTCCCGAGCTCTACTACGCGGGCTCCGACGAGCCGGGGCCCAACACGCCGCTGGGCTGGAGCGTCGCCATGCACGTGATGGCGCTGGAAGCGGCCGCGAAGGCGCGCTGACCGGCGCCCCCGTGGCAGATACGCTTTTGACCCCCCTCTCGGGTCCCCGAGCGAAGGCCATGCCAGCGGACCCCCGCGAGCAGCGCATCCTCGACGACACGGCGAAGGCCCAGAAGGGCGGCCCCGAGAAGTACCGCGAGAAGCTCGCGACCGAGAGCAAGCTCTTCGTCCGCGACCGGCTCAAGCTCTACTTCCCCGAGGGGCTCGCGTTCGAGGACGGCCTCCTGGCCAACTGGCACAAGGTGGACGAGCTGGCGGCGGACGGCATGGTCACGGGAGCCGGCGACCTGGAGGGCCGCAAGGTGTTCGTCATCGCCAACGACTACACCGTGAAGGCCGGCAGCATGGCGGAGAAGGGCGTCGAGAAGTTCCTGCGAGCCCAGGAGCGCGCGCTCAAAACGCGGACCCCCATCCTCTACCTCATCGACAGCAGCGGCGGCCGCATCACGGACCAGGCGGGCTTCTTCGCCAACCGCCACGGCATCGGCCGCTACTTCTACAACCACAGCATCATGAGCGGCGTCGTGCCGCAGGTCTGCGTCATGTACGGGCCCTGCGTCGCGGGCGCCGCGTACACGCCCGTCTTCTGCGACTTCGTCTTCATGGTCCGCGACACGGGCAGCGCCATGGTCATCGCGTCCCCCCGCATGGTGGAGATGGTGACGGGCGAGAAGATCAGCATGCAGGACCTGGGCGGCCCCGACATGCACGCCCGCGAGTCGGGAAGCTGCGACGTCGTCGTGCAGGACGAGGAGGAGGCCGCCCTCATGGTGAAGCGCCTCATGACGTACCTGCCCCAGAGCTGCTATCACCAGCCGCCGCGCTACCAGCCCGCGCCCCCCGCGCGCGACCCCGCCACGCTCATGGGCCTCATCCCCGAGGACCCCAACAAGGCCTTCGACATGCACGGCGTGATCGAGGGCATCATCGACGAGGGCTCCTGGTTCGAGCTGAAGCCCGACTACGCGCCGGAGCTGATCACCGGCCTCGCGCGCATCGACGGCCGCGTCGTGGGCATCGTCGCCAACAACTCGGCCCACAAGGCGGGCGCCATCTTCCCCGAGAGCAGCGACAAGGCGGCGCACTTCATCTGGCGCTGCGACTCGTTCAACATCCCCCTCGTCTACCTCAGCGACACGCCCGGCTTCATGGTGGGCCCCGACATGGAGCGCAAGGCCGTGCTCATGCGCGGCCGGAAGTTCATCTACGCGACCAGCATGGCGACGGTGCCCAAGTTCTGCGTCGTCGTGCGCAAGGCCTACGGCGCGGGCATCTACGCCATGTGCGGCCCCGCCTTCGAGCCCGAGAGCACCCTCGCGCTGCCCGGGGCCGAGATCGCCATCATGGGCCCCGAGGCCGCCATCAACGCGGTCTACCAGAACAAGATCCTCGCCATCCCCGACGGCCCCGAGCGCAAGGCCTTCGTGGAGAAGCTGCGCGCCGACTACCGCAAGGACATCGACGTGCACGTCATGGCTGACGACCAGGTCGTGGACCACGTCGTGCCCCCCTCGCAGCTTCGCGAGGAGCTTGCGCGCCGGCTCGCGTTCTTCGAGGGGAAGGACGAGACGCTGCCGGGGAAGAAGCACGGGGCTATTCTCTAAGGCTCCATCGCCACTGCTTCTCCCGCGAGACGTAGGTGCCCTCGACGACGCGATCGTCCTCCAGCTTGTGGAGATGATCGCGAACGGCCCGGGGCGAGCGGCCGCATCGACGAGCGATCTCCTTGGCCGAAGGCGCGCCTTCGCGCTCGACGATGCTCCGGATGATCTCCCGAATCCCGGGCTTCTTGGGCGGATTGCTTGGCACCAGATGCTGGTCCTCGGGAAGCACGTAATGATGGACGCCATCCTCGGTCACCCTCAGGACAAACCCTGCGCGGCGGAGCACGAGAAGATGGTGGCGAAGGACGCCTTCAGCGAGTTCTGTGCGCGCCATGAGCTCGGCCATCCTGGCGCGAGGCGCCTCGTGGATGGCCTCGTAGAGCCGCCGCCGGTTGTCGTTCATCAGCATTTCTTTCTTCGCTTGCTCCCGCCGTTGGAAGGGAATGGTGCCCAAGAGGACGAGGCCGCGATTGCGTCGCGGCCACCCGAAAACCGCGAGGCTGATCGCGACGACGCCCGTCAGGGCAACGACCTCCAAGACGGCGGGGCCGCGGGGGTCCGATCCGCTTGGCGGATCGGCGGGTGCGGCTTTTGGCTCGTCGGGGAGCGGACCCGTGCTCAAGCGGAACCCGTAGCTGGGCGCATCGCCCGAGTGGCTTGGGTCGACGTAGACGAATCCCGTGGCGACGGCCTGGACGGTGGGCTCCTTCCCGACGCCCGCGCCGAACAGCACTTGCGTGAAGGGCTGGCTGGGCGCGTCGAAGTTGATCTTCCACACCCGCTGGATCATCCACTCTTGAACCGAGTCGGATACGTTCAGCACCGTCGCGTCGATGTAGGCCCCATTCGAATCGAGGGTTCCCGCGAAGACGCGGAGACTTGGGTCTCCACGGAGATCCGCGTTCCGGACCACGAGGCTGAAATCGCCTCCGAACTGGACGTTGGAGGATGAGTTATTCGTGAAGTTGACCAGCAGCGGGGCGTGGGTCGGTCCCTCGATCTCCAGGGTGGGCCCGTGAGCCGCGTCTCCTGCAGCCGAAAACAGGAGGAATGGCGCCAAAAGGCAAGGCACAAGCGCGGTCCGGATAGCCATCGAGTGGCGTTAGCAACGCGCCTTTCGTATAAGCGAACTGGCAGATGGTCTTCCGTCTGGCGCCTCGGTTCCGCGGCTTACGCACGGTGCGCGTGCGCCACCGCCAGCACGGGCTCGCCCCCGAGGCTCGAATCGGGGAACGCGGCCCACACGTCGCGCCCCTCGGAGGTGACGCCCACGTAGTCGCCGAACCAGACGCCCCCGTCCTGGTGGCGCCCCGTGTCGGGGTCGTAGGCCTTGTCGGAGACGCGCTCCGCGCGCCAGGTGAGGCCGTCGTCGAGGCTCCAGGCGTGCTCGACGAAGACGAGCTTGTCGGGCCCTTCGCGGAGGTAGAAGGCGTGGAGCGAGCCGTCGTCGGCGACGGCGAGGTCCACGAGGCCGACGCCGGTCGCGTCGCCGATGCGGAGGGGGGCGCTCCACGTCTTGCCGTGGTCCAGGCTCTTGCGGAGCTTCGCGACGAGCTGGCCCTCCTGCATCTCGTTGGAGGTCGCGTAGAGCGCGCCCTTGTGCGGCCCCGCGAGGGCGGCGCGAAGCTCCAGGCCGGTGCCCGTGTACGCCTGGTGGCCCGGGAAGGTGGACTGGGCAGGCGAGAACGCGAAGCCGGCCAGGGGCGCGGAGAAGCTCTGGGCGTCGTCGGTGCTGATGGCAAAATAGGTCGTGCCGGGCGTGGCGGGCGCCGCGCCGTAGATGCCGCCCACGGTGAAGACGCCCTCGTCGCTGACGGCGGCCACCTGGCAGCCGATGGAGCCCGGGGTGGGGATCGCGATGGGCTTGTCCACGGTCTTGCCGCCGTCGCGCGCCGCGACGACGTAGCAGCGCTCGCCGCCGGTGAAGTCGATGAACGAGGTGACGAGGGTGCCGGTCTTGGGGCTCGCGACCATGCGCGTGTAGTCCGGCCCGAAGGCGAGCCCGTCGCCGGCCACGAGGAGCGCGCGGACGGGCCACGTCCTCCCCGCGTCGGGGGAGGTGTAGAGGTCGAAGCGCGTCCCCGCGGAGAGGAGCGTGTTGACGCTCTTGCCCAGCGCGTACTTCTCGACGATGACGTGGAGCATGCCGTCGGACGTGAAGGCCATCATGGGGTCCGTGTTGCACGCCCAGCCGAACGCGTCGTCGGTGGGCTTGCGGTCGGCGTACTTGCCGTCGGGGGTGATATCACGCCACGTCGCGCCGCCGTCGGTGGTCGCGTAGTAGCTCACCCAGACGCACGCGTTGCTCTTGGCGGGGTCCATGTCCTTGACGCCCGCGACGATGATGGCCGGGTCCTTGGGGCTCACGGCGATCCACGTCTCGGCCTTGGTGCGCGGCGAATCGCTCACCTTGGCGAGGCAGCGCTGCGCCCAGCCCGAGGCGTTGACGCCGTGCGCGCCTAGGGTACAGTCCAGCGTCCACGCGCCGGGGGCCGAGGCGCCGTCCTGGGCCCGCTGCGCGGCGGGGCCCGCGCATCCGGCGGCCAGGAGGGCGAGGACGAGGAGCGGCGCGATCCTCATGCGCATCAGGCCTTGTGGACGTGCGCCGCCGCGACCACCGTCGTCGCGCCGTCGCTCGCGTCGGGGAAGCCCGCCCAGCAGTCGGCCTTGGAGCACGCGACGCCCAGGTAGTCGCCGATGAAGGCGTAGCCGTCCTGGTGGCGGCCCAGGTCGCCGTCGTAGGGCACGGTGGAGACGCGCTCGTTGGTCCACGTCTTGCCCCCGTCGAGGCTCACGGCGTGCGTCATGTCGATGAGCTTGTGGTTGGGGTCGTGGCGCTTGTCCATGTAGAAGACGTGGACGCTGCCGTCGCCCGCGACCGCGACGTTGGGCATCCACTGGTGCGGGCCGCTGGCGTCGTCGTTGACCAGCACGGGCGGGCTCCAGGTCCTGCCGTCGTCCGTGGAGG
The DNA here is from genome assembly GCA_021325135.1 of Pseudomonadota bacterium. Classification (GTDB taxonomy): domain Archaea; phylum Thermoplasmatota; class SW-10-69-26; order JACQPN01; family JAJPHT01; genus JAJPHT01. The sequence continues at coordinate 76,644 of JAJPHT010000013.1, read as the reverse complement.
AGCGCACGTAGACGTCGGCCTCGTCGCGGTCCGCGGAGGCATACGCGACGTAGAGCGTGCCCTTGTGCGGCCCGTCGGTGAGGTCATAGGCCAACTCGAAGTTGCTGCCCACGCGGTACTGGCTCTCCTTGAATGCGGGGATGTCCCTGTAGGCGAAGCCCGCGTTGGAGTCCGTCCACGTCGCGCCATCGTCGGTGGAGCGCGCGACGACGCGCACGTTGCCGGTGGCGGCCGCGGTGCCGATGCCGCCGACGATCACGACGACGCCGTTGGGGGAGACGGCGATGGCGGTGTCGCCGCTGGAGCCGCACGGCACGCCGTCCTTGGTGGCGACGGGGCGGAAGTCGGCGCTCTTGCCGCCGTCCGTGGAGCGCAGCACGTGGCAGCCCGCGCCGCCGTCGCTGCCGATGGCCTCCAGGATCGTTCCCGTCGTGGGGCTCACCACCATGCGGCTGTAGTCGCTGGTGAAGCCGAGGTCGGGCTGGAACGTGATGACGTCGGGCCAGGTGTCGCCGCCGTCGTGGCTCGTCGCGAGGAGGATCTTGAAGCCCTGCGTCGCGGCGCCGGGCGCCGGGGCGGGGATGACCGGGCCGTCGGGGAGCGCGATGCCTTCAGGCTGGTACATCTCGACGCCGTAGTGCAGCGCGCCGTCCTTGGTGAACTGGAAGTCGGGGTCCGTGTTGCACGCGTAGCCGTAGAACGGGCTGTCGGGCTTGCGGTCCGCGAACTTCCCGCCGATGACGACGTCCTTCCACGTCTTGCCGCCATCGTGCGTCACGAAGACGCCGTTCCAGACGCAGTGGTCGCTGGAGGAGGGGTCGAGGTCCTTGGCGCCCACGACGACGTTGTCGGGGTCGGTGGGGTTGATGGCGATCCAGGTCTCCTCCTTGGGGCCCGGGTTGTGGCTGGCGCGCGCCTCGCACGCCTGGTCCCACGAGGCGTTGATGGCGCGCGAGTAGGCGCCCTGCGCGCAGTCCAGCGTCCAGCCGCCGGGGCCTGGCGCGCCCGCGCCGACGCTGGCGGGGGCGCTGGGGCCCGACGAGAGGCAGCCCGCCGCGAGCAGCGCGAGGGCGAGGGCGGCCGCGGCGCGCATGCTCTCACGCCGTGCTGTTGGTGCGGTGGACGTGCGCGGCCGCGATGACGGTCGTCTCGCCGTTGCTCGCGTCGGGGAAGCCGGCCCAGCAGTCGTCCTTCAGGCAGGCGACGCCGATGTAGTCGCCGATGAAGGGGAAGCCCTCCTGGTGCTTGCCGAGGTTGCCATCGAAGCTCACGCTGCTGACGCGCTCGTTGGCCCAGGTCTTGCCGCCGTCGAAGCTCACCGCGTGCACGAGGTCGATGAGCACGTGGTTGGGGTCGTAGCGCTTGTCGAAGAAGAAGACGTGGACGCTGCCGTCGCCCGCGACCGCGACGTTGCTCATCCACTGGTGGGGGCCGGGGCCGTCGTCGTTGACGAGCACGGGGTCGCTCCACGTCTTGCCGTCGTCCTTGCTGGAGCGCACGAAGATGTCGGCCTCGTCGCGGTCCGCCGCGGCGTAGGATGCGTAGAGCGTGCCCTTGTTCGGGCCCGAGGTGAGGTCGTAGGCCAGCTCGACGACGCTGCCCACGCGGTACTTGCTCTCCTTGAAGGGCGCGATGGGCTTGAACTTGAAGCCGGGGTTCTCGTCGAGCCACGTCATGCCGTCGTCGGTGGAGCGCACGACGATGGGCTGCGCGTCCGTGCCGCCGCCGCCCGTGGCGCCCACGGGGTCACCCTGCGAGCCCACCTGGCCGCCGATGAGGGTGACGACGCCCTTGGGGGAGACCGCGATGGCGGTGCCGGCGCCGGAGTTGCACGGCGCGCCATCGGGCGTCTGCACCTCGACGACGGGCTGCGCGGTCTTGCCGCCGTCCTTGGAGACCAGGACGTGGCAGCGGCCGCCGCCGTCGCTGCCGATGGCCTCGATGATGGCCTGGGAGACGGGGTCGATGGTCATGCGGCTGTAGTCGGTGGTGACGAGGATGTCAGGCTGGTAGGTGATCACGTCGGGCCACGTGTCGCCGCCGTCGTGGCTCGTGGCGAGGAGGATCTTGAAGCCGTCCGCGAGGCCCGCCGCGGGCGTGCCGCCCAGGAGGCCGTTGGCGTCCTTGGAGCCGAAGCCGTACATCTCGACGCCGTAGTGCAGCGCGCCATCCGAGGTGAACTGGAAGTCGGGGTCGGTGTTGCAGGCGTAGCCGTAGTAGGGGCTCGTGGGGTCGCGGTCGGCGTACTTGCCGCCGATGACGACGTCCTTCCAGGTCTTGCCGCCGTCGTGCGTGACCGCGAGGCCGTTCCAGACGCACTGCGCGCTGCTCTCGGGGTTGAGGTCCTTGGCGCCGACGACCACGTTGTTGGGGTCCTTCGGGTTGATCGCGATCCACGTCTCCTGCTTCTGGCCGGGCGTGGTGCTGCCGCGCGCCTCGCAGGTCTGCGCCCAAGAGGCGTTCTTCGCGTGCGACGCGGCGCCGGTCGCGCAGTCGATGGACCAGCCGTTCAGCGACGCTGCGGTGGTTCCGCCCGACGGAGGCGTCGCGGTGGGCGTGACGCACCCGGCGATGCCGAGGACCAGGACGACAAGGAGCGGGACGGGCAGGCGCATGGGCGGCCACTCCCGGACGAGAGCCATAAAGATTGTTGGACCCGCGAAGCGCCTTGCCGCGATGCGCGGGCCGATGCCGCCAGGCCCGCGTCGGGGGCGCGCGCCGCCCCCTTGCCCCCTCGCGTCGCGGGCCCTCGGATGGGGTTTCCTACTCCTTCCGGAGAGAGCAAGAGGCGAGCCCCCGCTACGAGGCCATGACAAGGGGTGTCTCGCCTGGGAATTGCCCCTTCGCGGCCTGCGCCCCTGCGGGTCCGTAGTCGTCGTCAGTAACCGCGTCTTTATATAGAAACGCAACACAAGTGGAGACGCCAATGGCGTTTGGGGAGTCGAGAGACCCCAGCGAGCGCCCCCTCTTCGACCGATTATGACGCCCATGAAGAAGCTCAATGAGACGCGCGAGGACCGCTGCGCGGAGTGCGGCACCGTCCTTGTCCGCGACAGCCAGCACGCCGAGACGGTGTGCCCCAAGTGCGGCCTCATCGCCAGCGAGGCCGAGATCGACTACGGCCCCGACTGGCGCGCCTTCGACGGCGACAAGTCGGGCGTCCGCGTGGGCGCGCCCCGCACCGAGACGCTCCACGACTACGGCCTCTCCACGCCGTTCAACCGCTCCAGCCGCGACGCCCACGGCCGGCGCATCCCCGCGAAGCGCCACTACGAGCTTGCCCGCATGCGGCGCCTCCACACGCGCTCCACGTTCCGCACGGGCGCGGACCGCAACATCGCCAAGGCCATCACGTACATCCAGGGCGTCGCCGACCGCCTGAGCATCCCCAAGCCCATCGCCGAGCAGGGCATCCGCCTCTACCGCAAGGCGACGGAGGCGGACCTCATCCGCGGCCGCAGCATCGACGCCATGGCCGCCGCCGCGCTCTACGGCGCGAGCCGCCTCTCCGGCTACCCGCGCAACCCCGACGAGATGGCCGAGGCCAGCGGCGTCGACCGGCGCACGCTCCTGCGCTGCCACCGCGTGCTGGTGAACAAGCTGCGCCTGAAGCCCACCGCGCCCCACGCGACGGACTTCCTCGCGCGGCTCGCCAGCGACCTCGACCTGCCCCCGGTGGTCGAAGGCGCGGCGCGCAAGATGCTCGCCGACGCGGACGCCAAGGGCATCACCAGCGGCCGCAGCCCCACGGGCCTCGCGGCGAGCGCCATCTACGTCGCCTCCCACGACCAGGGGCATCCGCGCACGCAGAAGCGCGTGAGCGAGGTCTCGGGCGTGACCGAGGTCACGATCCGCAACCGCGCCCGCGAATTGGTGAAGCTCCTGGACCTGGGCGGGTTCGGGCTCAACTGAGGCCTTGGCGCCGCTCCTTGAGGAGCAGATGCGCCGTCAGGCCGAAGACGGCCGCCGCCCCCAAGAACGCGAAGAGCATGAACGGCGAGCCCATCCCCAGGCCCACCGCGACCCCCAAGAGCGCCAGCAGGGCGGCCAGGACCGCGCTCACCGCGACGCCCCAGGAGCGCGCGCGGCCCGAGAGCAGGAGCCCGCCCAGGATCGCCGCGCCAAGGGCCGCGCCGAGGGCGACCCGGGAGAAGACGCGCTCCTCCTCGTGCAGGCAGAACCACCCGGAGCAAGGGCCCAGGCTGTCGACGTAAGCATACGCCGCCGCCGCGAGGGCGAGGAGCGCCAGGATGATCTGGAGCCCTCCGGCGATGGCCATGCCCTCCGTGGCGCGGGGCATCGTGCTGCCTCAAGCGGCTTCGGCCGCCGCGGGTGGGCTCTCCACGGTGAGCGTGTTGCGCGCGGCCCACTGCTGGAGCGCGTCGAAGACGGGGTGCAGGTCCATGGCCTTGGGCGTGGCCTCGTAGTCCACGCGCGGCGGGATCTCGTTGTAGGCCGTGCGCGAGAGCAGGCCCACGGCCTGAAGCTCCTTGAGGCGCTCGGTGAGCGTGTTGGGCGAGAGCGCGAGGCGGTGCTGCACCTCGACGAAGCGCTTGGGGCCCTCCTCGTGGAGGAAGAGGTGGAGGATGTCCAGCATGTGCGTCTTCCCGAGCACGCGGAACAGCTCGCCGATCTCGCAGCCGCCGGGGGCGGCGCTGCACGGCGCTTCGGGCTCCGGGCGCTGGGCCTTGGGGCGGGGCATGAGCCACTATAGGTTTTGGAGCCTTAAGACTCTTTCTTTTGAAGCTCCTCACCCTTGAAGCAGCTTCGGGCCCTGGAATCTGCTGGGATGCTCCGAACTTGAGAGTATATCGCTTCGGAAAGCATAGTGGTGTCTGGAGACAACCATGTCCTCGAACCAGGCCCTCGTCCAGCAGCCCGCCACCTACGACCTCGACCTCGCCCACTCCCGCGCCGAGTTCGCCGTCCGCCACATGATGTTCGCCACCGTCAAGGGCACGGTGGGCATCAGGTCCGCCCGCGTCGTCTTCGACCCGCGCGACGCGCGCGCCACGCGCGTCGAGGCCGTGCTGGACCCCGCGACCATCCACACCGGCATGGGGCAGCGCGACGACCACCTGCGCAGCCCCGACTTCTTCGACGTGGCGCGCTTCCCCGAGTGGACCTTCCGGAGCACCCTAGTGGAGCCCGAGGGCGCCGACGAGTTCACGCTGCATGGCGACCTCACCATCCGCGGCGAGACGCACCCCGTGACGCTCAAGGTCGAGAAGCTCGGCGAAGGCAAGGACCCCTGGGGCAACCACAAGGTGGGCCTCGTCGCGACGACGCAGATCGACCGCACCAAGTGGGGCCTCACCTGGAACCAGGCCCTGGAGACGGGCGGCGTCCTCGTGAGCGAGAAGGTCAAGATCGAGCTGCACCTCCAGCTCGCCCAAAGCAAGTGATATCGCATGACGAAGCTCCCCGCCGACGCCCGCATGGGCGAGGTCACCCTCGCCGTCCACGACCTGGAGCGCTCCATCCGCTACTACGAGGGGGCGCTGGGCTTCCGGCTCCTCGCGCAGGGGGGCAACGAGGCGCGCCTGGGCGGGGAGCGCCCCCTGGTGCGCCTCGTGGAGGAGCGCGATGCCAAGCCGCGCCCGCGCCACGTGAGCGGCCTCTACCACGTCGCGTACCTCCTCCCGACGCGCGCGGACCTGGGGCGCTTCGTCCGACGCATCGCCGAGCAGCGGACGCCGGTCCAGGGCGCCTCGGACCACCTCGTGAGCGAGGCCATCTACCTGGGCGACCCCGACGGGCACGGCATCGAGGTGTACGCCGACCGCCCGCGCGAGCAGTGGCGCTGGGAGAACGCGCGCCTCCACATGGCCACCCTCCCCATGGACGTCGAGTCCGTCGTCGCCGCGGCGGGCGGCTCGCGCTGGAGCCGGATGCCCGAGGGCTCCACCGTGGGCCACGTCCACCTCAACGTGGGCGACGTCGAGGAGGCCCAGGAGTTCTACCGCGACGCGGTGGGCTTCGATATCACGGCCGCGATCCCCATGGCCTCCTTCCTCAGCGCCGGGGGCTATCACCACCATCTTGCCGTCAACGCGTGGGAGGGCATCGGCGCGCCCGCGGCCCCCAAGGGCACGCTGGGCCTGCGCAGCTACACGCTGGAGGTCCCCGACAAGGCGGCCGCGGAGGAGCTTCGCGAGCGGCTGGGCCTTGACGCGGAGGACTCTCTCGCGCGCGACCCCAGCGGAAACGCGTTCCGCGTGGTGCGCGCGTAGGTCAGAGCGGCTCCGCCGCCGGCTCTGGGCACGCGCACGGTTTCTTCCCGCAGCGGCGGCACTGGGCGGGGTACTTCGCGGCGATCGCCTTCTCCAGGTCGACGTCAAGAAGGTTCGCCAGCGAGGCGAGCCACGCCAGCACGTCCGCCATCTCCTCCTCCAGCCCCGCGCGCTCGCCGCGCCTCACAGCCTCGGCCAGCTCGCCCACCTCCTCCACCATCCAGAGCATGGTCCCGGTGGTCCCGCGGCGGCGGTCCTTCGCCAGGTAGAGGTCCGCGACGTGGCGCTGGAAGCCCGCGACGCTGGTCACGCGAGGCTCGCCTCCAGGCGGGCCAGCGCCTCCTCGGGGGTGCGGCCCACGGCGAGGACGTAGGGCGCCATGGCCACGGCGTCGCGGCCGCGCAGCCCCTCCAGCGCCGCGAGCGCGCTCTCCAGCATCGTGCGGCCGCGGCTCACCGCGCGGATCCCCTCCCTGGGCTTGCCCTCCGCCATGGCGATGGCGCCCACCTCGCGCTTGGCGCGGAGCATGAGCGCGTGCATCCCCGCGAAGGAGTGCGGCTCGCGCTTGCCGATGACCAGGAGGCGGTCCAGGTGCGGGTCGTAGTCGGCGACCTCCACGAAGTCGCCTGCGGCGAGGGAGCCGAAGGGCACGTTGGCGTGCGTCGTCGTGCGCAGGCCGTTGCGCGCGGAGAGGAGGCCCGCGCCGTGGCCGGCCTCCGCCAGGCGGCGCGCGCCGGCCAGCATCGGCTCGACGGCGGGGGAGGCGCTTGCCTCGCCGCTGAGGAACTCGGGGTTCACGGCGGGGCGAGCGCCGGAGGCCCGCTTCATCCTGCCGGGGTTCGTCGCAGAAGGCCGATCCACCCGCCGAGGACGCAGGCTCCGGATGAACCGTCAGCTTGCCTTGGCGTTCGCGCTCGCGCTCGCCTGCCCCATCGCCGCAGGCACGCACGCCTCCGGGCGGCCCGCCACCTCGCTGGGGGGCTCCACCGTGCCGCACCAGCCGGACCTGGAGGCCATCGAGGCCGAGGACTTCGCCGACCGCGGCTCGGGCTTCCTCGCCCTCAACGGCACGGCGTCGGGCGGCGAGGGGTGGGAGCTGGACACCTACGGCTCCATCCAGGACGCGATCTCCACCGACGCGCCCGGCATCGTGTGGTTCCGCATCTACGCGACGGGCTCGCACCCGGAGGGCACCATCAACCCGCACCTGCACCTCTACGTGGACGGCGAGCAGCGCGGCGAGTGGGACGTGCGCGGCGGCTGGGGCCCCTACGTGCAGACGGTCGCGCTCTTTCCGGGCCGCCACTCGGTGCGCCTGGAGAACTACGACAACAGCGGCGACCTGGGCAAGGGGCCCGCGGCGGAGCGCGAGATCGTGCTCGACCGCCTCGTCATCGAGACGCCCACGCTCCAGGCCGTGCCCTTCCTCGCGCCCGGGAGCGGCTTCACCGTGCCCGCGTCGCAGGTGCACGCCGCGCGCGCGGGCCAGATGGAGGACGACCCCACGGCGCCCAGCGGGCAGGCGTGGTGGGAGTGGGGTGTGGGCTGCTTCGTGGAGATGTGGCAGGCCACGGGCGACCTCGCGGCCACCATCACGCCCCTCGTGAAGGGCTCGCCCGTGAACGGGGAGGGCACGCTGGTCGTCGTGCGCGAGGACGGCGCCACGGTGACGACCTTCGAGGTCAACGACTCGTGGGTCCAGCACCCGGTCACGGTCAGCGCCCTGGCGGGCCCGCACGTCTTCGAGACGTGCTACTACAACGACGAGCCCGGCGCGAAGCGGAGCCTCTGGCTCGACTCCCTCGCGTTCTCGGCCGTCCCCGCCGGCCCGGCGTGGCCCTCGGCCAACGGCGGCCTCGCGAACCTCCGCGCGCCGGAGAGCGCGCTCACGCCCCAGAGCGCGCCCAACGCGACGCGGGCGTGGAGCTATCGCGCCGCGGGCGCCGTGACCGGCACGCCCGCCATCGCCAACGGCACCGCGTACTTCGGCGACGGCGGCGGCAAGGTCCACGCGGTCTCCCTGGCGGACGGCCGCGAGGTCTGGAGCGTCGACCACGGCGCGCCCATTGACTCCTCCGTCGCGGTGGACGGCGCGACGCTCCTCGTGGGCGACGCCAAGGGCAACCTCGCCGCGCTGGACCGCGCGACGGGGCGCGAGCTGTGGCGCGTGCGCGCGGACCCCGTGGACGGCACGCACCTCTACGGCTCGCCCGTGCCCTACCAGGGGCGCGTCTACGTGGGCGTCGCCTCCGAGCAGACGCTCCTGGAGTGGCAGGGCGAGCAGGACTTCCGCGGCAGCGTGGCGTGCTTCGACGAGACGGACGGCTCGCTGGTGTGGCGCACCTACACCGCGGCCGACGGGGGCGTGGGCGTCTCCGTGTGGAGCACGCCCGCCCTCGATCCGGACCTCGGCCTCCTCTTCGTGGGCACGGGCAACGCCTACGCGGCGCCCGCGGGGAGCTTGAGCGACGCGATGATCGCGCTGCGCATGGACGACGGCTCCATCGCGTGGAGCCGCCAGGCGACGCCCAACGACACGTTCAACGGCCGCGGCTCGCCGGGCCCCGACCGCGACCTGGGCGCCTCGCCCAACCTCTTCGAGGCCAACGGCCGCAAGCTCGTGGGCGAGGGCGACAAGGGGGGCGTCTACTACGCGCTGGACCGCGCGACGGGCGCCCTCGTCTGGAGCGCCAGCGCGGACTTCCGCGAGCCGGGCGCCACGCCCGCGCAGGTCGAGGGCTTCCTGGGCACCGCGGCCGTCTCGGGCGGCGCGATCTACGCGCCCACCACGGCGCGCAGCATGGTCCACGCCTTCGACGCCGCGACGGGGCGCACGCTCTGGAGCCGCGAATTGGGCCCCTTCCCGCAGCAGTACGGCGACCGCATGTTCGGGCCCGCGACCGCGACCCATGGCGTGGTGCTCCAGGGCACGAGCCAGGGGCGCGTCTTCCTCCTGGACGCCGCGTCCGGCGCGGTGCTGGCGAACCTCAGCGCGGGCGGCGCGGTGGAAGGGGGCATCAGCGTGTCGGGCGACACGTTCCTCGTGCCCGACGTGGGCCCCGACCTCTGGAGCGGCAAGGGCGGCGTGACCGCGTTCCGCATCGGCGGAGCCGGCGGCGCCCCCTCGGAGGAGGCTCCCGGGCCCACGGGCCCGACGGGGGCGACCCCCACGGCGGGCACGCCCATCATCGTGTCGCGCGCGCCGGACCCGTCGGTGCAGCCCGGAGCGGGCGCCGAGGTCAACGCTCGGACGCCGGCGCCTCCGGCGGCGTGGCTCCTGGCCGCGGCCGCCGTCGTCGCCCTCGCCACGCGACGACGACGCCCAGGCTGAGGGCGAGCCCCGCGTAGAGGAGGGCGAGCCAGCCCGCGCTCCAGGGGAACGACGCCGCGGGCGCGACCTCCACCGTGGCCACCATGCCCTGGTAGCCCTCGCCGCTCTTCGTCGAGTGCGGCACGCAGCGCACGACGTAGACCCCCGGCTGCTGGAACACCACCGCGACCGACTGGCCCGGCTGGAGCACGCGCGAGAAGGACTTGCCGTCGTCCCACGCGCTGGTCACGGTGTGCGGCATGTCGTCGCCGTTGGCGAACGTCACCGTCTCGCCCACCCGGGCGTGGACGACGCCGGGCTGGTAGGCGCCCGAGACGAGGCGGACCTCGGCGGCCTGGGCGGCGGGCAGGAGCAGCAGCAGAAGGAGCGCGATCGCGCGCACGCTGGCCCATCCGCCGGGGCGCGTCTCATCGTTGTGGAGCGCGCCTCGAAGCGAAGGGGCTGCCCTTCTCCACGAAGCGGAGGGGGAGGTCCTCGGCCCCCACGACGCCCACGCGCGGCGTGGCCTCGACGCGCGCCGCGGGCTCGCCCGCCTCGAACCACAGGGGCGGCTCCGTCATGTCGTGGCCATATTGCGCGCGCGTGACGCCAAGCGCCTTGCAGAGCTTCCCGGGCCCGCTGCACAGGTCGCGCAGCGAGGAGCGCCCGCGGCGGCGCGCCATCTCGGGGACGCCCTCCGTGGGCTCCAGCGCGCGCAGGAGGACCGCCTGCGGCTCGTCGGAGGGCCCCGTCGTGACGTTCAGGCACTCGTGCACGCCGTAGATGAGATACACGTAGGCGCGCGCCGGCGGCCCGTACATCACGCGGTTGCGCTCGGTCACGCCCACGAAGGAGTGCGCGGCCGGATCGCCCTCGCGCAGCAGGCGCGCGCGCAGCCGCGCGGGCATGTCGGCGCGCTGCGCGAGCTGCGGGTTGCGCCCGGGGGGGCCGAAGTAGGCCTCCGTCTCGACGACGCGTCCCGCCAGCCGGCCGTGCGCCGTCTCGTGGACGAGGACTCGGCCGAGGAGGTCGCGGGCCACGAGGTCCGCGTCCCGGGCGAAGAACGACGTGGGGAGCGCGCGGGCCACGCCCGGCAGAGGGAGCCTCGCCGCTTCAACGGACCCGAAACGTTGATGGGCGAACGGGAACTCGCTCAGGCCAATGGCCAACGGCCGGTGCGACCAGTGCGGCGTGGAGGAGTACATGCCGTACGTGTGCAAGTTCTGCAAGGGCCGCTACTGCGCGGCGCACCGGCTCCCCGAGAACCACTCGTGCGCGGGCCTCGGGGCCTACCGCGAGAAGGCGCGCGAGCAGGGCCGCGTGTTCCAGAGCGATCCCCTGGTGCGCAGCGTCCAGACGCCGCGCCCCGCGCGGGCCCGCGCGAGCCTTGACGCCTTCTGGAGCAAGGTGGACGGGAAGATGACCTACGTCTTCCTGGGCATCATCGTCGTGACGTTCATCCTGGAGTTCGTGGTCCGCTTCACCGCGGGCTATGACGCGTTCCAGACGACGTTCGTCATCGACCGCACCTGGCTCTCCCACCCGTGGACCGTGGTGACGAGCATCTTCGCGCACTCGCCCGTCGACCCCAACCACATCATCTTCAACGGCCTCGCGCTGTTCTTCTTCGGAGGCTCCGTCGAGCGCCTCCTGGGCACGCGCCGGTTCACGTTCATCTTCCTCGCGTCGGGGGTCGTCGCCGGCATCGCGCAGGCCCTCATCTCCAACGCGTTGTACTCGTGCGGCGGCCCCTACGGCTGCGGCGCGCTGGGGGCCAGCGGCGCGCTCATGGGCATCACGGGCACGCTGGTCGTCCTCGCGCCCACGCTCACGGTCCTCTTCTTCTTCGTCATCCCCACGCCGCTCTGGGCGCTCACCATCCTCTACGTCCTCATCGACGTCGTCTTCCACGTCGGGTCGGACAGCAGCGTGGGCGGCTTCGCGCACCTCACCGGCCTCGCGGTGGGCCTCGCGTATGGCTACTACCTGCGGCAGCGCGGCCTGCGCGCCGTGGTGCGCCCGCGCGAGCCCACCATCCGCCGCCAGTTCTGAGGGCCCATGCGCCGCGCCGTTTTCCTTGATCACGACGAACCTGCGGGTTCGTCGAATCTCGGAAAACGGCGCCGTGCCGTTTTCCTCGATCGGGACGGGGTCCTCAACCGCAGGCGCCTCGCCCTGGTGCGCAAGCCTTCGCAGCTCGTCCTCCTCCCGGAGGCGCCCGAGGCCGCCGCTCGCCTCTCCAAGGCCGGCTTCGCGCTGGCCATCGTGACCAACCAGGAGTGGGTGAGCCGGGGCTACATCGCGCGGGCGGACCACGACGAGGTGATGCGCCGCGTCGTCGCCGCGCTGGAGGACGCGGGCGCCAAGGTCGAGGGCGTGTACGCGGCGCTCACGCCCGAGACGGCGAAGCCCCGCCCCGCCATGCTGCTCCAGGCGGCGCGGGACCTGGGCGTGGACCTGGCGGCCTCGTACATGGTGGGCGACAACGCGAAGGACGTGCTGGCGGGGCGCGCCGCCGGGTGCCGCACGGTGCTGGTGGACCCGCGGCTGCGCACGGCGATCCAGGGCGCGAACGCCCGGGCGGACCACGTGTGCCGCGCGCTGCCCGAGGCCGCGGACTGGATCCTGTCGCGCGCCTGACCTACCCGGGCCGGGCCTCCGTGGGCGCTTCGGCCGCGGCCGAGTCGTCGCGGAGGAAGGAGGACCACCAGAGCCACGCGCCCGCCGCGCCGAAGACGTTGGCGAGGGCGATGGTGGTGGCGCCCCCGAGGAGGTACTGGCCGACGAACCACGTCCGCGCCAGGGCGACGAGGAGCACGCCGTAGGCCACGAGGCGGGCGCGGCCCGTGGCGGCGAGGGCCCACCCCAAGGGCACGGCGTAGACCGCGACGTGGAGGAGCGTCAGCCCGCCGGTGGACTGGAGCACGGCGCGGACGAGGGTGAGGAGGGCGACGGCGCCGAGGAGCCACGAGGGGAGCGGCTCGCCGCGCCACGCGCGCCAGAGGGCAAGCCCCAGCGCGGCGACGAGCCCGGCCCCCACGAGGGCGTAGGTCGTGGCGCCCACGCTGGCGAGGTAGGCGGCGAGGATCAGCTCGAAGAGGAGGAGCCCGGCGAGGCCCAGGGCAACGCGTCCAGGGGAGCGCATGCGGGGCGAAGGGCGGGAGGGGAGCTTGGAGCCATCGCCGGCGTCAGCCGGCCCAGAGGGAGTAGAGCAGGTAGACGTTGAACACCAGGATGACCGCGGCCACGAGGCACGCCACCGCGGTGACCCACGGCTTGTTCGCGAACTCGCCCATGACCTTCCTGCGGCTCGTGAGCCAGATGAGCGGGATGATGGTGAAGGGGAGCTGGAGCGAGAGGACGACCTGGCTCCAGATGAGGATGATGAGCGCCTGGCCGCCCGCGAACCAGATGGCGACGAGCGCGGGCACCATGGTGATGGCGCGGCGGGCCCAGAGCCACATGCGGTAGCCGATGAAGCCCTCCATGATGCTCTGCCCAGCCAGGGTGCCGGTGACGCTGGAGGAGAGGCCCGCGGAGATGAGCGCGAGGGCGAAGGCCACGGCGGAGGCGCCGCCGAAGAGGAGGCCCAGCGTCACGTGCGCGTCCTGCAGCTCGCTGACGCCGTGCCCCCCGAACGCGGCCGCGCTCATGATGACCATGGCGCTGTTGATGAGCCACGCGATGTTGAGCGCCACGGCGAGGTCGAAGAGGGCGAACTTGTAGAGGCGCCGCCTGCCCTCGGGCGTGTCGTGGGCGGCGCGGCGCGCCTGGACGACGTGCGAGCCCAGGAAGACGTTGTGCGGCATGACCGTGGCGCCCAGCATGCCCACGGCGACCAGCACGGCGCCCGCGCCCTCGAAGCCGGGCACGAGGACGCCGCGCCCCACGTCGGGCCACGAGGGCGCGGAGACGAAGACCTCGTAGACGTAGGCGAGCCCCACGATCGCGACCAGTGCGATGATGACGAGCTCCACCGCGCGGTGGCCGAAGCGGTGCAGGCCCAGGATGAGGAAGACGAGGACGCCCGTGATCAGCGCGGAGATGAAGAGGGGCACCTTGAGCAGGATGTAGATGCCCAGCGCGGCGCCCAGGAACTCGGCGAGGTCGGTCGCCATGGCGGCGGCCTCGGCGGTGAGCCAGAGGAAGACGCTCATGGGGCGCGAGGTGTGGGTGCGGATCGCGCGCGCCAGCGTCATGCCCGTGGCGACGCCCAGCTTGGCGGAGAGCGCCTGGAGCAGGAGCGCCATGAGGTTCGACATCAGCAGCACCCAGAGCAGGGTGTAGCCGAACGAGCTGCCCGCGGCGATGTTGGTCGCCCAGTTGCCCGGGTCCATGTAGCCGACGCTCACCAGGAACGCGGGCCCCAGGAAGGGCAGCACGCGGCGCAGGCGCAGCCAGAGCGACGCCTTGGCGCCCTCGCGGCCGCTGGCCGGGAGCGTCACCTCGGGGGTCGCCATGCAGGGGGTGTCAGGCGCCTTGGCCCATGAATGTTTCCCTAATGCAACATTTTTCGAGTGGGGCAATCCGTGGAGCGTTCCGGTCCCTCCAAATCTTGATGCCCGCGCCACGGGCTCCCGGCGGACATGCTCCAGGTCACGAACACCCTCACCGGGAAGAAGGAGCCGTTCGTCCCGCTCCACGCCCCCGAGGTGCGGATGTACGTGTGCGGCCTCACGCCCTACGAGGAGGCGCACATCGGCCACGCCCGCGCCTACGTCGCCTACGACGTGATGAAGCGCTACCTGGAGCACCGCGGCCTGCGCGTGAAGCACGTCCAGAACATCACCGACGTGGACGACCGCATCCTGGCCCGCGCCCACGAGCGGGGCGAGGAGCCGCTGAAGTACGCGCAGCGCATCCACGACCTCTCCACGCAGGCCTTCGCCAAGCTGCGCATCAAGCCCCCGCAGGCCTACCCCAAGGTGAGCGAGCACATCGCAGGCATCGTCGAGATGACGCAGACGCTCATCAGGAAGGGGCACGCCTACGTCGGCCAGGACGAGCACGGCCAGAGCGTCTACTTCAGCGTCGAGAGCGATCCCGACTACGGCAAGCTCTCGCACCTCAACCGCGACGAGCTTCTCCAGGGCGTCCGCAAGGACGTGGCCGAGGGGAAGCGCCACCCCGCGGACTTCGCCCTCTGGAAGGCCACGAAGCCCGGCGAGGGCGTCTCGTGGGATTCCCCCTGGGGGCGCGGCCGGCCCGGCTGGCACATCGAGTGCAGCGTCATGGCGAAGGCGCTCCTGGGCGAGACCATCGACGTCCACGGCGGCGGCTGGGACCTCATCTTCCCGCACCACGAGAACGAGCTGGCGCAGAGCGAGAGCGCCAACGGCAAGCCGTTCGTGAAGTACTGGCTCCACGTGGGCTTCCTCACCGTGGAGGGCGTCAAGATGAGCAAGAGCCTGGGCAACTTCACGACGCTCAACGCGGCCCTCGCCGAGTGGAAGCCCGAGGCGTTGAGGCTCTGGTTCGCGGGCACGCACTACCGCAGCCCCATCGACTACAGCCTCGCCGCGCTGGGCCAGGCGGACAAGACCATCGAGCGCTTCACCAACATGCTCGCCAACGCGCGGCACGCCCAGGCGCAGACGCGCAAGGACGAGCGCCCCGAGGACGCGGCCTTCCTGCGCGCGCTGGAGTCGCGCGTCAAGGCGTTCGAGGCCGCCATGGACGACGACCTCAACACGCCCGTCGCGCTGGCGGCCCTCTTCGACATGACCAGCGACCTCAACAAGTACGCGGGCGACGCCCACGGCCCCACGCTGGAGAAGGGCCTCGCGATGTTCCACCAGGTGGCCGCGGTCTTCGACGTGCTCCCCGACGAGGCGCCCGCGGCGGCCGGCGACGCGGCGCCCCTGCTCGACCTCCTGCTGGAGCTTCGCCAGGAGGCGCGCAAGCGCAAGGACTTCGCCCAGAGCGACCGCATCCGCGACCGCCTTGCGGAATTGGGCTACGTCATCGAGGACGCCGCCGGCGGGCCGCGCTGGAGAAAGAAGTAGGATGCGCCCCGCGCCCCTCGCGCTGGCGCTCGTCCTCCTCGCGCCCCTGGCCCTCGCGCACGTGCCCCACGACCGCGCGTTCGTGCAGGCCACCGAAGGGGACCGCGTCGTGGAGGTCGCCCTCAACGGCACCGCGGCGCAGGTCACGCTCCTTGACAGCGCGGACCGCCTTCGCCACGTCGTGACGCACGGCGTCAACCCGGGCCGCATGGCCTTCGACGTGGAGGAGCGCGACGACGCCAGCGTCGCGGACCGCGGCGTCCTCCACGCGCGCGTGCAGCTCGACCGCCTACTGCTCTACCGCGACGCGAACTCGGACGGCGCGTGGGAGCCGGGCACGGACACCGTGCTCAAGTCGTGGCGCTTCGTCAACTACCGCTGGTCCTCCTCGGGCGTCCGGCAGGTGGGCGTCGGCGGGCTCACGGGCGTCGACGACGTGCTCTGGACCGGCGCGCTGGGCGGGGCCCCCAACGTCACGCTGGAGATGGTGGCCGCGGGGCGCGACGTGAGCGACGAGGGCGCGCGGGCCCGGCCGCAGGACCTCCTTCTCTACCTCACGGTCCCCAGCCTCCCGCCGCGGCAGGTGGGCTCGCTCTACGCCCTCGAAGGCTCGCTGGTCGCGCCGCCGGGCGCCTCCGTCTCGCAGGAGATCCTCGACAACCTCACCATGGCCACGCACGCCGAGAAGGACGGCAAGCGCGCGTACCTCGACTGGGGCGGCCAGGCGCAGGTGGACAACCGGGAAGGCAACGTCACGTTCGCCCTCGACCCGCCCACGCAGGCGGGCGGCAGCGACGTCTACGCCGCGCGCTGGAGCCTGCCCCTCGTGGACAACGGCCTGCGCCTCGTCATGGTGAGCGCCATCGAGTACCCGCTCCCCGCGGCGCGGACGCCGGACGTGGCGCTGCCGCTGGCGGCGGGGGTCCTTCTTCTCGCGGCGCTGGCGCGGCGGCGCTAGCGGCGCCCTCACGCGGTGCGGATGATCTCGCGGATCTCCGCGAGGGACTTCGTCGCCAGCGCCTCGGCCTGCTCGTGGGTCTTGCTCTCGGCGTAGACGCGGAAGATGGGCTCGGTGCCGCTGGGCCGCACGAGGACCCACCCTTCGGCGACGTAGACCTTGACGCCGTCCGTGGTGTCGACGCGGTCCTTGGCGTGCGCCTTGGCGAAGGCGTCGAGGGCCTTCTGCTTGCGGTCGTTGGGGCACTCGACCTTCTTCTTCACCGCGGCCGCGCTGGGAAGCTCCGCGAGGAGCGCGCTGAAGGGCTTGCCCGACGTCGCGAGAAGCTCCAGCACCTTGGCCAGCGTCATGGAGGCGTCGCGGCAGTGCTGGAACTCGGGCCAGATGATGCCGCCGTTCTCCTCGCCGCCCACGACCGCGCCGTGGTCGAGCATGTAGCGCGCGACGACGGGAGCGCCCACGCGCGTGTACGCGACGCTGCCGCCCCGGGCCTTTACGTGCTCCTCGACGATGCCGCTGCTGGAGACGGGCGTCACCACGAGGCCGCCGTGCTTCTGGCCCACGACGAAGCCCGCCATGAGGGCCAGCGTGCGGTTGCCGTCCACGTAGCCCCCCTTCTCGTCGACGAAGACGCAGCGGTCTGCGTCGCCGTCCTGCACGACGCCCAGGTGGGCGCCGAATGCGCGCGTCGCGACCACGAGGTCCTTGACGTTCTCCGGGGTGGGCTCGCTGGGGTGCCCGGGGAACGTGCCGTCGGGCTGCGCGTTGAGCGTGATGACGTGGACGCCCAGCTTGCGCAGCAGGTAGGGCGCCGTGTGGCCCCCCGCGCCGTTGCTGGTGTCGAGGACGACGGTGAGCTTCGCGCGGCGGATGGCCTCCGCGTCGACCTTGCCCAGGATGGCCTCGACGTAGGCGGCGTTGACGCCGGGCTGGTAGTGGCCCTGGCCGATCTCGCTCCACTCGACGCTGCGGAACCGGTCGCCGAAGAAGACGGCCTCGATGGCGTCCTCCTTGTCGGAGCGCATCTCCGTGCCGTCGGGGTCGATGAACTTGATGCCGTTGAACTCGGGCGGGTTGTGGCTGGCCGTGACGACCGCGCCCGCCGCGTAGCGCCCCTTGCTGGTCTTGACCGCGTACTGGAGGGCCGGCGTCGTGACCTCGCCCGCGTCGTGGACGTGGACGCCCGCGCCCTGGAGGCCCGCCGAGAGCGCGGCCACGAGCATGGGGCCCGAGGTGCGCGTGTCGCGGCCCACGAGCACCGTGTCGCCCTTCTTGAGGTACGAGCCGAGGCTGCGCCCCAATCGGAGCGCCAGCTCCGCGTTCATGTCCTGGTTGGCGAAGCCGCGCACGCCGTTGGTCCCGAAGAGCTTGCCCATGATATCAACTCGCATCTGCGGCCGGATCGACCTTCACGTTCTTGAGGAGGAGCCCCTTCTCGATGGCCGCGCCCTCGCCCACGACGCACTCCACGAGCACGGCGTCGTCGCCGACGCGCGCGCCGGGGCCCACGATGGAGTCGCGGACGGTGGCCCTGGCGCCCACGGTCACGCCGTCCAGGAGCACGGAGCGCGCGATGGTGGCGCCGGCGCCGACGCGGCAGCGCGCGCCGACGACAGCCCAGTCGTCGAAGGTGGCGGCCTCGTGCGTCGTGCCGGGCCCCAGGAGCACCTTGCGGCCGGCGGCGTGGAGCACGGTCTCGTTGGCGTGGAGGTAGGTGTCGGGGCGGCCGGCGTCCACCCAGTAGCCGCCGAAGGGGAACCCGTGGAGGCGGCGGCCGGCCTGGAGGAGGGCGGGGAACGTCTCCCGCTCGACGCTGACCGCCTTGCCCGCGGGGATGAAGTCGAACACCTCGGGCTCCAGCAGGTAGGTGCCCGCGTTCGCCAGGTGGCTGGGGGCCTCCTCCTTGGTCTGGGGCTTCTCGACGAAGCGGACGATGCGCTCGCCGTCCATCTCCATGACGCCGAAGTGGCGCGGGTCGGGGACCTCCCAGAGCGAGATCGTTCCGAGACCCCCCCGCTTCTCGTGGAAGCGGCGGAAGGAAGCGAGGTCCAGCGAGTCCAGGACGTCGCCGTTGAACACGAAGAAGGGGCCGTCCACCTCGGCCTCCACGTTCTTGATGGCGCCCGCGGTGCCCAGGGGCTGCCGCTCCTCGACGAGGACGACCTCGCGCCCCACGTCGTTGTGCGCGAAGTAGTCGCGAAGCTGCTCCAGCTTGTAGTTGACCGCGAGGACCACCTTGTCCACGTCGTCGGGGAGCTTCTCGACGATGCGCCGGATGATGGGCACGTTGGCGACGGGCACCAACGGCTTGGGGCAGGTGAGGGTCAGGGGCCTCAGGCGCGTGCCGAACCCGCCGGCCAGGATCACGGCCTGCAAGTGGATCGGCGTTCCATCGGGGGTGCGGTATTAACCCTTTCTGGGATGAGGCGTAGAACGACTAGGCGTGCTGCCGCGCCGTCCAGGCGTCCTTGGGGAGGCTCGCGTACACGTCCTCCTCGGCGTCGAGGACGGGGATCGTGTGCACGGAGGCGAGCGCGTCGTCGCGGATGCGCCACCAGAAGCCGCGGCGCTTCTCGCCGTTCTCCCAGACGTACTCCTCGCGGCGGAAGCTGAGGATCTTCTTCGCCTCCAGCGTGTAGAAGATGCTGCGCACCGAGGGGTCAAGCGTCTCGTCGTTGACCTCGTTGGCGGGGCCGAACTGCTCGACCACCACGCGGGCGATCTCGGACGCGTCGTCGGGCGCCATGTCGAACTTCTCGCGCAGCGTGTCGGAAAGGGTCGAGACGCGCTCCTCGTCGACGACCTGGGGGGCGGGCGCGGGGGCCTCGACGCGGGTGTCATCCTCCATCGGTTCACCTGATGCCTTTCCCCTCCCCGGACCCTAGAAGCGACTTGTTGAACGCCCCTCGACCGGGAGGTCTGGCAACAACCGCCTCCGGGGGCTTAGTAGGTTCTCGGACAGACTGCGATCTGTTGGAGAAGGGTGCGCCGCGGACAGAGGCAGCCGCGGCGGAGATCGAAAAAGGGGCCCTACCCGGCGTGGCGCCAGGCGGTCGGGGGGAGCGAGCTGTAGACGTCGGCGTCCATGTCCTGCACGGGGACCGTGACCTCGCCGTGGAACGCCTCGGGGCGCAGCTTCCAGTAGAAGGCGCGGCGCTTGTCGCCATCCTCCCGCGTGTATTCGACGCGGCGGAAGCTGAGCATCTTCTTGGCCTCCAGCGTGTAGAACACGCTGCGGACCTCGGCGTCGAGGGTGGAGTCGTCCACCTCGTCCACCTCGGCGAAGCGATCCAGGACCACGTCGGCCAGCTCGCGGGCGTCCTCGGGCTCCATCTCGAAGGCCCGCTCCAGGGCCTCCTGGAAGGCGCCCTTCTCATCCTGGGCGATCAGGCCGATCCCTCCAGGCGCGAGTAGGCGGCGCGGACGAGGACCGCGAAGTGCCAGCCGGTGTTCGGCCCGCGGTTGAGGCGGGTCGCGGCGGGGATCAGGGCCGCGTGGGGCTGCAACGTTCGGGGGGTCGTCTCGTCGCGTTCGTAGGTTCCTTCCATTCGTCACACCGATTCTCATGACCCGGGCCTCCTGCGGCCCGGAGCAGGCAAGCCTCTCCCCGGCTTGTCGCATGATCAGCCCCTGGACCATTATTAAAGATTGTGACATGGGGTTGGACCGTTTATCGGTCCAGTGACGGCAATGGCTCATCTTTGTCGGACGAAGTTCGGTAAACCGGCTTCTTTTCCGGTCACGGCAGGCCTTCCCCGCGAGGAAGCCACATTCTTGTCCCGGCTGGCCTTCGCTGGGCGCGTGCCCGAGTTCCTGGCCGAGCGCTGCATGGACTGCGGCGGCTGCGTGGGCGTCTGCCCCCACGACTCGCTGGACCTCTTCCAGGGCTTCATCACCGTGCGCGCCTCCTGCACGGAGTGCGACCTCTGCGTCCGCCTCTGCCCCGTGGACGCCCTCGCGAGCGTGCGCGGGCCGCGCTGAGGACGCGTCGAAAGGGACAAGAGCGACCGGCGCCGAGCCCTTCGCGTGCGAGACGTCGACCTCCGCGGGCCGCTTCCCACGCGCGTCGGCCTTGCGTGCCTGGGAGCGGGCACGATGCTCGTCGCCTTCGCGAACCAGGGCGCCGCGTTCGGCGTGCCCGCGCGCCTGCTGGAGTGGCCCTCGCTTCCCGGCACGCTGGGCTCCTTCCTCGCGATCTTCGGGTTCGTGCTCCTCCTCCTGCTGTGCGTCACGGGCAACCTCGCGGCGCCGTTCCGCAGGTCCCTCTGGGTCGCCGCCGCGCTGCTCGCGCTGGGCCTCGCCGTCGAGGCGATCCCCGGCTGGATGCGCCTCGACCCGGACGTCCTCGCGAGCCGGCTCATGGTCGCGGCCGCCTTGGCCGCCGCGCTCTGGCCCGACCGGCGCGCCCGC
The DNA here is from genome assembly GCA_021325135.1 of Pseudomonadota bacterium. Taxonomy (GTDB): domain Archaea; phylum Thermoplasmatota; class SW-10-69-26; order JACQPN01; family JAJPHT01; genus JAJPHT01. The sequence continues at coordinate 55,728 of JAJPHT010000013.1, read as the reverse complement.
GTCGCGGGCCTCGCGGGCGCCGCGCTCCTCGCGACGCTCGCGCTGGCGATCCACCTCGAGCCGCACACGTGGGCCACCGGCCCCGGGGGCCAGATGGTGCCGGTGGACGCGGGCGCCGCGTGGCTTCACCCCGTGGTGGCCGCGCTCCTCCCCTGGACGGGCCTCGCGTCGGGCGCCGCCCTGCTGCTAGGCGTCCCCGCCGCGCGCCGACCGCTTTAAGCCGGCCGGGCGATGCCGCGGCGTGGCCCAGACGGCAGATTCCCTCCTTGCGCGCGGCATGGCGCCGCGGCTCCCGGCGGACCGCCTCCGCGACGCGCTCCTGGAGCGGCTGCGCGCGCTCGAAGCCCAGGGCGCGTCGCGCCGCGAGGCGATCCAGGACCTCTTCCCCAACACGCAGCTGGACGACGAGGTGCTGGAGAGCGTGACCGCCGCTCTCCTCTCGGGTACGAACCTCCTCCTCATCGGCCCGCCCGGCTCGGGGAAGACCTCCCTCGCCAAGGACATCTGGAACCTCTACCCCAAGGACGCGCTCGTCGTCGAGGACTGCCCCGTGCAGGACGATCCGTTCTCCTTGATATCGACCGAGTTCGCCGCGCGCCACCCGGCGTGCCCCGCCTGCCGCACGCGCCACGGCGCCGTCTCGTACAAGGAGATTGGCGACTTCGACGCCGCCCGCGTGGACGCGAAGAAGGTGCCCGTGAAGGTCGCGCGCCTGCGCGAGGGGTACGGCTTCGCGCGCCTGCAAGGCAGCCCCGAGGTGTTCCCCGACTACCTGACGGGGGCCATCAACCTGGTCAAGCTGGAGGAGATCGGCGACCCCGAGAGCCCCCTGGTGCTGGAGCCGGGCAAGGTCATGCAGGCCAACCGCGGCGTCTTCCTCGTGGACGAGGTGGGCAAGCTCCCCCGCGGCACGCAGAACGTCCTCCTCCAGGCGCTCCAGGAGAACATCGTGACGCCCAGCAAGAGCCGCGAGACGTTCCCCGCCAGCTTCGTCGCCGTCGCCACCAGCAACCTCGCGGACCTGGAGGCCATCGAGGAGCCGCTCCTGGGCCGCTTCACCAGCGTCTACGTCCCCTTCAACGCGGACCACGCCAAGAACCGCCTCATCGTCGACCTCGCGCTGCGCGGCGCGCGCCTGACCACCCCGACCCTCGTGCGCGAGGCGGCGGTGCTCCTCATCGAGCGCTGGCGCAAGGTCAGCGGCGAGAGCCCCGAGCTTGGCGAGGTGGGCAGCAACCGCACCATGATCGACGTGCTGCGCCGCGCCGAGGCGCACGCGCTCCTGCGCGGCGCGGCGCTGGTCGCGGGCGAGGACTTCCTCCGCGGCGCGCAGGAGGCCATGGTGGGCCGCGTGCGCGGCCGCAGCGGCGAGGGCTACCTGGAGAACCGCGAGGCCGTCGAGGCCTTCCTCGCGAAGCAGTCGCCCAAGGCGCTCGCCGACGCCGCGACCGACTACTGGTGCGGCTTCTTCGTCGAGGTCCTCAAGGAGGACAGGAGCGAGGGCGACCGCACCGCGCGCGAGCTGAAGGACGCCGCCGCGCAGCCCAAGCTCGTGGCCGAGGCGCTGGCCGGGACCAGCGGACTGGCCAAGCTGCGCCGCTTCGCCGAGTACGTGGACGCCCGCGAAGCGGCCGGGGCTTCCCCCGAGGTCAAGCGCGACCGGTTCTCGATGGTGCTCAAGACCTTCGAGGCGACGGGCACGTTCGACGCGCCCAAGACGCCCGCCGCGCCCGCGAAGAAGTGATCCCTCGTGGCCCAGACGAAGCTCCACCTCCCGGACTGCCAGGGCGACTATGACAGCTTCGGGCTCACGCCGGCGGAGCGCAGGGAGCTGGTCCGGCGCATCGCGGCCGAGGGCCCTGGCGCCATCGACGCGTTCATCAAGGAGCGCGAGAGGGAGGACTCCGCCATCGCGCGGAAGGTGCAGAAGCTCAAGGAGGAGCTGCTCAAGCGCGCGGCGGAGCTGAAGCGCAAGCTCGCGGAGGAGTTCGGCGAGCGGGCCGCCGCCGAGGAGGCCGCGTACCGCGCCCGCCTGGCGGAATTGCAGCGCGAGCGCGACCTCGCCAGCGCGGACCTCGCGCGCCTGCGCGGCGCGTCAGACTCCGCGCTCCTCGACGCGCTGCGGGCCAACCCCGTGATCGGCCTCGCGCTGGACGCGGACGTCGCCGCGCGGCCCCCCTGGTGGCGCCGCGCGCTGGCCGCCCTCGCGCGCGTGCTGCGCGTGATCCTCTTCCCGCTCCTGTGGCTCCTGCGCAAGCTCCTGCCCGCGCGGAGGGAGCCCGACCGCGTCGCCTTGGAGGTCCCCGGCGGCGCCGCGGTGGGGCGCGCGGGGAGCCTGTACCTCGCGGACGCGGGCTTCCGCAGCGCGGTCAAGGCGAAGCTGCGCGAGGCGCCCACCCGCGAGCGCGTGCGCCGCGCGTGGGAGCGCCTGCTGGGGCGCGAGGACTACGAGTCGCTGGCGCAGAAGGCCATGGCGCAGATGATGGCCGAGGAGGCCGAGCGCGCGAAGCAGGGCCAGCGCCGCGCCGCCGAGTCGCTCCAGGACCGCCTCGCCGCGCTGGCGGCGCAGGAGAGCGAGGCCGCGCGCGAGCACGACACCGACGCGCGGCGCTTGGAGGAGGAGCGCGAGGCCGAGGCGCAGCGCATCGAGGAGGCCCTCCGCGCCGCGCCCGAGGAGGAGGTCAAGGAGGCCATCGTCGACGAGCTGAAGGCCGCGGGCCTCCTGCGCGAGTCGGGGGGCAAGCTCCTGCCCACGCTCCAGTTCATGGACCGCTTCGCCGCGCTCGTCTACCAGGACGAGTCGCGCGGCGCGGGCGCCTCCCGCGGCAGCGCGGGCGAATACGCCGAGGGGGAGGGCCACTACCTGCGCGAGCCGCTGCGCTCCGCCGTCGAGATCAGCCGCATGGACATCCCCGCGAGCCTGCTGCGCGCCCGCTCGCGCCACCCCCACGTGCGCCACATGGTGGAGGACGACGTGGTGGTCTACCGCGAGGAGCGCGAGAACTCCATCCACGTCGTGCTCGTGGTCGACCGCAGCGGCAGCATGGAGGAGAACGGCCGCATGGACGCCGCCAAGCGCGCCGCGCTCGCGCTGCACCACGCGGTGCGCCGCCGCAACCCGCGCAGCCAGGTGGACCTGCTGCTCATGGACACCAGCGTCAAGCGCGTCTCCCTCAAGGAGATGTGGGAGGCGGAGCCGCGCGGATTCACCAACCACGGCGCGGCGCTGCGTCTCGCCCGCGAGGCCGCGCAGCGCGGCAGGAGCGGGCGCACGCTGGTCTACCTCGTCACCGACGGCCTTCCCGAGGCGTACACCAAGGGGAAGGAGGACGTGGCGGGCCACCCCGACAAGGCGATGGCCTACGCCAAGGAGCAGGCGCGGCAGCTTGCGCGCGAGCGCAGCGTCGCGGGCGTCGTGATGCTCCTCCTGGAGCCCAGGGACGAGATGTACGTCAAGAGCGCCGAGGCGCTCATGAAGGAGGCGCGCGGGCGCGTCATCGCGGTGGACCCGCACGAGCTGGCGCGGACCCTCCTCAAGCAGGTCGAGCCTACCGCAATGGCGCGTCCCGCGTGATCGCCACTATCAGGTGCGCGTCCCGGCTGGAGGCCGCGTCCGCGCACCGGTCGCACCCGTCCGTGTACGCGAGGTAGAGCTTGCCGTCGCGCTGCGTCAGCGTCACGAAGTCCAGGAGGTTCCGGCACTCGCTCTGGCCGCCGCGCATCCAGATGCATCCGCGCTGGAGCGGGTCGCCCGGCGGCGTCACGTCCAGCGTCCGGACGAGCCGCGCGCCGTCAAGGAGCGCGACGTGGAGGTCCCAGACCGTGCCCTCGTCCGCGAAGGAGGACGCGCGATGCGCCCAGCCCGAAGGGTCGCTCGTCGTGGAGGCGTAGGCGACGGCGAGCTTGCCCGCGGCGCCCGCGACGACGCTGCTGTAGACGGTGGCGGTGACGCCTGGCGGCGTGATCGTCACGGGCGCGCTCCACGAGCGGCCGTCGTCCGCGCTGCGCGAGAGGTGGAGCAGCGCGTCCCTGCCGGGCCAGACCGCGTAGGCGTTCCCGGCGTCGTCCACCGCGACGCCAGGATCGAACGCGAAGTCGTCCAGCGCGCCCTCCGAGTCCAGCGAGGCTGCGACGGCCCAGGTCTTCCCCGAGTCGCGCGAGACGATGATATCAAGCCCGTCGCACGTCCCCTTGGGCAGGTACGCCGTGCCGTCGGGCGCCACCGCGATGGGCCCGACGATGCCGCGGTGGCAGTCGGAGGCGTGTGCGACGACGGGTGGCTGGAAGCTCTTTCCGCCGTCCAGCGAGACGGAGACGAGCGTGCCCAGCCGCGTCGCCACCGGCAGGGGCAGGCCCCCGTCGGGCACGAGGAGCGAGTTGTACGCGTAGTAGACGACGTCGGGATAGCCCTGCGTCGCGACGCCGGGCGCGGGCGGCCCGGTGGTGAGCTTCGGGTGGTCGTGCCCCGGCGGGAGGCACGCGACGGCGGGGTTGAAGTCCCACGTCGCGCCGTGGTCGTCGCTCCACTCCGCCCACGAGCAGGCGAGATCCAGGGGCGCGTGGTAGACGCGGTCCGTCCTCGGGTCGAGCCAGAGCCAGGGGTCCTCGTCCAGCTTGGGGTCGCGCGCCGCGTCGCCCACCGGCTGCCACGAGCGGCCGCCGTCCGTGGAGCGCAGCGTCGGGATCACCATCCCCTTCTCCGCGACGGCCTGCTGCGGCGCGAGCACGAGCGGGCCGGTGAGGAAGAGGGTCCCGTCCGCCGCGACACCCAGGGAGGGCTCGCCGCCGTCGCGCCCCACGGGGAGGATCGCGAAGTCCGGCGCGGATGCGCCCTGCAAGCTCGCGGGTTTCACCGCGGCGGGCGCGGCGCAGCCGGCGACGAGGAGCGCAAGGACGACGAGGAGGCCCTTCATGCGGCGGGCTCGGCCGCGGGGGTCATCTTCAGCGCGGTCCGATCGTTGAACTCAGCCGCCGTAGGCCTCGGGGTCGCGCTGGAACTCCTTCTCGCACGGGGGCGAGCAGAACCAGAAGATGCGCCCCTTCCTCGCGACGCGCAGCGCGCCAAGCTCGACCGCGCCCTCCTCCTCGAACGCGGTGCCGCACACCGCGCAGGTGACCTCGTGGCTCACGGGTTTCCCTCCTTGTGGGTGATCCAGGCGCCGCAGCGCGTGCAGAACTCCGCCCCCGCGGGCACCGGCGAGCGGCACTCGGGGCAGACGCCGGTGACGCCGGGCAGGCCGCCGGGGAGGCCGCGCTTGCCCGCGCCGCGGTGCGTGAGGATGAGGTAGGTCAGGGGCAGCACGAAGCCCAGGGCGCCCGCGATGAGGAACCAGTACGCGGACGTCGAGTCGACGTACCCCTGGAGCTGGCCCACGACGCGCGAGTCGTCCACGAAGCGGATCGTGGAGTCGGCGTCGGCCTTCACGAGGAAGCCCGTCTTCCCCAGCGCGAGGGCGTTGACCTCCACCGTGGCGTTGTACGTGACGAGCGTGCCGTTCTCGACGCGCGTGAGGTTGCCCAGCGCCAGGCTGTCCTGCGCGTAGCTGCCGTTGGCCCCCGGCTGGACGTAGGCCAGCGCGCGCACGACGGTCACGTTGCCCGCGCCCGCGGGGAAGCTGAAGCCCGGGTCGGCCACCACGAGGAGCGCGCCCGCGCGGCCCGTGATGGGATCCCCGCCGCCGCTCGTGAGGTTGGCGACGTGCGCGGGGTCCTGGATGGGCAGCGCCACGGCCCGCTCGCCCGGGGTGGGCTCCGCGTCGCCGGGCAGGCGCGCGCCCTGCGCCATGGCGTCCGTGACGGGCACGGAGTAGGCGAGGACGACGCCCCCGATGACGAGGAGGACGAGGGAGAGGATGGCGAGGCTCAGGAGGAGCCAGCGGCGCGGGGCCACAAGGGCGGAAGAAGGGGGCCCCTCTTGGCCCTTTCCCGCATTCACCCATAAGCCGTCTGCCGTCCGCCCCGGACGTGAGAGGAGGGAAGCTGGGGATGAAAGGGTGCGATCGCTTCTCCAGTCTGCGTCGTCTATGCGTCTTCATCGACGGCCGCAAACAGGTGTGGCGGGAGGCTGACGCCGGCCGTGGGCATTGCCATGACATGCACCCGGAGGGCGTCCAACCCGGTCGCATTGAGAGTCACGCTTGTCGTCCCTTCTGTGGTCATGGAATATCGCGTTGCCCCGGCGCCCGTGGTCCGGCCAACGTCAAATTGACGTGCAACCTTTCCGTCCGAGAGGAGCGCGGTCCCAACTCCGTAGGTTCGGTGAACCTTGACGACGACAAATTGCGGAGCGTTGGGGGCGCCAAATGAAATCCCCCGCTCAGACGCCTCATTGACGAGCGGGCTTGTGACGCCAACCGTGCCTCTTGACATGTTTTCCAGAGACGTGGAAACAACGCTATCGCCCACAGCCACGGTTGTAACGCGTGTCCCCTCCAGCCACATTGTGCTGATCATGGGGGGCTTGGCGACGTTTGCCCACATGACAAGCAACAGCCTGCTTTTTGTGGAAGAATACGTAAAATCCGCGCCGTTTGCTTGCACGATGCCGCCTGAGGCGCCACCGCGGTGCTGGTCCACGGGCCCAGCATTGATCTCGATGGGGGTTGAACTGGCGTTGTCCCAATCCATGCCAGCATCCGCGTATTCGGTTCTCAGGGTGCCAGGGCTCGTGACCTTGCCGTCCGCATCAACGGAGATGATCTCGAGCGGATCATCCCTGTTCGTGTCCCACTCGTACCGATGCTCGAGGAAGAAGCTCGCGTTTTGGGTCGACTCGATGGAGAAGACCGCATACCCGCTGGAGGTCGTGGGCTGAAAGTCAAAAGGGACTGAGAAGACGACGTTCCCCGAAGAGACTGTCCTCTGGCTTGAGGGGGGGTTCTGCTCGACGCAGCCCGTAAGCAGGGCGGCCACAAGGAGGAGGGCCGCCGCTTCCCTCTTCATCGCGCGTCACCTCTTCGGGGGATTATTGAAGTTTCCGGCACCTGTCTTCTTCAGGCGTCGTTGACGCTGGACGGGGGCGCCTGGTAGGTGTACTCGTGGTCCAGCGTCACGAGCTTCAGGATGCTCTCTTGGTGCGCGTCCGCTCCCAGCGGTTCCAGGTGGGCGTCCGTCCTTGTAATCACGTCGCATTCCTCCCCCATGCTGAAATCAGGAGGGACGGGGTTGAAAACGAACCTGCACTTCTCCCCCACGGTTTCCGTCACGGTCACGTTCGTGCACCAGATGTTCGTGTTCCCTGTGGTGGGGAGGGGAACGATCGCCAGCGTGGCCGTGCCGGTGCCGTCGGCCTCGACGCCGCTGAAATCCCCTCCCGATCCGCTGACCTCCTTGGTCTTGTCGGTCGTCGTCTTCCACGTCCCGGCAGCGCCCTGTGAGCCGAGGTCGATCCCCAGGACCTTGGCGTCAAGCGTCCCCGGGCCGCTTCCTGGCAGGCCGCAAGGGGTTGTTTCCGCAGACTCCAGAGACGGAACGCCCAAACCGCCGGGCAGGCGTCCCATTCCGCCTGCGTGTGGGAGATTCGGCGAGGGGATCGCGCCGTCCTGATATCCGCCGTTGAGGCTGTCCAGCAGAGCCCAGAGCGCAAAGGCATCCGTCGTCGTGGGCTGGGCTCCGGTGAGATCGAACCCGCAAATCGAGCCAGAGGCTTGGACAAGCGTGACGGCGTCCGCAAGTGAGATTGTGTTCTTCTCGGAGGCGATTCTCTCATGCGCCGAGCGAATGGCCTCTTCACAGCCCGGCGGGAGGTTGTGCGGGAATGCCGCCGTCGTCAGCGGGAGCGAGACAAGCAGAAGCGTGACAAGGCATGCCGCTGGTCGTGTCCACCTCATGGTCATGACCCGAGGATAACATCCTCGAAGTTACAAAGAAGAGCTTCGCTATAACAGTTCGGGAGGACAAATCCAGGGTGGTTGTTGCGGCGGCGGGCTCGCAGAGCCCTCCCGAAACCCCATCAGCCCGCGTGCCCCGCCGCGACGCGCCCTTCGAGCCATCGGCGCCGCGTCGCGGTCAGGTCGGCCAGGACCGTCTCGCGCACCTTGGGGTGCTCGAAGCGCAGGACGAGGTCGCGTCCGGGCTCGCCCGCGGCCTCCTCCAGGAGGAGCTTGTCCAGCAGGTGGTCGAGCACCTCAACGAGGCGCTCCTCGGGGCCGTCGTAGGCGCGGGCCAGCACGGCGTAGGAGAATTCGGCGCCCGCGACGGCCGCGAGCTGGAGCACTGCGAGCTGGTCGGGGGAGAGCGAGGCGAAGCGCTCGCGCGCGGCGTTGCGCACGCTGGCGGGGAAGAAGTCCTCCTCGTCGACGCCGTCGGCCAGCTCCGCGCCCATGGCCAGCGCGTAGTGCGTGTTGCCGCCGCTCTCGCGCCAGACGCGCTCGACGAGGTCGTCGGGCAGCTTCGTGTCGCCCAGGACGTGGACGCCCGCGTCGGCGAGGAGCGCCGCGACGCCGGCGCGGTCCAGGGGCGGGAGCGTCACGAGCTTCGCGCGGGGCAGGTCGCGCAGCGGCATGAGCGCGGTGTAGAGCGGGCCGTTGGGGAGCTCCCACGCCTCCTCGCGGCGGAACGCGGCGACGACGAGGACGCGCGTGCCCTGCGGGAGCGCGAGGAAGAGGCCGTGGAGGAACTCGACCGCGCTGGGGCCCGCGTGGTGCACGTCGTCCAGCACGACGACCAGGGGCGCGGCGGCGGAGCCGGCGAGGATCGTGTCGCGCGCGGCCTCCAGCGCGCGCTCGCGCGGCGTGCCGGCGGCGCGGGCGCGCTGCCGCGCTTCGAGGCCCAGGGGGGCGAGGGCCTGCGCGAGGGGGCCCAGCCACTGCTCGCCGCCCACGGGGACCGACGCGCCCGAGAGGACGCGCGCGCCGCGCTTGGCGACCTCCGCGCCGAAGGCGGCCAGGAGGCGCGTCTTCCCCGTGCCGGCGCCCCCTTCCAGGAGCGCGATGCGCGGGCCCTCCTTGAGGGACGAGTCGTAGAGCGCGACGAGATCGGCGAAGGCGCGCTCGCGGCCCGCGGGCACGCGGGCGGGCGCGGGGGGCGCCGCGGGCGCGGCGCGCGTCACGGTGGCGCGCGGCTCGCGGGGCAGCGTGGCGGCGACCTTGCGGCCCGAGTCGGTGAGCACGTGCGCGCGGCTGCGGCGCTTGCCCCCCTTGGGGTGCGCGAGGTAGGCGTGGACGAGCCCTTCCCCCACGAGGGACTTCAGCGCGCGGGAGACGTGCGCGACCTGCGCGTCCAGCGCCTCGGCGATGCCCTCCTGGGTGATCTCGCGGGGCACGCTGGCGGCGCCCTCCTCCACGGGGTGGGCGGCGAGGTGCGCGAGGACGCGGCGCGACAGCGTCAGGGACATCGGGGGATCGCAGCGGCGACGGGTGCTGGGGGTCTTGAACCCTTCAGGGGGTCACGCCTTGGCGATGCGCCGCCCGATCCAGTCGGGGAAGTGCGCCGCGACGCGGGCGCGCACGGCGTCGCTCAGGGGCGGGTGGCCCAAGGCCTCCTCCAGGAGCCTCTCGAAGAGGACGGGGCGCTCGAAGGCGGGCGCGTGGCCGCAGCGGGGGATCCAGCGCAGCGTGGAGTCGGGGATGCCGGCGCGCCAGCGGTGCGCCATGATGGGCGGGATGAGGCCGTCGTTCTCGCCCCAGAGGATGGTGGTCTTCGCGCGGACGTTGGCGAGCTCCTCGTCGAAGATCACGTCGTCGCGGTTGTCGGCGCCGATGAAGTTCACGACGGCGGGGCTGCGGAACATGCCCGCGACCTCGCGCGAGAGGATGCCCAGGGCGAAGGGCGTGCGGTGCGTGACCGTCTTGAAGAAGCGGCGCACGTCCTCCTCCTTCTCGATGCGCAGCATCTCGATCATGTCCCACATGCCTTCGTGCAAGAGGCCCGCGGCCTCCACGAGGACGAGGCGCGAGGCGTCGAGGCCCGAGAGGTGCGCGCGCGTCGCGACCCAGCCGCCCAGGCTGTGGCCCACCAGGGCGAGGTCGTCCCCGGCGCGCGTCTCCTTGACGACGTGGCGCACGAGGTCCGCGTTCTCGCGGATGGAGAGGTAGCCGCGCTCGTCGGGGGCGGGCGTGTAGCCGTGCCCTGCGAGGTCGATGGCCACGACGCGGTCGCCGCGCCAGGCGAGAAGGGGGAGGGTGCGGAACCAGGAGTTGGCGGAGTCCCCCAGGCCGTGGAGGAGGACGACGGTGCGGGCAGCCTCCCGGGGACCGGCGGCGTAGTAGTGGACGGGGGAGCCGCGATGCTCCACGTGGCCGTCCTCGACCCCCTGCCTGGCCAGCAGGTGGCGCACGCGGGCGTGCAGGAAGGTCAGCGCCTTGGTGTCTTGCCAGGCGGTCCATTCCGTCATGGTTCAATCACCATGGATCGTCATGGGACAAAAGCATCTCCGTTCCAACCGGCGAAGGTGAACGGCCCCTTCGGACCCGTCGGAGCCTATCCCATGACGGCCCGCGTCTCCACGACGGCCAGGACCACGAGGAGGGCGGCGCTCACGAGGGCCGGGAGGGCCAGGGTGCGGAAGGGCTTGACGAGGCTCCAGCCCAGCTTGCGCGTGGGGACGAAGCCGCGAAGCTCCAGCGCGGCGGTGACGCCCAGGGCCAAGACGCTCACCGACTCGCCCAGGAAGAGGGGGATGGAGACGGCGAGCCTGAAGCGGTCCGGCGTGCGCGCGATGTAGAGCGCCGCCACTGCGAGGGCCGCGATCACCGCGCCCACGAGGAGGATGGCGATCCACGTGCGGTTCTTCGGCTTCTTCTCCAGGCGCGCGGCGACGAAGCCGAAGCCCGGCACCAGCGTGGCGAGGCCCATGTTGTGGACGAAGATGTAGGCGCCGAAGAAGAGGGGCCCATACCGCTCGCTCTCGCGGAAGAGGAGCTGGAAGGGGGGCTCCTGGTGGATGGTGGGGATGACGACGTCGACCATCCCCTGGACGAGGCTCACGACGGCGACCAGGGCGAAGAGGCCCAGCATCGCCATGGGCCACCGGGGGGGAGAGCGGGGGGCGTCCATCGGCAACGCGACCGCAGGATGAGGGAGGGGAAATCAACCTTTCCTGCAACCTCTTCGACAGGTTGACGGCCGGGCGGGGGGTCGTCCGTCGATGCGCGGCCCCAAGGCCCCCATGGGGGTGACCATCCTGGCCTACCTGGGCTTCGTGGTGGCGCTGGCGTTCGGTCTCTTGGGGGTGGTCGCCCTGGCCGTCTCGGGCGCCTCGCAGGCCATCGCCCCCGCGCTGCCGGTGCCCTTCCTTCCGGCGGGCCCGCTCCTGGGCGCGGCCCTCCTGGCGTTCGCCGCGCTGCTGGCCGCGACGGGCTGGGGCCTGCTGCGCAAGCGGCCGTGGGCGTGGGTCGCGGCCCTCTTCCTCGTGGCCGTGAGCGCGGCGGGCGACATCGCGCGGGTGGCGCGGCGCGACGCGGGCGGCGTCGCGGGCGTGCTCGTCGTCGCGATCCTCGTGTGGTATCTCCTGCGCCCCGAGGTCCGCGCGTGGTTCAGCGGACCCTGAGGCTCACTCGCGCAGCCGCGCCACGGCGAGGCGGAGCGCCGCCTCCCCCGCGCGGACCTTGGGCGACGTCTCGTGGGCCAGCGCGGCCTCGATGGCGTTGGCGGCCACGTCGCGAAGCTCCGCGCGGGGCCGCTCGCCGCGCGCGAGGTCCTGGAGCACGTTGCGCAGGATCTCCCGCGCCTCGCGCGTCTCGCGCCCCGCGTCGTGCGCGTCCAGGGGCTCCTGCGCGTCGTCCAGCGCCTGGTAGAGGGCCTTCAGGCGCGGGTGGACCTCGGGTGGAACGCCGCCTTCGGGGCGCGGCGCGGGCGCGCCGACGTAGACCGTGTGCCCCGTGACGATGGTGCCCGTGTTGGTCCCGACGCGCTGCTGCATCGTCATCTGCGCGCCCTGCACGGGGACCTCGCGCGGCTCGTCGGCGCCTTCGTCGTCCTTCTTCCTCCAGAGCTTGACGATGCCCACTATGGCGCCCCCGACGATGGTGATGCCGGCCGCGACCACGGTGAACACGGAGGTCCAGTCGACGCCCCCCTGCGCCGGGGAGGGCGAGGCGGCCGCGTCCGCGGCGCCGACGCGCAGCGTCCAGCCCACGGGCTCGCTGCGGTGCCCCTGGAGGTCCACGGCGATGGCCTCCACGAGGTACGAGCCGTTGTCGTGGAACGAGACGCGGCGCTCCGTCTCCAGGACGCCGCGCGGGTCCACGTCCGAGACGGACTCGGGGGCCCGGCCGCGGTCGACGCGCCACTCCAGGCGGAAGAGGTCGTTGTCCGCGTCCTGGCACAAGACGCGCAGCGTGGCCTCGGCGTCGGGGGCCAGAGGCGCGGCGGTCGGGTCGGTCGCGTCGGCCGCGCTGCACGCGGGCGCGGCGCCGCCCACGCCCGGGGCCGCGGGCTCCTTCACGGCGACGGCCCACTCGGCGGGCGCGCTCGCGGCGCCGGTCCTGTCGGTCGCCTCCACGCGGACGGTGTGGTTCCCCGTCTCGTCGAACGCGACGAGGCGCGAGACCCCGGCGTCCGAGGCGTTGGCGGCGGGCTGCGTGGCGCCCGGGTCCGAAGCGAGCGTCGTGGACCACGTCACCGAGGCCAGGTCGCCCTCCGCGTCGGAGCACTCGGCCAGGAAGAGGCGCGCGTCGCCGCGGAAGAGGAGGAGCGTCGAGTCGGGCGCCTCGGCCTGGCACGAAGGCGCGGCGGCTTGCGCCGTGGCGGCGAGGACAAGGGGCAGGACGGCCAGCGCGAAACCCGCAAGCGCCCTCAAGAACCGGACTCCCCACGGGTCGACGGGGATCGGCGGCTTGAATTTTACTAGCAGCCCAGGGGGCTCAGACGGCCGCGGCGCCCTTCGCGGCCTGGGCTTCCGCCTCGGCCGCCTCGGCCTTGCCCTTGATCTTCTTGAGGCGGAACACGTTCTCGCGCTCCATCTCCTCCAGGCGCAGGCGGATGAAGTCGCGCGCCTGCTCCAGCTCGGGGATGACCTTGAACTCCAGCGCGTTGACGCGGCGCTTGGTCTTCTCGATCTCGTCGAGCATCTTCTTCATGGAGGTCTCGATCTCGGCGGCCTTGACGATGGTCTCCACGAGCGCCTCGTAGCGGTTCGCGGCCTCGTCGATGCGGGGGCTCGTGCCGATGAGGCCGTAGCCGCGCTCCAGGAGCGGCGTGCGGATCTGCTGGCCCTGGATGGAGGGCACGACGACGCCCATGACGTTCTTCTTGGACGAGGTGATGGTCGGGCTCTTGACGACCGCCTGCGCGGCCGACTTGATGGGGAGCGCGCCCTCGACGGCCTCCGCGATGTGGACGGCCTGCTGGCCCTTGGCGTAGTTCTCGCCCACCGAGGCGCGGATCTTCTTCGCGTCCTCCAGCATCTTGAAGAACTCCATGATGAGGCCGTCGCGCTTCATCTTGAGGAGCTTGTAGCCCTTCTTGGAGAGCACGATGCGCTTCTTCAGCTCGATGAGCTGCGAGCGGGTGGGCTTCACGTCCTTCAGGGCCATGGAGGGACCGGACGCTGGAGAGGGGACCCCGTTTTAAGGGTTTCCGGCGAAGGGGGGTCTGGGGGGCAGGCCCCCCAGCGTCGGTCACCGCCGCCCCTCGTGGAACTCCCGCGCCGCGTGCCGCGCCGCCGCCACCGAGAGGAAGGCGTCCACGACGACGAGCCCCAGCGCGACGGCGAAGGCCACCATGGCGAGGCCGAAGGTGAGGAGGGGCCAGCGGCCCGTGCCGACGCCCGACTCGACGCCGCTGAAGAGGAGCAGCAGCGCGGTGATGACGGTGAACGCGATGACCAGCACGCCGAAGAGGATGGCGTTGCGCAGGATGACGGCGCGCACGAGGTGCCGGTCGCGCTGCCAGCGCAGGTCGGGCTCGACGTTGGGGCTCGCGTGGTCCAGCTCCTTGCCGATCTGGCGGAGGCGGTCGATGACGCGGAAGAGGCGCGCCTGGGTGAAGTTGAGGAAGATGGCGCCGCCGCTCACGAGGAAGATGGGGGCCAGCGTCGCCTGGATGATGGCGATGACCGTGGGCGCGTCGTCGGCCACGGGGCGATGAGGAGCGGGCGGGGGGCTTCAGCGTTCCGGCGGGTCGCGCTTCGTGGCCGGCCTCACGTCAGGTCCCAGAGGAGCCCGACCGCGGCGCCCATCTCCTGGAGCGCCCGCAGCGCGGCGGCGGCCTGGGGGCCCTCCAGCGTCGAGGCGGCCTCCAGGGCGCGGTCCAGCGCGTCCAGCGCGCGCTCGAAGTGGAAGTCGTCGTCCAGCGCCTCCCAGAAGGCGTCGCGCTCCCCGCACACGGGCGCGGCGAGGGCGGGCGCCGCGGCCTGCCCGTGCGCGGCGCGGCGCAGGCGCGCGACCTGCGCGCGCCAGCGCCCGACGCGCGCCTGCGCCGCCGCGATGCTCGGCTCGTCGTAGTTGAGCGCCGCGCGGTAGTGCGCAGAGAGGAGGAACGCGCGCACGACCTCGGGCTCGTGCTTGTTGAGCATCTCGCGCAGCGTGACGAAGTTGCCCAGGCTCTTGGACATCTTCTCGTTGCCCACGGTCACGAAGCCGTTGTGGAGGTAGTGCTCGCAGTAGGTCGTGCCGCCGTAGGCCTCGCCGATGGCGCGCTCGTTCTCGTGGTGCGGGAAGACGAGGTCGAGCCCGCCGCCGTGCAGGTCGAAGTCGAAGCCCAGGTACTTCGTGCTCATGGCCGCGCACTCGACGTGCCAGCCCGGGCGCCCCTTGCCCCAGGGGGAGTCCCACACGACGCCCCAGTCGTCGCGGCTCTTCCAGAGCGCGAAGTCCAGGGGGTTGCGCCGGTCGCCCGCCTCGGTGGGCCGCTCGACGGTCAGCTCCTCGACGTTGGTGCCGATGAGCGCGCCGTAGTCGGGGACCTTGGTCACGTCGAAGTAGATGTCGCACCCTTCGCCCACGACGTGGTCGCGCGGGCCGCAGTCGAAGCGGTACGCGACGCCCTTCTTCTTGAGCCCCTCGACGATGCGCAGGATGTCGGGGATGTGCTCCGAGACGCGCGGGTAGTGGTCGGCGCGCAGGATGCGAAGCTCGTCCATGTCGCGATAGAAGCGCGAGATGATGGCGGTGGCGTAGGCCAGGGGCGCCATGCCCGCCTTCTCGGCGCGCGCGGCGACGTTCTCCTCCACGTCGGTGAAGTTCTGCACGTGCGTCACGCGCCACCCCTTGGCGAGGAAGACGCGCTTCATGGCGTCGTAGGCGACGTAGCTGCGCGCGTGCCCCAGGTGGCTCTCGTCGTAGACGCTGGGCCCGCAGACGTACATGCGCACGTGGCCGGGCTCGCGCGTGACGAACTCCTGGCGGCGGTTGGTGAGCGTGTTGTGGACCATGAGCGCCATGCGGTCACCCTTTCTCCAGGCCTGCGGCGGCCACGATCTGCTGCGGGCGCCACTCGGGGGGCGCGCCGCGGACCATGATGATCGTGCGGAAGCTGGGCAAGAAGCCGCGCTCGCGCAGCGCCTCCATCGCCTTGGGGTTGGCGGAGAGCGCGGTCGCCTCGTGGGGCCCCGGCGAGCCGGCGATGAGCGCGTCGAGAAGGTCCTCCGCGGCGCGGGGCGTCGTCGCGACCACGGGCCCGATCTCGGTCACGTCGGGGCTCGTCTTCGCGAAGCCGAAGCCCACGAGGTGGTTCCCGCTGCGGGCGACGCGCGCGCCTTCGGGGTACGCCTTGAGAAGCTCGCGCAGGAGGTAGCCCCGGTCCATGCCCGAGACGCGCCGGTCGAGCCGCGCGACCTCCAGCAGGTCGTCCCGGCCCATGGGCTGCGTGACGCTGGGTCTCAGAGGCCTGGCCTGCGTCGCGCGGTGCGCCCACGCCTCGCCGCCCCAGGGGACGAAGCCCAGGCGGTCGTAGAGCGTCACGGCCTTCTCCACCGCGTAGAGCCCGGCGCGCGGCGCGTCGCGGAGCGCCTCCTCCACGAGCTTCGCGCCGACGCCCTTGCCGCGCAGCGAGGCGTGCACGACGACGTTGCCGATCCAGCGGACGGGCGGCAGGTCCACGAAGGTGAGGTACGCCAGCAGGCGCCCCTGCTCGTCGAAGCCGCCCACCGAGCCGCCCAGGCGCGTCAGGCGTTGAAGCTCCTCCACCTCGAAGCCCCACCCTTCGGGGCGCAGGAGGTCGGGCGCGGCGGCCAGCTCGTCGGCGCGCATGCGGCGGAGGGCGACGCTCACTCGCGCTGCACCCCGTACTCCTTGAGGGCCAGCGGCTCGTCGCAAGGGTGGCCGCCGAACGTCACGAAGCGCCGGTCGCCCC
Organism: Pseudomonadota bacterium; assembly: GCA_021325135.1. Classification (GTDB taxonomy): domain Archaea; phylum Thermoplasmatota; class SW-10-69-26; order JACQPN01; family JAJPHT01; genus JAJPHT01. Next base: position 39,495 of record JAJPHT010000013.1, on the reverse strand, counting down.
GCGACTGCTTGATCTGGCACGGGCCGTACTCGTCGTCCTCCGCGCCGTACCAGTAGCGGCAGTCCTTGCAGAAGAGGTCCTTCCTCGCCGCCATGGTCGGTCTCGCCCAGGGGTCGCTTCCCCAAAACCCTTCCCTTACGGAGGGGGCTGCTCGGGGGGCGTGCCTGCCTCGGGGGGCGCGGCGGCAGCGGCCGGCTCGGAGGCGGGCGGGGCGGGGGGCGGGAACTCCAGGTCGTCGCGGCCCGTCACGAGGCGGGCGGCGAGGCGCGCCTCCTCCAGGGTGACGACGTCGTGCCGCAGCAGCCGCTCCAGGGCGGCGAGGGCTTCCTGGGCGTCGCGCTCCGAGACGGGAGGCATCGGGCTTCCACCCTCGCCGGGGCCGCAAAAGGGTTGCGCCACGCCGGATCGGCCGCTGGCGACCACCCCGAGGGGGAAAGGAAAGGCTTCATGAGTGGACGAGACAGAAACAGACGGTCATGGACAAGCCCTTCGCCGGGGGCCCGCTGCGGGCCTTCCGCGACCGGTACGTGGCGGCCTATGGAGGCGTCAGCTACGACCTGGCCCCGCGCGCCATCGGCGTCCACCCGGCTGCCCTCGCCCTGGCGCCCGACCTGCCGGGGCGCCACGTGCTCGTGCAGTCGGAGGACCACCACCCGGTGCCGCTCCACAAGCGCCCCGCGTTCACCGTGGTCGTGCTCGATCGCCTGATGCGCAACGCGCGCGAGCTGGCCGAGGCGGGCGGCGTCGTCTTCTCCACCTTCGACCTGGACGACCCCTCCGTCGCATCCTTCCTTTCGCGCCTGGACTTCGGGGATTCCCTCTACCTGAACGCCTCGCTGGAGCGCCTGCCTGACGTCGTCGTCCGGAGGCCTGGAGACCGGCCCGCCGCATAGGCCCGGCTGCGGCGCCACCGGCGTTTTCTCGGGGCTTCCCCTGCTCGCCTCTGCATGATCCCCCGCACCCTCGCCGCCCTCGTGGGCCTTCTCGCCGTCGTCTCCCTCTCGGGCCTCGCCTCCGCCGCCACCGAGTCCGGCGCCGTGCGCCAGGGCGAGACCGACTCGTACAGCTACGGCGGTCCCGGCGGCGACGTGTGCGACCAGACCGTGGACGTCCACACGGCGACCCTGAAGTACGGCCCCGCGACCGACGTGCTCTCCCTCTCCGTGGGCGCCCTCAAGGTCTACGGCGTCGGCGGCCAGGCCCACCTCGTCTTCATCGCGGGCTCGTGCTCGGGCTACAGCGTCAGCGTCGCGGGCGTCCTCGTGGGCAACGTGGCGACCTACACGCTCACCGTGTCCTGAGACGCTCACGCGTAGAGCACGATGAGCACGGCCACGAGCACCCAGACGAGCACGATGCCGCCCAGGACGCCCATGGCCCTCATGCCCTGCGCTCGCTCCCAGGCGGCGCTCCAGGTGCCGGCCTTGCGCGCGGACTCGACGCGGCGGTGCGCGAGCTCGTAGACGAGGGCCCATCCCAGGGGGACGACCAGCGTGACGAGGCAGAGCGCGACAGTGCGCCGGTCGCCGCGGGAGAGCCACGCGACGCCCACGAGCGCCAAGGCGAGGGCGCCCTGCATGGCGAGGAACTGGTAGAAGCGCAGCGAGCGCGCGCCGGAGCCGTCCCTACGCGGTGACGTGCCTGCCTTCGGTCCAGCGATGCCTGACCCCCTCCTGGTCCACCAGCTCGTCGTCGAAGATGGTCTTGCACGCGAGGCAACGGAAGCCGTAGCGCCGCTCCCCCTCAGAGCCGGGCGTGCACGGCTCGGCCTTGAACTCGATGAACTTCCTCGTGCCGCCGCACACGGGGCACGGCGCCGGGAAGACCATGGCAGGCATCGGGCCGCACGAGGGGGCTCCTCCCGATAAAGGCTGCGCGGGGGCTCCGCCGCAGGCCGGCCCCCAGCGACGTGGAGCGCTCCAGCCCGCCCGGACGAGTCGCGGATGCAGCCGAACGGCTCTCGCGCCAACAGGCTCATCGTCCCGCCGGGGGCGTCGCGCCCCGATGCGCACCCCCGGCATCCTCCTCGCGTTCGCCCTCCTGACCGTCGCCGTTCCCATGGCCGCCCCTACGGCCTCGGCCTACTGCCTGAGCACCTTCTGCCCGCCGCTGTGCATCGTCTGCATCATCGTGACGCAGGAGGCCAACAGCGCGCACTGCCTCGTGTCCACCGACGGCGCCACCACCGCGGTGGACTGCGGCTCGTGGCTCACCGGCGACAAGCCCGCCAGCGTCAACCTGCCCGTGCCCACCGTGGCCGGGTCCTACTGGGTGAGCGTCGGCCCCTACGAGCACGTCTCCTACGGCTACGCGCTGCCGTAGGCGCGCCTCACGCGGCGGGGGGCTGGCCGGCGCGCCACTGCGCGTCCGCCGCCTCCGCCATCCGCGCGAAGGCGGGCTTCAGGCGCCGCAGCATCATGGCGCGCCCGAAGAGCGGCATCACCACCGTCATGGGGAACGCCTGGGGCTCGCCGCGAAGCTCGACGCGATGCACCGTCCCCCCGTCGGGGAGCGCGTCGGCGGTCCCCACGATGGAGGTCGCCATGACGGGCTTGCCCTTGCGGCTGATGAGCCCCTGCGCGGTCCAGCGGCGTCCCCCCAGACGCACCTCCGTCCGGAAGTCGCCCAGGCCGGGCACGACGCCCTGGATCACGGCGCGGTCGCCCACGCGCTGGACGCGAGCGCCCCGCTCGTCGCCGAAGAAGCGCGTGAGGTCGTCCTCGCGGAAGTCCTGCAGCCAGGCGGCGACCCACTCGGGGGGCGCCGCGTACCGGGTCTCGATGACGATGGGCTTGGAGGCCATGGAGACGAGGAGCGCGCGGGGAACGATAGGTCCTGCGTGGGCGGCGCCGCCGCTTTGGGACACCTTCTTGCCCGGGTCCCGCGCTGGGCCCGCGTGGACGACCTGGACGTCCGCCTGCTGCGCGCCATCCTGGAGGACGGGATGCCCTGGGGCAGCCGCGACCCGCGCCTGTGCGCCAACGCCCTCGCGCGCGGCCTGCGCGTGGAACGGACCACCGTGCGCGACCGGCTGCGCCGCTGGCAGCGCAAGGGCTTCCTCCAGGGGTACGCGACGATGCCCACGCCCGCCCTGGTGGGCGCCTCGCTGCACGGGGGCGCGTTGCGCTTCGCGTCGCTTGCGCAGAAGCCCCGCGCCATGGAGGCGCTGGCGCGGGAGGCGCGCGTCGTCAACGTGCTCGACCACGTCGGCCCCTGGGTGGGGATCGCGCTGCTGGCCGACGCGCAAGAGGACGAGGCGTCCATCCGCAGGCGCCTCGCGGCCATCCCCGGCGTCGCGGAGGTCCCGCCCACCTTCGAGCCCCCGCTGCCCGAGGTCGAGGCCCCGCCCAGCGCGCTGGACTGGCGCCTCATCGACGCGCTCATGGCGGACCCCACGGGCACGCTGGACGCGGCCGCGCGGCGGCTGGGCGTCAGCCGGAAGACGGTCACGCGCCGCCACCAGCGGCTCCTGCGCGGGCACGCGCTCTGGTTCGCGCCCATCCTGGACTTCTCCGCCGTGGAGGGCGCCCTCGTCCACCACGTCGTGCTCTCGCTGGAGGAGGGCGCGGCGCCCGCGAAGCTCGTGGCGCGGCTGGGGAAGGCCCTCCCGCCGTGGTTCTACCTCCAGGCGTTCGAGGGGTACGTGGACGCGTTCGTCCGCGTGGCCAACGCCGGCGAGATGGCGCGGCTCCACGCCGCCGTCGAGGGGCTTCCGGGCGTCAGCGAAGCGGAGCTTCTCCCGGTGCTGGCGCAGCGGATGAACCTCGATCTCGTGAGGGCCAAGGTGCGCGACGCGCGCCCCTAGAAGCCCAGCGGCTCGTCCACGAGGACCACGTGGACGCGGCCGGGCTGGTCGCGCTCCAGGATCGTCCACTTGGCGATGTACGAGCCGCCCGGGTATCCCGCCTTGCGGATGCGCTCCGACTCCAGGGGCAGCGCGACCTCGCGCACGCGGCGCATCGCGTCCTCCAGCGTGGGCACGACCTTGTGGAGGCTCGCCACCACGACGACGTGGCTGGGCCCGAAGGCCAGGGCCGCGACGCGGTTGCCCGCGCCGTCGGCCGCGACGAGGACGCCGTCCTCCGTGATCGCGTTCACGCTGGAGACGAACCAGGGCGCCGTGTTGGCCTCCACGCGCAGCTTGTGGCGCAGCGCCGGGTCCTGCTCCGCGCGGATCGCCACGCGCAGGTAGTGGTGATCGCCCGCGGAGAGCGCGTCGGTCACGCCGATCTGCTCCAGCGTCGTGCTGCCGCCGGTCATCACGCGCGCGCCCGCCGGGATGCGGCGCAGCACGGCCTCGCGCGCCTCCGCGCCGGTGGCCACGCGCTCGGCCGTGAAGCCGCGCTTCGCAAGCTGGGGGAGGAGGCGATTGGCGAGGTCCGGCGCCGCGACGGTGGAGGATTGCACGAAGGAGGGGAAGCGCGCCGGGGTCTTGAAGCGGCGCTTCCGGAAGGGGAAGCGATGGCGCCTACGGGGAATCCGGCTTCGACGCCCGGCGGAGCTTCCTCACGCCTCGCCCGACGTAGAAGGCGCCCACGAAGAAGACGACCGCCAGCGGCACGAGCGTCCAGAGGCTGCGGTCGCCGTCCACCGTGTTGACCTGGAACAGGAACATGGCGGTGAGCTGCGCCATGAGCCCCATCGCGACGTCGCTGATGCTGGGCACCCACCAGCCGGGCGCAAGCGCGGGAGTCGCGGCGGGCGGGGCCATGGGTCGGCTCACCCGTACTTGTACTTCCGGCCGAAGCCTCTCGCTTCGCTCGGGATCGGCCTCAGTCCAAGCATGGCTTCGTCGCTCCGCTCCTCAGCCATACTTGTACTTCACACCGTACGTGCCGCGCGGGTTGTTCCACTTGACGGACCCGGGCGTGCACATGATATCACAGGTGCCGCACTCGACGCAGTCCTCGTACTGGAACTGCATGACGCCCTCGTTGAGCGAGAAGCATCCGGCGGGGCAGCCGTACATGCACATGAAGTGCGGGCACGTCTTGCAGATGCTCTGGTCGATGGTGATGTGGGCGTACTCGTGCGCGTCGAAGTTGTAGCTCGTCGTGCCGAGCATCGCCTTGATTTCCATGGGCTCCTTGGTCAGCTCCGCCATGCGTCATCACCTCAGAGGGACTTCCTCGCCTTGAGCGCGAACTTGCCCAGCTTCACGAGGCTCACCTTCTGCTCCTTGAGCTGCCGGCGCACGCGGGTCTCGGTGGTCTCCTTGGGCTCGCCGGTGTAGGTGAACATGCCCTTCATCACGCCCTCGGCGAGCTTGGGGATGACGAAGTGGTTCATGTCGTCCCACTCGAACTCGTGCGCGGTGCCGAGGTTCTCGAAGTCCTTCCAGATGTAGGACTCCTTGATGGAGCGGTCGTAGACGGAGAGGTTGCGCTGGGTGAAGCCGCCCGCGGCCTTGGCGGCGACGGCGGCGTCGGCCGCGAGGATGCCGCTCTTGATGGCGTAGTTCATGCCGTGGATCACGAGGCCGTTGCTGTAGACGAAGCCGGCCGCGTCGCCCGCGATCATCCAGCCCTGGCCGGAAAGCTGCGGGACGCAGTGCTCCATGCCCACGGGGATGAGGTGCGCGCCGTACTCCACCATGTCGCCGCCGCGGAGCAGGCCCGCGATGGCGGGGTGCGTGCGGAAGGACTCCATGATCTTGTGGTTGTAGACGCCCTTCTCCCAGATGCTGTCGAGGTTGACGACGACGCCCAGGGAGATGGTGTCCTTGTTGGTGTAGAGGAAGCCGCCCGCCTTGGCGCCGTTCTCCAGGTAGCCCAGCACGTACTCGTAGGCGACGCCCTCGCCGGGGCCGATGCCGAAGCGGTCCTCGATGGCCTTCTCGCTGGGGAACTTGATGACCTGCTTGACGCCGGTAACGTAGTTCACACGGTCGAGCTTGCCGCGGATGCCCAGGTCCATGCTGAGGCGCGAGTTGCAGCCATCCGCCAGGAGCACGCAGTCGCCCGTGATGGTGTCGCCGCCCTGGACGACGCCCTTGACCGTGCGGATGCCGTTCACGTCGTCCACGGCGAGGTGATCCACGTTCACGCCGTCGATGACGGTGACGCCGGCCTTGGCGGCCTGCTCGGAGAGCCACAGGTCGAAGCGGGCGCGCAGCACGCTGAACGCGTTGTGGGGCGCGCGCTTCCACTCCTCGGTGCCGAAGCCGATGGTGAAGTTCGACTCCTTGGTGAGCATGCCGACGCCCTTCTGGGTGATCGGGCGCTCGACCGGGCCGTCCTTCCACCAGTTGGGGAAGACCTCGTCCAGGTCGTGGCCCCACAGGACGCCGCCCGAGAGGTTCTTCGACCCGATGGGCTTCGCGCGGTCCACGAGGAGGACGTTCAGGCCCTTCTGGGCCATGCGCGCCGCAGCCGTGGAGCCGCAGACGCCGGCGCCCACGACGATGACGTCAAAGTCGGCCATGGAATCGAGGGGCGATGGCGGGTCCCCCCCTTAAAACCCACCGACCCATTGGACAGGGCGTCTGGCCGTTCTGTCCGGGCTCCAGTGGGATGGGCCCTTTCCCTTCTCCACGCCACGGTGCTTTCCTTTTCTGTCATGTCTTGACGCGACGCCGCCACGGCGCCACGACGCGACGATTGGGGAAACAAGGGTTCCCTCGTCCGTCGCGTCGTGGCGCCGTGGCGTTGTCGCGCTAAGACGTGAGGAGAAGGAGCAACACCACTCAGGCGAGGACGGCCCTCCGGGCCGGGGGCGCCCACGCCTATTGGATCAGCACGTTGGTGTCCGTGCCGTAGGTGGGCGGCGTCTTGAGCACGATGTCGATGGGCGCCCCGATCTCGGGCAGGAGGGTGACCTGCACGGTCGTGCGCGGCGCCAGCGTGGTGCTCACGGTGGTGAAGTCGAGGTCGACCAGGTCGCCCTGCTTCATGACGTTGTTCGTGCCGACGCCGCGGACCCAGCTGAGGGTGAAGCCGGGCGTGGCGTTGAAGCCGTACACGCGGACGTTGTTGCCGTCCGAGTAGCGGATGATCATGGTGTTGAGGTCGACGTCCTTGCTGCCCGCCGAGAGGCTCAGCTCCATGCGGACCGTGTAGATGTCCGTGGAGGTGTCGTTGCGCAGGCCGTAGATGCCGACGACCTTCACGTTGGAGGACACCTCCGCGGTGGCCTCCTTGCCCGTCTGCTGGGCGCGCTGCTCCAGGCTCCCGGACGTGCCGATGATGACGGCGGCCGCGACGGCGGCGACGAGCACCATGGCGATGAAGATGATCAGCGTCCCCACACCAACCTCGGCCGCGTCGGAGCGACGGAGGCGGACAGCGTGCAAGCGGGCGCTCATGGCTATCGAGTTGTCCCCTCTTGCAGGCGCTATTTAACCCCGCGCGTGATGGCCCAGCGGCCCAGGGGCCGGATAAAGCGCGCGGTGCCCGCACGTCTCGCAGGCCACGTCCAGGAGGAGGCCCGCGCGCGGGCTCGGCACGAGGGCCGCCCGGCGGGCCAGGTCAAGGGGGGCTTGGCAGCGGCGGCAGGCTGTCGCGAGAAGGGTCGCAGGCATGGGACGCCGCTGGGGAGCCGGGTCCGTGGCAAGTGCGCTGCGCTTGTGGGCCTTCGGCCCTGGGCCGGAGCCTCAGGGCTCGCGCCGCACGGCGCGGGAGGTCAGCTCGGCCTCGGCGGCCTTGACCCGGGCCTCGTCGAGGCGCTGCTGGGCCTCCTCGAGGGCGTGGAGGCGGAACGGGGCGTCGGGGCCCCGGCCGCGGAGATAGTCGGAATAGGCCTGGCGGAAGACGTCGCTCGCCAGGAACAGGTCCTTGACCGCCGCCTGGACCGCGGGGTCCAGCGCAGGCTTCGCTTCCTTCACCATCGTCGCCACCGGAGATTGTGCCTTGGCGTCAGGGGTGCTTAAAACCACGGGCCGTTCCAGGCCTCCGGGAAGCCCGGGACTACCTTCAAGACCCCCCTCCCCCTGCCCGAATCATCCCCCCGGGGTACCCCAATGGTCCTCTCCTGCCCCCTCGACTTCCGCTACGGCCGTCCCGAGATGAAGGCCATCTTCAGCGAGGAGGGCAAGCTCGCGCGGCTCCTGGCCGTGGAGGCCTCCCTCGCCCGGGCCCACGCCTACGTGGGGAACATCCCCGCCGACGCCGCGACGGAGATCAGCCGGAAGGCCACCTCCGGCAAGGTCACCCCCGAGCGCGTCCACCAGATCGAGGCCGAGATCCGCCACGACCTCATGGCCGTCGTGAAGGCCTTGACCGAGGTCTGCGAGAAGGGGGCGGGCAACTACGTCCACCTGGGCGCCACGTCCTACGACATCATCGACAGCGCGAACGCGCTCATGTTCCGCGACGGCCTGAAGCTCATCGAGGAGGAGCTGGAGGACCTGGAGGACGCGCTGGCCAAGCTGGCGCGCGACCACCGCGCCACCGTCATGATGGGCCGCACCCACGGCCAGGCCGCCGTGCCCATGACCTTCGGGCTCAAGATGAGCGTCTTCCTGCTGGAGACGCACCGCCACCTGGAGCGCCTCCACGAGATGCGCGCCCGCGTCGTCGTGGGCAAGATGGCCGGCGCCGTGGGCAGCAGCGCGGGGCTGGGCCCCAAGGCGTTCGAGATCGCCGAGTTCGTCGCCCGCGACCTGGGCATCGGCATGGAGGAGGGCCCCACGCAGATCGTCCAGCGCGACCGCTACAACGAGCTGTTCGCCTGGATGGCCAACGTCGCGACGTCCCTGGAGAAGTTCGCCACCGAGGTCCGCAACCTCCAGCGCACCGAGATCAGCGAGGTCGCCGAGGGCTTCGACCGCAAGAAGCAGGTGGGCAGCAGCACCATGGCGCAGAAGCGCAACCCGGTGAAGTCCGAGAAGGTCTCCGGCCTCGCCCGCGTCGTGCGCAGCAACCTCTACCCCGCCTACGAGAACAGCATCCAGTGGCACGAGCGCGACCTGGCCAACAGCAGCGCGGAGCGCTTCCTCCTTCCCCACTCCTTCGTCCTCCTGCACGAGATCCTCGTGGACACGGTGGACGTCTTCGCCAAGCTCGAGGTCTACCCCGAGCAGATGCGCAAGAACCTCTCGCGCAACCCGCACATCATGGCCGAGTCCGTGATGCTCAAGCTCGTCGAGAAGGGCGTCGGCCGGCAGGAGGCCCACGAGGCCGTGCGCCAGGCCAGCATGACGGGCAAGGAGTTCGAGGAGTCGCTCCTCGCGCACGCCGACATCGCGAGCCGCATGAGCGCGGCCGAGGTGCGCGACGCGCTGAACCCCGCGAACTACACGGGCATGAGCGCGGCGACCGTGGACCGGGCGCTGAAGATCGTGGGGCGCTGAGGCGCCTACTCCGCCGCCCACTCCGACGTGAGGCGCTCCACGAGCGCGAGGGCCAGGAGGGCGGCGACGGCGAGGAAGCACCAGAACGTGGAGTCCATGGGGGTCTGGTGGACGCTCGCCCCTTTGAGGCGATCACGGGCCGAGCCTGCGGACGCAGGGAAGTCCCTGCGCGGGGGTCGTGACGTTCTTGATGAGTCCCGCGCTTCCCGCCCCGTGGCCGCCGCGGCGCCCCAGGACACGCCGTTCGAGTCGCTCGCCGCCTACCTCAAGGCCATGGCGAACCCCAAGCGCCTGCGCCTCTTCCAATACCTCACGCAGCCGCACCACCTGGAGGAGATCGCCAGCGAGCTTGGCGTCGCGCGCCAGACGGCCCAGGAGCACGTGGCCCAGCTGGTGGAGCTTGGCCTCGTGGAGGCCGTGCGCGGGCGCAGCGAGCATGCCGCCGTGACGAGCTACGTCGTGGCACCTCAGCGCCTCTTCACCGTCTACGAGATGTTCGGCCGGCTGGGCGACCTCTCCCGCGACCTGGAGGAGACGGTGAACGCGCGCGCCCCCACGACGGCGGACGCCCGCGGCGCGGCGCCGGGGCCCCGGGAGCGCGACCAGCCGCGGCTCACCATCGTCCATGGCATGCGCGTGGGCAGCACGAGCCTGCTCTCGGGGAGCGGCCCGTGGGCGCTGGGGCGCGACCCCGCGGCGGCGGTGTGCCTCGACTACGACCCCTACGCCAGCGCGCGCCACGCCGAGGTGCGCCGCGCGCCAGGGGGTGGCTTCGAGCTGGCGGACCTCTACAGCAGCAACGGCACGTTCCTGGACTGGAAGCGCATGGAGCGCGGCGGCGTCGCGCGCGTGGACAACGGCGCGCTGGTGGGCATCGGCCGGACGCTCGTGCTCTTCCGGAAGCCCGCGTGAGGCCCCATGGCGACCGAGCCCGCCGCGCTGCGCGCGTTCCTGAACCTCGCCGTCGTGCCGATCTTCCTCATGGCGGCGTGGTCCTTCGCCGCGGGCCGCCCGCGCAACGCGGCCGCGTGGCTCATGGCCGTCTTCCTGGGGCTCCTGGGCGTGCGCACCGCCGCGGGCGGGCTCGTGGACGTCGTCGGCGCGGGCACCCCCGAGGGCGCCGCGTGGTCGCTGACGTTCTTCGACCTCAACCTCGCAGCGTTCACGCTCTTCCTGGCCTTCGTCGCCCTCTTCCCCGCGCCCATGCGCGCCCGCAGCCTGGGCGGCGCCCTCTGGATCGCCCTCGTCGCCGCGCAGGTCCTCCTGGACGCGGGCTGGCTCCTCCACCGCTCGTGGTACCTCGTCGAGGGGCAGCCCACGCTGGCCTACCAGGTCATGAGCCAGCTTGTGACCACCCTCGTGACGGCCAGCATCGTGGTCGTCGCATGGCGCGCCCGCAAGCTCGCCCCGAGGGAGCGCAACGGCGCGGTCCTCGTCGTCGTCTCCGCCGCGGTCTCGGTGTTCAACGCCTCGGGCGGCCAGCTGGTGGGGCTCGCGCGGGGCGGCTCCCTGGGCGCCACGGACCTCGCCACCGTGGCGCTGGCCCTCGCGGCCTCCCTCTTCTTCGCGCTGCGCTGGCGCCTCTGGCTCCCCCTGGCCGTCATGGCGTTCGGCGCCTTCATCGCCGCGGCGCGGGTCGCGGCCCAGCTCGACTTCTCCACCTTCGCCCTCGTGCTCGCGCTGCGCGCGCTCGCCCCCGTCCACGTCGCGCAGCGGACCGGCCTCTTCGCGCTGGAGCGCCCGCCGCGCTGGCTCGCGCGCGCGACCGCGTTCACGGCCCTGGCCTGCTGCTTCGCCATGGTGAACGTCATCGCCATCGTGGTCTTCCAGGGGCACCCCCTCGCGGTCGCCATCGGCGTCTTCCTGGGGCTCGTGGTGGGGGGCCTGGCCGCCTACGCGGCGCTTCCGCCCGGCGCGCGCCTGCGGCCCGCCCGCGACGAGGGCCTCCTGCTGGGGCGATATCGTTTCGTGCGCGCCCTGGGCGAGGGGGGGCAGGGCCGGGCGCAGGTGCACGTGGACGAGCGGCTCCAGCGCGAGGTCGTGCTCAAGCGCGTCCCCGGGGGCGAGGAGGGGCCCGCGATGCGCGAGGCCCGCGCGCTGGCCCGCGTGCGCCACGAGAACGTCGTGCGCGTGTACGACGCGGACGTCCACGCCGGCGAGGGCGTCATCGTCATGGAGCACGTGGCCGGCGGCAGCCTCGCGGGCCTCCTCGCGCGCAGCGGCGGCCGGCTCCCCCCGCGCGAGGCGCTGCGGATCGCGGACGAGATGCTCGCGGCCCTGGCGGCGTGCCACGACGCGGGCGTCGTCCACGGCGACGTGAAGCCGGAGAACGTCCTCCTCACGCGCGAGGGCGCCGTGCGGCTGGCGGACTTCGGCAACGCGCGCCACGTCTCCGACGTCACGCTCATGCCCGGAGGAGGCACGCTGCGCTACATGAGCCCCGAGCAGCTGCGCGGCCAGCCGCCGGACGCGCGCACGGACCTCTACGCCACGGGCGTCGTGCTCCACGAGATGCTCTCCGGCGCGTGGCACCTGGGCGAGGCGCCCGTCGAGCCCGCGTTCCTCACGGTGCGGACGCTCACGGGGGACCTCGCGCTGGCGCTTCCCGCCTCGGCCGACCCGCTGCGCCCTGCGCTGGAGAAGGCGCTGGCGCGCGACCCCGCGCACCGGTTCGCGGACGCGCGGGAGATGGCGGCCGCGCTGCGGGCCCTCACGCCGCCGGCAGCGTGACCTCGAACGTGGTGCCGCCCCCGGGCGCGCCCTCCCACCGGATGGAGCCGCCGTGCTGCTCCACGATGCGCCGCACGATGGCGAGGCCGAGCCCCGTACCCTCCGCCTTCGTCGTGAAGAAGGGGTCGAACATGCGCGCGGCCACGTCGTCAGGGATGCCCGGGCCGCGGTCGCGCACGCGCAGCGTGGGGCCCGAGGGGCCCGCGAGCGTCTCCAGCTCCAGCCCCTCCTGCGGGCCCATGGCCTCGGCGGCGTTCTCCAGGAGGTTGAGGACGACCTGCTGCACCTGGGCGCGGTCCGCGACGACGGCGCCCGCCTCGGCGAGGCGCAGCGCGATGGGCTGGCCCGGGTGCGTGGAGCGGAAGAGCGCCGCGGCCTCGGCGACGGCCTCGCGCAGGGGGACGATGGAGCGCGAGGCGCCCTCCAGGCGCGTGAAGCGGCGCAGCTCCTTCACCAGGTAGCCGATGCGGTCGACGCCTTCGACGGCCGCGGCGACGGAGGGCTTCACCTCGTCGAGCACGCTGGCGGGCAGCTCGCCCCGAAGGACCGCGCGGGCGAGGCGCTGCTGCACGAGGAAGAGGTTGTTCGTGATGTACGCCAGCGGCGTGCGGACCTCGTGCGCGACGCCCGCGACGAGGCTGCCCAGCGCGCTGAGCTTCTCGCTGTGGGCGACCTCGCGGCGCGCGGCGTCGAGGTCGCGCTGCGCGCGCTTCAGCTCGGTGAGGTCCTCCACCACGACGACTGCCGCGATGACGGCGCCCGAGGGGTCCTGCACGGGCGAGGCGCTGACGCTCGTGGACACCCACACACCGTCCTCGCGGCACACGTCCATCTCCTCGGCGCGCAGGTGCTCGCCCGCGAGCGCGCGCACGAGGGGCGAGGTCGCGGGCGTGGGGTACACCTCCAGCGTGCGCGGGTTGCGCCGCGGGTGGCGCGAGAGGTCCTGGAGCGCGCGGATGGCGCCGGGCGGCGCGCCCAGGATCTCGTGGAAGCGGTCGTTCACGAGGATCACCTCCTTCTGGGCGCCCACGATGAGGAGCCCCACGGGGACCTGGCGCACGATGACCTGGAGGCGCGCGCGCTCGGCCTCCAGCATGCGCAGAAGGTCCTCGCGCTCCGTGACGTCGACGGCCACGACGCCCATGGCGTGCGTCGTGCCCTCGGGGCCCGCGAGGGGAAAGCGCGAGGCGAGGTACGTGCGCGGGCCGCGCGGGCTGGGCAGCGTCATCGTGCCCTGCTGCGCGCGCCCGCCCAGGATCACCTCCTCGGTGACGGCGCGCAGGCGCTCGGCGGTGGCGGCGTCGAAGAACTCCGCGTCGGAGCGCCCGACGACGTCGGCGCCGGGCGGCAGCCCCAGGGCCTCGACGGTGGGCGCGTTGGCGACGAGGTAGCGCCCCTCGCGGTCCTTCACGAGCACGAGGGCGGGCGCGTTCTCCACGATGGCCCGGAGGCGCTCGCGGCTCTCGCGCATCGCCTCGGTCGCGCGGCGCCGCTCGGTGACGTCCTCGAAGACCAGCGCGTGCGCGGTGAGCGCGCCCGACTCGTCGTGGATGGGCGCGCCGCGCAGGCGCAGGATGGCCTCCGCGCCGCCGGGCTGCCGCACGATGACGTCCTCTGCGATGGGGGACGTGGGCCGGACCGCGTCGAGCGCCTCCACCGCGCCGCTCTCGCGCGCCCAGTCGTTGGCGAGGATGAGCCGGCCGTCCGCGCCGCGGATGACGACGCCGCCGGGCATCTGGCGCATCACGGCCTTGAAGCGGGCCTCCTCCTGGGCGCGCGCCTCGTGCATGCGGGCCAAGTCCAGCGCGAGGCCCGCGCGGCGCGCGATCTCCTCGACCATGGCCACGTCCGCCGGCTGGTGGCGCCGGCCGGAGACGGACATGCCCAGCACGATGGAGCCCAGCACGCGCTCGCGGGCGAGGATGGGCACGGCGGCGAGCGAGCGCACGCCCAGCGCGCGCAGGAACGGAACCGCCTGCGGGTTGCCAGGCCAGCGGGCGATCTCCTCCTGCACGTCCTCGACGACGAGCGTGCGGCCCGCGTCCATCGCGCGGTGGGAGAACGCGCTGCGGTCGCCCTCCAGCGTGATCGCGGCCAGGCGGCGCAGGATCTCCTCGTGCTCGGGGAGGACGGCCACCTCGGTGGAGCGCGCGCGGCGGCCGTCGGGGAGCTGGAGTGCCACGGCGCAGTAGTCGCCAAGCTCGGGGACCAGGAGGCGCGCGATGGCGGTGAGCGTCCGCTCGGGGTCCAGCGCCGTCTCCAGGAGCTTGCTGGTCTGGTCGAGCACGCGGGCGCGGCGCTCGCGCTCGGCGACCTGCCGCTCGTCTGTGATATCACGGCTGAGGGCGACGACGGAGTCCCCCTCGCCCACGACGCGGACGCTGAAGAGGCGCGTCCCGCGGCCGGGGACGGGGACCTCGATCTCCACGTCGTGGACGCCGTGGGTCGCCAGCGCGTGCCGCAGCGCGGCCTCCAGGCGCGAGCAGGCGGGCTCGGGGAAGCCGACCTCGCGGGGCGTGCGCCCCAGGAGCGCGTCCACGCCCGCGCCCGCCGCGGCGGCCGCCGCCCGGTTGGCGTAGACGTGGCGCAGCGCGCGGTCGAAGCGGGCGACGCAGACGGGCGCGTGGTCGAGGAAGGCGGGCAGATCCCGGATGGAGCCGGCTCCGCGCGAGGGAGGCGGCTGGCTGGCCAGCGACAAGCGGTCCCGGAGAGTCACCGGTCGGGAGGTGGCTTAACCTCAGCGGCAAAGCAGCCTCCAGCAGGCATGGCGGCTCGGCTGCTACTTCACCATGACGCGGCGGATCCCCGAACGCTCGGCGGCCTCCGCTTGCTCGGACGACGCCGCGGAGGCCTGCGCCTCGGCGAAGATGTCGAGCTTGTCCCGCACGCGGTCGAACTCCTGGCTGATCTCCTCGATGAGCCCCTCGTTCTCCAGCTCCAGGCGGCGGACGCGCAGCGCGACCCGGACGAACGCGGCGCCCGTGCAGGCGAGGGAGCCCGCCAGGAGCGCGCTTGCGACCGCGGGCGCGGCGCCGGGGTCGAAGGTCGTCAGCAGGAGGCCACAGGCTCCCAGGACGACGGCGGTGAGGGCGGCGGCGAAGGTCAGGATCCAGTTGCGGGTCAGAGAAAGCACGTGGTTTTCCTCCCTGCGGGGGTTGCCATCCTGGGGTCCAGCCGGCGGGCCGGGTTCCAGGTCCGTTCCTTGAGGGGTCCGGGACGAATCAAAAGGCCCTTGGTACACGCCTCGAAGACGGGAAAAGCCTCAAAGGGTCCACGTCCGGTTGGCCGCGCATGCCCTTCGACGCGCAGGACAACGTCTTCCTCCTGGCCGGCCCCGTGAAGATGCACCCCCGAGTCCTGCGGGCGATGAGCGTGCCCGCGGTCGCGCACCGCGACCCGGCCTTCGTCGAGGTCAACCGCCGCATCAAGGAGGGCATGCAGGCCGTCTTCCAGACGCAGGCCCCTGTCGTCACGCTCGCGGGCTCGGGCACCGCGGGCATGGACGCGGCCGCGCTCTCGCTCCTCAGGAAGGGCGAGAAGGCCGTCGCGCTGGACAACGGCAAGTTCGGCAACCGCTTCTGCACGCTGGCGTCCACCTACGGCGACGCGACGGTCATCAAGGCGCCTTGGGGCCAGCCCGTGGACCTCGCGGAGGTCGAGCGCGCGGTGGCCTCGGCGAAGCCCAAGGCCGTCTTCCTCACGCACAACGAGAGCAGCGTCGGCTTCACGAACCCGCTGGAGAAGATCGCGAAGATCGCGCACGACCACGGCGCGCTCGTCGTCGCGGACTGCATCACGAGCGTCGGGGGCATGGACGTGCCCGTGGACCGGTGGGGCGTGGACGTCGCCATCGTGGGCTCGCAGAAGTGCCTCGGCATGCCCAGCGGCCTCGTCTTCGTGGCCGTGAACGAGCGCGCGCAGGCCGCGATGCACAAGGAGAACGGCTACTACCTCAACCTGCTGCGCTACGTGAAGAAGGCCGCCGAGAACGACACGCCCTTCACGCCCGCCATCCCGCTCCACCTCGCCGCGGCCGAGGCGCTTGATATCATCAAGACGGAGGGCCTCCAGAGCCGCATCGCCAAGGTGCGCGCGCAGGCGGAGGCCACCCGCGCCGCGTTCGAGGCCATGGGGCTGGAGCTCTTCGTGCCGCCGGGCTACCGCAGCGACACCGTCACCGCCGTCAAGGTCCCCGCGGGCGTCGACGACTCCAAGATGCGCAAGGCGCTCAAGGAGAAGCACAACGTGGTCATCGCCGGCGGCCAGGACGACGTGAAGGGCAAGATTTTCCGCCTGGGCCACATGGGCACCGTCTCCTTCGAGGAGCTGGCCGGCGGCATCCTCGCCATCGAGAAGGTCCTCGCCGAGCAGGGCGCCAACGTCAAGCGCGGCGCGGGCATGGAGGCGTTCGCGGCCAAGATGCCCTGAGCGCTCACCCCAGGGGCGGCAGCTCGCGCGCCAGGCACTCGGCGCAGATGCCATGCGTGACGCCCACGTCGTCGGTCCCTCCGGCGCGGTAGTAGTCCTCCACGCGGCGCCAGGGCGCGTCCTCGTCGTCCGCCGGGACGCGCACGCGGTTGCAGAACGAGCAGACCGCGACCAGCGGCTCGCCCGCGGCGGGGGGCGCGGCGGAGCGCCGCAGGAAGCTCGCGGGAAGCCGCTGCCGCTCCGCGAGGAGGATGGACTGGTAGAGGAGCGCCACCACGCGGGCCTCCCGCCGCAGCGGCGTCACCGTCATGAGCATGTCGCGCTCCACGCCCGGGCCGTCGCAGCGGTAGTGGAAGGCGACGCCGCGCTCCGTCGTCGCCAGGCGATCGTGCAACGCTCGGTACCACGCCCTCGTCGCCTCGTCGGCGATGCCCTCGAAGACGCTCCGACCCGTGGCGGTGGCCGGATCCGTCCACGGCCCGTTGCCGTTGACCTCGCCGAACCTCCGCCAGGGGCCCTCGTTCACCGCGAGGATGCGGCCCGCCGGCTCGACCACGTAGGCGACGTCCGGCAGGGCGCGCAGGAAGGCGTCCATGGGCGCTCGGTCCCAGCTCACGCCCCGCCGTCGCCGTGAAGGCGCATGAGCGCGCGTCCGCCGCCGCCCGCAACCTTCAACACGCCTCCGCGCCTCGCCCGCGCGTGGCCCGCAGCGCCGGCTCCGTGATGGGCGCCCTCTCCGCCATCGTGTTCGTCCGCGTCCTGGGCGCGTTCCTCGTGCTCGTGGGGTTCGTCGCGTACTGGAAGTCCCTGGGAGGCAGCGCCGCGACCAGCGGCGTGGGCTTCGGAGCCTACGCCCTCGCCATGGCCCTCTTCCTGCTGCCGCTGGGCGCGCTCTCGGACCGCGTGGGGCGCCGCCGCGTGATCGTGGGCGGCCTGCTCGTCTCCGCGCTGGGCGGCGCGCTGGCGGCCCTGGCGCCGACGCCCCTCCTCCTGGCGGCGGGCCGCTTCGTGCAGGGGGCGGGCGCGGTCAACGGCGTCGCCCTCGCGGTGGCGGGCGAGACGGGCGACCCCGAGCGGCGCACGCGGCGCATGGCGGCGCTGGGCGCCGCGGCGGGAGGCGCGGTCGTGCTGGGCCTCGTGGGCGGCGCGCTGCTGGACCGCGCGGGCGTGGGCATCCCGGCCATCCTCTGGGGGCTCTCCGTGGCCAACGCGCTCCTGGCCCTCCTCGCGTGGCGCGGCCTGCCGCAGGACGAGCCCGCCGGGCCCGCGCTGCGCGATCCCCGCGCGACGCGCGTCGCGCTGCTGCTGGGCGTCGCGGCCTTCGCGGTGAACTTCAGCCTCTCGGGCCTCCTCCTCTTCGCGAAGCCGCTCCTCGCGGCCGCCGCGCCCGGCGTCTCCTACGAGGTCGCGCTGCTGCTCATGCTCCTCCCCGCGGGCCTGGGCATGTTCGCCGCCGCGCGCCTCGCGGACCGCGGCCAGGCGATGCCCGTCGGTCTCGTGGCGGCCCTATTCCTGGGCGCCACGCCGCTCCTGTGGCTCTGGCCCACGGGGGCCGTCGCGGTCGTGCTCGCGGGCGTCGCGTTCTTCCTGGGGCACTCCTCGCTCACGTCGCTCCTTCCGAGCCTCGCCGCGCGCTTGGCGCCCGAGGGCCGGCGCGGGTTCTCGCAGGGCGTCCAGAGCACGCTGCAATACCTCGGCTCCGCGGCGGGGGCCGCGCTCGTGGGCCTCCTCTACGCAGGGGGCCTCACCCTGGGGCTCGCCGCGACGTTCCTCCTCTCGGGCGCGCTCGTGGCGGCGGTCGTCCTCGCGGCCTCGTCGCGGCGGGTAGGTACAAAGGTTTAACAAGCCCACCTGGGCTGGGCGCCCGGAGAGAGCATGGTCCGGTCGCGCGCGATCCTCGAGCGCCTGGCGGTGGCGACGCTCGTCTGCACCTTCGTGCTCATCGTCGTGGGCGCCTACGTCGTCACGACCGGCGCGGGCCTCTCCTGCCCCACGTGGCCCGGCTGCTTCTCCGACGCCGACAAGGGGCTCGTGGGCAACTGGTTCCCCTTCCTCGACCCCCACGCGAACCTCCACGGCTACACCGCCGCCATGGTCGCCTCGGAGTGGATCCACCGCTTCCTCGCGGGCGTCGTGACGCTCCTCGTCGCGGGCATCGCGTGGATGGCCTGGCGCCAGCGCCCCGTGGAGAAGGGGCTGCGCGTCTTCGGCGTTCTCTCGCTGGTCTTCCTCGCGACGCAGATCGGCCTGGGCGGCGTCACCGTCCTGGGCGGCAACTCGGCCCTGACCGTCGTCGCGCACCAGGCCAACGCCATGCTCGTCCTCTCGTGCGTCGTCGCGTTCAACGTCCTCGTCTTCGCGAGCCCGCACCGCGTGAGGCTCACGCCGGAGGACCCCTCCGCCGAGCCCTCCGGGAAGGAGCCTGGCAACATGACCAGCCGCCCCTGGACCGCGAAGCTCCAGAAGCGCCTCGGCCCCTGGGTCGAGCTCGTCAAGCCCGGCATCCTCTTCCTCCTGGTCCTCTGCGGCGCCGCGGCGATGTTCCTCGCCGGCACGCCCAGCGCGCACCTCGTCGCCGTCACGCTCCTGGGCGGCGCGCTGGCGGCCTCCAGCGCGGCGGCGTTCAACAACTACTTCGACCGCGAGCGCGACGCGCAGATGAAGCGCACCGCCAAGCGCTCCGTCCCCAGCGGCCGCATCCAGCCGTGGTGGGCCCTCGTCTTCGCCTTCGCGCTGGAGATCGCCTCCTTCGCCGTCCTCTGGTGGCAGGTCAACCTCCTCACCGCCGCGCTGGCCCTCGGGGGCGTCGCGTTCTACGTCTGGTACACCATCTGGCTGAAGCCGACCACCGCGCAGAACATCGTCATCGGGGGCGCCGCCGGCGCCGCGCCCGCCCTGGTGGGCTGGGCCGCCGTCACGGGCAACCTCGGCGTGCCTGCCCTCCTGCTGGGCTTCATCATCTTCGCGTGGACGCCGCCCCACTTCTGGGCCCTCGCCCTCGTCTACAAGAAGGACTACGAGACGGCGGCGGTGCCCACGTACCCCGTCGTCCACGGCGAGGACTCCACGCGCCGCCAGATCCTCGTCTACTCCGTGCTCACCGTGCTGGCGACGCTGGCCTTCGTGCCCCTCAAGGTACTCGGCCTCGCCTACGGCGCCATCGCCCTCGTCCTGGGCGCGTGGTTTGTCTACCTCGCCGCCAAGCTCCTGGTGACCAAGGACAACCGCACGGCGTACAAGCTGTTCGGCTACTCGATCGTCTACCTGGCGCTCCTGTTCGGCGCGATGGTCGTCGACCGGGTCGTCGCATAAGCGGGCTCCCTGGGGACGGGCTGCCCGCCGCAGCGCAGGAGATATGCACCATGGCGGACCCCTGAGAGGGCATGTCACACCCCGTGCTGCGGCCCCCCGACCCGGCGCCCTTCACGCCGCCGCCGGTGGACCCCGTGCCGCCCCCGCCCGACGACGACCCGAAGTTCCCGTAGGACCGGGCCCGGCGAAGCCGAGTCACCTTGGTGGGGCCGAACCTTCAAGTAGCGAGCCCAGGATGGGCCCCGCGTTCCCGTAGGAGTCCTTCTTCCATGCAGCCAGCGCAGATGTACGACTCCGCCGCCACCATGTTCTCGCCCGACGGGCGCATCTACCAGGTCGAGTACGCGCGCGAGGCCGTGAAGCGCGGC
The DNA here is from genome assembly GCA_021325135.1 of Pseudomonadota bacterium. Classification (GTDB taxonomy): domain Archaea; phylum Thermoplasmatota; class SW-10-69-26; order JACQPN01; family JAJPHT01; genus JAJPHT01. The sequence continues at coordinate 19,368 of JAJPHT010000013.1, read as the reverse complement.
ACGACCGCCGTGGGCATCGTCTACAACGCCGGCGCCGTGCTGCTGGTGGACAAGCGCATCTCCTCCAAGCTCATCGAGGCGGCCGCCGTCGAGAAGATCTTCAAGATCGACCGCCACATCGGCTGCGCGTCCTCGGGCCTCGTGGGCGACGCCCGCATGCTCGTGGCCCGCGCCCGCGCCGTCTCCGCCAACAACCGCGTGACCTACGCGGAGAGCATCGAGGTCAACGTCCTCGTGAAGGACCTCAGCGACATCATGCAGGCGTACACCCAGAACGGCGGCGTGCGCCCCTTCGGCGCGGCCTTCCTCATCGCGGGCGTCGACCCCGACGGCACGGTGCGCCTCTTCGAAACCGACCCCTCGGGCGCGGTCGTCCAGTACAAGGCCAGCGCCATCGGCGTGGGCCGCGCGGCGGCGCTGGAGTTCCTGGAGAACGAGTACCGCCTGCCCATGGACCAGGACCACGCCATCAAGCTGGGCCTCAAGGCGCTCTACCGCCAGCAGGACTCGGCCTCGCAGCCCGTCGTCGGCGGCGAGCCCACCGTGGACATCAGCGTCGTCAGCGTCAAGGACGGCTACCGCCAGCTGACGCCCGACGAGGTCAAGCGCCACCTCCAGGCCAGCCAGCAGGCGTGAGGCCCGCGCAGGCGCCGCGCAGAGCACTTGCCTGAGCGGCAGCTCCACCTTCCGAAATCCTCAATAACGTCAGGGCCAATGTCAGGAGTGATGACAGAGGCGAAGACACGGCCGGTGACGTTCCGCGTCCGGTCGGACGTCCTGGCGGCCCTGGAGGAGGCGGGCATCGCCCCCGCGGACGTGGCGCGCGACGCCCTGGAGCGGGAGGCCAACCGGGCGCGCAAGCTCGCCACCCTGAAGCGCCTGCGCGACACGCCCAGCGGCCTCAAGCTCGGCGTGGACGCCGTGGAGCTTCTCCGCAAGGACCGGGACAGCCGCCATGGCTGACGAGATCGTCCTCGACGCCAGCGTGGCCATCCGCATCCTCCTGGAGGACCAGCCCGGGCACGTCGAGGCGCGCGACGCCTACGGCGCTGCGCTGGAGCGCGGGCAGAAGGTCCTCGCCCCCGCGCTCTACCAGTACGAGGTGGGCAACGTCCTCGCGCGCACGCAGGGCAAGGCCGAGCGCCGCGGCGCAATGCTCGACGCCGCGCACGCCATCGTGGACGTGGAGCACCTGGCGCCCGACGCGTTCCACCGAGCCCTCGCCGTCGCCACGGAGGGGAAGCTCACGTTCTACGATGCCGCGTACCTCGCCCTCGCCGAGCAGCGCGACGCCCTCCTCTGGACCGAGGACAAGGAGATCCTCAAGCGCTTCCCCGCGCGGGCCGCCAGCACGCAGGAGCTTCGCCGCCGGCTCGCGAAGGCGTGAGCGCCTCAGGCGTGCGCCACGAACGCGCGCCTCACGAGCCCGCGCTCGTCGAAGTGGAACGTCTCCGCCACGAGCTTGCCGCCCGAGCGGTTGTAGAGCAGCGTCACGCCCTCGACGCCGGCGTACACCTTCGTGAGGTCGTAGCGCAGGCCCGGCCCCGCCGCCGCGAGCGCCTGCACGAAGTACGCGCGCAGCGCCGGCTTGCCGCGCACGATGCCCGAGGGCTCGCCCAGCAGGCGCGCGACGGTGGGGGAGGAGTGCTCGACGTCCTCCGCGTAGTGCGCCAGGATGGCGTCCACGTCGCGGGCGTTGAACGCGGCGAGCCAGCTGCGGGCGAAGGAGTCCGGGTCCACGCCCCCGCAGCGCGGCGCGCACGAAACAGTCTTTCTCCGGCGGCGCGCTCCGGAGCCGTGCGCGACTTCACGACGCTGCCCCCGGACCTGCCCGCGCCCCAGGACGACGGCGCGGCGGCGCACCTCGAAGGCATGGCGCTCCCGCACGTCAGGCTCCGCAGCACGCGGGGGCGCCTCGTCGACGTGGCCTCCGCCGCGCCGCGCTTCGTCCTTTTCGCCTACCCGCGCACCGGCGTCCCTGGCGAGCCCGCGCCCCCGGGGTGGGACGAGATCCCCGGCGCCCGCGGCTGCACGCCGCAGTCCTGCGCCTACCGCGACCTGCACGCCGAGTTCCGCGCGCTGGGCCACGAGGTCTTCGGCCTCTCCACCAACAGCCCCGCGCACCAGGCCGAGTTCGTCTCGCGCATGGCGATCCCCTACGAGATGCTCAGCGACGAGGGCTTCGCGCTCACCGACGCGATGCGGCTGCCCACCTTCGAGTACCGCGGCGCGCGCCTGCTCAAGCGCCTCGCCCTCGTGGTGGAGCAAGGGCGCGTGCGCAAGGCGTTCTACCCCGTCTTCCCGCCCGACCGCAACGCGGCCACCGTGCTGGCGTGGCTGAAGGGCGCCTAGTCCCCAGGCATCGCATCGGTCCAGACGCCGCTGAAGAGGCTCGTCTTGAACGACGCCTCGCGGGCTTGGCCCAAGCGGTCCACGTAGCGCACGTCGTAGATGCGCTCGCCGCGCTCGCCCAGCCAGCCGTGGCCGAAGGGCCGCCACGAGATGGACTCCACGCGGCCGCCGCGCTGCGCCACGAAGTCCCGGATGCGGCCGCGGTCCATCTGGTCCGCCGCGACGCGCAGGACGAGCGCGAAGGCGAGCACGCCCACGACGATGAGCGCCACCGTCGACGCCTCGCTCACCGTCTGCGCCGAGAGGGTCGCCCGCCCGCGGCACGGGCCCGGGCCCTGGCAGTGGACCAGCAGCTCGTGGAGGCCGCCCCCGGCGGGCGCGTCCTCGAAGGAGCCGTTCTGCACGTCCGCCCCGGCACCCATCTGGCGGCAGCCCAGGATGTCCATGACGAGGGTGTCGTTCCACGGGTCCGTCCAGAACGTCGAGTCGCCGGAGCGCAGGCAGGCGGCGAGGGCGCTCTCCGGCGCGTCGTTCCTCACGCTCCACGCGATCTCTCCGCGCTGCTCCGGACCGAGCTGGAACGGGTGCGACCACGTCTCGCCCGGGGCCAGGGAGACGGGCGCGGCGTCCAGCAGCGTCTCCCGCGGCGCCAGGCCCACGCAGCCCGCCGCGAGCGGCGCGAGCGCGACCAGCAGGAGCAGGCGGCGGCCTCCACGCACGCGCCGGGAGCCGCGACCCCGAGGATAAGCGTTCGGCGAAACGCTTTGGACCGGGGCGGGCATGCCGGCGCACGCTCCCCCATGGTAAGCGCCGCCGACATACGCAGATGGGGCGGCTCGACAGACGGGGAGCGACACGCTTCATTCAGCAGGACACGCTTGTCGCCCCCGAAGCCGCGCGAAAGCGCGGCGGAGCGGGGCGCGCAGGGAGTATTGCCGGCTGGTACGCCAGCCGACGTGGAGGGGCGGCTCGACAGACGGGGAGCGACACGCTCCTCGTCTACCCTCTTCGCCGGGCCACGAGCGCGGCCAGCGCGACGGCGGCGAGGGCCCAAGCGGCCCCCGGAAGGGCTGCGGGCTTCTGCGTGGCGAACGTCCCCTGGGGCCCATCCGCGGTGCAGTTGCCCTCCACGTCGCACGCCTCCACGCGGACCGCGTGCTGCGAGCCCGCGGCCAGCCCTTCGAACGTGTGGTCGCGGATGGCGCCGACGTCCACGGGCGAGCCGCCGTCGATCGCGACGCGGTAGGTCGTCACGCCCTCGATGCCCTCCGCCGCCGGCCACTGCACGGAGAGGGAGGTCTGCGTGGCGGAGGCCAGCGCGAGGCCCGCGCCCGGGTCCCACGCGACGGCGGCGCCGTGGTCGAAGCCCGCGGCGCAGCGCGGCGCCTGCGGAAGGTCGGCGGCCGCCAGGCTTCGCACCGCGCCGCTGAGGTTGCTGAGGTTCGCGGGCGCGGGGATCGTGACGTTGCGCACGGGCGTCTTGTTGGCGGTGAGCGTGATGGTGAGGTTGCCAGGCGGGTAGAGCAGGTCGAAGTGGTAGTCGCGGGTGCTGGCGTTGTGCCAGTTGCCCCACGCCAGGTGGAAGCGGCCCGTGCTCCACCAGGCCTGTCCGACGTTGAGCCCGTCGGGCAGGAAGCAGCCCGCGACCCAGACGTAGGTCTTGTTCCCGTCCGCCTGCGGCACGCTGACCCGCACGCGGATGTCCCCGCCCGGGTGGTCGAGGCACCAGATCTCGATATCGTATCCGTTGGGGTACGTGGTGTTGTAGAGGTTCCAGCCCGTCTCGTTGTCCACCTTCGTCTTCTCCTTGTCCGTCGTCTTGGGCGGGCAGTCGTTGGCGCTGACGTTGACGCCCTGCGCGGACGCGGAGGGGGCGCTGAGGAGGACGACGAGCAGGATCGCCAGCAGGGGCGGAAGGGCGCGCACGAAGGCGGCAGACGCCGGCGCCGCTTCATCCTGCCGCAAGGTGGCGCGGCCAGGTGGATCGCTCTCCGACCAAGCCTTTTCGAGCCCCCGAGGGATGGCGCGGCGCGATGACCGGGCCCTCCGCGTCCCCCGCCTGGCTCTCCCCGCACCTGCAACCCGGCGAGCCCGTGCGCTGGGCCGAGGCTCCGGGCCACGAGGCGTGGCGGCGCGTCGCGCTGAGCGTGGCCCTCTGGGCGTACCTCACGTTCTACGTGGGCTTCAGCCGCCCCTCTTGGTGGCAATACCTCCCCATCTGGCCCGAGCACGCGGTGTCGCCCGTGATCGCGGCCCTCGTCGCGGGGCTCGCCTTCCTGGCCGACTCGGCGCGGACCGTCCTCCAGCACCGCTACACGGCTTACGCTGTCACGGACCGGCGCCTCCTGCGCGTGCACCTGGACCATCCGCTCTCGCGCGTGCTCCCCGCGCCCAAGCCCGACGCGTGGCCGCTCGCGCAGGTGCGCGTCGTGGAGCGCGAAGCGGGCAAGAGGAGGCGCCGGGCGCGCGTGCGCGTGCAGGTGGAGTCGCCCGCGGGGCGCCGGCTCGCGCGCTTCCGCGTGGAGCCGAGCGACGAGCGCGCGTTCCTGGACGCGGTGCGCGCGCCGGCCGCGTGATCACGCGCGAGGCTCGACCGCGACGATCTCGAGGTCCGCCGTCGCGGCGGGCGTCTTCACCTCGACGCGGCGCGCGCGGCGGCCGCGGTACGCGGCGAGCCCCTTGTGGGCGGCCCAGCGCCCGCCGCGCAGCGCGGACTCGGCGACGATGAAGAGGGCGAAGAAGCGCGCGATCTCGGGCATGAGCGTGGGCGTCTCCTTCACGCGGGCCCACGCCATGGCCAGCGTCACGGAGCCGGGGTCCACCAGGAACACGCCCAGGAGGCCCAGGGGCAGGAGCTTCGCGAGGTCGACGCTCATGTCGGAGCTGATGAAGGACGTGACGCGGACGCTGAGGACGACCGCCATGGCAAGGAGGAGGATCTGGTAGGTGGACTGCGACTTGGCGAGAAGGAAGAGCGAGGCGCCCAGCACGCCGAAGAAGAGCATGCTCATCACGGGGAAGACGAGGGCGATCTCGACGACCTTGGCGGTCCGGCCCGCCCAGCCCGCGCGGGGGCGCGCGTGGAAGGCCTCGACGCGCGAGAGGTTCTGGCAGAACGCGAAGACGAGCACCGTGTAGAGCGCGATGCCGAACGCGTAGATCAGCAGCGTCTCCAGGTCGCTCTCGTAGCCTCTCCAGATCTCCAGCCTCGTGATCCAAGGCTGGAGGGCGGCCCACGCGCCCGCGGCGTCCATGCTCCCTGGACGGCCCCGGAGGGGTAGTTGAACTGCGCGGTTTGCAAGCGAACCGAAACACGATCCGTGAGGATTCAAGGATTCCTCGTGGTGGCGGGGCCTCAGTTTCCGCCCACATCCAATCTTGCTATCGCCCGCGCAGGGCAACCCTGTGCCGATGACCAACCGAACGCGGATCCCCCTGCTCGCCCTGATCGGACTCGTCGCCCTCGCGGCCCCCGCGGCCGCGCTGGGCCCTGGAGTCGGCGCTGACATCGGCGCCAGCCACTCGGTCCAGACGGACCACGGCACGCTCCATGCCGACGCCTCCTCCTCGCCCACCGCGAAGCTCGACGGCACGCACCTCGACGCCAAGCCCGCGACCACCGCGACGGCGGGCCTTGAGACCGAGAAGGCCAACGCCCAGGCCCAGGCCGGCACCGACGGCGCGGGCCACTCCGTCGCCAGCCTCGGCGCGGACGCGCCCGGCCACGCCGCCGCGACCGGCTCGCTCCAGACCAGCACGGACGTCGGCGCCGACGCACCCCTGAAGAAGGGCGACGAGGGCTCCGCGCCTTGCGGCTTCTGGGGCTGGCTCACGTCCCGCTTCCACTCCCTCGTGGGCGCCGTGAAGTCGCTGGGCGGCCACGCCAGCGGCGACGCGAACCTCGGCGCCACGGGCACGACCGACGTGGGCAACGTCGGCGGCAAGCTCGGCGCGACGGCCGACGGCGCGCTCCAGGGCCTCAAGCCCAGCGCGGACGGCGCGGCCAACGTCGCGGGCAACGCGGTGGGCAGCGTCCACGGCGTCGGCGGCCAGGTCGCCGGCACGCTGGGCGGCGCCATCCACCACTAGGCCGATCAACGGGTTCACCACCTCGGGGGCGCGAGCCCCCACCCCTTTTCTCGCAATCCTTTTCGCAGGCCGCGGCCTCGCCCGCGCATGCCTCGCACCCCGCTGCGCGCCTTCGCGGCCCTCTGGTGTCTCCTCATGGCCGCGGCGCTCGTGGCGGTGAAGCTCGCCGGCTGGGGCATCCCCGCCGCCCTTCTCGTCCTCTTCAGCTCCGTCTGGGTCTTCGGCGCCGCGATGCTCTGGTGGTTCCCCCTCTTCGGCGCGGTGGGCACGGCGCTCTACGGCGTCCTCCTGGCGGGCGCGCTGCTCTCCATGCACGGCGGCGTCGCGCTCAACCTCGCCCTCAGCGCGGGCTTCGTCGTGGGCGCCCTGCTCGCCTTGGGCGTGCTGCTGGAGCGCCGCCGGAGCGCGGCCGCATGAGGCCCGCGCGCGTCGTCGCCGTCGCGGCGGGCGCGGCCGCCATCGCGTGGCTCCTCACGCGCCTTCCGCGCGACGTCTTCGCCGCGACGCAGGGCTTCCTCCTCGTCGCCGCGTCCCTGGCCCTCCTGCTCGTGGCCGCGGCGCTCCTCCTGCGTCCGGCCCGCGCCCTGGAGCGGTCCCTCTTCGGGCTGCCGCTCCGGGCGGAGGGGCCCTTCTTCGGGCTGCCCCCCGAGCGCGAGATGCGCGTCGTCCTGCGGCCCCTGGTGGTGGCCGGGCTCTGCTTCGCCATCGCCGCGCTCGCGGGGCTCCTGAGAAGCTAGCAGCAGCCTCCGCCGCCGCAGCAGCCGGGGTCGCAGCATCCGGGATCGTTCAGAATGGGCCTCACCCCCTCCCCGCGGTCACGGGACAATCTCCCTCGTTCCTTCGGAGAGTCGATAGCGCATCCACTTGCCGCGCCGCTGGGCCTCGACGAGGCCAGCCTCCACGAGCACGCCCATGTGGTGGCTCACGGTGGCGTGGCTGACGCCCAGCGCGGCCTGCGCCTCGCACGCGCACATCTCGCCGCGGCGCTTCAGGAGCGCAAGGACGAGGAGGCGGCTCTCGTCCGCCATGGCCTTCGCGCGGGCGAGCGCCTGCGCCATGCGGGGGCCCGCGCGCACGGAGCGCGCCTCGGCCTGGAGGTCCACCGCGCAGCACGCGCCGTCCTCGCCAGTAAGCGTCTCCAGCCGCAGCGCGAGGGCGGGCGCGACCTTCCGAGGCATCATGTCGATGTACGTCAACATGAATCATGTAGATTTCGGTCGACATGAGTTTGGGTTTTGGCCGGCTTGCTCCACCAGAGGGACTGCCCCTTCGTCCCCGGGCCGCCCGCGCCGCCCCCGAGGATTCCTCCTTTTGCGTGCCCGAATCCCCGGGGCGTTGGTTCGGGGGTCCGCTGGTCCGGTGGTTCGGCGGGGGGAAAGGGGGCGGAGCCCCCAGCAAGAAAGGGCGAGGAGAGGCCCCTTATCCAAAGCGGGTCGAGCACGCGCGATCGACCGCCCTTCGGGAACCCTGAAGCACCCGGCCGCGCCGTCCCCCACCATGCCCGCCAAGAAGGAGAAGCCCTACCGGCCGGCCTACACCGGCTTCGATGTGGAGACGACGAGGAACGCCCAGGCCACGGCCGACCGGGCGCGCGAGAACCCCTCGGGGAAGGGCGAGCACGCCGACGCGGAGTACGTCGACGAGGGCCCGCGCGAGGCGGCGGAGCGCATGGGCACGAGCGAGAAGGACGTGGGGGACGCCGTGGAGCGCGCGCGAAAAGCGGGGGGTTCCGGGGGGCGCAGCCCCCTGAAGTGAAGTCCCGTTCCAGCAGACGACCGAGACGTCAGGGGGGCGAGCCCCCCTGAAACCCCCCATTTTGGCGGCGCTGCGGCGCCGCCCAACGACTCCCCCGAACCCCCCGCTTTACTGCCCTTCCCAGATGGGCCCCGGGAAGTCGCCGTCGCCGTTGTAGCCTTCGCGCTCCCAGTAGCCGCGGTAGCTCCCGTCGGCGCTCACCTCGATCTCGGTGAGCCACTTGCACGCCTTGTAGCCCCACTTGCGCGGCGTCATGAGGCGCACGGGGAAGCCGTGCTCGGGGGGCAGGTCCTTGCCCGCGACAGCGTAGACGACGAGCGCGCTCTCCGCGACGCCGGGCTTCAGCGGGAAGCTGCTGGTGTACTGCTGGCCCCACGCGAACCACTGGCGCGACACCTCGGGGCTCTTGAAGATCAGCATGGAGGCGCCGGGCTTCACGCCGCCCGCGCGCTCCAGGATCGCGGAGAGGGGCACGCCCGTGAACTGGTTCTCATAGGTCCACCCCTCGACGCAGTGGTGCACGAGGTCGGTGGTCACGCTGCTCATCGCCAGCAGCTCGGGGAACGAGATGCTGATGGGCTTGTTCACGAGCCCCGTGACGCGAAGATGATAGCTTTCCTTGGTGAGGCCGGGGATGGGGCCCACGGAGTTGAGCCGCCACGCGCCGATCTGCCCCTTGGCGGCCGAGCCGAAGGTGGCGGCGAGGGCGAGGCCCGCGGCGGCGTAGGCCGAGAGGCGCAGGAAGAGGCGGCGCGAGACCCCGCGCTGCTGCGCGATGGCCTTCTCGCCCTGTCCCGCGGCCGTCGCGGCGGCCAGCGCGGCCTTGCGCGCGTCGCGGCGCGTGCGCCACACGCCCAGGCCGCGCGCCGCGTGGATGCCAAGCGGGACGAGAAGGAGGCCCGTCGTCGCCAGGTGGACCGCCACGTTCCACTCCTTGGGAAGGAGCACGTAGCTGTGGCTCCAGAGCTGGTAGCCGGTGACGATTTCCACGAGGACGAGCGCCAGGAGCGTGAAGGAGGAGACGCGCTGGGCAAGGGTCTGGCCCGCCTTCTTGAGGATCGCGTAGGCGAGGGGCCAGAGGTGCCACGCGAGGAAGGCGACCAGCAGCACCGCGCACGTCATGTGGACGACGTAGAACGCGTTGGCGGCCCACGGCTGCGCGAAGAGGCCCAGCTGGGCGAGCACCGTGGGCGACATGGCGATGCCCGTCGCGACGAGGACCACCGTGAGGACGCCCAGGATGGCGCCCGTCTCCACGACGCGGCCCACGTTCGCGGTCTTGGCCACGGTGCCTGACCGCGTCGGGCGGGCTATGAGGATTGTCCCAGATTGGCCTCAGGGCGGGGGGTTCGGGGGGCGCAGCCCCCTGACGTGAAGTCCAAGTCCAGCAGACGATCAAAACGTCAGGGGGCTGCGCCCCCCGAACCCCCCGCTTTAGAACACGACGTCCAGCATCTCCGACTCCGCCTCCAGGCGGCGCTCCGCGTCCTCGGCCTCCAAGAGGCGTTGCTTGGTGAGGAGGTCGAAGGGGAGGCGCGAGGCGACGACGTGGGAGACGGCGATGGGGTCGTGGGTCGAGGGGCTGTCCCAGTCCACCTGGCCCCCCACGGACTCCACCTTCTCCAGCACCTCGCCGGCCAGGCGCGCCGCGGCGGCGATGTCGCCCGCGGGCTCGGCGAGCCACTCCACGTCCGCCTCCTGGTAGGGCTTCTCGGAGTAGACGCGCTTGATGCGGAAGCGGTGCGTGCCCACGGTGTCCAAGAGGTAGCGGTCGCCCACCTTCTCGGCCTTCACGATGCGCGCCGCGGTGCCCACCTGCTCGGGCTCGAACTCGACGCGGTCGTCCTCGGGCGCTTCCGGCGCGGGGATGCCGCCGAAGCGCGGGCCCTCGGAGCCTTCGCGGCGGATGAGGACGACGCCGATGGGCAGGTTCTCCGCGAGGCACTCCTCGGTCATGAGGAGGTAGCGCTCCTCGAAGACGTGCAGCCCGAACGGCTCCCCCGGGAAGAGCACCACGTCCAGGGGGAAGATGGGGATCCGGGGCACGCTTCCCGGTCGTCCCTGGCGGGTCTTAGCGATTGTGGCTTTTTCCCGGGCTCACCCCGAGCGGACCTCGATGCGGACGCTGCTCACGGCGACGGTCTGGCCCGCGGCCTCCGCCACCAGGGAGATGCGCCCTTCCGCGTCCTGCGCGTCGGGGGGCGCGCAGAGCATGGAGGTGCCGTTGGAGGCGGCCTCGCCCGCCAGCGTGGAGTTCTCCGGCGTGAGCTGGCCCACGAGGAGGCCGTCGATGCCCCCGCTCGCCGCCAGGGAGAGCGACACGTTGGCGGGCCGCGCGAGGGCGTGCGCCTGGAGCGCCCACGGAAGCGTGGCGCAGTCGCCGGGCGCCAGGCGCACCGGGTCCGCGACCGGGGGGCCCCAGGTGAGGGACACGCCCGGCGCGCCCGAAGGGAGGGGCGCCACGTCCTTGATGACGCTCTCCTGCGCCTGGCGGCCGTTCGCGATGCACCCGGTCAGGAGGGGGAGCGCGAGGAGCATCGCGAGCGCACCGCGGCGCATGCGCCCCCGGTCCCCACGGGGTGCCAAGGCGCTCGTGGATCACCGGTCGACCGATCAGTAGCGGCCCAGCGTGCCGCGCTCGCGCGCCCGCTTCTCCATGTGGCGGAACGACGCGAAGCCGATGACCATGAGCACTGCGCCAGTCGCCAGCAGGCGCGCGAAGACCGGCAGCAGGTCCGAGAAGCCGCGATCCAAGAGCAGCCCGTCGCGCACGATGGTGAGCCCGTGCGTGAGGGGCAGCGCGTTGGAGAGGGGCCGCAGCCATGCGGGCAGCGCCTGGATGGGGAACATCATGCCGGAGAGCAGGACGACGACGGGGCTCAGGATGAACGCCAGCGCGTAGGGCTGCTTCCAGCGCAGGCCCAGCGCGGCCATGGCGAAGCCCAGCCCTTGGAGCGCGACGAGGGTCAGCGCGATGCCCACCATCGCGACGAGGAGGCCGTGGAGCGTGGGCGCGACGTGGAAGACGACGGCGCCCAGGAGCAGGACGGCGAAGAAGTCGACGAAGCCCGTGACGAGCCCCGCCAGCGTCTTGGCGAACATCCACACGAAGCGGTTGAACGGCGCGAGGCTGAGCACGTCCCAGGTGCCGTTGCTCTCCTCCTCGTAGATGGCGTTCCCGCCGTCCTCCAGCGCGCTCGTGGCGAGGCCGTTGAACGCGACGCCCAGGATCACGAACGCGATGTAGCTCGGGTATCCGGTGAGCGCGAAGAACTTCGACGGGCTCGCGCCTTCGCCCAGGAACACGAGGACGACGTAGGCGCCCGCGAAGAGGAACACGGGGCTGAGGATTGCGCTGATAGTCCAGCCCGAGAGCGTGTAGCCGCGAAACTGGGCGAGGAGGTTGGCGTGGAACGTGGAGGCGAAGGTCCTCCCCCAGCGCGCGAGGCGGTCAGTAGGTATGGAGCGTCCCCCTGGTCTTGGCGAGGTTCTCCATCCGCTTCACCAGCACGACGCCCAGCGTCCAGAAGAACGCCGTGAAGCCCGCCAGGGCCAGGATCGTGGGCGCGAGGCTCCCCCACGAGCCGGAGCCGGTGAAGACCTCGCGCGTGGCGATCATGCCGTAGGTCATGGGGAGCGCGAAGGAGATCGCCTGGAGGAACGAGGGCAGCGCGCTCACGGGGAAGTTCGTGCCCGTGAAGAAGCGCACGGGCGTCTGGATGGCGTTGGAGAGGGGCCCCGCGCTGCGGGTGAGCACGTAGAACGCGGCGAAGAAGAGCGAGAGCGCGACCATCGCCGAGAGCGTGAGCAGCAGGATGACCAGCGCAAGCAGCGGGTCCGCGATGCGGAAGCCCGCGCCGTAGGCGAAGCCCGTGACGAGGAGCGCCAGCAGGATCGTCCAGCCGCCGTCCAGGAGGCCGTAGACCGTCTCGCCCAGGATGAACGCGACGCGGGAGGTGGGCGCCAGGAGCACGACCTCCAGCGTGCCCTGCCAGCGCTCGCGCTGGATGCTCATGCCGCCGCGGAAGTTGAGCGTGCTGAAGAGGGAGAAGATGGTCTGCCCCAGGATGAGGAACGCCGCGAAGTCGGGCCCGTTGCCGCTGCGCACGAACGCGGCGCGGATGGTGGCCTCGGGCACGAGGGCAAGGTAGCCGAAGAGCGAGATGCTGATCCACACGATAGGGCCGAAGATGCGGTTGAGGAGCCACGTCGGATACGTGACGCTGAGGATCCAGTTCTTCTTGATCCCGGCGCGGATGACGCGGGCATAGCTCATGAGGCTCATCTTGTCGCGCCTCCCTGGCGGGCTCGACCGCCTCCGGCGGAAACAGCCCCGGATCTCCGAATCTCAGAATCAATCGAGAAATCCCTGGTCGGAGATTCTGAGATTCGGAGATTCGGGGTTTCCCCGCGCGGAGCGCGCTGGGACCGAGCGGGGAAGCTCACTCGTCGTCCCCCTCGGGCGGCGCATCCACGAGCCCTTCGCCCGTGAGCGCCACGAACACGTCCTCCAGGGAGGGCTCCTCCATCTGGAGGCCCAGCAGGGGGACGCCCGCCTTGGCGAGGCGCGCCGCGATGTCGCTGATCCGCTCTTGGGGCAGGTCGCCCGCGAGGCGCAGCCCGCCCTCGACGCGGCGCACGTCGCCCTCGCCGCGCAGGATCGCCTCCGCCGCCGCGGGGTCGCCCTTCACGCGCACGACGAGGGCCTTCTCCTTGGCGTAGCGCGCCTTGAGGCCCGCGCTGGTGTCCAGGGCGATGATCTTCCCCTTGTGGAGCACGCCGATGCGGTCGGAGAGCTCGTCGGCCTCGTACATGTAGTGCGTCGTGAGGATCACGGTGCGGTGGTCCTCGTCCACGAGCTTGCGCACCAGCGCGCGCAGGCTCCGGCCCGCGTGCGGATCGAGGCCGATGGTGGGCTCGTCGAGGAGCAGGATCTCGGGGTCGGTGAGGAGGCCGCGCGCGATGTGGAGCCGCTGCTTCATCCCCTTGCTGTAGTTCTCCACGCGGTCGTCCGCGCGGTCGGTGAGGCCCACCTGCGCGAGGACGCGCTCGATCTCCTTCTTGGCCTTGGCGCCGGGCATGTCGTAGAGCTGGCTGAAGTACCAGAGGTTCTCCCGCGCGGTGAGGCGCCAATAGAGGGCGCGGTCGCCCCCCAGGACGACGCCCACGCGCTTGCGGACCTCCTCCGCGTCGCGCCGCACATCGAGGCCGGAGACCGTGGCCTCGCCCTCCGTGGGCAGCAGCAGCGTGCTGAGGATCTTCACCAGCGTCGTCTTCCCCGCGCCGTTGGGCCCCAGCAGGCCGAACAATTCCCCGCGCTCCACGTCCAGGTCGACGCCGGCCAGGGCGGTGAAGGCGGGCTTCTTCGGCTCGCGCCGGACGACCTCCAGGAGGCGGCGCTTCTTGGGCGGGAACGTCTTCGTGAGCGCCCGCGTCCGGATGGCGATGTCGGCCAAGGAGCGGCCCTACGGGGCCCATTGGCTTGAGGCTGATCCACCCTCCGGGTCGGCTCCAGACCGACCTGGACAAAGGACGTGACTTGGAAAGTCACATTGTTGCGGGTCGGCGCCCGAAGCTTCATCCACGGTGGGGCTGAGAGGCCTTGTCATGGAACGAACCTGCGTCTTCGGCCTCCAGTACCAGCCGACCCCGGGCGACTTCGACCTCCTGAGGCTCCACGTCAAGAACTGCCGCGACTGCCAGCAGCAGGTCGCGGTCCTCTAACGCCAACCCCCTCTTTTCCGCTGGAGGGCACCCCTGGGCGCCCCTGCTTGCTTCCTTTCGCAAGACCGTGCGGCGCCAAGCTCCAATTCCGCGTGATGTTCTACGTCACATCCCGGCTCCTGCCAGGAGCAGGGTATATGCCAGCCCTTGGGGCACCCGGTGACGCATGGCCGCTCCCCCCGTCCCCGGCGTCCAGGTCCGGGGCCCGCCCACCCCTGCCGACGGCCGCATCCTGACCCCGGAGGCGCTGGCCTTCGTGGCGGACCTCCAGAGGCGCTTCGGCCCCACCCGGGAGCGCCTCCTGGCGGCGCGCGCCGAGCGGCAGAAACGCCTGGACGCCGGCGAGTGGCCCGACTTCCTGCCCGAGACGCGCCGCGTCCGCGAAGGCGAGTGGCGCGTGGCGCCCATCCCCAAGGACCTCCAGGACCGCCGCGTGGAGATCACCGGGCCCACGGACCGCAAGATGGTCATCAACGCGCTCAACAGCGGCGCGTGCTGCTTCATGGCCGACTTCGAGGACGCCAACGCGCCCACGTGGGAGAACCTCGTCACGGGCCAGGCGAACCTCGTCGACGCCATCGAGCGGACCATCCGCCTCGACACGCCCGAGAAAAGCTATCACCTGCGCGAGAAGGTCGCCGTCCTCATGGTGCGCCCGCGCGGCTGGCACCTCGTGGAGAAGCACCTCCTCGTCGACGGCCAGCCCGCGAGCGGCAGCCTCGTCGACTTCGGCCTCTTCGCCTTCCACAACGCGCGCCGGCTGCTCGCCAAGGGGCAGACGCCGGCCTTCTACCTCCCCAAGATGGAGAGCCACCTGGAGGCGCGCCTCTGGGACGAGGTCTTCTCCTTCAGCGAGGAGCGCCTCGGCGCGCCCCACGGCTCGTTCAAGGCGACCGTCCTCGTGGAGACGATCCTCGCGGCCTTCGAGATGGAGGAGATCCTCCATGAGCTTCGCGACCACGCGGTGGGGCTCAACGCGGGCCGCTGGGACTACCTCTTCAGCGTGATCAAGAAGTTCCGCAACCGGCGCGACGTGACGCTGCCCGACCGCGCGCAGCTCACCATGACGACGCCCTTCATGCGCGCGTACACCGAGCTTCTCGTGAAGACGTGCCACAAGCGCGGCGCGTTCGCCATGGGCGGCATGGCCGCGTTCATCCCCAACCGCAAGGACCCCGCCGTGACCGAGACGGCGCTGGCGAAGGTCCGCGAGGACAAGCTGCGCGAGAGCCGCGACGGCTTCGACGGCACGTGGGTCGCGCACCCGGACCTCGTGCCCGTCGCCATGGAGGTCTTCGAGTCCGCGCTCCAGGGCAAGCCCAACCAGGCGGGCCGCCAGCGCCCCGACGTGAACGTGCAGGCGAAGCAGCTTCTCGACTTCCACGTCCCGGGCGGCAAGGCCACCGAGGCCGGCCTGCGCATCGACGTGGAGGTGGGCATCCGCTACCTGGAGGCATGGCTGCGCGGCAACGGCGCGGTCGCCATCCACAACCTCATGGAGGACGCCGCGACGGCGGAGATCAGCCGCAGCCAGGTCTGGCAGTGGGTCCACCACGGCGTCTTCTCCGCCGAGGCGGCGCGCCGCGTCGTCGACGAGGAGACGGTGAAGCTCCAGAAGGAGGGCCTTCCCCGCCTCGCCCAGGCCCGCACCCTCTTCGAGCGCGTGGCGCTCGCCCCCGACTTCCCCGAGTTCCTGACCCTTCCGGCCTACGAGCACCTGGAGTGATATCATGAAGCAGAACCTCACGCCGCCCGCCACGCTCAACGTGACCGAGACGATCCACGCCGAGGCGAGGAGGCTGGAGCACGCGTGGGCCTCCGACGCGCGCTGGAAGGGCGTGCGCCGCGACTACTCCGCCGCGGACGTCGTGCGCCTGCGCGGCTCCTTCCAGGTGGAGCACACCCTGGCCCGCATGGGCGCGGAGCGCCTCTGGCACCTCATGCAGACCGAGCGCCACGTCAAGGCCCTGGGCGCGCTCACCGGCAACCAGGCCATCCAGATGGTCAAGGCCGGCCTCCAGGCCATCTACCTCTCCGGCTGGCAGACGGCGGCGGACAACAACGCGTCGGGCAAGATGTACCCCGACCAGAGCCTCTACGCGGTGAACTCCGTGCCCGAGCTCGTGCGGCGCATCAACAACGCGCTGCGCCAGGCGGACCAGATCGAATGGCACGAGCAGAAGCCCGGACGGCACTGGATGGCGCCCATCCTCGCCGACGCGGAGGCCGGCTTCGGCGGGCCGCTCAACGCCTACGAACTGATGAAGAGCATGATCGAGGCCGGCGCCGCGGGCGTCCACTGGGAGGACCAGCTGGCCAGCGAGAAGAAGTGCGGCCACATGGGGGGCAAGGTGCTCATCCCCACGCAGCAGCACGTCCGCACGCTCACCGCGGCGCGCCTCGCGGCCGACGTGTGCGGCGTGCCCACCCTCATCGTCGCGCGCACCGACTCCCTGGGCGCCAACCTGCTGACCTCCGACGTGGACCCGCGCGACCAGCCCTTCTGCACGGGCGAGCGCACGCCCGAAGGGTACTACCGCGTAAAATCAGGCATGGAGAGCAGCATCGCGCGGGGCCTCGCCTACGCGCCCTACGCCGACGTGCTGTGGGTCGAGACGTCGAAGCCCAACCTCGACGAGGCGCGGCAGTTCGCGGAGGCCATCCGCGCGAAGTTCCCCCACAAGCTCCTGGCCTACAACTGCTCGCCCTCGTTCAACTGGCGGAAGCACCTGGACGACGCGACCATCGCGCGCTTCCAGGACGCGCTGGGCGAGATGGGCTACAGGTTCCAGTTCATCACGCTGGCCGGCTTCCACGCCCTCAACCTCTCCATGTTCGAGCTGGCGCGCGGCTACTCGGAGCGCGGCATGAGCGCCTACGTGGAGCTCCAGGAGCGCGAGTTCGCGCTGGAGAAGGAGGGCTACACGGCGACGAAGCACCAGCGCGAGGTGGGCACGGGCTACTTCGACGACGTGAGCCAGGTCATCTCCGGGGGCACCGCCAGCACGCTGGCCCTCAAGGGCTCCACGGAGTCGGAGCAGTTCCACTAAGCGCTCAGCAGTCCGTCGCGATGTAGGGGCACTCCGTCTTGGGCAGCGGGAAGGAGCAGTGGATGCGGGTGCAAAGCTGCGTGCCGCCCACGCCGACGTTGGGCACGCTCACGCCGTCCCCCGAGACGGGCTGGCTGTAGAGGCAAGCCCACCCGAGGCTCTGGGGCTCCCAGTACACGCAGGTCCAGTCGCCTTGGGCGCACGGGCCGCCGGGAGGGCCGCCGATGCCGATGCCGCATCCGCCAGGAGGCTCCGGGTTCCACGAGCAGAGCAGCGAGCCTGAGTCGGAGCAGGTCGCCATCGCGAGGGGGGCCGCATGAAGAAGGGTCAGGAAGAGCGCGAAGCCGACGAGGAGAGATCGCACGAGAAGCCTCCGGGCGTGGGACCGCTCTCGGCAGGAAGAACCCGCGCAACAGGAACATTGCCTGCGTCCGTCCCTTGCAAGGGTTTCACGCGAAAGCTCATGAGGGGGCAGCCGGCCTCGCGCCTCGAGGAAGGCTTCCGTGCGCGTGCGATCCCTTGCGCTTGCCCTATTGGTCCCCTTGACCCCGCTTCTTGCCCTGATGGTCCCTGCCGGGGGCGCCTCCGCGCCCCTGACGGCGGACGCGGGGGCCAGCTCCTGGTCCCTGGACGGCGCAGCCCTCGCCATGAAGGGCGCCGCCATCGGCGGGACGCCCCCGTACACCGTCAGCTGGACCTACGGCGGCTCCTCGGCCCGCTTCGGCGCGCCCGGCAGCCTCGCCACCAGCTTCGACGCGACGGGCCTCGCCTCGGGATTCCACACGCTCAACCTCTCGGTCACCGACTCCCTGGGCGCCGTCTCCACGGACAGCGTGATCGTCGCGGTGGACCACACCTCCAAGGTCCTCGAAGGCAACGTCAGCCTCACCGCGCCCGCGCTGGGCGTCGTGGGCGGCGTGCCCCTCACGCAGGGCTCCCTGGGCTTCGACGTGGCCGCGGGCACGGGCCGCATCCAGGGCACCGCGTCCTGGAGCAACGGCAACTACGACCTGGACTTCGACCTCGTGGACCCCTCCGGCAACAACGTCGGCGGCACGCAGGGCGAGAGCAGCAGCGACCCCGAGGCCGTGACCATCGACAACCCCGTCGCGGGCCACTGGACCGCCCTCGTCAAGGGCTACCTCAACGGCCCCGTCACGGCGCACGTCGTCGTCACCGCGTCGCCCGCCTCCCCCATCGCCATCACCGCGCCCCCCGCCCGCATGGACTGGGGCACGCACGACGTCCAGCACGTCTTCGCCTTCGACCGCACCGGCACCGGGCCCTTCACCTTCTCGTGGGACGCCGACAACGACGGCATCTTCGAGACGCCCGGCGACCAGACCAACCTCAGCCTCTCCGTGGGCGACCACGTCGTGGGCTCGCGCGTGGTGGACGGCAACGGCCTGCGCGTCGACGCGACGTTCCCCGCCGTCGTCCACCCCGTGGACCGCGTGCTCAGCGAGATCTGCGGCGGCGACCCCTTCTACGACCACTGGGCCATGGAGTACAGCGCCACGCACGGCACGTGCTGGATCCACGACGGCCACCACACGTACTACTTCGGCGGCGCGACCTACGCCTTCCGCAGCATGGACGGCATCGCGTACAGCGTCGAGCAGATGTTCGCGCCCCCCACCGAGGTCGCCCCCAGCGCGGACCCCACCACGAAGCTCCACGTCGAGTCGAGCCTGGACGGAACGACCTGGACCGAGCTTGGCACCGCGGACTACGTGCTCCTCACCGAGCGCCAGACCGTGGACATCCACCTCACGGGCTCGGGCCAGGAGTTCCGCTTCCTGCGCGTCCACGAGCCGCTCTCCGCCTCGCAGGGCCTCTCGGGCTACCTGGACCACACGCAGTTCCTCGTGCAGGCGGACGACGTCTCCGCCGCGCCCGTGAACGTCACGACCACCGCCGGCGTGAAGCCCCTGGACTGCGCGCAAGGCCAGGTCATGGAGGCGTTCTTCGCGACCCACCCGTGCACGTTCGGCGGCGTCGACCGCTACGACGCGGCCAGCTTCTTCCACACCTACGTGGCGGGGCAGGGCGCGACGTTGACCGGCGTCGGCGGCTCCTTCACGCTGGCGCCCTTCCGCCAGGACGACTGGTTCGAGGGCCACGAGACGGAGCCCCAGACGACGCTCGCCTACGTCGAGGTCAGCACCGACGGCGTCAGCTTCCAGACCGTGGCGTCCGTCAACGCGACGTATGGCGTGCCGCAGACGTTCCACGTGGACCTCCCGGGCACGCAGGCGACGTTCGTGCGCCTCTTCCCCGAGTACCACGCCAGCTTCGACGACTACGTGAACAACGCGCCCCTCCACCACGCCCGCGGCTACTTCCTGGCCTCGAACGTGACCCTGGAGGGCTCGTTCCCGTAGAGTCGGCGCGGCCG
>JAJPHT010000025.1 GCA_021325135.1 Pseudomonadota bacterium | reverse complement strand
GTCTCGCCGAACTCGACCCGCCACGGGACGTCGTTCACGTGCATGCCGACGTCGTTGGCGGCGCCGATGTTGATGTACCAGTTGCTGGGGCCGACCTCGGCGATGGTGCCGATGACCATGTCGCCGCGGAAGGGCTCGTAGCGCCCGGAGAGGCTGATGACGTTGACGCGGTCCCCTCGGACCGTCTTCACGCCCAGCCGGAGGGCGTAGACGCTCCCGCCCTCGACGTAGGTGTTCTGGCCCGGCTGCACGTCCTCGGTCCTTCCGAGGAGCTCGCCCGGGACCACGATCTGGCGCGTTTCGTTCATGATATCACATCAGGAGTGTCAGGGGTTGCTGGACTTCAGGATGCGCGTCTCCACGTCGCCGTGGGTGCGCTGGTTGAGGTGGCCGAAGAACTCGGTCTGCATGCCGCCGGGGATCTCGACGACGGCGATGAAGGAGCCGTCGCTCTGCCAGGCCTGCTGCTTGACCTCGCCCCAGCCGTGGAGCGTGCTCTGGGCCTTGCCGGCGT
Organism: Pseudomonadota bacterium; assembly: GCA_021325135.1. GTDB lineage: Archaea > Thermoplasmatota > SW-10-69-26 > JACQPN01 > JAJPHT01 > JAJPHT01. The sequence goes on along the minus strand of JAJPHT010000025.1, from coordinate 32,533 downwards.
GGGTCGCCGGGAACTTCACCGCGATCTGGATGGTCTCGATGCGGATGGGGATGAGGGGGCGGATGGCCTTGAGGACGTCCTGCACCTGCGCGTCCACGCTCTTGAAGGGATCAAGGTGGATGCGCGCCTCGTCCATGGCCGTCTCGATGCGCTGCGGCGGGTGCGGCGCCTTGGTCTGCGGGTTGATGGCGTTGCGCGCGATGTGCGCGATGATGAGGCGCTTCTTGCGCTCCACCATGCGGCGGCGCTGGTCGGTGGTGAGCTGGAGGTCGCCCTTGGTGAGGATGAGCTTGACGCACTCCGTCAGGTCCTTCGTCCCGAAGTTGTGCATCAGCTCCTCGTCGCTGGCCTTCGCGCCGTCGCGCGCGGGGCCCACGAAGACGTTCTCCGCCGCGAGGAGGTCGTCCAGGTCGAGCTTGACGTTGCCCTTCTCCTCGCGGAAGTGGAGCGCGATCTCGGGATCGACGAGGATCTCGAAGTGCAGGCCGCCCTTCTCCAGGCGGGCCACCACGGCCTCGTCGAGCGTGACCATGCGTTCGCCCTCCGCTTACGAGCCCTGGGGCGCCGCGCGGTCCGCGTAGGCCTTGATCTCCGCGGCGTCGAGCTTGCGGAAGGGCGCGTCCTTCGTGACGACGCCGATCTCCAGCGCGGCCGCGTTGAGCTTGCCCTCGGTGGCGCGGTAGAGCGCCTTGAGGCCCAGCGCCACCGCGTCGTCCTTGGAGACGTTCTCGCGGTACTCGTTCTCGAAGATCTCCATGACCTGCGAGCGCCCGGCGCCGATGGCCGTCGCCTTGTACGACATGAGCGCGCCCGAGGGGTCCGTCTCGTAGAGGTGGACGCCCGTCGCGTCCTTGCCGGCGATCAAGAGCGCCGTGCCGAAGGGGCGGACGCCGCCGTACTGCGTGTAGGTCTGCTTGAAGTCGCAGATCTTCTTCACCAGCGTGTCGACCTCGATGTTCTCGTCGTAGGTCACGCGGTTCATCTGCGCGTCCGTGCGGGCGCGGTCCACGAGCACGCGCGCGTCCGCGACGAGGCCCGAGGTCGCGACGCCCACGTGGTCGTCGACCTTGAAGATCTTCTCGATGCTGTTGGGCTCGATGAGCTGGCTCGTGATGCGCTTGTCGACGATCAGCACGACGCCATCGACGAACTTCAGGCCCACCGTGGTCGTTCCACGCTTGACCGCCTCGCGCGCGTACTCCACCTGGAAAAGGCGGCCGTCGGGCGAGAACACGGTGATCGCGCGGTCATACATCTGCGCTGGCTGCAAGGCTCTCGGTTCCTCCTACGTCCACGTCAGGCTCAGGGAAAAGGGAATCACGCGGTTGCGGGCGCGGAATGCGCAGCCCTCCTTGGAGGGGGCGCCAACGCGCGGCGGAAAAGACTCCTTTTCCGGGTCCTTCTGTCGCGGCGCCATCCCGCGCTCCATACTTCAATCTATCTTCCTGGGCTGGCGCTTCGAGGCCCCGCTCTCCGAGGGCAGCGCCCGCGCCGCAGCCCGGATGGTTCCCGAGGTCGCCAGGGTCACGAGGTGGACATCCTTGGACCCCACGCGCGCCGGGCCGTTGAGGACTGGCCGCACCGCCCCCAGGTCACGGTGCGAGCATCGCACCAGGCCGAACGACCCGTCGAACCGCGTCAGCCGGGCCGCCGGAGGAAGGATCGCCGACAGGGCGGGGCGCCCCACGGGGCCCCCCTCCACCTGGAATGCCAGGTAGCGAGTTCGGCCCACCCGGTCCTTCACTGTCACCTGGGGGCGAGGCTGGGGCGGGGGGAAGAAGGTTGGCCAGGGCGGGCGGGGCTTCCCCGGGTGTGACCACGGGTGCAAGCCGCCGCGGGCCCCGGGCGTGGCCACACCCGTGGGAGGACGAACGGATTCGGCTTGCCTGAGGAACGGCCCAGCGCGACTCGGCCCCACGGGTGTGGTCACACCCGGGGCAGATTCCCGCCCCGGGTGTGACCACACCCGTGGGACCCTCCGCGCCCCTTTCGCCCCCTTCCCCCTCGTACATATCCCCCCAGGGTCCGTTGTCACCCAGGGTGACAACACGCTCTCCGCAGAGAGGATATCCCCCTCGCGCTCGTGTGTCACCACGGTGAGTCACAACTCCCGCCCGGCAAGGCGGGGGTGACGCCGGCCCGGCCGCGGCAACGGTCGGCCCAGCGGAAACGGCTCGCCAAGGGGAACCACCCATGGTCAACGTCCGCATGCTCGCCTTAGCGTCAGCCCTGCTCCTGCTCCTCCCGCTCTATGCCTGGGCCGCGCCCGATCCCAGCGACCCCACGAGCCTCCTCGTCGAGGGGGGCGCGAAGCAGCTCCTCACCGTGTCCAACGTCACGCTGGTGCAGCCTCCACAGCAGCGCGTCGTGGACCCCAACTCCACGTATGGCCACGAGCGGCTCGTGGAGGGACACACCGTCTTCGCCGTCATCGACCTCAAGTCCTCCCCCGTCGCGGACGAGGGGAGCATCGACATCAGCGCGATGGTGAACTGCACGGCGGAGACGCGCGTCCACTACGACCGCTTCCTGGGCGTGCCAATCCCGGACGGCGTGGAGACGACGACGCTCCAGTGCCTGGAGAACGCGACGCTGGTCGCGATCCCCGACCCCATCTCCACGTCCGACTCCGCCAGCATGTCGCCCCTGGCGCCCGACGGCGAGGTCTACCGCTACGTCACGCCCACGGGCGAGGTGGGCTACGAGACCGAGTATTCCTACGAGTACCGGCACGCGGACGCCGGCGGCCACTGGCGCAGCGAGACGCGCTACGCGTGGGCCGTCTCCCCCTCGAAGCCGTGGACCGACGCCTCGGGTGCCTCGAAGGACGTGTACGTCACGCTGCCCACGGCCAGGCTGGAGCAGATGGGCGTGCGCAGCTTCCACGTGCTCGACGCCCGCGCGCTGCCCATGTCCCGCTGATCGGGTGTCCCCACCCCGGGGGCGCCCCTTGCCGGGGGCGCCCCCATGCTTCTCCTCTGGATGCGTTGATGCGCGCGGGCGTCGTGCGGCGTCCGATGCCCAGCCTGCCTTCGGGCGCGCGCCTGCGCGACGCGACGCCCGCCGACGCCGAGGCGATCCTCGCGCTCTACCGCGAGGCCTACGACCCGCGGCACGACCCGCACCGCGCCGCGGCCGGCGTGCCCTTCAAGGACGCGCTGGAGGACGTGCGCGGCTACCTGCGCGAGCGCGCCCTCCTGGTGGCGGAGCGCGACGGCGCCCTCCTCGCGACGGTGCACCTGCGCGCGCTGGCCAACGTGCGCCGCCTCGCGGTGAGCCCGCACGCGCGCGGCGAGGGCCTGGGCGCCGCGATGCTGGAGGCCGCCGCGGAGCGCGCGCGGAGGGAGCGCTTCGACCACCTGCAGCTGGAGACGCTGGCGGACCACCCGTGGCTCTCGCCCTTCTACGCGCGCCACGGCTACGCGGAGCGCGGCGTGGAGACGATGCCCGACGGCACGCGCTGGCTCGTGATGCGGCAGCGGCTCTAGCCCAGCTTCGCGCGCACCGCGCCGACCGCGTCCGCGAGCGCGACCGCGCTCTGCTCGCCGCTGGCCATGTCGCGCACCGTGACGCGCCCTTCGGCGAGGTCCTTCTCGCCCGCGATCACCACGAGCTTGGCGCCCGTCTTGCCTGCGTGCTGGAGCGCCTTGCCCAGCCCGCGGCCCATGACCTCGACGTCGGTGGAGACGCCGGCCTCGCGAAGCTGGCGCGCCAGGGCAAGGGCCTGCGGGCGCGCGTTGCCCAGCACGGCGACGAACACGTCGGCGGCGGGCGCCACCGCGGGGACCGCGCCCTCGTTCCTGAGCGCGAGGAGGATGCGGTCGAAGCCGAGGCCGAAGCCCGCGGAGCCCACGTGCTCGCCGCCGAAAAGCTCCGCCAGCGTGTACGCGCCGCCGCCCCCGATCTGGCTCTGCGCGCCCAGCTTCGTGGCGTGGAACTCGAAGACGGTGCCCGTGTAGTAGTCCAGCCCGCGCGCGACGCCCAGGTCGGCCTCGACCTCGGGCACGCCGTGGGCCGCGAGCAGGAGGAGCGTCTGGCGGAAGTCGTTCACCACGGTGTCCATGGCCTGCCCGTGCTTGCCCCACACGACGTCGCCGATGGCGTGGCGGATCTCCTTGACGTAGGCCTCGATGGAGGCCTCGTCGGCGAGCTTCAGCACGCGGCGGTGGCCCGCGGTCGCGACGATGGCGCGGGCCAGCGCGGCGGGCGCGCCTTCGGAGAGGAGGAACTCCTCCAGGTCGTCCGCGTCCTTGTCGATCTTGCGGAAGACGTCCCCCTTCTTGCCCGCGTCGAGGCCGTGCTCGTCAAGCTCGTTGATCAGGGCGCGCAGCAGGCCGATGTGGCCCACGTGCGTCGTGAAGCCGCGCAGGCCCGTCGCGCGCAGCGCGTCGTGGGCAATGGCGATGACCTCCGCGTCCGCGTTGGGCCCTTCGGGGCCGACCAGCTCCAGGCCGAACTGCCAGAACTCGCGGAAGCGCCCCTCCTGGGGCTCCTCGTAGCGGAAGCAGGGCCCATAGTAGTAGAGGCGCAGCGGCTTGGGCTCGTGGGTCAGTTCGTTGACGTAGAAGCGCATGACCGGCGCCGTCAGCTCCGGGCGCAGGCAGATCTCGCGGCCCCCCTTGTCGAGGAACGTGTAGATCTCCTTGACGACGTTGGGCCCGCTCTTGGCGCGGAAGAGGTCCGTGCTCTCGAAGGTGGGCGTCTGGATCTCGCGATAGCCCCAACGGCGGAACGTCTCGCGGAAGACGCCCTCCAGCCAGCGGCGCTCGGCCACGTCGGAGGGCTTGAAGTCGCGCGTGCCGCGCGGGCGCTCGAACTTCGCCATTCACTTCCTCCCGAAGAAGCGGCGCGCGCCGCGCTCGGCCTTCACGCTCTCGTTGCGGTCCAGGTCCTCGCGGCTGGCGGGCTCCTCGCGCACGACCTGGTCGTTCTCGTCGAGGATGCGCCGCACGACGGGCGTCTCGCGGGCGTTGGTGCGCACCCATGCGCCCTCCTCGTGGCGCCAGACGGAGGGGTCGAACGTGGGCAGGGGCGCGCGGGCGGGCGCGGCCACGGGTGCGACCACAGGCTCGGCGGGCACCTCCACGGGCGCGGGCGCCTGCGGCTCGGGCGCCGCCTTCTTCCTGCCGAAGGAGAAGGAGCGCTTGGAGGGCTCGGCCGCGGGGGGCTCCTCCGTCTTCTTGCCAAGGCCGAAGCGCGGCTTCTTCTCCGCGGGCGCCTCCTTCGGGGCGGGCTTGGGCTTGGCCTTCGCCTTGCCCTCCAGGGCGGCAAGCTCGGCCTCCAGCGCCGCAAGCTCGGCGTCGAGGTCCGCCGCGGTCTTCTTCTCCTTGGCCATCGCGCGGCGATCGGAGCCGTGGTATTTCAAAGAGTCTCCAGGATGGAGACGCGATAGTCCGCCTGGAGGCCGCCGTTCTTGACGACCTGCGCGGTCCACGCGCCGGGCGCGGCGCTGGCGAGCTTCGCGGCGTCCACCGAGCAGGAGCGCGTGACAGGGCCAGAGCTTCCGGGCGGCGCGAGCCCCGCGTCGGAGCGGCAGACCTCGGCCCCCTTGGCGTCCTTGACGACCACGGTGAGGTCGTTGGCCACGGAGGGATCGTAGGTGAGGGAGACGGAGAGCGTGCGCGCGCCGGCCGCCAGGGGGAAGGCGTGGTCGTGGGCCGGCGCCTGGTCGCCCAGGGCGAAGGTGCCGTTCTCGGCGTGGGTCCACGAGACGGCGATCTCGCGGGTGGCGACGCTGGTGGCGCCGGAGGGGTCGCTCACGCGCAGCGTGGCGACGTAGCGGCCCGGCTGCTCGTAGGCGTGCGCGAGGGAGGCGCCCGCGCCGGTGGCGCCGTCGCCGAAGTCCCACGCGGAGAGGAGCGTGTCGTTGTCGGGGTCCGAGGAGCGGGCCGAGTCGAAGGCGACCTTGTCTCCGGCCCAGACGTGGAGCGCGCCGTCGGAGGCGGCCAGCGCGAGCGCGCCGGGCGCGGCGTCCGTGGCGTCCAGCCCGGCGGTGGGCGGGCGGTTGGGCTGCCCGACCTGCACTGTGAGCGCGTCGGAGTCGGTGAGCCCCTTCTGGTTGGTGACGGTGAGCGTGACCTTGAACGCGCCGGGCGCGGCGAAGACGTGCGTGACCTCGGCGCCCGAGGCGGCGGAGCCGTCGGCGAAGGCCCACGAGTAGGCCAGCGGAAGCGACTGGGGGTCGCGGCTGCCCTCCGCGGCGAAGCGCACGGGCACGTCGACGGGGACCAGGGTGGCGCTGGCCTGGGCCTTGGCGACGGGCGGCGCGTAGACCGGCGCGGGCGCGGCGGGCGCGACGACGCCGAGGTCGGCCTTGAGATCGGCCATGTTCGCGACGCAGCCCGACGCCGAGGCGGCGAGTGCCATGAGCAGAGCGAGGGCCATGACTCGCATGGTGTGCATCCCCGTCCGCGCGGAGAGTCGGGGGAGGCATGAAGGCTGTGGTTTGGAAACGGAGCCTTGGCCCCGGGTCGGCGGATGTTCCGCCGACCCGGGGCCAAGGCTCTTGAAGAAGACAGCCCCTCGGCCGCCCGTGAGCGCCGCGGCGCAGGACGACACCCTCCGCCACCCGCGCATCGCGCCGGGCCGCATCGCGCGGCGCGCCTACCAGGTGGCCATCGCCCACGAGGCGGTGCAGCGCAACACGCTGGTCATCCTGCCCACGGGCATGGGGAAGACCGTCGTCGCTCTGCTGGTCATGGCCGAGCGGCTGGAGCGGAAGCCCGGGAAGGTCCTGCTCCTGGCGCCCACGAAGCCCCTCGTCGAGCAGCACGCCCGCTTCTTCGAGGAGGCGCTGGTGGGCGTGAAGGTGGAGTCGTTCACCGGCGAGACGCCCCCCGAGGAGCGCGAGTACGCGTGGCGCAACGCGGACCTCATCTGCTCGACGCCGCAGGTCATCCAGAACGACCTCGTCTCCGACCGCATCGACCTCAAGGGCGTCACGCTGCTGCTCTTCGACGAGGCCCACCGCGCCGTGGGGAACTACGCCTACGTGTTCATCGCGGACGCCTATCGTCGCCAGCGCATGGAGGGGCGCGTGCTGGCCATGACGGCAAGCCCCGGCGCCAAGGCGGAGAAGATCCGCGACGTGTGCGAAGCCCTGGGCATTGAGGGCGTCGAGGTGCGCACCGAGAGCGACCCCGACACCGCGCCCTACGTGCAGGACACCGACGTGGAGTGGAAGGAGGTCGCGGTCCCCGAGCGGCTGAAGGTCGTGGCCGGCCTGCTGCGGGCGATCCAGGACGAGAAGATCGCCCTGGTGCGCCAGGCCGGAGGGATCCCCACCTACATGCGCTTCGTCGGGAAGAAGGTCCTCCTGGAGGCCGCGGCGCACCTGCAGGCGCGCATCCGCCAGGGCGAAGGCGAGCAGAACCCGCTGCTGTTCAAGGCGCTCTCCGCGCAGGCGGCCGCGCTCAAGGTGGGCCACGCGCTGGAGCTGGCGGAGACCCAGGGCGTGGCCGCTCTGCAGACGTACCTGGAGAAGCTCGCCTCCGACGAGAGCAAGGCCGCGAAGGCGCTCCTGGACGACCCGCGCATGCACGAGGTCCAACGTCTTCTCGCAGAGAGCCGCTCCGAGCACCCCAAGCTGCGGCAGGTGGCCATCCTCCTGCGCCAGCAGCTGAAGGAGAAGCCCGACGCGCGCATCATCGTCTTCACCAACTACCGCGACACCAGCGAGACCCTCGTGGCGGCGCTCAAGGACGTGGAGGGCGTGCGCCCCGCGCGCTTCGTGGGGCAGGCGAGCCGCAGCGAGAGCGACCGCGGCATGTCCCAGAAGGCGCAGGGCGAGATGATCGAGCGCTTCAAGGCCGGCGAGCACAACGTCCTCGTCGCCACCAGCGTCGCCGAGGAGGGGCTCGACATCCCGCAGGTGGACCTCGTGGTCTTCTACGAGCCCGTCCCCAGCGAGATCCGCGCCATCCAGCGCCGCGGCCGCACCGGGAGGAAGCGCGCGGGGCGCGTCGTCATCCTCATCACCAGGGAGACGCGCGACGAGCTTTCGCAGAAGCTCTCCGGCATCCGCGAGGGGAAGATGAAGAAGGAGATCCAGGTCCTTCGCCAGTTCTTCAAGAAGGTCAACGCCTCCGAGGAGAGCGAGGACTGGAAGACCGCCTTCGTCGAAGGCCGCCCCGCGTCGGAGAAAAGCCTCGACGCCTTCCACACCGAATCGCACGAGGCGCCCAAGGTCGTCGTGGTGGCGGACCACCGCGAGTTCGCCGGCGCCGTCGTGCGCGAGCTGTCCAAGGCCGGCATCGTGGTGAAGCCCGAGACGCTGCCCGCGGGGGACTACGTCCTCAGCGAGCGCGTCGCCGTGGAGCGCAAGGAGGCGCACGACTTCGCGCGCAGCCTCGCGGACGGCCGCCTCTTCAGCCAGGCGCGCGTCCTGCGCGACAGCTACTCCACCCCCATCGTCGTCATCGAGGGGGACGGCATCCTCGCGCCGGGCTTCACCGCCGAGGCCGTCTACGGCGCGCTGGCCGCCCTGGCGACGGGCTTCCGCCTCAGCGTGCTCATGACGAAGGACGCCGCGGAGACGGCGCGCCTCCTGGCCGCCATCGCGCGCCGCGAGCAGCTGGGCGAGCAGAAGGCCCTCGCCGTGCGCGGCGAGAAGGGCGCCATGACCGACGACGAGCGCCTCCGCTTCCTCGTGGAGGGCCTCCCCGGCGTCAGCGCCGTGCTATCGCGAAGGCTACTTGAGCGGTTCGGCACCATCCACGACCTCGTGAAGGCCAGCGTGGAGGAATTGATGGAGGTCGAGGGCGTCGGCCCCGTCACCGCGCGCAACGTCCACGCCATCGTGCGCACGCAATACGTGGGAGGGCCCGACCGTTGACCGACCGCAAGGAGCGCTGCACCGAGCGGCCCAGCGACGGCCCGCGCAGCAGCCTCTGGTACTGGCCCCGGCACGTCGGCTTCTTCCGCACCGCGGGGCGCTTCCTCGTCATCTGGCTCGCACGCCGCATCCCCGGCTTCCGCCTCAAGAACTGGATGTACCGCGTCTTCCTCCGCGCCAAGGTCCACAAGCACGCCGCGGTCGGGCTGGAGGTCACGCTGGACATCTTCTACCCCAGCCTCATCACCGTGGAGGAGGACGCCGTCGTCGGCTTCCACACCACCATCCTCTGCCACGAGTACAGCGCCGACTGGTACCGCGTCGGCCCCGTCGTCATCGGCAAGCGCGCCACCATCGGCGCCAACTGCACGCTCCTGCCCGGCGTGGTCGTGGGCGAGGGCGCCACCGTGAGCGCCATGTCGCTGGTCAACCGCGACGTGCCCCCCGGAGAACTGTGGGGCGGCGTCCCCGCGCGGCCCTTGAGGAAGGAGAAGGAGACGCCCGTCGATGCCTGAAGGGCGGATCGCGCAGGTCAACGTGAGCCGCGGCGGCGTCCCCAAGCTGCCCGTCCCCCGCGCGCGGCTCACCCCGCTGGGCCTCGAAGGGGACGCCGTGCGCCTTCCGAAGATCCACGGCGGGCCCGACCGCGCGCTCTGCCTCTACGCGCTGGAGCGCATCGACGTGCTGCGCGCCGAAGGGCACCCCGTCTTCCCCGGCGCCCTGGGCGAGAACGTCACGCTGCAAGGCATCCCGTGGGACGCGGTCCTCCCCGGCGCGCGCCTGCGGCTGGGCGACGCCCAGGTGGAGGTCACGCGCTTCGCCACGCCGTGCGCCACGACGGCGCCCTACGTCAGCGGCGACGCGCGGCGCTTCGACCAGGCGCACCGCCCCGGCTGGAGCCGCGTCTACGCCCGCGTGCTGCGCGAAGGCGTCCTGGAGCCGGGCATGCCCGCCCTGTTCATGGATAGGACGTGAAATTCAACGACCTCGCCAAAAACCACCTCCCCCGAACCGGATTGGAAGGGCTTGCCTCAGCGCAGGACGCCTCTGCGTCCTTGCCCCCCGGCTCCAACATCCGCAAGCCCAAGCTCAATACCCAACATTTCCTCAGTCTCGCGCGGGGGGCTTTTGCATTCACCCGGGGCGTTCATGCGCCCCTTCTGGCATGGCGCCGCGTGGAGTCCCTCCGGCTCGCCGACGGCGCGACGCTGCGCTACGACGAGCGGCCCGGCCGCGACCCGGCCATCCTCCTGGCCCACGGCGTGCTGGACGACGCCTCGCTCTGGGCCGGCGTCGCGGACCGCCTTGCCGCCGCGGGCCGGCGCGTGCTCCTCCCCCACTCGCGGGGCCACGGCGCGTCGGAGCCCTGGCGCGCGGGCATGGACTGGTCGCCCCGCGCCGAGGCCGCGGACCTGACGGAGCTTCTCCGCCGCGCCGCGCCCGAGGGCGCGCACCTCGTAGGCCACAGCCGCGGCGCGACCGCCCTCTCGTGGATTGCCGTCGAGGAGCCGGACTTCGCGCGCAGCCTCGCCCTCGTCGCCTCGCCGCCGCAGGCCAGCGAGGCGTTCCGCGCGCGTTTCCGCGACCGCCTCGCGCGCGCCCGCGACCCGCGCGAGGCCGAGGCGCTTCGATATCTTTCCTCGATTCCCGACGACGACTTCCCCGCCGAGTCGCTTCGCCGCTGGCGGGGGCGCGCGCTGGTCGTGGAGGCCGGGCGCGACCCCCTCTACGGCCCCACGTCCACGCTCTTCTGGCGCGCGTTCCTCCCCTTCGCGGAGTTCGAGCGCCTGGACGACGCGGGGCACGACGTGCCGCGGGAGCGGCCCGGGTGGCTCGCGGACCGCCTGCTGCGCTTCGTCGCCGCCGCGGAGGGCGCATGACGGAGGTGCGCGCGAACGGCATCCGCCTCCACGTCGAGGAGGAGGGCGACGCCGGCCGGCCGCTGGTGCTGATGCTCCACGGCGCGCTGGCGGCGGGCGCCGCGTTCCGCAGCCAGCGCGTGGCGCTGCGCGGCGACTTCCGCCTCGCGATGCCCGACCTGCGCGGGCACGGCGCGTCGACCCGCTTCGGCGAGGCGCCCTGGGAGACGCTGACGCTGGAGGACATGACGCGCGACGTGGAGGCGATCATGGACGCGCTCTCGCCCGAGGCGCCCGTCCACCTCGTGGGCGTGAGCATGGGCGGCATCCTCGCCTCGTGGGCCGCCGCGCGACGGCCTCGCCGCGTCGCGAGCCTCGCGCTCCTCTCCACCAGCGGCTCGCCCAGCGCGAAGCGCAGGCACTACTTCGCGACGATCCGCCCCGAGACGCTCCCCCTCGCGACGCAGCGCCTCAGCGCGAAGTGGCACGGCGAGCCCTACTGGCGCGACCTGGCACAGGCCCTCTTCGCGTACTTCGCGCGCGCGAGCGGCGAGCACTACCCCGAGCGCCTCGCGCCGCCGCGCGCGCTGGTGGTGCAGGCCAACGACGACGAGATCCTCACGCGGACGGACTTCGAGGCGTGGGTGGAGCGCATCGACGCGCCGGTGCAGGCGGTCCACGCGCCGGGCGACCACGCTTTCTTCGCGGACGGCCGCGCGGGCTCGCGGGCGGCCAACGCGGCGCTACGCCACTTCCTCCTCGAAGAACGATAGCAACCGCTCGGCGACCTCCTCGGGCGCGTCCTCCATGATAAAATGCCCCGCCTCGGGGAGAAGCTGGAGCGTCGCGCGCGGGAGCGTCTGCGCGAGGCGCTCGGCGTTGGGCGGCGGGAGCCAGGGGTCCTCCTCGCCGAAGAGGACCAGCGTCGGCGTGGGCAGCGCCGCCAAGCGGGGCTGGAGCGCCTCCAGGGCGGGCATGCCCTCGGGGAACTGCGCCCACGTCGCCAGCACGGTGGCCTTGCCGCCGTCGCGCGTCGCGAGCTTCCAGTGGTGCTCCAGCGCGGCGCGGGGCATGCGCTCGGGGCGCGCGAGGCCCTGCTGGAAGACGCGGTCGAACGTCCCGCGGTTGAGGAAGGGCTTGGCGACGTCGCGCACGACGGGGATCAGCTGCGTGAGGGCGGGCAGCGGCGGCTTGAAGTCGCGCCGGAAGACGGTGGTGTTGAGGAGCGCCAGGCGCTCGACGCGGTCGGGGTTCTCCGAGGCGAAGAGGAGCGCGGCGGGACCGCCGATGTCGTGCCCCACGAGGCGGACGCGGGGAAGGCGCAGCGCGTCCAGCACGGCCTTGAGGTGGTCCGCGCGGGCGCGGTGCGTGTAGTCGCCGCGCCTGGGCTTGGCCGACTGCCCGAAGCCGGGCCAGTCGAACGCGACGCAGTCGACCTCCTCGTGCATGGCGCGCATCACGTCGCGCCACTCGTAGGCGCTGGCGGGCGTGCCGTGGAGGAAGACAACCGGGAGCCCGCCCTGGGGCCCGGCGCGCACGACCCACGTCTCCAGGCCCGCCACCTGGAGGGCCTCGCCCTGGTCATACAGGCTCCCCGTGCGCTCGCGCCTCGCGGCCACGCGGAACGGAGCGCCCGGCCGCGCATAGGGTTTTGCTCGCAGGAGCGCAGCTTATATCGGGGTCTGGCCGTGCCCTCGGCGTGGCCGACGCGCTCGCGCTGAACCTCGGCGTCCTGCTCGCCATCGCGACGCTGGGCATCGGGCTCATGCTGCTCCTCGTGAGCGTCGTCTCCTACGCGCGGCTGCGCAGCGTGAAGCTCCTCTTCGCGGGGGGCGCGTTCCTCGTGCTCGCGGCGGAGGGCGCGCTCTGGACCTGGCGCGGCATCTCGGAGCGCGTGACCGACCTCCCCAACGTGGCCCTCAACGCCGTGGTCCTCGCGTTCCTCTACCTCTCCGTCGCGAAGAGGTGAGCCCCACGCCGGACGACCCGCTGGAGCTGGACACGCGGAGGCGCATCTACCAGCACCTCCAGAAACACCCCGGCGCGCACATGCGCGAGATCGGCCGCGAGCTGGACATCCCCATGGGGACGCTGGAGTACCACCTGCACTACCTCGTGAAGGCGGACCTGCTCACGACGCGGCAGGACCCGCGCTACACGCGCTACTTCGCCACCGGAGAGCTGTCGCGCCGCGAGAAGGACGTGCTGGCGGTGCTGCGCCAGAAGGTGCCGCGGCAGATCGCGGCGCACCTCCTCCTGGAGCCCGGCAGCAGCCACGGGCAGCTTCTCACGAAGTTCGCGCTGAGCGCCAGCACGCTCTCCTTCCACCTCAAGAAGCTCGTCACGAGCGGCATCGTGGGCCAGGAGAAGAGCGGCCGCGAGAACCTCTACCGCGTGCTGGAGCCCGACCTCGTCGCGCGCGTCCTCATCCAGCACCGCGAGAGCTTCCTCGACGACGTGGTGGACCGCTTCGCGCAGGTGTGGCTCACCCTGGAGCCGCGGCCCGCCGCCGAGGACGCAGGCGCGCCGCCGGGCGGAGGGCTCCTCCTGGTGCTGGACGCCTTCGTGCGGGCGGCGGTGCTGTCGTTCTAGACCGGACCGCTTGCCGCGAGCGCGCTTTCTCGTCCAGCTACGGCGTCGCGCACGCCAGGGGGACCTGCTGAAGCGCGGGGTAGCCCTGGTGAAGGGCGTAGAGGAGGTCCACGCAGTCCTGCGACCCCTGGCGCACTTGGGCGCCGACGCACTCCACCTCGACGGTCGACGTGACGCCCACGCCGCCGCAAAGGGCGACGCCCGGGGCTCCGAAGGGGTTCTGCGTGACGCCCACCGCGGCCGCCGCCAGGTCCGAGACGAAGGCGTAGGCTTCGCAAGCCTGGGAGCCGCTGGTGCCGGGGGCACAGAGAAGCACGGGGGCGATTTCCTGGCCGTCCACGTGGCCATCCACGAAGAAGATGCACGTGGTGGGAGGCGCGCCGGCGGGACAGTAGAAGAAGGTGACGGTCTCCACGGGCACGAGGTTGCTGGTGGTGGCGATGATGAGGACAGACGGTGGGGCCGCCAAGATGTCCGCGTGGATGCCTCCGTTGAGGAGATCGACGCCCGTGGCGCCAGCCGCGGGGAGGAACAGGCAAGCAGCGATCAGGCTGAAGGGCACGATGAAGCGCATGCGCACAACCGGCCCGCGCCACGCGCGTTGACGAGATAACTTTGGTGGAGAAATTTCGTGAACTCTGGCAGAGGCCCTTCGTAACCCGGTGCGCCGCGCGCTGCGATGCCTAGGGCGCCATCCTCGGCGCAACGCCGTGCCCCGTGGCCTCCTGCACGAGGCCCGTCTCGGGGTCGTAGACGACGGTGTAGCGCCCCTTTTCGCCCTTGTCCGAGTCCCAGCCCCCGTCGAGGAAGTACTGGTAGCCGGGCGGGTCCTGGAAGCTGCGCAGGAAGATCTGCACGCCCTTGGCGCCGAAGAGGCCGCGCACGACGGAGACGCCTTGCGAGAGGCTCACGAGCTTCTCGGGCACCGCGTCCTTGGCGAACCAGCCGTGGTTGGAGGAGGAAGGGGCCTCCGCGGCGCCGCTGCTCTCCACCTTGGGCACGCCCTGGGGCGGCGCGACGGGGAGGGGCGGCAGGCTGGCCGCCGCGGATTGCAGGCGGCCCATCTGCACCTGGTAGTACGTCTCCTTCTGGTCGACGAAGACGAGAAGCCACGTCGCGTTGATCGTGCCCTGCGCGGGGCCGTCGAACGTCTTGAACGTGGCGCGGTAGAGGCGCGGGTCCTGCGCGGCCTTCAGCCACGCGCCCAGGCCGTTGGGGTCCAGGAGCTTCGCGTCGGAGATGGCCTCGCCCAGCCGGTAGGGCTCGTAGGCGTCCGCGCCATCGGGGGGCGCCGTGCCGTCCCACGCGTCGCGCTGCACCGCGTCGTCGCCGAGAAAGCGCTCGGCGCGGTTGCGCGGCGGGAGCAGGTCGTCGCCGCGCTGCACCGCGACGCGGTGGGCTTCGAGGTGCGCGGGGTAGCCGCCGTCGGCGCGCAGCAGCGGCTCGACGCCCGCGTCGCGCAGCGTGAGGTTCGCCGCCAGGGGCCAGGGCGAGCCGGGCTCCATCCAGAGCGTGCCGCCCACGCTGGGCGAGCCCTCCAGCTCCAGGCGCGTGGCGCGGACCCCGTTGATGGCATCCTGGCCGGCGACGCGCCACGAGAGGTCGAGCGACGCTCCGTGGCCCAGGTTGTCGGGGATGGCGACGCGGATGCGGGCGCCCGGCGCGACGCTCTCGCCGAAGAGGGCCGACGCGCCGAAGAGCCACGGGTAGCCGCGCTCGTCGAAGGCGAGGATCGACTGGTCGCCCGAGAGGGGGTAGAACGACTGCACCACGGCCTCGTGGGCGGGGCTCACGTAGAGGTCCGCGTGGGACGCGAAGGCGCCCGCTTCGCCCACCTCCTCGCGCACGAGGAACGTCGCGTGCGGGATGCGCGCCGCGTCCAGCGCGTTGCCCCCCGGCAGCACGCTGAGCTTCACCTGCGCCTGGGGCGTCGCGAAGGCGTGGCCGTTCTCCCAGCGCGAGAAGTCCACCGCGGCGCCCTTCACCGCGTAGGTCGCGGACTCGTGGAGGCGCGGGTAGGGGACGAGGTCCTCACGCCCGGAGCCCGCGCTGCCGGCGCAGCCCGCCAGGAGGGGGCCCGCGAGGAGCAGGACCAGGAGCAGGGCGGCGCGGCGCACGGCTTCCCTCACCCTCGGGCGTTCCTTAAGGGCTCCCACACTGACCTCGTCGCGAGGCCGCGCCGCAGCGCGGCCAAAAGCGGGGGGTTCGGGGGGCGCAGCCCCCTGACGTGAAGTCCCGTTCCAGCAGACGACCGAAACGTCAGGGGGCTGCGCCCCCCGAACCCCCCGCTTTTGGGGGCCCCAGGTCCCGGAGCGGCAGCAGGCGCAGCGTGTTCGTGCTGCTGCGGACGCCGCCGCGGGAGTTGACCACCGCGACCACGTCGGAGGGCTTCAGCAGCCCCTCGCCGAGGACCGCGTCACGGGCGGCGCCCAACGCGACCCATTCGTCCTCGTGGAAGGGGGCGAGGAGCGGGGTCACGCCCCAGAGTAGGGCCATCTGGCGGCGGGCGCGGGGGAGGCTGGTGACGGCGTAGATGGGGACGGAAGGCTTGTATTTTGATAGCACGCGGGCGGTGAGGCCGCGGTGCGTGAGGGCGAGGATGGCGCGCGCTCCGGCCTCCTCGGCGCCGCGGGCCGCGCTGTGGGCGACCACGTCGGGGATGGAGCGCGACGTGACGGCGTGGCGGCGCTGCGCCATCTCGCCGGGCGAGAGCAGCTCCGCCTCGGCGCGGCTCGCGATGCGGCCCATGACGGCCACGGCCTCCACGGCGTGCTTGCCCACGGCCGTCTCCGCGCTGAGCATGACTGCGCTGGTCCCGTCGAGCACCGCGTTGTAGACGTCGGTCACCTCCGCGCGGGTGGGGCGCGGGTTCTCGATCATGCTCTCCAGCATCTGCGTCGCGGTGATGCTGGCGATGCCAAGCCTGTCGCAGCGCAGGAGGATGTCCTTCTGCACGAGGGGCACCTCCTCGGGGGGAAGCTCGACGCCCAGGTCGCCGCGGGCCACCATCACGCCGTCGGAGGCGAGGATGATCTCGTCGAGGTTGTCCACGGCCTCGCGAAGCTCCACCTTGGCGATGACGCGCGTGCCCACGTCCTCGTCCAGGTCGGCCCGGACGCGGGCGAGGTCCGCCGCGCTGCGCACGAAGGAGACGGCGATGTAGTCGACGCCGAGGCGCTGGCCCACCTGGATGTCCAGCTTGTCCTTCTCCGTGGGGAAGCGGATGGAGAGGCGCACGCCGGGGAAGTTGACCCCCTTGTTGGACTTCAGCAGGCCGCCGTCCTCCACGCGGGCGAGGACGGTCTCCTTGTCCTCCACCGCGACGACGCGGGCCGAGAGGTAGCCGTCGTCCATGAGGATGCGGTCCCCCGCCTTCACGTCCTCGGCCAGGTGGGCGTAGGTGATGGGGAGGACGCCGGGCTCCTTCTGCTCCTCGCCGACGTGGAAGCGCACCTCGTCCCCCCGCGAAAGGGGCACCGGCGCCGGCAATCTGCCGATCCTGATCTTGGGGCCCTGGATGTCCTGGACGATGGGGACCGCCTTGCCCAGGCGCTCGGCCGCGTCGCGGACCCGCTGGAACACGGCCTCGTGGTCCGAGGCCTTCCCGTGGCTGAAGTTCAGGCGCACCGCGTCGGCCCCGGCCCTCAGGAGGGCCTCCAGGGCGGGTTCCGGCGTGGTGGCGGGGCCCAGGGTCGCGAGGATCTTCGTCCGGCGCACGGGCTCCGGAACCCGCCCCCTCCCGGAAACACCTTGCGTCCTGGCGCGCCGCATACGGTTCGACGTCTGCCTGAGAGCGGTTATGGGGCGAGCGCCCGAGTCGTTCCCCACGTCCCGGACGCCCGCAGAAGGATGCGGGGGTGTCCGGGGCTCCTTCCGGCCCGCCGCATCCCCCCTCGTCTCCCTCGATTGCCTCCCGCTCGGGCCGGTAACCCTTCCTCCCCAGCCCCGGCACTAGCCGAAGAAAATTTGTTGGAGGTGTGTTGTGAAATGGTCGTGACCAGCTCACGAGCGAGGCGAGGAACCCGCGGCCCCGGCCGCCCAGCACTGACCCAGACCGAGCGCGTCCTCAACGCGGTGCGACGCGGCGGCCAGGACGCCAAGACCATCGCGCGCATGGCGCGCGTCCCGCAGCCCCACGTCCACCCGCTGCTCAACCGGCTGCGGGCCTACGGGCTCGTGGAGGGATTCACCGGGAGCCTCAAGGCCACCGGCGACCGGACCCCCCGGCCGCACGCGCCCAAGCGCAACCCCCGCTCCTGATCAGGGTCGCGCCCTTCGGGCCGCCCGGCCCAGCCCCAGCCGCACGTCCTCCCGCCCCCGGAGGCGGACGAACTCGGGCATCTCCTCCGTCTCGAAGAGGAGCTCCGGCGCCTTCTCCAGCGCCCGCAGCAGCAGCGCCGCCGCCTCGTCCTCCCGCTCGAAATGCCTCAGGAGCAGCTGGCTCGCCAGGAACTCGGGCTCCCCGGAGTCCGACGCCTCCGCCGCCTCGCGGTAGGCCTCCAGCGCCTCCTCCACCTCGCCGCACTGCGCGCAGAAGAACCCGTGGTCGATGAGCACGCGCGGATGCTTTGGCATGCGCGCCTTCGCCTTCGCGGTCCAGTCCCGCGCCACCGCGAAGTTCCCGTCCTCCGCCGCCCGGTCCGCCAGCTCCAGCAATTGGTCCACCGTGAGGGGGCGGTGCGAGACGCGCCGCGCGAGGGCGGTGCCGCCCACGGCCAGGGCGACGAGGAGGATGGTGCCCCCGGTGAGCGCGCCCGCCTGGGCCCAGCCGCCGGAGAGGGGGGAGGGCGCGGAAGTCGCGGCCAGGGTGGACGAGCGGAGGTCGCCCCGCACCAGGAGCGTCATGAGCTTCCCCTGCGCGTCCCCCGCCGGGGCAAGCTCCGTGGTGAGCTGCCCGGTGAGGTTGGTCCTGTCGCCCGAGGGCTGAAGCTCGCCGTGCGGCGTCTTCAGGGCGCCCGAGAGGGAGTCGGCCTCGGCCGTGCCGCTCCACGTCGCTCGGCTGGAGGAGGCGGAGAACCGCACGTCCGAGGGGCTCTCCATGACGATCCACCCCTGGTCGGCGGTCACGACGAGCCACTGGTAGGTGACGCCGGGCAGCCCGCCCCCGCCGTCCAGCAGGCCGGTCTGGTAGGACGCCGTCTTGTCCTGGCTGGAGATGGCGATGTCCGGGCCGCTCAGCTGGAGCACCCAGGGGCCCCGCACCTGGACGACGCCCTGGACGTGCCAGGAGAGGTGGGGCGGGATGACGTCCTGGCTGTAGGTGCGCCTCTCCGGGTGATAGCCCTGGTCCCCCGGCGATCGGGCCCCGACGATCTCGTCCTGGGCAGAGGAGACGTTCGTGGGCCCCTGGGTCAGGGCCGTGAGGTTCTGCCGCCCGTCGAAGTAGACGCCCAGCGTGCCCGTGTTGTTGGCCCCGTCCACGAGGTCCGCCGTGGCGTTGAGGAAGTCCTTGCTGTCGACGATCCGGCCCGCCCCGGTGTCGGTGCCCACGGTGTACTGCGTGCCGGGGATCGCCACCTCGGAGACGGGCTGCTCCCACTCGTCCACGTGGAGGCGCGCGGCGACCAGATGCAGGCGCGCGAGGCCGGCCGTCTGGGCGACGGAGAGGGCGCTGGGGGTGGCGTCGACCAGGGTGCCCAGGGGCAGCAGCATGGCGCCCTTCGAGACGAGCGTGCCCGAAGCGGGTTCGGCCTCCGCCAAGGGCGCCACGACCAGCGCCAGCAGCGCCACCAGCAGCCAAGCCCTCATCGGAGGGGGGAAAAGCGGGACGGATTCTTGGCCTTGTGGGTCGCCCCATGACGGAAATTCTCAGCGAAAAACTGGAGCAGGATCGTGAATTCCGGGGAAAAACCGGACTCCTTAGGATATTGAAGGGCCCAAGGATAACCGGTGATTCGCACGAGACTCCTCCTCCTGCTAACCATCGCCGGCATCGTGGCCGCCCTCCCTCCCACCGCAGACGCCTTGCGGCCGACGCAACTCCCCAGGGAGATCCAGATCAACGACGGGTGCAACATCTCGCTCCACCCCTTCGACCCCACGCAGCCCGTGACGTTCGAGGGTGATGGCTGCCCCATGCGGGTTCCTCCCTAACACCGATCCTCAGGAAACCTCCAAGGTCCCTTAGGTCTCTCCCCGTGCGGAGGCATGGCACGTGCCGCATGGAGGCTCCTGGCAGACCGCTTGGCCGCTGGTGCGGACCCTCGCTCCCTCGGTGGTCCCGCTGCTGGGGCGCCACTTCCTCACGCGGGACGAGGTGGAGGCCTTTCCCGCCCGCCAGCAGATCCTGGAGGCCGTGGGCAGGCACCCCGGCATCTCCGTGAGCCAGCTGCGCCGCGAGGTCGGCCTCGGGTGGGGAGCCTTCTACCACCACCTGAAGAAATTGAGGTCCCTTGGCCTCGTCCGCCTGCGTTACGTGGGCGCCTACCGCATGGCCTTCCTCCCGAAGACGGCCGCCGAGGGGGACGCCTCGGCCTTCGCGGCGCTCCAGCACGAGACCACGCGCAAGGTGGCCCTCGCCATCCTCCGCTGCCCCCGCACGACCATCAAGCAGATCGTGGAGGCGACCGGGGAGTCGCCCCGCGTGGTCTACTACCACGTCAAGCAGCTGCTGGACGGGGGCCTCATCCTCTCGGGCTCGAAGACGCGCCACGTGGACCTCCGCCCCTCGCCCCAGCTGAGGGCGCTCATGGCCGCGCTGGGGGCCGGCCGCACGAAGGGCGACGAGGAGAACGGCGCCAGGCGACGGTGAAGAGGAGGCTGGGGCCGCCGGTCTGGGCTGAGGTCTTACGGAATTGGCCCGGCGGCCCCGCTGTCTCGGACGGGAATCGAAGATCCATGCCCCGTCCGAGGACGAGGCGCCATGCACGAGGGAAACATCATGCTTGCGGCCCATGGGGCGGATTTCACAAATTTCCTCCATGCCATGCGGCAGCGGCGCAGGGGGCGGGCGCCGCACGCTTCGAGGCATTCCCGAGAATCTTCAAGAGGGCCCCGGCCCCCGGAGGGCCGTCAGCCGCCCCGGGACCCCCACCTCGTCAGCCTCCCTTCGTTTGCCTCCCGCCATGGGTCCCGGGGCCGGCTTGCACCCTTCTGAAGCCACCTGTGGGAATCGAACCCACGACCCCTCGCTTACAAGGCGAGAGCTCTACCGACTGAGCTAAGGTGGCGGCCAGGCGGGATGGGGGGTCCCTCCTGAAAAACCGCGCGGGGCCGGAGCGCCATCCCGCAAAGGCCAAAGCGGGGGGCCCGGCCTCCTCCCTCCCGTGCGTCTGCCTGCGCTGGTGCTGCTGGCCTTCCTCCTCGTGGCGCCCCTGGCGCGCGGGCAGGACAACGCCACGCCCCCCGCGCTCCCTCCCGGCGTCTCGTTCGCCGTGGGCGGGGAGCCCGGCATCCGCGTGACCATCGACGGAGTGGACGTCGCGTCGGCGTCCGACCCGCGGGGCGCCATCGCCTTCGACCCCTCGAAGGAGGCCAACGTGAGCCTCGCCGTGGCGCCGCCGCCCAACGCGACGTGGGAGATCCGCAGCTTCGAGGTGGGGCTCGTCGTCTCCGGCCCTGGCGGCTCGCCTCCCCCGGCGCTCACGCGCGTCTCGGAGACGAACACCTCCATCCCGCCCGGCTTCACCGTCTTCATCAACCGCACCGTCGACCTGCACGCGTTCAAGAGCATCGGCGCGGGGCTCTTCCTCATGGACGTCGCCGTGCGCGACCCGCAGGGCGCCGCGCTCTACAGCCAGCACTTCTACGTCCACGTCGAAGGCAACCCCCTCCTCACCGCGTCGGGCGCCGTCGTCACCGTGGCCAGCGTCGCCACGGGCTACGGCCTCTGGCAGATCCTCCGCGACCTCAAGGAGTTCTGGAAGGCCCGCGAGCGCCACAAGAAGGAAGAGGAGGAGCGCGCGAGCCGCCTGGGCCAGCTGGCCAAGCTCGCCGGCGCGGGGCTCGACGTGACCTCGGGCGTGGCGGGCGTCATGAGCGCGGCGCAGGACGCCGACAAGCGCGCGGGCCGCATCGAGAAGCGCCGCCCGGTGGCGTGGACCGCCACCGGCCTGGGCCTGGGCGGCGTGGGCGTCTCGTGGGCGCAGTTCCTCGGCCTCGTGCCCCTCGACGTGGGGAACCTCCTGGCGTGGGCCCTGGGCCTCGCCGCCGTCTTCCTCACCGCCTCCCTCCTCGCGGCCGCCATGGCGAAGCGCCTCCGCGCGCGCCGCGAGCCCGTGCGCAGCCTCGTCCCCGACGGGCCCGCCCCGCAGGAGAGCCCTCGGGTGCGGCCTTGACGCCTTGATGTTCTCCTTGACCGAAGGCAAACGCCAAGCGGGAGCGCACGCTCCACAAGCCATGCGCGAGCCCGTGCGCGCCTTCGCCTTCGACCTCGACGAGACGCTCACCGACTGCGAGGCGCAGCACGTCGCCGCCACGCGCGCGATGCTGGACCTCACGGGCGTCGAGGCGGCGGGCGTGCGCGACGTCTTCCACGACGCGACCGGCAAGCGCACGCGCGACCTCGTGGAGGCCTATCGCGTCGCCAGCGGCGTCGCGCACAGCCTGGACGAGCTGCTGGCGCTGCGCCACGCGGCGTTCCTCCAGGCGCTGGACGACGAGCCCGCGCGGCCGCGCCCGGGCGCCCTGGACCTCCTCGCCGCGTGCCGCGCCCTCGGGCCCGTCGCGCTCGTGACCAGCGGCCACCGCGAGGACGCGCTCGCCACGCTGGAGTCCCTGGGCGCCACGCGCTTCTTCACCGCCATCGTCACGGGCGAGGACGTCGAGCGGCCCAAGCCCGACCCCGAGCCCTACCGGGTCGCCGCGTCGCGCATGAACGTCGCGCCCCGCGACGCGCTCGCCTTCGAGGACTCGCCCCGCGGCGTCGCCAGCGCCAAGGCGGCGGGCTTCCTCGTCGTCGCCGTGCCGAACCCGCGCTCGACGCGCCCCGAGCAGGTGCGCGAAGCTGATATCACCCTGCGCGAGCCCGCCGAGGCGCTGCCGTTGGATGCGCTGCTGGCTCGCCTATCCTGATTGCGGCCTGGTCAAGCTACACGATGCAACCCGAACCAACGAACCACCGAACCACAGGTTTGCTCTGGTCCGGTGGTTCGTTGGTTCGGGTTGCATCGAGGAGCGCGAGCCGAGGGTCGAGCAGAGGTGGACGACGCGAAGCCTGAAGCCCCACCCCGCCCTGGCGCGCCCGTGGACCGCGGGTTCGGCTACTTCGAGCACACCGCCGACGTGGGCATCCGCGCCTGGGGCCCCACGCTGGAGGAGGCCTTCGCGCAGGCCGCGCTGGGGCTCGTCGCCAACGTGGTGGACGTGTCGCAGGCGAAGGCCGTGGGCGCGGCGCGCATCGAGGTGGAGGGCGAGAGCCGCGAGCGCCTCCTCTTCCGCCTCCTGGACGAGATGCTGGACATGCTCCAGACGCGCCTCTACGTCGCCACCGCGGTGCGCGTGCGCTTCGAGGGGAAGGACCGCCTGGTGGCGGAGGTCGAGGGGGAGGCCTACGACGCCGCGCGGCACGGCCACGTCCACGAGGTGAAGGCCATCACGTTCCACGACATGGAGATCCGCGACGAGCCTGGGCGCGCCGAGGTGCGCGTCATCGTGGACATCTGAGCTACCGGATGCGCCCCGCCTCGCGCTCGCTCTCGTCCAGGAGCCGCAGCACGTCCTCGATCCGCTCGCGGCGCAGCGGCTTCTCCACCACGTCGAAGGCGCCCAGCGAGACGAGACGCCTCACGCGGGGATCGTTGCGCTCCAGGCCCGTGGTGAGGATGAGCTTCGCGGTGGGCCTCACGCGGAGCAGCTCCGTGGCGACCGCCTCGCCGTCGAGACCCGGCATCTCGATGTCCAGGAAGACGACGTCGGGGTTGCGCTCTCCGAAGAGGCGGACCGCCATCTCTCCGGTGTCGGCGTCCACGATGCCCCCTTCGGGGATGCCCGCGCGCTGGAGCATGCTCCGCAGGGCGAGACGGATCGTGGGCGAGTCGTCCACGACCAGGGCGTTCCTCAGCACGACGAAGGCTCCGAGCCTGGGGCATAAGAGGGTTCCGGACCCGCCCCAGGTCCGCACAGCCGGGTTGGCTCAGCCCACGCTGCCGTAGGCCGGCGAGCCCACCACGACGTCGCCGCTGGGCGTGAGGGCGGCGCGGTCGTCCACGTCGTGGAGCTCGGCCGCGTCGACGAGGACCTGCTGCGCGGCGATGGTCGTGCCCAGCGTGATGCTCGCGGTCGCGTTGAGGTAGGCGAAGCGGAGGTCCAGGCTTCCGCGCGAGGTGAGGGCGATGCCTTGGCCCGCCGCCGCGGCGAGGCCGGGCGCCGCAAGGGGGGCTCCGGCCGCCTTGAGGGTCACGCCCTTGGCGGCGCTGACGCGGGCGCCCGTGGCGTCGAGGGCCCCGCCCCCGGCGGTGGTGACGCTCACGGCGTCCGTGCTGCTGGTCATGGTGGCGCCCGAGACGTCGACGTCCGCGCCCGTGCTCTTGACCGTGAGGAGCCCCTTGCTGGCCAGCGCGACGCCTGGCGCCCGGACGAAGCCGGCGCCCGCGTCGAGGGTGAGGGCGTTGGCGGTCGAGGTGACGTTCACCTGGACCGTGACGCCCGCGGCGGACTTGTAGCTGACCACCTTGTTCGTGCTGATATCACCTACGCTGGGCGGGATCACGAGGCAGCGGCTGGACGCGTCGTAGGTGCCGTCGCGGACGTTGGAGAGGGAGATCGCGACGTCGACGCCGGACTCGTACTGCGTGTCGCACGCCGCGTCCTCGTAGGGGAAGCCCGGGTCCGCGGGCCCGGCGGCCACGGTGAAGCCCGCGGCGAGCGCGTTGTTGGACTCCACGCTCTCGGCCGTGGCGTTGAGGGGATCGACGGTGACGTTGAGGGTGTGGCTCCCCTTGGTGGCGCTCCACGGGGCGCTGGTCACGGTGATGCGCGCGCCTGGCGCGAGGGGCCCGGTCGCGTTGTACGTCGCGGTGAGGAATGCGCTCCCGTCCAGCGTCATCCGGACGGGGATCAGCGCGGCGGGGGCGGTGGCGAGGCCCACGTTGCGGATGGTGGCAGTGAACGTGACCACGCTGCCCGGCAGGGCGCCCGTGGGCGTGCCCACGGACTCGACGACGAGGTCGGGCTGCGCGCTCGCCCCGTCGTCGCCGCCCACGTCGGTCACGGTGAACGTCGCGGCGTAGGGCTGGTCGCGCAGCACGGCGGGGAGCGAGCGGACGCGGTACGTCAGGTAGACGACGTCGCCCTTGGCGGAGAACTGGAGCGTGACGCTGCCATCCGCGCTCGCCGTCCAGTTGTAGGTTCCGCGGGAGGGCGCGCTGCCCGTGGGGTTGGTGTCCTCCCACCAGGCGAAGTCGACGGCCCCGTTGATGGGCACGGTGTACGCGGGGTCGACCGTGCCGGCGAAGGAGAGCTCGTTGAAGTCCACGACGACGCGCGGCCGCGCAAGCTGCCCCGTGTTGACGAGCTTGAGGTAGTTGCTGGACGTGACGTTGGCCGCGCCGGGGGACGCGCTCCACGCGCCCCACGAGGCGTTCTGCGCCGCGCCGGTCCAGTTGACGGGCTGCGCGGCGACGGTGACCTCGCTGGCCTTCTGGAGCGTGAGGGGGCGCTCGGGGGACCACGCGGGGACTCCCGGGTTGCCCTCGCTGGCCGCGAGCGCGTAGAGGCCGGGCGCGGCGCCCAGGGGGATGGCCACGCGCCAGCGGAACAGGAGCAGGCCGTCCACGTCGCTGGCGCCCGTCCAGACCTTGAAGCCGTCCGCGCCGAAGGCCGCGGGCTCGGCGAGGGCGGCGCGCTCGGCCGAGGTCACGGTGTGGTTGACGGACTGGGGCGTGCTGCCGTTGAGCCAGCCGCGGATCCAGGCGACGTCGCTCTCGCTGTTGTTGTCCTGGATGGAGCCGCTCACCGTGACGACGGTGGCGCCGCCGACGTCGCCCTGCGATGCGTCGGAGGAGAACGAGGCGAAATATCCGGGCGCGTCGGTGATGGCGCCGCCCCCCGCGGACGCGCGGCCCAGGAGGGCGGGAAGCTCGGGCGCGGAGGGCTCGCGCGTCGCGCTGCATCCGGCCAGGATCGTGCCCACCACGAGGAGCGCGGCGAGGCGCACGCTCAGCCCTCCGTCACCACGTACGACGCGCCGTAGGCCTGCACGGGCAGCACGTCGGGCATGGCCTTGATGCGGTAGACGAGGAAGATGACGGAGCCCTTGGACGTGAACTGCACACGCTCGGAGGCGCCTCCGGCCGTGGGCTCGTGCCAGGTGAACTGGCCGTGGCGAGGCTTCTCGGCCTGCGCGTTGGCGCCCTTGGCCTCCCACCAGGCGAACTCCAGGTTGCCCACGGTGGGGATGGAGAAGCGCGGGTCCAGCGCGCCGCGGAACCCGCCGGTGCCGAAGTCCACGATGGCCGTGGCGTTGTCGTCGTCGCCCGCGTTCACGATGCGGACGTAGTTCGCCGCCGGCACGCCGCGCGCGCCGGGCCGGGCGGCCCAGCCGCCCCACGCGACGCCCGTCGCGTTCCCGTCCGCGTCGACGGGAGCGCCCGCCACCTGCACGAGGCGCAGCGGCGCGATGCCCAGCGGCAGCGCGTCGGAGACGGCGGAGCCTCCCGCGTCGTCGCTGGCGAGGGCGACGAGCGCGTACCGCCCGGAGGGCGCGCCGCGGGGCGGGACGAGCCGGCACGCGAAGCCGAGGCTCCCTTCGCCCGCGCGCCACGCGCGGCAGCCGTCCGCGTCGAACGAGCCGGGCTCCTGGGGGCGCTTGCGGTCCGCGTTGGAGACGAGGTGCAGCGCGACGAGGTCCGGCGCGCCCGCGAGGCTCGCGCGGACGCCCACCGAGGCGAGATGCGCCGGATCGGGCGCCAGGACGAGGCCGCGCACGATGACCCCGGCGCCGCCCGCCTCGATGCGCTGCGCGCCCGCGCTCACGCCCGAGAACGCCAGCGTGGCCAGGACGGGCGTGGAGGGGGTCGGCGGGGTCGGCGTGGGGGGCGTCTCGTTGGCGGGGGGCGCCTCGGTCTGGTTCGCGGGCGCGGTCTCGTTCGCGGAGGTCGACTCGTTGACCGGGGGCGCCTCGTCGGCCGGGGGGGTCGCGTTGGCGGCGGGGGTCGCGTTCGCGACGGGTTCGGGGGAGGCCTCGATGGCCGGCTCCGGGCTCGCCTCGGGGGTCGGCTCCGTGGGCGTCGGCGCCTCGGGCGTGGGGGCCTCCGCGGCTTCGCCGCCCGCGACGCCCGAGTAGGGCAGGTCGACGGGCGTGGAGGGGGTCGGAGCGGTCTCCTCAGGCGTGGGCGTGGCGTTCTCGTCGTCGCTGGCCAGGCGCAGCGTGCCGCCCGGGGAGGTGCATCCGGCCAGGAGCAGCGCGACCAGGAGCCACGCGGCGAGGCGGGGCCCCGGGCGCGTCAGCGCTCCCCCCGGACCGGAGGCGAGGCGGGCGTCTCCTCGCGGAGGCGCACGGGAATGCGCGTCACGCGGCGCAGGACGGGCGCCTCGCGGCGGCGCCGCGCCAGGAGCCAGACGCCCACGGCCAGGAGGGAGAGGCTGACGACGCTGACGACGCCGAGGAAGACGACCGCGCCCAGGAACCACGAGGGGAGCGGCGGCGCCACGACCACGATGCGCGTCGCGGGCGCGGAGGACTCGATGGGCCCCACGGAGGGGACGACGGGCTCGCCGCCCCCGCCGGGGGAGGCCTGCGGCGTCGCGGCGGTGGGCGTCGCCGGGGGCGCGGAGGGCACCGTGGAGGGGGGCGTGGGCGAGGGGCCCGGCGTGGGGCTCGCGGTCGTCCCCGAGGGCTCCATGGCGACGCCGGGCCCGAAGTGGAGCGTCAGCGAGATGGCGCGCGCCTCGTCCATCTGCACGCCGGAGGTCGCGCCCGGGTCCGTGCCCGAGGGGGCCTGCCGGTACGCGAGGGCGACCCACACCTGCTGCGCGGGGCCGCCCACGGTCTGCGCGTCGGAGGGCCAGCGCACGGTCATGACGAGCTGGTCCGACTCGGGCGAGACGGCGGCCAGCGCGCTGGGCGTTCCGTCCACGAACTCGCCCAGCTCCTGCCGCGTGCCGTTGGCGTAGATCCACGCGAACGCGACGCGCCAGCCCGTGTGGGCCTCGACGCTGCCGTTGGCGTGATAGCCGTCGTTGACCGCGTTGCCCTCGGTGGCGAGGACCTTGGCGTACACGAAGCCGCCCTGGTTCACCTGCACCGGCATGGTGAACACGGTCACGCCGCCCGAGGCGTCCTGGTCCGCGTGCCGGTCCGCGAGGAGCGTGAAGCTCGACGCGGCGGCGAGGGGCGCAAGGAGCGCCAGGACCAGGAGGCCAAGGGCGGCGCGCATCACGGGCACCTCACAGCTCGGTCGCGGTGAAGGTCGCGCCGTAGCTCTGCGCCATGAGCGGGCTGGGCAGGCTGACGACGCGGTACTGCACGTAGAGGACGTGCCCCTTGCCCGCGAACTGCACCGTGACCGCGCCCGCGTTGGGGGCGCTCCACGCGCTGAACGTGCACGCGCTGGGGGCCGTGCCGGCCGCCGCGTCGCACGAGGCGAACTGGACGTTGCTGGCGAAGGGCACGGTGTAGCTGGAGTCGGTGGTGCCCACGAAGGCGGTGCCCGAGAAGCTGATCTGCACGCGGGCGCCGGCCACGTCGCCGTTGTTGGTGAGCTTCAGGTAGTTGCCCGCGGTGACGTTGGCGTCGCCGGGGTTGGCCGTCCAGGAGCCCCAGTTGGCGCCCGTCTGCACCGCGCCCGTGGAGTCCACGGGGTAGGGCGAGAAGTCGATCTGGCTGAAGGAGGTCACGGTGCCCGTGAGCATCTGCGAGACCAGCGAGGAGGCGAAGGAGGACGCCTTGCCCGTCGTCGCGTTGAAGGTGTACGTGCCGGCCTGGGCGAACTGGGCCACGGGAAGGTTGTACTTCCAGCAGAGGACGCCGTCGCGGCCGTTGCAGTCCCACACCTTGTAGCCGTCGGACGCGAAGGACGCGGGCTCCGAGGTCTGGTTGCGCTCCGCGGAGGTGATGGTGTGGTTGGTGCCGAGGAACTGGAAGCCGGACGCCGCGCTGTAGGTCGTGCCCTTGACGTAGAGGAACTGGAGGTCCTGCTCGCCGTTGGCGTCCGAGGCGGTGCCGGTGAAGGTGAGGTTGTTGCCGCCGCTGTTGTCGACGCTGGCGGTGCCGATGGCGAAGGCGGGCAGGGTGGGCGCGACGTCGCGCACCTGGCCGCCGCCCTGGCCGTTGCCGTTGGACACGGAGGCCTGCGTGATCTCCCCCCCGCCTGCGGCTTGGGCGGTCGCCTCGGTGGGCTTCGTGGTGGCGGGCTCGGTCGACGTGCAGCCCGCCGCGAAGACGGCGAGGACAAGAAAGAGACAGGCGAATCTAAGGCTCATGCTGAAGCTTCCCCGACGAGACCGAGCCCGAGGGGGGCGATAAGCGTTGCCGTGCGAGCCTTGACCGCTTTCCCAAACCCGTCAGGGGGAAGGGCCCGTCGGCCGGTTGGCCGGAGTCCCCGAGGCCCGAATCCGCGACCGGGATGAGACCCGGGCGACCCGAGGGGGAGCGGGGAGGAACCCCATGGACGCCAAAGCCCGCCACGTTCGCATCCTGACCCTGCTGACCCTTGCCACCCTCGTCGCCCCGCTGGGGGCGCCCCTCGTGCAGGCGGCGCCCCACGCCCCCGGCCTCGGGGGAGGAGCCGGCCGGTCCGTGGGCACCTTCGACGTGACGCCCGCGGGCGCTGGCCAGGGCATGGCCCAGGGCTCCCTCGTGTCGAGCCTCCTCGCGGAGGGCTCCGCGGCCGCCAACGGCCAGGGCGTCCTCCAGCAGTTCGCGGTCGCGAGCCCCGATGGTTCTGGCGCGAAGGACGTCTTCAGCGCCATCGACATCCAGGGCTTCCAGCCCACGAGCCAGCTCCAGGGCGTGGGCACCTCGTCCCTCGCCATGCAGGGCAGCGACCTCCTGGTCACGCTCACGGACAACGTGAACAGCCTGCTCACCATGACGGCGACCGGCTCCCACGACCAGATCGTCACCTTCCACACGCCCGATGGCGTGCTCATCACCCCCGACGCGGACGCCTCCAACGTGTGGCGCGTCGCGGGCGAGGGCGCCAACGGCGTGCAGGGCGCCATCGTGCTCCTGCGCGCGGACCAGAACGACACCGCCAAGGACGGCTCCGGCCTCGCGCTCCAGGGCCAGCACAAGGCCCAGGCGACCCTCAAGCAGGGCGCCGAGCTGGTCTTCCGCGCGGACGCCTCCTACGCGAGCCGCCTGGGCGCCGCCCTCGACCAGGGCGCCTCGGCCTACAACTCCGCGGTCGTGAGCCTCATGGCCTCGGGCAAGCTCGTGGGCGAGGCCACCACCGAGTTCTCCAGCGGCGCGCAGCTCATCGCGCAGGCGCAGTACCACGCCTTCGCGTCGGCGCGCACCGAGGTCAAGGAGTCCACCCGCGTCACGACCATGCTGAAGACCACCGCGACCGCCAGCGCGTGCGCGGCGGCGGACTCGGCGGGCGGCCTCGCGGGCAGCGCGCCCAACGCCGCCGGAAGCGCTTCGGGCAGCGCGTCCGGCCAGGCGTGCGCGCGCGCCGAGGTCCTTGCCTACGACCTCGACTACGTGGACGTCCCCGCGCAGACCGCGGACCAGGTTGCCGTGTACGTGGATGGCGCCCTCGCGCAGCGCGTGGCCGCCGCCGCGGACGTCGCGACGCACGCGGACTCCTACTGGGCGTGGGCCGTGGACGGCCGCGTCCTCGTCGTGACCAACGTCGCGGCCAAGCTCAACGCCGCGACGCAGGTGACCATCGCCGCGCTCGCCTCGGGCCAGGCCGCCGCCAGCACGCTGGCGGAGCTTGACGCCGCGAGCGCCTTGACCGAGCAGATCCAGGGCGGCTTCTCGCTCCTGGGCGACCTGGAGACCAGCGCCTCGGGCTCGGGCCAGGTCATCGGCTCCTTCAGCGAGTTCTTCGCCAGCGAGGCGAAGGGCGACACCAGCGTGCGCCACTTCACCGACGTGCGCAGCGCGGAGGAGATCTTCACCAAGATAGAGGTGGCGGGCGACATCGCCGCCGACGCCGCCGCGCAGTTCACCTCCAAGGCGCAGCTGGAGACCAGCGCCTACGCGCAGAACAGCGCCTCCGCCACCGCGGGCGCGGCCGTCCAGATGACGACCACCGTCGCGGGCCAGGTCGCCGCCACGACCACCTTCACGGACTCGGTCTACGGCGCCATCGAGACCACGGCGGACGTCGCCACCACCGAGGACTTCCACCTCAACAACGAGATCAGCGCCCACGCCCTCGCGGACGCCGCGAACGTCGTGGAGCTTGACGGCCCCGCGGGCAAGGTCGGCTACGTGATGCTCACCAAGGTGGACGGCACCGCGGCCGAGCACAGCCAGTTCGACCTCAGCAAGACGCAGGAGGTCAAGGCCCACGTCGCGCAGGGCGAGAAGCTCGTCTTCCGCAGCACCGTCGAGGCGCAGGCCAAGGCCAGCGCGGAGCTGATCGCGAAGGCCATCGCCAACGGCGCGCTCGCCAGCGAGGCCAGCGTCGGCTTCGTGGCCAACGCCATCGCCTCCGCCAAGGTCGACTACCACAAGGACATCCACATGGCCGTGCGCCAGGGCGCGCAGGCCACGCACCGCGGCGTCGTCACCCTGGACGCCGTGAACAGCGCGGCCGCCAGCGCCAAGGCCACCGCCTTCGCCCTCGTCGCGGACCAGGCGACCCTCGCCGCGCGCAGCGCCGCGGACGTCGCGGTCAGCGTGAACGGCAAGGCGGCCGTCGCGGTGGACAGCGCGGCCTCCCTCCTCGCCGACGCCGCCGCCAACGCGGGCGGCCAGGCCGAGTACTGGGTCGGCACGAGCCAGGGCCTCACGCAGGTCATCGTGCTGGTGCCCGACCTCGCCGCGGGCGAGGCGGCCAGCATCGTCGCCAAGAGCAACCTCGACCAGGCGAGCCGCGAGGCCGCCGCGCTGGACGTCTTCGGGCAGTTCGCGCCCGGCTACGGCGGCGCGGAGTCCGGCCGGATCGTGAGCCTCGTCGCGAAGCCCGAGGCGGGCCTCGTCCTGGACTACACCGTCGCCGCGAAGGCCACCGCCGACGCGGCCGCGGGCACGACGACGAAGGTCTTCGACGCCGTGCGCCTGGGCGACACCGCCTTCTCGGGCGGCTCGGGCAGCAGCCCCAGCAGCATCAAGTGGGTCGGCCCCGAGGGGAGCCTGGAGGCCTACGACGTCTCCGGCGCCGTCCTCAAGGCCACCGCCGCGGCGGACACCAACGTCGTCTTCGACCTCGCCAGCAACGTGCAGCCCACGCAGGTGAGCCCGCAGGTCGTCATGCTCAGCGCGCCCGACTTCTCGGGCGCGCTCGTCGCCATCGGCGATGGCGCCCTCAGCGGCGCGGGGGACGCGGGCGGCCAGGTGGACGCCTCCCTCCACGCGGGCGCCACGGTGATGTTCAAGGCGTTCAGCGGCTTCGAGAGCGAGCTCAACGAGGCGCAGAAGGAGGCGCAGGCGCAGGCCATCGCCTCCGGCAAGCTCCTCGGCCAGGTCATCGTCTCCACGAGCGCGACCACCCACGCCACCACCAGCGCGGCCGTGAACTACTACGCGGACGTGCTCGCGGTGACGCAGGTCGCGACGACGGACCAGGTGCAGGTCGTGGTGGACTCCGCCACGCACACCGGCAAGTCGGTGATCCTCAGCCTGGACCGCAACACCGTGAGCAGCCTCATCCAGGGCAACGCGAAGCTCATGGTGGACGGCCACGAGCTCAGCCAGGCCAAGAGCTACCAGGACGCGCTGACGCCCAACGCGGACAAGTACTACCTCATCACGACCGAGGGCCAGGCCGGCCTCCAGGCCATCGTGACGCTCGCGCACTTCAGCACGCGCACGATCACGCTCTCCGAGCCCTCGCCCCCCAGCGTCTTCCTCTGGACGACGATCTTCCTGGGCGTCGTGGTCGTGGGCCAGGCCGTCTACCCGCGCCTGAAGCGCAAGGCGTGAGCCGCCCCAGGGCGCTCCTCCGGGGGCGCCCCCCTTTCTTCCTCATCGCCGCCCAGCGCGCGCTCCATGGAGCCGCGTCCCTCCTCGCGGATCGCCGCGCTGGGCGGCCTTGCCTTTTCTCTTGTCCCGCTGACGCGTCTGCGATCGCTCCTCCCAGGCGAGCGCGCTTCCCCGCTGCCGATCGCCCGCCTGCACGCGGGCTCCCGGGCGCTTGCCCAGCAAGGGGCGACAAAGGAGAAGAACGGGGGGTCTGACAAGGGGGGGGGGGGG
>JAJPHT010000047.1 GCA_021325135.1 Pseudomonadota bacterium | reverse complement strand
GTCGCCCATGCCGCTGTGGCTCATGTAGAAGGGCGTGACGCTGGCGATGCGCCACTCCAGCTCCAGGACGTCGTTGAAGACGTGCTGATAGCGCTCCAGCAGGCGCTTCCTCAGGTCGATGAGCTGCTCCTTGGTGCCCACGTACACGGGCTCGATGCGGTGGAACTCGTCGACGCGCTCGATGCCGTGTCGGCCGCCGCTCTCGTAGCGGTTGCTGACGGCCGTCTTGTCGAAGACCTTGATGGGCAGGCTCGCGTCGGCGACGGTCTTGCCCCCCAGGCTCCAGTAGACGTTCTCGCACTGCGCGTAGCAGATGCCCGCGACGGGAGGCTGGATGTTCTTCATCAGCTCCTCGGTGGGCACGGCGCGCGTGATCTTCATGAGGTCGCGGTAGCGCTCCCACGCGGCGGCGTCGCGCGTCTTGGGCTCGACGACGTAGTAGATCTCGTTGGGGACGCCGTGGGCGTGGCCCGTCCTGATCCACGTGTCCAGCGAGACGTGGTGGGGCAGGATGACCTCCTCGAAGCCCAGGGGCTTGAGCACCTCCTCCACCGCGATGCGCTCCATGGTGCGCAGCACGTGGGCGGCCTGGGCGCGGAAGAACCACTTCCCCTTGGTGGGGCCCTGCTTGAGCCACTCCTTCTGGAGCATGGCCTCGCTGGGGTCCTCCTTCCACGCCTCGTGGCGCTTCGGGCTCGTGTAGAGGGTGTGGTGCATCTCGCCCTTGCCCTCGTAGTACTGGTGATCCACCTTCTCGCGCACGAGGTTGATCATGCGGTCGACGCTGTTGTTGGCGAGGAACTCCTCGCTCACGTCCTCCAGCTCCAGCGTGACCTCGTTGCCGTCGAAGCGCAGCGCCTTGGCGTAGGGGATGGTGAAGGGCGCCTTGGTGGGGCGCTCCAGGTCGAAGGTGACCTCGTAGCCGTCGATGACCGTGTCGCGCACGCCGATCCTGTGCTTCTTGCCCAGGCGCTCGGCGAGCCCCTTGCGCAGGCGCAGGAGCGCCTCGTGCGCGCGGGTGCGGCCGTGCGTCTCGATCTGGACCACGACCTCCTTGCCGTTGGCCTTCCAGCTGGTGACCGCGCCGCCGTCGCCCGTGGGCGTGCGCGCCAGGAAGCCCTTGTTGGCCTCGGCGAAATAGTCGTCCAGGTCCGCCTGGGCGGGCGCGGCGTCCGCGCTGAGGAGGAAGCGACCTTCGAGGTCGAAGCGCATGGGGCGGACACCTGGGGGATACCCTTTCAAGCTACCGCCGGGCGGCGCGCGCGGCCTTCTGCGCCGCGCCCAGGCAGGCCAGCGCGTCGTCCAGCGTGTGGAGGAGCGCGAGGGGCGTCTCCGCGGAGGCCTCCGCCACGAGGGAGGCGCCCTCGACGCGCGTCTGGAGGAAGCCCTCGTTCTCGGGCGCGAGGCTCGCGGCGAGGCGCTGCGCCTCGGCAGGCGACTCGAAGGCGAGGCGCAGCGTCGCGCGGGACCTCACGCGAGGGCGCCCTCCAGGGTCTTGAGGAAGCGCCCCTCCTCCGCGGCGGGGAGCGTGGCGCGGGCGCGGCCCGCGTCGCCCCACGACCAGCCGCCGCACGCCTGCGCCGCGTGGCGGGCCGCGGAGGCGAGCGTCGTCGCGCCGAAACCGCGCAGGGCCAGCGAGACGTCGGCGCCCTCGGCGTGGCGCGCGACGGCGACGCGGCCGGCGGGCGCCAGGGCGAGGGCGATGCGGTCGGCCAGCGGCGCGCAGAGGCCGGCGCGGGGCGCGTCGGCCACCACGAGGCGCCCCTCGGCGCGGCGCTCGCGCTCGGCGCGCAGAAGAGCCGCGACGAGCTCCTCGCGCACGGCGTCGGCGATCTGCGAGGCCTCGGCGCCCGCCTGCGCGTCGGGCCAGAGCGCGGCGAAGGCGAGCCCCGCGCGCTCCTGGGCGCAGGCGGCCTCGGCCTGACGCGCGAGGTCGCGCACGTCGAGGCCCGTGAGCGGGCCCTGGAGCGCGCGCAGCGCGGGGCGGTAGAGCGCGTCCAGGGCCGCGTCGGGCGCGCCCTGCGCGAGGAGCCGCACCGTGAGGAAGGAGCCCAGGCGCTCGGCGTCGGCGGGCGAGAGGTGCGCGGGGGGCGCGTCGGAGCCCAGGCGCAGGTCGCCCACGAGCTTCTTGGCGTTGCGCGCGCGGCCCGTGACGCCCGCGACGAAGGGCGCGTCGAGGCTGGAGAGGGAGGAGAGGAGCGTGGCGCCCGAGAGCGAGAGCGCCGCCTCGGGGGCGACGACGCCCGCGTCCCGCGCTTCGGAGAGGATCTGCGCATCGAGGCCCGCGAGGCCGCCCACGTCGCCCCAGGACGCGAAGGCGCCCGCCAGCGCGAGGGGCGCCAGGTCGGCGTTGCGCTTCGCCACCGCGACGCCCACCATGTGCGCCAGGGAGGCGACGCCCGCGCGCTCGCCCGCAAGGACGGCGCTGCCCGAGAGCGTGGTGGGCGCGGCGTCGAGGACGACCTTGTGGAGCGCGGGCACGTCGTCGGCGGTGGCATCGCCGCCCAGGCCCACCAGCACGAGGGCGTCGTTGCGCTCCTCCGCCAGAGCGTGGACCGCGGGGGTGGAGAGGCGGGGGAGCCACGAGACGTGGACGTCCACGCCTTCGCGGCGGAGGGCATGGGCCAGGAGCGCGGCGGCGCAGGCCGAGGCGGGCTCCTGCCGCGCGGCGACGCGCACGTAGGCGTGATCGAGGAGCAGGCGCGCGGCCTTGTGGGCTTCCTCGATGAGCGCCATCGGGGCGGCGATGGGGGCCGGGCGCTCAAAGACCCTTCGGGGAGAGGAGCGCAGGTGAATCCGCGGCGCAACGCCGCCCCGGGTCGTTCCGAGACGCGCCCGGCCCCCGTTCTGCGCTCCAACAAGCCCCTTCCGGTTTTCCAACCCACATGTGGGTATAAATCCTGGAACCCGACCCGCTGGCATGAATTCGCCCCGAGCGTCGGAGAAATGTCAATGCCACCTCACCGCCGGGTCCGTAACGCCGATGCATGAGCCCGCCAGCCGGCGCGGCCCTGAAGCCCCTACTTGATCCTTTGGTTGCCAAACCCAGAAATACAACCTGCCGCAGGACCGTCGTCCCCGGAGCTGGACCCTTGGCCGCCCCCTCGCGCTCGACCCTCGTCCTGCTGACCATCCTCGCCAGCGCCCTGCCCGTGGCCGGCGCCCGGACCGCGACGCCCGCGGACCTGGTCGTCGGCTTCGCGCATCTCCCCGCGGAGGTGCGCGCCGGGCACTACGGCCCCGACGCTGTGGCGCGCGTCGACGAGGCGCTGGGCTTCGCGGTCGTGCACGCGGCCGACGCGCAGGCGACCGAGGCGCGGGCGCGCGCGGACCCCAACGTGCGCTACGTCCAGCGCGACGGCGTCGCCCACGCCGAGGCGATCCCCAACGACCCCCTCTACGCGCAGCAGTACGCCTGGACGCACCTCAACGCTACGGGCGCGTGGAACGTCACCAACGGCTCCGCCAGCGTCATCGTCGCGCTGGTGGACACGGGCGTCGAGCGCACGCACGCCGACCTCGCAGGCGCGCGCATGCTGCCCGGCTGGGACTTCGTGAACAACGACGCGGACCCCAACGACGACTGCGGCCACGGCACCGGCGTCGCGGGCGTCGTGGGCGCGTCCATGAACAACGCGCTGGGCATCGCGGGCGCGGCGCAGGTCTCCATCATGCCGCTGAAGGCCATGGGCATGGCCAACGGCGTCTGCAACGGCCCCTTCTCGGCGGTCGCGTCCTCCATCCGCTACGCGGCGGACCACGGCGCGCGCGTCATCGCCATGTCGCTGGGCTGCGCGGGCTGCTACGACCAGGCGACCAACGACGCCATCGAGTACGCGTGGTCCAAGGGCGTCGTCCTCGTGGGCTCCGCGGGCAACGACGGCCCCTGCTCCAACTGCGTCTCGTGGCCCGCGGCGCAGCCCCACGTCATCGCGGTGGGCTGCACGGACTCCTCCAACGCGCAGTGCTACTTCTCCAGCGCCGGCCCCGAGGTCGAGATCGCGGCGCCGGGCAAGAGCATCGAGACGACGTACCGCAACAACACCTACGGCATCATGAGCGGCACGAGCATCAGCGTGCCCCACGTCGCGGGCGCCCTGGCCCTCGCCATCTCGGCCAACCCCTCCATCACCAACGCGGACCTGCGCGCGAAGCTCGACGCCACCGCGAAGGACCTGGGCTCCGCGGGCCGCGACGCGGCCTATGGCTACGGCATCATGGACATGGGCGCGCTTGTCGCGGCCGTGAAGGCCGCGCCCCCCGCTGCCAACATGGCGCCCACGGCGTCGTTCGCCTCCACGGCGTCGGGCCTCTCCATGTCCGTGGATGCCTCCGCCTCCCGCGACGCGGACGGCTCCATCGCCGGCTACGCGTGGGCGTGGGGCGACGGCCAGACGACGCCCGCCACCGCGAGCGCCACCGCCAGCCACGCCTACGCGGCCGCCGGCACCTACACCATCGCGCTCACGGTGACGGACAACCAGGGCGCGATGGGGACCGCCAGCGCGAGCGTCACGGTCGTCGCGCCCAACCAGCCGCCCGTTGCGTCGTTCTCGTGGAGCGCGGCGAACCTCAGCGCCAGCGCGGACGGCAGCGCCTCCTCGGACCCCGACGGGAGCATCGCCTCCTGGTCGTGGGCCTGGGGCGACGGCGCCACGGGCAGCGGCCGCACGGCGGGCCACGCCTACGCCAGCGCGGGCACGTACTCCGTCACGCTCACCGTGACCGACAACCAGGGCGCCACCGCGAGCCGGACGGCCAGCGTGACCGTCTCCGCGCCGGCCGCGCCCCCCGCGCCTGCGTCCGCCCTCCACGTCGGCGCGCTGGATGGCTCCGTGAAGAAGATGCCCAACGCGGACCGCCTCACCTGGACCGTCAGCGTCGTGGCCGCGAGCGGCGCGGCCGTCGCCAACGCGAAGCTCACCGTGACGATCGCCTCCGCGTCGGGCAACCAGACGCTCCTCGCGTCCACGGGCTCCAACGGCGTCGCGAGCTTCCGCGTCGACGCGCCCACGACGCCCGGCGCCACGTACACGCTCACCGTCTCGGACGTCCTCCTCTCGGGCTGGACGTACGACCGCGCGTCCAACGTGGCGACCTCGAAGGCGCTGACGACCCCGTGAGAAGAGAAGGGCGCCGGGGCTCCAGGGTTAGAATCCCCAGGAAAGTCCGGCTTCGCCATCGTGCGAGCCTTGCGGATGTCACATCCACTGTGACGCTGCAAGGATAGTAGCCCGCGGGACCGCTGGGAGGCTTTGCCGTCACCCCGACGGCCAAGCCTCCCCGGTGTCCCCATGTTCCCCCGAAACCTGCAAGCCCTGATCATCGGCGTCGTCGTCGGCACGCTCGTCATGACGGCCCTGCCGTCGATCACGCTGGCGCCCCCCGCCGGCTCGGGCGGCTCCACGTCGGGCCTCCTGGGCCAGGCCTCGGCGAAGTCCGGGGGTTCCGGCAACGGGAGCGATCACGGGCAGGGAACCGGGAGCGAAGGCTCCAGCGACCATGGGAACGGGCAAGGCGGAAGCGGGAACGGGAACGGAGGCGGCAGCGGGAACGGCTCCGGCGGAAGCGGCCCGGCGGGAGGGTCCGACTCGCCCATCGCGAGCCCTCAGTCCCACGACGGGGGCGAAGGCGGAGACGGGAGCGGAAGCGGCGGCGACGGAGGCACCAACCACGGGGGCGGCGACTCCAGCGGCGGGACCCACGACAACAACGGCGGAGGCAGCGGGGGCCAGGGGGGCGGCGGCGGCAGCTTCACCGGCAACGGGGGCTCCACCCCGGGCGGAGGCAGCCAGGACAGCGGCGGCAGCGGCGAGAGCGCGCCCTGCGCGCCCCTCACCCAGGGCTACTGGAAGAACCACGCCAGCGCGTGGCCCGTCCTCTCGCTGACCCTGGGCAACTGGACCTACACGCAGGCCCAGCTCCTCACCATCTTCGGCACGCCACCCGCGGGCGACGCCAGCCTCATCCTCGCGCACCAGCTCATCGCGGCGAAGCTCAACGTCGCGCACGGCACCGACGACGCGCCCATCGCGTCGGCCATCGCCGGCGCGGACGCGCTCCTCGCGGGCTTCAGCGGGCCGCTGCCCTACGGCGTCTCGTCCACGAGCTTCACCGGCTCCGCGATGGTCAACCTCTCCGCGACGCTGGACGACTACAACAACGGCAAGATCACCCAGGACTGCAAGGGCGTCACGCCCGAGTCCACCATCAGCGTCGAGAAGGTCGGCCCCGAAGGCCCCATCGCCTTGGGCGAGGACCTCTCCTACACCATCACCGTGACGAGCTCCGGCCCCGACGCGGCGCAGGACGTCACGCTCAACGACACGCTCCCCCTCGTGGGCTCCGGCTGGACGCTCTCGGGCCCCGACGCGGACGCGTGCGCCATCGCGGACGGGCAGCTCATCTGCCACTTCGGCACGATGCCCGTCGATAGCAGCGCCTCCGTCACGCTCACCACGACGACCGGCAGCCCCGCGGATTGCGGCGACTGGTGGAACACCGCGTTCGTCAGCGCCAACGACGGCGCCTCCCGGGACGCCTCCACCGCGTTCGCGCACGTCGCGTGCGCCGACGTCTCGCTGAGCAAGGACGCCATCAGCGGCGCCTCGCCCCCCGACGCCATCGGGTTCATCCTCAACGTCACGAGCCTGGGCCCCGAGACGGCGACGGGCGTCACGCTGACCGACCCGCTGCCCCCGGGCGAGTGGGCGATCTCCGGCCCCGACGCCGGGAGCTGCTCCATCTCTGAAGGCGCGCTCTCGTGCAGCTTCGGCGACATGGCGTCCAACGCCACCGCCAGCGTCACGGTCACCACCGCGACGACCGGGCAGGACTGCGGCCGGCACTTCAACGTGGCCCACGTCCACGCGGACCTTGACACCGAGCATGGCAACGACGAGGCCTCCGCGACGGCGGTCCTGGAGTGCCTTGCCTCGGACGTGAGCGTGGAGAAGCACGCCCGCAACGCCGCCGTGCAGAAGGGCGAGGACGTCGTCTTCGACGTCGCGGTCCACGCGCTGGGCCCCGGCGCGTCCACCAACGTCACGCTCACGGACAACCTGCCCGGCATCAGCGGCGGCTGGACCGTGGGCGGCCCCGACGCCGGGGCGTGCAGCATCTCGGGCTCCATCCTGACGTGCTCCTTCGGCGACGTGCCCGCGGGCGAGTCCCGGGACATCACGCTCACCGGCGTGACCGGCGCGCCCGCCACGGACCCGAACTGCGACTGCGGCTTCATCAACAACCTCGCCTTCGTCAGCGCGGACCACGACAGCGACACGTCCAACAACGTCGCGTGGGCCTCCACGCTGGTGATCTGCGACGAGGTGCCGCCCGAGTCCACCATCAGCATCGAGAAGGTCGCCCACGACGCGGTCGTGCCCCTGGGCAGCGACGTCGCGTTCGACGTCACGGTGACCAACTCGGGCTCCAACCCCGCGAGCCTCGTCAACGTCTCGGACGTGCTGCCTCCCGTCAGCGGAGGCTGGACACTCTCGGGCCCCGACGCGGGCTCGTGCACCCTCGTGGGCCTGGGCCTCTCGTGCCACTTCGGCACGCTCGGGCCCTTCGAGAGCCGGACCATCACCATCACGGGCCACACGGGCGAGGAGAGCGACTGCGGCGTCGTCGACAACATCGCGTTCGTCACCGTCTCCGGCAAGACCGTGGACTCCTCCGAGGCCGCGGTGCAGGTGGTCTGCGGCGACGTGAGCGTCGACAAGGTCGCGGCCGAGCCCGTCATCGCGCCCGGCGACGACGCGGTCTTCACGCTCACGGTCCACAGCAACGGCCCCGGCCCCGCGATCAACGTCACGCTGACCGACACGCTGCCCCCGATCTCCGGCGGCTGGGCGCTTGGCGGCGACGACGCGGCGGACTGCACGCTCGACGGCCTCAGCCTCTCGTGCGGCTTCGGCAACCTCAGCGAGGGCGCCACGCGCAGCGTCACGCTCACCGGCGCGACGGCGCTGGACGCGACCGACTGCGGCGACCATCCCAACACGGCCTTCGTCGCGGCGGACGTGGAGCTCGACCTGGAGAACAACGCAGGCTACGCGCTCATCCACGTCTCCTGCTCCGACGTGGGCGTCGACAAGGAGCCCCTCTCCGCGTCGGTCAACCTGGGCTCGGAGGGCGGCTTCCGCATCGTCGTCACGAGCTTCGGCCCCGAGGCCGCGCAGGACGTGAGCCTCGTGGACGCGCTCCCCGCCATCGAAGGCGCCTGGACCCTCGCGGGCCCCGACGCGGAGGCGTGCGACGTCGTCAACGGCACGGTGGCGTGCAGCTTCGGCTCGCTGGACCCCAACGAGACGCGCAGCATCACGCTCCTGGCCGACTTCACGTCGACCTATGACTGCGGCGACGTGGCCAACTCCGCGCTCGTCTCGGCGGCCATCGACACCAACGGCCAGAACAACCAGGACGAGGCGTCGTTCCACGTGGCCTGCTCCGACGTGGGCGTCCAGAAGACGGCCGACGCGGCCGAGGTCGACCACGGCGACGCGGTCGGCTTCACCATCGTCGTGACCAGCTTCGGCCCCGACGCGGCGGAGAACGTCACGCTGCACGACCTCCTGCCCGCCCTCTCCGGCGGCTGGACCGTGGAATACAACGGCACGGGCTCGTGCTCCATCGCGCTCTCCGCGCTGGACTGCGCGTTCGGCACAATCGCGCCCAACGACACCCGCTCGGTCCACATCACGGGCCTGACCGGCGCCGAGCGCTGCTGCGACTGCGGCAACGTCAACAACCTCGTCGGCGTCAAGGCGGACGTCGACACGAACCCGGACAACGACGAGGCCGCCGCCAGCACGCACGTCGTGTGCTCGGACGTGAAGGTCGAGAAGAGCGCGATCCACCCGGCCATCTACCTGGGCGGCGTCGCGGGCTTCGCCATCACCGTCACGAGCCTCGGCCCCGACTCCGCCAGCGGCGTCGTCCTCACCGACGCGCTGCCCCCCGTGAGCGGCGGCTGGACCCTGGGCGAAGGGGCGCCGGAAGGGTGCTCCATCTCCGAGGGCGCGCTGACGTGCGACCTGGGCACCCTGCCCTCGGGCGGCTCGGTCACCGTCTTCGTGTACGGCCAGACCGGCTCGTCCGAGGACTGCGGCGCGCTGGACAACACGGCCACCGTCACGGCGGACGTGGACCTCCACGGCGCGAACGGCCAGGACAGCGCGCAGGTCCAGGTGATCTGCGCCGACGTCCAGGTGCAGAAGACCGCGGACGCGCCCTCCGTCAGCGCGGGCGACGCCATGGGCTTCACCCTCGTCGCGACCAGCAACGGCCCCGACGACGCCGTGAACGTCACGCTCACGGACACCCTGCCCCCGCTCGCGGGCGGCTGGACGCTGGGCGGGCCCGACGCGGAGAGCTGCTCCATCTCGGAGGGCGTCCTCTCGTGCTCCTTCGGCGACCTGCCCAAGGGCGCGACGCGGACCCTCACGCTCTCCGGCGCGTCGTCCACGGAGGACTGCGGCTGGATCGTGAACCTCGCGACCGTGCACGCCGACTCGGACACCAACCCCGAGAACGACGGCTCCATGGCCAGCATCTACGTGCGCTGCGCCGACGTGCAGGTGGAGAAGACCGCGCTCCACGAGACGGTCCTCCCCGGCGGCACGGCGGGCTTCCAGATCGTGGTCACCAGCAACGGCCCCGACGCGGCCACCAACGTCACGCTGGACGACTGGCTGCCCAGCGCGAGCGGCGCGTGGCAGGTCAGCGGCCCCGACGCGGAGGCCTGCACGCTGGAGGGCGACCACCTGACGTGCTCCTTCGGCGCGCTGGGCTCCGGCGAGACGGCCACCATCCTCGTGACCACGGAGACGAGCCTCGACGACTGCGGCACGCTGGAGAACACGGCCCGCGTCGCGGCGGACCTCGACCTCGACGGCGGGAACGACGCCTCCAGCGCCTACGTGCACGTCGCGTGCTCGGACGTCGGGGTCGTCAAGACGCCTGACAAGGACGTGGTGGACAAGGGCGACAAGCTCGGCTTCACCGTCGTCGTGACCGCCAACGGCCCTGACGACTCCACCAACGTCACGCTCACCGACCTCCTGCCCGCCATCAGCGGCGGCTGGACGGTGGACGGGCCCGACGCGGCGGATTGCGCCATCGCCTCGGACGTGCTCAGCTGCGCGTTCGGCACGCTCGCCTCGGGCGAGACGCGGACCATCCACATCTCGGCGCAGACGACGTTCCAGACGCCGGAGTGCGACTGCGGCTACATCAACAACCTCGTGGCCGTGGGCTCCGACTTCGACACGAACCCCCACAACGACCACGCCCACGCCAGCGTCTACGTGCGCTGCGAGGACGTGGGCGTCGTCAAGGAGACGCAGGCCATCGTCGCGCCCCACTCGCCCGTGCAGTTCAACCTCACGGTGACGAGCCACGGTCCCGACCCTGCGACCAACGTCACGCTCACGGACACGCTGCCCGCCCTCACGGGCGCGTGGACGCTGGGCGGGCCCGACGCGGGCGACTGCACGCTGGCGGGCCTCGCGCTCTCGTGCGCCTTCGGCACGATGCCCGACGGCGCCACGAGGAGCGTCACGCTCTCCGCGGACACGACGCGCGAGGACTGCGGCGACGTCTCCAACACGGCGCACGTCGCGTCGGACCACGACCGCTTCCCCGAGAACAACCAGTCCACCGCCACGGCGCTGGTGGACTGCAGCGTGCCCCCCGAGTCGACCATCTCCCTGGAGAAGGTCGCGCTGGACGCGCAGGTGGACCTGGGCCAGACGCTCGGGTTCAGCCTGACGCTCACCAACAGCGGCCCCGATGCGGCGGAGAACGCGACGCTCTACGACACGCTGCCCGACGTGGGCGCGGCGTGGAGCCTCTCGGGCCCCGACGCGGCGGACTGCGCGCTCACCGGCCTCAACCTCACCTGCCTCTTCGGCACGGTGGAGGTCTTCGGCCAGCGCGCCGTGACCGTTATGGCAACCCCCACGAGCACCGAGGCGTGCGGCCCCGTGGAGAACGTGGCCCTCGTCTTCGCCAACGACGGCGGGTCGGCGGACCGCTCGGGCGACAGCGTCTCCGTGCGCTGCGGCGACCCGGGCGTCGAGAAGACGGCCTTCCACGAGACGGTGGACGCCGGCTCCGAGGACGGCTTCACCATCGTCGTGTCTAGCCACGGGCCCGACGCGGCGACCAACGTGACGCTGACCGACGAGCTGCCCCCCATCGGCAGCGGCTGGACCCTGGGCGGCCCCGACGCGGAGGCCTGCTCCGTGAGCGAGGGCACGCTGACCTGCGACTTCGGGGACGTCCCCGCGGGCCAGACGCGCACCATCACCCTGACCGGCACGCCCGGAGCGCAGGACTGCGACGGCATCGTCAACACGGCGCACGTCGCGGGCAGCCTGGACACAAACCCGGACAACGACGCCTCCACCGCGTCCTTCTCGGTGCGCTGCGGCGACGTGACCGTCCAGAAGACGGCGCGCGCGCCCTGGGTGGCGCCCGGCAGCGACGCGATCTTCGACGTCACGGTGACGAGCCTGGGCCCCGGCCCGGCGTTCAACGTGACGCTCGCGGACGCGCTGCCCGCGGTCTCCGGCGGCTGGACGCTCTCCGGCCCCGACTCGGCGGACTGCTCGCTCGCGGGCCTGAGCCTCTCGTGCGGCTTCGGCGACCTGCCCAGCGGCGCGACGAGGACCGTCACGCTGACCGGCCACACCACGCTGGAGGAGTGCAGCGACACCCTCCGCAACACGGCGCGCGTGGCCGCCGACGTGGACCTCAACCCCGAGAACGACGCGTCCTACGCGGCGATCCACGTGACGTGCTCCGACGTCACCGTGGAGAAGCGCGCGCTGGAGCCCTCGGTGCCCGCAGGCGGCGTCGTGCGGTTCGAGGTCGTGGCGACGAGCCTCGGGCCCGACCCCGCGACGAACGTGACGATCCACGACCTCCTGCCCCCCATGAACGGCGGCTGGACCCTTGGCGGACCCGACGCGGCGGACTGCGCCATCAACGCGACGCTGCTCACGCTGGACTGCGGCTTCGGCACGCTCTCCGCGGGCGAGAACGCCACCGTGGACCTCTTCGGCCAGACCATCGTGGACCCCGAGTGCATCTGCGGCAACATCAACAACCTCGTCTTCGTCAGCGCGGACGTCGACCTCAACAAGGCCAACGACTTCGCGTGGGCGACCGAGTTCGTGGACTGCACGCCCGTCGCGCCCCCGGAGAGCGCCCTCTCGGTGGAGAAGGTCGCCCTCCAGGACCCCGTGCCCTTCAACGGCACCATCGGGTTCGGGATCACCGTGACCAACAGCGGCCCCGACGCGGCGCAGAACGCGACGCTCAACGACACGCTGCCCGACGTCTCGGGCTCGTGGACGCTGGGCGGCGCCGACGCGGCGGACTGCTCCATCGCCAACGGAACGCTCGCGTGCGGCTTCGGCGCCATCGAGGTCTTCGGCAGCCGCTCCATCAC
The DNA here is from genome assembly GCA_021325135.1 of Pseudomonadota bacterium. GTDB lineage: Archaea > Thermoplasmatota > SW-10-69-26 > JACQPN01 > JAJPHT01 > JAJPHT01. The sequence continues at coordinate 2,522 of JAJPHT010000047.1, read as the reverse complement.
GCTGACGGCGCCTGCGTCCATGGAGGACTGCGGCGTCGTGCCCAACACCGTCTTCGTCAGCGCGAACGGCGGCCTCTCGCAGGACCGCTCCAGCGCCACGGTGCACGTGACGTGCGCCGACGTGGGCGTCCAGAAGACGGCCAACGAGCCCACCGTGAAGGCGGGGGACCCGCTGACGTTCACCATCGTGGTGACCAGCTACGGCCCCGACGCCGCGACGGGCGTCGTCCTCACCGACGCGCTGCCGCCCATGGACAACAACTGGACCTTCGGCGGCGACAGCGGGGACTGCGCGCTCGCGGCCCTCACGCTGACGTGCAGCTTCGGCACGCTCCAGCCCGGCGAGCACCGCACGATCACCGCGACGGTGGTCACGGACGTGAGCGACGGCTGCGTCGCGCTCACCAACACCGCGGGCGTCGGCGCCGACGTGGACACCAACGCCAGCAACGACCACGCCAGCGCGACCGCGGGCATCAGCTCGTGCAAGTGCGCGTGCCCCCTCACCCAGGGCTACTGGAAGAACCACCCCTACTCCTGGCCCGTGGGCAGCCTCACGCTGGGCAGCCAGACCTACACCAAGGCGCAGCTGCTCGCGATCCTGGGCACCTCGGTGACCGGCGACGCCAGCGTCAACCTGGCCCACCAGCTCATCGCGGCCAAGCTCAACGTCGCCCGCGGCACGGACCCGCCGCCCATCGCCTCCACCCTCGCGGCGGCGGACGCGCTCCTGGCCACCTTCGGCGGCGCGCTGCCCTACCACGTCACGCCCAGCAGCGCCACCGGCATCCAGATGACCGCGCTGGCCTCGACGCTGGACCAGTACAACAACCGCCTGCTGACGCCGCAGTGCCCGCCAGAGACGGGGTGGTGGACGCCGAAGTAGCGCCTGCCAAGAGGACGCCCCGGCCCGCATCGTGGGACGTGATGAGAAGAAGAAACGGAACGGGGGGCGGCGCTTCCGCCCCCCAAGAACTCTGGCCGTCTATTCGACCACGAGCTGCGCGGTCTCGGCGTTGTAGCGCCACTCCGCGGGCAGGCGGCCGATCTTGCGGTAGTAGTCCGCGAGGCGGCGGATGCGGGCCTCGATGAGGGTGAGGCCGCGGGCGTTGTGCAGGTCGCGGCGGTGCGTCGCAAGGTGGCCCTGCAGGTGCACGGCGCGCTTCATGAGGTTCTGGAGGTCCTCGGGGATCTGCGGCGCGACGCCGTTCTTCTCCAGGATCTCGCGCATCGTCATGCCGGTGGCCAGCTTGACGTCGGGGACGCCGTGCTGGTCGCGGAGCACCAGGCCGATGTAGGCGCCGGTGCGGCCCTCGCGGGCCATGGTGACGATCTTGTCGACGATCTCCTGCTTCTCAAGGGGCTGCCACTCGGGAGCCTCCTCGCGGTTCGGGGCGCGGGAGCGGCTGGAGCCGCGGCGCCGGGCGTGGACGCGTGCCATGTTCGATTCCTCAGGGTCCGATCCGGGGATGTCGCGCCTCCACCAAGGAGGGGACCTCGCCGGTCGCAAGGGCCCCCACGAGAAGGCCCCATATAAAGGCTCTGCCCCGGGGGTCCCCTGGCGGCCGGCCATACGGCAAGCGTCACATCATGTCGCCCCCGGCATTGGGGCGCATGACGCCCCGAGCGGTGAGCCGATTCCTCCAGACCGCCAAGGCCGAGCGCGGCATCAGCGAGAAGACGGCGCGGGCCTATGCCTCCGACCTCCAAGACCTGGCCCGCGCCTTCCCCCAGAAGCCGCTGAGGAGCCTCCGAGCCCGAGACCTGGAAGCCTACATCGTCGCCCTGCGCGATCGCGGCCTCAAGGACGCCACCATCCGGCGCCGCATCGTCGCCCTGAAGCTCTTCTACGCCTGGGCCCGAGGCAAACGCAGCCCCGCTGCCCGCCTCCGCTGGAAACGCACCACCCACGAACGGCTCCCGCGCGTCGTCCCCTTGGGCACCATCGAGGCTCTGCTGCGGGCCGCCCACGCAGGGACGCGCGACCCCCTCCGCATCCGCGACGCTGCCATCCTTGAAATCCTGGTCTCCACGGGCATCCGCTGTGAAGAGGCCGTTCGGCTCGACGCGGGCGACGTCGACCTTGAGCGTCGGACGCTCTACGTCCGAGGCAAAGGCCGCCGCGAGCGCGTCCTCTACCTTTCCTGCGACGAGACCATCGAGACCCTGCGACGCCACATTGCCGCGCGCTTAGGCCGGGCCCGAGACGCATCGCTCTTTCTTGGTCGTATGGGGCGCCGCCTCCAGGCCCAGACCATCCGGCTCATCCTCAGCCGCATCGCGCGGGACGCCGGCATTGCCGCCCGCGTCACGCCGCACATGCTTCGCCACTCCCTCGCCACGCTGCTAATCGAGAACGGCGCCGACATCCGCTCCGCACAAGAGATCCTTGGGCACTCGACCATCCGCACCACCGAGATCTATGTCGCCGTGTCGAGGGCGCGCAAGCAGCGCGTCATGGAGATGTACAACCCGCGGAACGGAGTTGAGGCCATCGCGAAGGCGGGATAACTTGGGATTAT
>JAJPHT010000017.1 GCA_021325135.1 Pseudomonadota bacterium | reverse complement strand
ACGTCGAGGACGAAGAGGCCGTCGTTGCGGACGCGGTAGATGTACTCCTCCATGTCCGCGTTCTTCTGCTGCGTGCCGATGTGGACGCCGCACGAGAGGTACTGGTCCTCGGGGACGAGGCTCTCGTAGCCGGCGAGGCTCTGCTCGACTTCCTGCTGGGGCATTTCGTGGTTCACCTCAGATGCCTCGACGCTCCGCGCCGAGGAGGTAGCGCCCGGGGACCGGGCTTGGATGGCGCGGCGAACCCTTCGGCCCTATAAAAGAGTTGGGTGGGTCGCCCCCACATCCTGGCCTGGACGAAAAACCACGAGCCGCGCGGCTCCGCTCCCCGGGCTGGAGCCTGCTCCCATGAAGACCAGCGCCATCCTCCTTGCCAGCCTCGTCGCCCTCACGGCCGTCGCCCTCGCGCCCGCCGCCAGCGCCGACACGACCTGCCAGGCCCTGCCCACGGGCGACAACGCCTGCGTCACGACCGGCGTGGACACCAGCGCGCCCGGCGTCAGCGTCGACGTCAGCGTGGGCGGCCTGAACGTCTGCGTCGTCGTCAACGCGGCGTGCTGAGATAGGTTGAACCGGCGGCGGCCGGATGCCCGCGCGTGAGCGAGCCGGGCCGCCCGCCCCCTTTCGTCCGCACCGTCGCGCTCTTCGGCGGCCCCGTCGCGCTCTACTACGTGGCGCTCCTCGCCCTTCGGCACGGGGAGCTTAGCGCCTCCTTCGTCGTGGCCTACGGCCTCGCCACCGTGTGGCTCGCGATCTACCCCCATTTCCTCTGGCGCTATGGCGCGGTGCAGCTTCCCGCGTTCTTCGCCCGCGCCGCGGAGGCCGTGGAGGACGCCTCGGGCCTTGACGCGGCGCGCGCCTCGTTCCAGCGGGCCTACGTGCGCGGTGGCATCGCGCTGGCGGTGCCCTTTGCGCTCTTGGGCGGCGCCATCTACCTGGGCGGCCTCGACGTGGTCGTGCGCGGAGGGGGCGGCATCCGCGGAGCGGCGGACCCGTTCTTCCTCCTGGGCGCCCTGCTCGTCGCGTGGGGCGGCGTGCTGGTGGGCTTCGGCATGTCGCTCACCTTCACCACGCTCGCGGCCGTGGCGCGCGTCGCGTCCCGCCCGCTGCGCCTCCACCCGTTCCACCCCGACACGCGCTCGGGGCTGAAGCCCTTCGGCGACTTCTCGCTCCCCGCCACGCTCCTCGTCGCCTCCGGTGCGCTGGTGCTCCCGCTGGTGTTCCTCTACTCGCCCAGCCTCCAGGACCCGTACCTCCTCCTGGGCGTCGCGTGCCACACGCTGGCCATCCTGGCGACCTTCGTCGCGCCCCTCTACCTGGTCCACAAGGCGGGCGAGCGCGAGCGGGCCCGCATCCTCGCGCGTCTTCAGGACGAGTACGATCGCCTGCGCCCGCGCCTGCACGACAAGGGCGCGGACCAGCTCCAGGTCACGCGCCAGCTGGACACCGTGCGCCGCGAGCAGGCGGAGGCTCGCGACATGGCGCTCTACCCGTTCGACACGCGCGTCTTCGTGGAGCTGGCCACCAGCGTCCTCCTGCCCACGCTGGTCCTCGTCGCCGCGGCCGTCCTCCACCAGCTTGGCATCGGCGCCTGAGCGTTCTACAGGTCCGGATTCAACTCCGGATGCGAAAGGGCATCGTGCGAAGCGGGCACCAGAGGCCTGCGCCCGCCCCACGTCGAAGCCTCCAACCACTCCCAGGCGGACGCGCGCTCCCCCGGACGCCTCGCCCGCGCCAGTCCTTCCAACCGCGGACGGGACGCCCGGAGGGAGGGCCCCTTTCTAAGGCAGCGCCTCCTCGATGCAGCCCTGCGCGAAGCCCACGTCGGTGGGGACGGGCAGGAAGGGCGAGGTCGGGAAGGACGTGACCGCGCCGCAGCCGTCGCTGCCCGCGGCGTCGGTCGCCGAGCCGCCGGGGCCCGCGCCCGCCACGCAGCCGATCCCGACGCCCGGACCGGCCCCCTCCAGGAGGGTCGTCCCGCAGGAGTACGCGCCGGCCGCGTTGGAGGAGGAGCCCAGCGCGGAGACGGCGACGCAGCCCATCCCCGCGGCGGGGCCCGCGACCTCCACCAGGCTCGCGCCGCACGAGACGTCCGAGCCCGCGTTGGAGGCGTCCCCTTCTCCCGAGAGCGCGAGGCAGCCGACGCCCGCGCCCAGCGCGGTGAAGCCGCCGAACCCGCACGAGAAGCCCCCGCCGGCGTTGGACGCGTCGCCGGCACCTGAGGCCGCCACGCACCCCAGGGCCGCGCTGACCCCCACCGCGGCGAGCCCCGCGCCGCAGGTGAAGTTCCCCGAGTCCGCCGCGTTGGACGCAGGGCCCGCGCCGGAGAGGGCCAAGCACCCCGCGGCCAGGCCGACGGCCTCGGCCCCTTCGCTCACGCCGCAGGCGCCCAGGCCATCGGCCTCGTTGGAGGCGGACCCCGCCCCCGAGATGGCGACGCACCCGACGCCGACACCCGCGCCCATGGCGCCGCCCCCCAGGCCGCAGGAGAAGGCTCCCCCCGCGTTCGACGCGCGGCCGAGCCCCGACGCGGCGAGGCACCCGAGCCCCACGCCCGCGCCGCTGGCCACGATGGCGCTGCCGCACGATCCGCTGCCGGCCTCGTTGGAGGCGTCGCCCGTGCCCGAGATGGCGACGCATCCGATGCTGGCGCCCGCAGCCCACGAGGACCCGCAAGCCTGGTCGCCGCCCTCGTTGCGGGCGTTCCCCGTGCCGCTCACGGCGACGCAGGAGACGCCCGGCCCGGAGCAGCCCCCGGAGCCGTGCGCGTCGCCCGTGGCGCTCACCGCCAGGACGGACGCCGAGGCGGGGCCCGCCGTCTCGACGTCCACAAGGCCCATGGGATCTCCGGTGACCAGCGCGAAGGGCGAGGCGAGAAGGAGCGCGCAGAGGAGCGGGACGCGGCGGAGGAGCGGCAAGATGGCATCAGCCGGGGGCGGGATGCGCGGCGCGCGCCTAACGCTTCCCCCGCCCGGCGCGAAGGCTCCACCCTAGCGCTACAGCTCCTCTTCGATCCGGATGAGCTCGTTGAGCTTCGCGATGCGCTCGCCGCCCACGGCGCCCGTCTTGATGCCGAAGCACCCGAACGCCGCGCCGATGTGCGCGATGGCGTCGTCGGTGGTCTCGCCGCTGCGGTGCGAGATGACGGTCTTGTAGCCGTTGTCGTGCGCAAGCTGGATCGTCTCCACGGTGCGCGAGAGCGTGCCGATCTGGTTGGGCTTCACGAGGATCGCGTTGGCCGCGCCCAGGCCGATGCCCTTCTGGAGGCGCTCCGGGCTCGTGGTGAAGAGGTCGTCGCCCACGAGGAGCGTGCTGCTCCCGATGCGCTTCGTGAGGGCGACCCAGCCGTCCCAGTCGTCCTCCGCGAGGCCGTCCTCGATGCTGAGGATGTGATATCGCTTCGCGAGGTCCGCCAGGAACTCCACCTGGTCCGCGCTGGTCTTCTTGCCGTCCTTGTAGCCGTACGCCTTGCCGTCCCACAGCTCGGTGGCGGCGACGTCCAGCGCGAGGCGCACCTCGAAGCCGAACTTGTCCTGCGCGAGCCCGCACGCGTGCGCGACCAGCTCCGCCGCGTCGACGTTGCCGATGGGCGCGGTCCAGGCGCCCTCGTCGCCCTTCCCGAGGCTCTGGCCCGGGTACTTCTCCTTGAGGAGGCGCTTGACCTCCTTGTGGACGAACGCGTTGGCGAACACGCTCTCCTCCACCGTGGGGCCCAGCGCCACGGCCATGTACTCCTGGATGTCGGTGCCGCCCACCGCGTGCGCGCCGCCGCCGAGCACGTTGCCGAAGGGGCGGGGCAGCCGGCTCACGAACGCGCCGCCCAGGTACGCGTAGAGGGGAAGGTCCAGCGAGTGCGCAGCGCAGCGCGCGACGGCCAGCGACGTCGCCACCGCGAGGTTGCCGCCGATCTTCGCGAAGTTGCCCGTGCCGTCCAGGTCCGCCAGCAGGTCGTCGATCTCGCGCTGCAGCAGCACGTCGACGCCCACCAACTCCTGCGCCACCTGCTCGCGGCCCACGCGCACGCTCTCCTCGACGCCGCCGGGCGCCCACGCCGCCACCTCGTGCGCGCCGGTGCTCGCGCCCGAAGGCGCCGCCGCGCGGCCGAAGCCGTCCTCCGCCACGACGTCCACCTCGACGGTGGCGTTGCCGCGGCTGTCCAGGATCCTCCGGAAGAACACCTCTTGGATGGCGCCCATGTCACGACCTGGCTTCGGCGACCGCGGCGCATCGCATAACCCTTCGGGGTCCCGAGCCCGCGCCGCGTGACGCCTGAAGGCCCGCTCTTCCTGGGGGCGGGACATCGTGCGGGTGCTCGCGAAGCGCGCGCCGGGGCGCCCCAAAGCGTGAAATAGGGAAACCCCGCTTGCGGCGTCGTTCCCCGAGCCGCGCACAACCCTGGGTCCGTGGGGTAGCTTGGTATCCTTGGCGGTTCGGGACCACTTGACTCCGGTTCAAATCCGGACGGACCCACTCGCTTCGCTCGCAGGCCCGTCTCGACCCTCCCTGCCGGTGCGGGCCTGGACGGATCCACTTCTGGATTCGGCCTCGTTGCCGGTCCCTTCTGGAGCCGCCCTCCACAAAGCTTGACCCACGGGCCGTGAGTCCCGCGTCCATGGGGCTGGAGGAGGACGAGGACGAAGGAGGCTTCGTGCCCCACGTCTCGTTCCGCCAGCCCGCGGGCTCCTCGCGCTACGTGGCCCTTTGCCGCCACTGCGGCCACCAGGAGGACGCGCCGCATTCGCTGGACGTGGTGGAGCGCGTGGACCGCCTGACGCGCTTCCTGGACGCGCACCGCGGCTGCGAGCCCCCCGTGCTGGACCTCTAGGCGCGGCGCTCCGGCGGGGGCGGGTACGCGCCGCCCAGGCGAGGCAGGAGCTTGCGGAACAGGGCGCCCAGGATCAGGAGGTCGACGCCGAAGAAGACCGTCAGCGGCACCGCTGCGGCGTCGTAGAGGAACGGCGCGACGAAGGGCCCCGCCACGAGGAGCGCGCCCGCCAGCATGAGGAGGTGCCCCATGGTGACCTGCATCAAGGCCTCATCTCCCGGTGCCGCTCCTTGACGACGTCGCCGCGCGCGACCGGCGGCCCGTCCCCCAGGGCGTTGGCCCGCTCGCGGCCCAGCGTCTGCTCCAGCACCTGCGCGTGCGTGCGCCCCGCCGTGCTCCCGCCCTCCACGTCCGCGGGCCGCGCGTCGTCCTCGGGCTCCTCGACGGGCATCCTTCTTCTCCTCGGCGCCCAAGGTGCTTGTCCTCGCGCTTGCCTGCGTGGCCGGACTGCCGCCGGAGGCGGCACGGAGCCAAGCCTAGCACGATAGCAAGAAAAAAAGAAGGCCCATCGCAGGGCCCGAAGGCAGGGGCTTACGCGGCCTTGGCCTTGAATTCGGCGCTGGACGGAGCCTCGTCGCCTCGCTGCGCTCGGCGACACTCCGTCCGCGCGGAATTCAACGCAGGCCGCTTACGCGGCCTTGGCCTTGAATTCCGTGTACCCGCAGTTGCCGCAGGACACGCGGTCCTTGTGCTCGGCGAGGAAAACGCCGGGGCCGCACTTGGGGCAGGCCTTCCGCTTGCGCACGATCTGCGTTCCCTTGACCTCGTAGAGGCCGCGCTTGCCGGCCGCGCCCTTCTTGGGCTTCGCTGCTTCCTTTCCCTTCGCCATGTGTCATCACCGCTTCTTGGGGGCGGCCTTCGCGGCGGCCGGCGCCTCGGTGCGCTCCTTCTTCTTGGGCTTGAGCTCCTCGAGCTTGTTGCGCTTGAGCAGGTAGAGGGGCTCGTTCTTGCCGATGGCCTCGGGCGTGTCGTAGACGCGGGCGTAGCCGGTCGTGACCTGCTTGCCGAAGGCGCTGTTCATGCTGTCCACGACGACGAGGCTCTTCTTGGAGCCCACGGCGCCGGCGACCTTCTCGCGGATCGCGTCGCGGCTGGGCGTCTTCTCGTTGGGGTGGGCGACGCTGAAGCGCACCTCCCAGCGGGAGAGCAGCGGGTTCTGCTTCTTCTCCTTGATCTCGATGTCCATCACTTCACTTCCATCTGGTTGAGGATGTCTTGCGCGTGCTTGCGGACCGCCGCGTCCACGTGGACGACGACGACGCCTTCGCGGGGCTGCCCGTAGCAGACGCATGCGCCTTCCGGCGCGAGGATCATGGCGGGGAGGGCCGCGAGGTCCTCCTCGCCCTTGACGGCGATGAGCGTGCTCCCCTTCTCCTTGAGGCCGCGGTCGATGGCGCCGATCATCTCGCGCGTGATCGTGGCGGGGGGGTTGTCCACCTCGACGCGGCGCACGCCGTGCGTGGGGAGGGCGCCCAGGGCGTCCTCGACGCGGGTGCCGCGCTGCGTGACGCCGTCGACGAGCATCACCTTGGGGAGCACGCCGTTCTCCAGGAAGGTCCGCGTGACGACGTCGCCCACGGCGATGACGACCTTGCGGCGCGTCTCCTCCAGCGTGCGGCGCGTCTGGTAGACGGGGCCGAACGGCTTCGCCAGCAGGGGGCGTAGAGAGACGGGGAGTCGGTACATGGTGGCAGCAGGGCTCCAATCGGGGGGCTTGCCCCCGGCGTTCTGCAATCCCCTCGGCCGGGCACGTCATGGGAGACTGCGGAGTGGGCGGATGTGGCGGCGGGAGGGTGATATCAGCGGACCTTGAGGGCGTACTTTCCGGGGGCGTCGATCTGCATCTTCTTGGCGATGACGCTGTGGGGGACGTCGGTCACGACCACGAAGCCGAGCCAGTCCTTGGAGAGGTTCGAGCCGTGGCAGGCGGGGCACTTGTCGGTGTCCTCGCTGATGAGGTGGCAGTCGCGGCAGGCCTTGGTCATGGCTTACGCCTCCCTTCGGCCGCGGGGCGGGCCGCGGGGGCCGCGGGGCGCGCGCTGGGGCTTGACCGCGTCGGGGTTGCGGTCCTCCTCCAGCCACTCCAGCTTGCCCAGGCCGGGCTGGCGCATGGTGAGGCCGATCTTGCTCTCGCGCGGGGAAAGCTCGTTGAGCGAGACGGTGACGAGGCGCGCGCGCACCTTGTCGCCCAGCGCGAGGAAACGCCCGGTCTCCTTGCCGGTGAGGCGCTCGTTGCCCAGGTCCACGTTGAGGTAGTCGTTCATGATCTGGCTCATGTGGAGCAGGCCGTCCAGGGGCCCGAAGCGCACGAAGGCGCCGAACTCCACGACCTCGCAGACCGTGCCCTCGACGACCTCGCCCACCTCGGGCTTGAACGTCAGGGCGTTGAACTTGACGCGCTGGTACACGGCGCCGTCGCCGTGGATGACGCGGCCCTCGCCGATGCGCTGGATGTCCGTCGCGACCAGCGTGAAGCCGTGCTTCTTGTTGAGGCGCCCCTCGAAGGAGCGGTGGACGAGCTCGCGGGCGACCGCATCTTGGTCCTCGCCGAGCTCGTTGGGCGGGATGCGGACGGTGTCTTCCATCTCGACGATCTGATACACGAGGAATCCTCCGTTGCAGCCTCCCCACCCGCGGGCGAGGGAGGGTGGGTCCTGACGGACCCGGGCGGGATGCGACGGGATTCCGGGCCCCCTATTTGAATCCTCGCGCCCTCAGCTGACGCTGCAGGAGAGCGTCTCGGCCTCCACGCTGACCCCGCTCACGGAGCAGGAGGTGCTCCAGGAGGCGCCGCCCAGGACGGGCAGCGTGGCCTGCCCCTCGCACACGAGGAGGAGGCAGATCATGGCCCCGCCGCCGCAGGTGCCGGTGGCGACGCCCAGGAAGGTCGCGGTGCATGTGACCGTGAGGATGCAGAGGTTCGGGTCGGTGCACGTGCCGCTCATGCCGCAACTGAGGGAGAACTGCAGCGCGGACCCGGACCGGGAGCACGACGAGGCGGCGAGGGCCGTGGGGAAAAGGCACGCCGTGAGGGTGACGGCGATCAGCATCGGCAGGACGAGGGTGCGGAGCTTCATGCGCGACCCCCAACGCCGTCGAAGGGTTAGAGCGCAGCGAAAGGCGACCCCTCCCCGAGGAAGGGTAACAGCCTCGCCTCAGGCGCCGGGGAGCATCGTGGACGCCCGGTGCGCCAGGTCCTTGACGTCGGCGCCCTTCCACGCGTGGGTCTTGCCGAACTTGGCCTCGCTGGCCTGCGGCTGGGAGACCCACGTCTTGGAGTTCGCGCGGGTGAAGAGGTTGCGCTGCTCCAGGAACTGGAGGAGCGCGGCGACGTCCTCCGCGCCCATGCTGTCGCTCTCGATGCTGACGCTCACGTGCTTGTCCGCGCCGGTCTCGTCGTAGCGGAAGAGCACGCTCACCTGGTTGTCGCTGGCCACGTCCGCGGGCACGTCCTCGTGCTTGCGGCCGAGCTTGAGCTTCGTCTCGTACTTGGGCATCAGGCTCCCAGGCCCTGGGAAGGGGATAAGCCCTGCCGGTTTGGCGCGTCAGAGGGTGGCCGTGGCGGCATAACGACGGGGGAGGACGCCGTCGGCCTGGATGGTGACCAGGACGCGGTGCTCCTGGGGCGCGCGGCACCCCTCGGCCCGGCCGATGGGGCCGTTGAAGTCGGCCGTCGCGTTGGCGGCGAGGTCCTGCGCGGGCGAGTCCACGTCCTGCTCCACCTCGCCCGACTCGGCGAAGAGCGTGACGTGCGCGACCATCCTGCGCGCGAGGCCGTCGCCGGTGTTGCGCACCTTGAGGGCGTACTGGCCCACGCCGCACGTCGCGGTGCCCTGCGCGCCGAACCCCACGTCGTCGAAGTCCGGCGCGCGGACGTGCGCGGTGGCGTTGAGCGTCGCGTTCCCCATCTCGGCCTCCAGGGCGAGGTCCCCTCCGGCGGGCGGCACGAAGGAGATGCGCGCCGTGGCGGTCCCGTTGGGCGGCACCTCCACGGTGGCGTTCCCAAGGGCGGTCCCGTTTGCCAGCAGCGAGACGAGGGCCTCCCCCGCGCCGGAGCCCGCGTTGGCGACCGCCACGAGCGCGGTCGCGGTGGCGTTCACGTCGGCGGGGCCCTCCAACGAGAGCGAGGCGAGGCGCAGGTCCGCGGCGCCCACGGCCGCGGGCGGCGAGGCGCAGCCTGCAAGGAGGACGAGGAGAAGAAGGAGGGCGGGGGCGCGCAGGAGCACACCCCCTTGGGCCTCACACGCCCACGAGGCTGTGCGCGACCACGAGCGCCGCGAAGATGACGCTGATGGTGGTCATCGCCTTGATGAGCGGGTTGATGGCGGGGCCGGCGGTGTCCTTGAAGGGGTCGCCGACGGTGTCGCCCACGACGGCGGCCTTGTGGGCGGGGCTGCCCTTGCCGCCGTGGACGCCGCTCTCGAAGCTCTTCTTGGCGTTGTCCCACGCGCCTCCGGCGTTGGCCATGAGGAGCGCCAGCGCGAGGCCGCCCACGATGGTGCCCATGATGAGGCCGCCCAGCGCGAGGGGGCCCAGGATGAAGCCCACCAGGAGCGGCGCGGCGACGGCGAGGAGGCCGGGCACGACCATCTCCTTGAGGGCGGCCTTGGTGACGATGGCGACGCAGGCCGCGTAGTCGGGCTTGCGCTTGCCGGCCATGATCTGGCCGTCGGCGAACTGGCGGCGAACCTCCAGCACGACGCCGTTGGCGGCGCGGCCGACCGCGGCCATGGCGTAGCTGGCGAAGAGGAACACGACCGCGGCGCCCAGGAGCAGGCCGCTGAGGACGTAGGGGTTGCTGATCTCGAAGACGACGTTCTTCCACGTCGCGCCGAAGGTGGAGAGGCCGGCGCTGTTGGTGTGGTCGACGAAGTCGGCGAAGAGCACGAGCGCCGCGAGCGCCGCGCTTCCGATGGCGTACCCCTTGGTGGTCGCCTTGGTGGTGTTGCCCACGGCGTCCAGCGCGTCGGTGACCTTGCGCACCTCGGGGGGAAGCTCGCTCATCTCGGCGACGCCGCCCGCGTTGTCGGTGATGGGGCCGTAGGTGTCCAGCGCCACGACCATGCCGGCGACGCTGAGCATGCCCACGCCCGCCATGGCGACGCCGTAGAGGCCGAGGCCCGGGGCGACCGCCTCTCCGAGGAGATAGCTGCTCACGATGGCGGCCACGACGAAGACGACGGGGAGGAAGACGCTCTGGAGGCCCACCGCGATGCCCTGGATGATGTTGGTGGCGGGGCCCGTGACGCTGGCGTCCACGATGCCCTTGACGGGCTTGTAGCCCTGGCTCGTGAAGTAGTCCGTGACGCCGAAGAGGAGCAGCGTCAGGAAGAGGCCGATGATGGCCGCGTAGAGGAAGTTCGCGTGGATCTCGGGGAACCACGCCGCATGGATGGCGAAGAAGCCCAGCGCGCTTACGACCACCGTCGCGATGAGGCCGTAGTAGAGCGCCGCCATGATGTTGCCGCTCTTGGGGAGGCGGACGAAGAACATCCCGATGATGGAGGCCACGATGGCGAAGGCGCCCAGGACCAGGGGGAAGAGGACGCCCTTCTCGGCGTAGCCGCCGAAGGCGCCCGCGCCCTTGTAGACGGCCGCGGTGGCCGCGAGGGCCATGCTGGCGACGAGGGTCACGACGTAGGTCTCGAAGAGGTCGGCGCCCATGCCGGCGCAGTCGCCCACGTTGTCGCCCACGTTGTCCGCGATGACGGCGGGGTTGCGGGGGTCGTCCTCGGGGATGCCGGCCTCGACCTTGCCCACGAGGTCCGCGCCGACGTCGGCCGCCTTGGTGTAGATGCCGCCCGCGATCCTCGCGAAGAGCGTGATGAGGGAGGCGCCGAAGGCGAAGCCGATGAGGTTGAGGGGGACCAGCTGCGGGTCGCCCAGCTGGCTCTTGAAGAGCCAGTAGAGGGCGGAGAGGCCCAGGAGGCCCAGGCCCACGACGGCGAAGCCGTTCACGGCGCCCGCGCGGAAGGAGAGGGTGAGCGCCTGGGGCATGCCCTTGCGGGCGCCCTCGGCGACGCGGGCGTTGCTGGAGACGCTGATCCACATGCCGATGTAGCCGGCCAGCGCGGAGAGGAGCGCGCCCAGCACGAAGCCGCCCGCGGTGTAGAACCAGAAGCTCTGGCCCGTGGAGTAGCCCACGATCACGAACACGACGGCCAGGAGGACGGCGAAGATGGCGACGACGCTGTACTCCAGCTTCAGGAAGGCGAAGGCGCCCTCGCGGACCGCCTGCTGGATCTCCTGCATGCGGGCCGTGCCCTTGCTCTGGCGGAGGATCCACGCGGCGATGAACGCCGAGACGACGAGCGCGAGCACGCCGGCGATGGGCGCGAGGAGGAACAGGGTGGTCGTGTCAACGGCCAAAGGGATCACCCAACGGGCCAGATGGCCCCGGGACGCGGGCGCGATGCAGGATGGGCTCTATAGGGTTTTCGGGGGACCTCCGCGCGTGGCTTGCCCCCACGGGAGGCTATAATCGCGCGCCGTCTCATCGGGACGCGGTGCGAGGTTGAGCCGCTCATTCTTCATCCTGCTCGTGTCCCTTCTGCCTCTCGTGGTCCTGGCGTCGCCCCCCGCGGCGGGCCAGGACGCTCTGGCGTTCACGCTCCCCGTCCCCTGCGATCAGGCCGGGGGCGCCAGCACGGGGGTCGCGCTTGCCCCCGGCAACTACGTGGTCACCGTCGTGGGCGCCTGCGTCTACGGGGGCGGCGGCCACCACGCGATCCCCGTCTCGACGCCCTGCGAGGCGCCCGCGGTGGGTCCCATCCCCTGCACGACGCAGAGCGCGACCGTGCCCGACGAGGTCTGCCTCGTGTCGGTGTCCTCGTACCGCGGCGCGTGCTCGGGCCTCCGCGCCATCGACTGCGCGGGCGACTACTTCGTCTCCGTGGACGGCCAGTGCCTCGGCGCCTCCAACGCGGGCGTCATCCACCACGCGGGCGGACCCGTCGTCGCCCGGTTCGTCGATGGGAACTACGCGGACAACCGCGGCGTCTTCCTCGTGACCCTCGTCTGGACGCCCACCTAGGGAGCGAGGGGCCTGCGCCGGCCCAGGCGCTTCGCGAGGCCCAGGGCGAGAAGCGCCAGCATGAGGAAGAGCGCGCCGCCTGCGGCCACGGCGATGGCGAGCCCCGCGGCGTCGAAGGGGAGGAGCCCCAGCGCCTGGCCCCACGAGGCCGCGACGCCGCCGACGCCCAGCCCCGTGAGCGTCCACGCGACGGGGGCCCGCTTCGCGAGCCGCTGCGCCTCGGGGTCCGCCCCCTCCACGACGCCCACGACCCCTTCGAGGCCCGCCGTGAGGTCGAAGCCCGCGCCCAGGACCTCGCCCACCTTCGCCGCGGCCCGGCGCTTCTCCTCGCGCTCCCGGCCGTGGCGCTTCCGGGCCTCGTTCAATTCCCTAAGGTCGCGCAGCAGCCTCCAGAGGCCGTAGCCAGAGGCGGCGCTCAGGGCGGTGGCCACGGCGGCCGCGACGGTGAGGAAGGGGTTGCCCGCGATGCGGACGTAGAACGATTGGGAGTTGAGCGTCGCGCCGTCGGTGGCGAGGACGAGGACCTCGGCGCGGTAGACGCCCGCGCCCACGGGCCGCAGCGCGGAGAGGTCGACGGTGCGGTTCAGGGAGAGCGTCCCGCCCGGCGCCACGGTCTGGTCGACGTCAAGGTCCCGCGACAGGGCCGATCCCCACGAGGCGACCACCAGGGAGACGCGCACGGCGCGGACGTCCCACGCGGCGTCGGGGGGCGCGGTGAGGACCACGTGGAGGGTCGCCTCCTTCGAGGCGTCGACGCCCAAGGCATCGCGAGTCAGCGCCGCCGAGCGCACGTCCACGCCGTTGACCTCCACCTGCGCGCTCCCTGCCGCCTGCGCCCGGGCGTCCGGGAGCGCGACGAGGAGGAGGGCCAGCAGCACCAGCGCGCCGCGCATCGCGGCGCCATCGCGGGCCGCCCGCTTCGCTGTTGGGGTTTGCCGGCGAACCGTTGAAGTAGCCCTCCCCGCATCGCGCCGCCGATCCCCATGAGCGTGAACCTCCAGGAGCGCAAGTACGCCCTCGACGTCGACCCCAAGGCCATGGACGGGCAGGACGTCGTCGTCGCGGGCTGGATCCAGGAGACGCGCGACATGGGCGGCATCGCGTTCGTCATCCTGCGCGACCGCAGCGGCACGCTCCAGGTCGTGCTCCCCAAGAAGAAGCTGGACGCCGCGCTGGTGGAGAGCCTGACCAAGCTCCAGCGCGAGTCGGTGGTCGCCATCCTCGGCACGGTCAAGGCCTCCGAGAAGGCGCGCAACGGCTACGAGGTGCTCCCCAAGGAGGTGCGCCTCCTCAACGAGTCCGCCGCGCCCCTGCCCATGGGCATCGTGGACAAGGTGGACGTGGACTTCGACACGCGCCTGGACAACCGCTTCCTCGACCTGCGCAAGCCCGAGGTGCAGGCGATCTTCCGCGTGCGCAGCGCGCTGGTGAAGGCGGGCATCGACTCCTTCACGCGGCAGGGCTTCTTCCAGGTCCACACGCCGCGCATCATCGGCGCGAGCAGCGAGGGCGGCACGGACCTCTTCCCGGTCAAGTACTTCGAGAAGGACGCGTTCCTCGCGCAGAGCCCGCAGCTCTACAAGCAGATGCTCATGGCCACCGGGATGGACCGCCAGTTCGAGGTGGCCACCTACTTCCGCGCCGAGAAGCACAACTCGTACCGCCACCTCAACGAGGTCACCGCGTTCGACGTGGAGATGGCCTTCGTGGAGAGCGAGGAGGACGTCATGCGCGTGCTGGAGACCGCCGTGCGCGACGTCTGGCAGGGCGTCCACGACCAGTGCCAGGCCGAGCTGAAGCTCCTGGGCAAGGAGGTCAAGGTCCCCGCGCTCCCCTTCCCGCGCGTGACCTACGACGACGCGCTGCGCATGGTCAACGCCACCAAGCGCTGGACCAACGACAAGGGCGAGCACGCGGAGATCCCCCACGGCGAGGACCTCAACGCCGCCGCGGAGAAGATCCTGGGCGACGTCATGCGCGAGAAGGGGCACGAGTTCTACTTCATCACGAAGTACCCCGAGCAGATCCGCCCCTTCTACACGTTCATCGAGGAGGACGGCAAGGTCTCGCGCAGCTTCGATCTGGAGCACGCGGGCCTGGAGGTCACCTCCGGCGCGCAGCGGCAGCACAACCCGCAGAAGCTCGTGGAGCGCATCCTCCACAAGGGGCTCGACCCGGACGACTTCCAGGACTACCTCAAGCCCTTCCAGTACGGCATGCCACCCCACGGCGGCTTCGGCCTGGGCATCGACCGGCTCACCATGGAAGTGCTCGGCCTCGCCAACGTGCGCGAGGCGGTGCTCTTCCCGCGCGACCGGACCCGGCTCGCGCCGTGAAGGCATGGCCATCTGCCGGCGCTGCTGGGAGCCCCTTGGCGTGTGGGACGAAGGGGCGCTGGCCTGCGCGCACGGGCACGGCATCCTCGCCGACGAGGCGTGGCTGGCGCGCCTGCTGCCGCGCGAATCGTACACGGCATGGCGCCGCGCCCTCGTCAACGCCGCGCCCACGACCCTTGGGTGCAGCGCCTGCCAGGGGGAGATGGCCAGCGTCTCCTTCCTCACCAGCTGGTGGAGCCTGCTGCGGGCGGCGACCTTCCGCGGCTACCCCGTCCCGTACATCGTCAGCACGGAGGTCTCCGTGGTCCGCTGCGTGGCGTGCTCGCGGACGTGGTTCGACCTCCTGGACCTGGAGGAGCTGCGCGACCTGGGCCCGCTTTTCAACCCCATGCCCAGCCACGAGCCGCCCCAAGGCGTCTGCCCCCGGTGCTATCACGCGCTCGGGGCCGAGGGGCGCTGCGAGAGGCACGGGCGCTTCGTGCGGGGCTCGACGCTCAAGGATCTGCTGGGCGCCCGCGCGTCGGCCATCGCGGCCGCCCTGGCCCGCGCTCCTGGCGGCGGGCCCCTCTGCGCCGGGTGCGGCCGCCACGGAAGGCGGCTGGCCCTGGACGGGCGCGAGGTGGGCGCCTGCTCCGCGTGCCTGGGCGTCTGGCTGGACTTGGAGAACGAGGACATCGGCCCGCGCCTGCCGGAGCTGCTGGACGCGCTGGCGTGACGCGCATCCGGCCGGCTGCGCGGGGAGGAGGGCCAAGGGGCAGAGCGCGCGTCGGGGCCCGGGCACTCCCATGCGCACCCCGCTTCTGCTCCTCGCCGCCGCCTCCCTGCTGCTTGCCACGACCGCGCTGGCGCCCCCCGCCGCGGCCTTCACGTCCTACGGCTACTGCATCGAGGGGCACTCGCCCTGCCCCAGCGGCATGCTCGTCTGCGTCACCAAGGGGGACCGCGCCCTGGCGTGCGCGCCCGACCCGTGCGCCACCGCCAACTGCTTCAACGCCGCGCTCTCCTCGGTCCAGTGCACCGAGGGGCTGGAGTCCTACGGCGTCTACGCGGCCTGCGAGGTGGGCGGGCGGACGCTGGGCGGCCCCGTCGGGTGCGGCGCGTGCATCCTCACGCACGTCACGGTGACCTGCACCGAGGGCACGGAGGGCGTGGGCTGCGCCCCCGGCCTCCTGGCTTGAAGCCCTGCTTTTCTCCCCTTCTAACCTGCGCCCACCCAAGCCGAAGCGCTTATCCCCGCGCCGATCGCAAGGGTGGGGCAGGTGCGTTTTTCCATGCGCGGCATGGGCTACAAGGACTTCATCCAATTGGATTCCCCCGCCACCCAGGACGAGTTCGTCTGCACGTTCCGCGTCGAGCACGACCCCGCCGTGGACTTCGCGTGGGCCGCCGGCGCGCTGGCCGCCGAGAGCAGCATCGGCACGTGGGACCCCGGCCTCACGACCATGACCGGCGAGGAGCGCCAGTACGGCGCGCGCGTCATCAAGATGGACGAGGCGAAGAAGCTCGCCTGGATCGCGTACCCGCCCGGCCTCTTCGAGTTCGGGAACCTCTCCCAGCTCCTCAGCAGCGTCGTGGGCAACGTGTACGGCCTCAAGGAGGTCCGCAAGCTCCGCTTCGTCGACATCGAGATGCCCGCGAAGTTCGTCAAGAGCTTCCGCGGCCCGCAGCTTGGCATGGAGGGCGTCCGCAAGATGACCGGCATCCAGGGCCGCCCCATCCTGGGCACCATCGTGAAGCCCAAGCTGGGCCTCTCCTCCGACAACTGGGCCAAGGCCGCCTACAACGCGTGGCGCGGCGGCATCGACTTCGTCAAGGACGACGAGAACCTCACCAACATGGTCTTCAACGGCTTCTACGACCGCGCCCGCAAGGTCATGGAGGCCAAGAAGAAGGCCGAGCGCGAGACGGGCGAGAAGAAGCTCTACTTCTGCAACGTCAGCGCGCCCGTCTCCGAGATGAAGAAGCGCGCCGACTTCGTCTGCGGCGAGATGGGCAACAACTACGTCATGATCGACGTCCTCACCGTGGGCTGGAGCGCCGTGCAGGAGATGCGCGACCACCTCGAGGGCAAGGGCATCGGCATCCACGCCCACCGCGCGATGCACGGCGCCTTCAGCCGCCTTGAGGACCACGGCATCGACATGCTGCCCGTCTCCAAGTGGATCCGCATGGCGGGCTCCGACACGCTCCACGCCGGCACGCTGGGCGCGGGCAAGATGTTCACGGAAGGCGGCAAGAGCCACGCCCGCGCCATCTACGACATGCTGCGCGGCGAGATGTACGGCCTCAAGACCGTCTTCCCCGTGGCCAGCGGCGGCATGCACCCCGGCGTGATCCACCACGTCTGGGACGCAAGCGGCAGCCCCGACTTCTGCGCGGCGGCCGGCGGCGGCGTCCACGGCAACCCCCTGGGCTCCGAGGCGGGCGCCCGCGCCATGCGCCAGGCCGTCGAGGCCTACCAGAAGGGCATCCCCGTGGAGGAGTACGCCAAGAAGCACGACGAGCTGGCCGCCGCCATCAAGCGCTGGGGCACCAAGCCCCCGGGCGGCTCCTCGGAGTGATATCAGGCCCCGCCGTCCTCCCCTCAAGGGGCCCGCCATGACGCCGCGCCTCCAGGACACGCCAGCGATCCGCTTCCGTCGCCTGTCGTCCTGTCGGATCGCCGGCATCCTGGAGGCTCCCCGCCGGAGGCGCCCGGGCGAAGAGAACAGCTTCAAGACCCTCCACGACCCCATAAGGCCTCATCTTCCGATCGTGATCTGACATGGATGGAAAGACACTCGAAGCCCACCTCCTCGACATCGACCTGGGCAAGTTCCAGGTGCTCCTGCACCGCAGCGACGCGGAGGAGTTGGGCGTGCATCCGGGCGACCGCGTGCGCGTGCTCTCGCAGCCCCACGCCGTCATCGCCGTCGTCGACGTCACCGAGAGCGTCGTGCAGCCCGGCACGATGGGCGTGTTCGCCGACGTCCGCAAGCACTTCAGCCTCGACGAGGGCGCGCGCCTGCACGTGCGCCCCGCGGAGAAGCCCAGCAGCGTGCACCACATCAAGAAGAAGATGCACGGCCGCAAGCTCAACCGCGACGAGATCGACACCATCGTCCAGGACGTCGTGGAGGGGAGCCTCACCGACGTGGAGCTGTCGGCGTGGGTCACCTCGCTGGAGATCCACGACATGGACATGGAGGAGATCGAGCACCTCACGCGCTCCATGGTGA
Organism: Pseudomonadota bacterium; assembly: GCA_021325135.1. GTDB lineage: Archaea > Thermoplasmatota > SW-10-69-26 > JACQPN01 > JAJPHT01 > JAJPHT01. Next base: position 4,629 of record JAJPHT010000017.1, on the reverse strand, counting down.
AGCACGGCGAGACGCTGGACTTCGGCGACGCCGTCGTGTTCGACAAGCACAGCATCGGCGGTGTCCCCGGCAACAAGATCAGTCTCCTCATCGTGCCCATCGTCGCGGCGGCGGGCCTCATGATCCCCAAGACCAGCAGCCGCGCCGTCACCGGCGCCGCGGGCACGGCGGACGTCATGGAGGTCTTCGGACCCGTGGCGCTCTCGGGCCCGCAGATCCGCAAGATCACCGAGGAGGTGGGCGGCGTCCTCTGCTGGGGCGGCGGCGTCAACCTCGCCCCGGCCGACGACATCATCATCCGCGTCGAGCACCCCCTCAGCATCGACCCGCGCGCGCAGCTGCTCGCGTCGGTCATGTCCAAGAAGAAGGCCGTGGGCGCGAACAAGGTCGTGATGGACCTGCCCATGGGCGAGGGCACGAAGCTGCCCACCATCGACGACGCCAAGAAGATCGGCCGCGCCTTCATCGACCTGGGCGAGCGGCTGGACATGCAGGTGGAGTGCGCCGTCACCTACGGCGGCCAGCCCGTGGGCAAGGCCGTGGGCTGCGCGCTGGAGGCCAACGAGGCCCTCGCGGCGCTGCGCGGCCTGGAGGCGCCCAAGTCGCTCATCGAGAAGTCCACCGCCATCGCGGGCATCATCCTGGAGATGGGCGGCGTCGCGGGCCGCGGCAAGGGCAAGGCCAAGGCCGAGGAGATCCTCAAGAGCGGCGCGGCGCTGGAGAAGTTCCGCCAGATCGTCGAGGCCCAGCGCGGCGTGCTCCCCAAGGGCGACGTGCCCGTGGGCCAGTTCACCGCCGAGCTGGAGGTCCCCGAGGGCGGCTACGTCGCGGGCGTGCGCAACAAGGCCATCATCAACATCGCGCGCGCCTCGGGCAGCCCCAAGGAGCACGGCGCCGGCATCGTGCTGCACCACAAGCGCGGCGACAAGATCCAGCCCGGCGAGTCGGTCATGACCATCTACGCCGAGAGCGCCTACAAGCTGGAGCTTGCCTTGGCGCTGGCGCGGAAGACGAACCCCGTCATCGTCGAGGGCATGGTGCTGCAGCGCTTGAGCGACGTGCGCGAGATCTGATCGCGCCTTCTTTTGCCCGCCTCCGGCGGAGAAGAGGCGAATCTCCGGATCGCCGAATCTCCGCCGGGGAAATTCCCTGATTCTGAGATTCGGAGATTCGCGGGTTCCCCGCCGGAGGCGGTGGGCAGCTTAGTCCCAGCCCCACGCCTTGCGCGCGGCGTCATTGATCTGGTGCGCCTTGAGCACGCCCAGGTCGGTGACGTAGGACTTGACGTGGCGGTGGTCCGTGACGTCGAAGACGGGGTTCCGGATCTGCACCGTCTCGGGGACCTCGCCCGCGCGCACGACCTCGGCGGCCTCGCGCTCCTCGATGACGACCTCGGCGCCGGAGGCGGCCCTGCGGTCGAGCTTGAACGTCTCTGCGCAGACGTGGAGGGGCACGCCGCGCTCCTTGGCGAGGACGGCGACGCCGCCCGTGCCGACCTTGTTCACGGTGTCCCCGTTCCTCGCGATGGCGTCGGCGCCGGTGAGCACGAGGTCGACTTCGCGCAGCATCGTCCACGCGGCGCTGTCCACGGCCAGCGAGCACGCGATGCCGCGCTCCGAGAGCTGGGCCGCGGTCAGCAGGCCCTGGCGCCACGGGCGCGTCTCCAGCGCGATGACGTGGAAGCGGCGCCCCGCCTCGTGGGCGGCGAACATGGGCGCCAGCGCGCCCTGGGAGTTGCAGATGGTGAGGACCAGCGCGCCCTCGGGGATCAGCGCGGCGCCGGCCTTGCCGATGGCGGCGAGGGCCTGCTCGGCGCGCGTCTCGAAGTCGCGGGCCGCGGCGGCCAGCGCGTCGCGGCGCGCCTCCACGCCGCCCGGCGCGGCCTTGGCGTGGCTCGCGACGAAGTCGACGGCGTTGGGCAGCGAGACCGCGGTGGGCCGCGCGGCGACCAGGAGGCGCGCGGCGGCCTCCAGCGTGGCGGGCTCGCCGTCCCAGCGGGGCGCCCACTCGCCCAGGGCCTGGGCGGCGAAGCGGCCGATCTTGGCGGCGCCGCGCACGCGCATGGCGCGGATGTCGTCCGCCGCCTTGGCGAGGGCGGGGTCCACGCCGCTGGGCGCGGGTGGGGAGGGGACGATGCCGAGGCTCATGGGGCTCCCGTCGGCGGGCCCGGGCTTGAGGGTTTCCGCTCGGGAGCGGGACCGGCAGGCGAGGGGTTATCCGCTTCTAGTATCCGCGGCACGTTCCGCAGAGCGCCAAGGGCGCGCCGCCCGGCTTGAACACCACCAGGAGGAGCGTGGAGCGGCCGCAGAGCAGGCAGGGGCGGGAGGCGGTGCGGCTGCGGTAGACCGTGCAGGAGTCCGGGCCCATGCGCTCCAGCCCGGCGGCCTCCAGCGCGGCGGCAGAGATCATGCCACCCCATGCGAGCTGCCCACCAAGGGAGCCACCGGGAGGGGGCGCTGAAACGGGGAAACGCTCTTGAGGCGCTCCCGGGATCGCGCGGCGTGCGCGGCAAGGTGCTCCGCCTCGGCGCGAACCTGAACACGGACGTGATCATCCCGGCCCGCTTCATGCAGGACTGGGAGCGCCTGGGCGACCACGTCTTCGAGGGCGAGGACCCCGCGCTGCCGGCCCGCGCGAAGGCGGCCGCGTTCGTCGTCGCGGGGCGCAACTTCGGCTGCGGCTCGTCGCGCGAGCAGGCCGTCATGGCCATCAAGCAGGCGGGCATCCTCTGCGTGATCGCGCCCAGCTTCGCGGGCATCTTCTACCGCAACGCGGTCAACCTCGCGCTCCCCGTGCTGGAGGCGGACCTCGACGTGGAGGATGGCGCCGAGATCGAGGTCGACCTCGCCACGGGCCGAATCGTGGACGCCTCGGGGCGCATCCACCAGGCGCCTCCCATGCCCGAGCAGGCCCGCCGCATCGTGGAGGACGGCGGCCTCATCGAGCACATGAAGAAGCGCTACGCCGAGAGGCCGCGCTGACCCCGCAAGCGTGAAGGCGACGGCGCGCCCTGCGCCCCTTGTGGACCTCGGCGAGCTTCCCGGCTATCGTCAGGTCATCGCGGCCCAGTACGACGAGCGTTACAAGGGGCTCACCGCCGAGGCATCGCGCGCCCGCCGCGCCGCCCTCGCGCCCTACCTCGCCCGCGTGCTCGACGCCCTCTCGCTGCCCGACGAAGGGTGGCACCTGGACGCGGGGTGCGGCGACGGGCTCTGCGCGCTGGCGGTCGCCCGCGCCCGCCCCGGCATGCAGGTGGTGGGCGTCGACGCGTCCCCCCGCGCGCTGGCCCTCGCGCGCGCCGCCGCCCAGGCGGAGGGCCTGCGCAACGCGTCGTTCGTGGAGGGTCCCGCCGAGTCGCCGCCCGAGGCGAGCTATCAGCGCGTGAGCGCGCTTTCCCTCCTCAACCTCCTCCCCGACAAGGAGGCCGCGCTGCGCGCGTGGGCCCGCGTCGCCGCGCCCGGCGCGCGCCTCGTCGTCACCGATGGCTTCGCCCTCCGCGGCGGCGTCCGCGACGGCGTCGGGCCCCTCACCGAGGCGCACCTCGTGGCCCTCGCGCGCAGGACCGGATGGCGTCCCATCCGGCAGGAGGATATCACCGCCCTCGTGGCGAAGCTCAACGCCGCGGGGGCGTGGCCCTGGCCAGAGTACGTGCGAGAAGGGATGCGATATCAGGTGGTGGCGCTGGAGCGGAATGCTCCAGGAGATGAGCGGGCCAGGCCGGATTCGAACCGGCGGCGAACAGATTAAGAGTCTGTCCCCTTAACCTAGCTAGGGTACTGGCCCAGGTCGCGGTTCTCTCGGGGAAACCCCGGAGGCGCGAGGCCTCCAATCCACTCCCCCTATTTGACGATTCCTGCCCACGGTCGGCAGCCCGACGCGGCCCCGGCTGGCGTCACGACGGAGCCGCGCCGAAGGCCGCGGCCCCGCCCGGGAGCGCCAGCGCGTGGAGCGCCGTGCCCTTCTCGCCCAGCTGCACCGTGTACGTCGCGCCTTGGCCCAGGGGCGAGGGCTCGATCCACGCGGGGTCCTCCGGAGCCAGCGCGAGGCCCAGCTTGTGGCCCGCCGCCAGCGTCGTCTCCTGCGGGTAGAGGTTGACCATGGTGGTGAACGTCGCTCCGGGCGTGACGGGGCTCCCCTGCTCGCGCGTGTCGCGGTGCATCAGCTCGCGGCTGCCGTGGTCCCACTCGACCCACGAGCCGTTGGGCAGCACGTCGTACCAGATGGCGACGAGGTTGCCCGCGGGGCGGTCGAGGCTCAGCGTGACGCTCACGGTGGGCATGCCCACGAGGGTAACGTCCTTGGAGAGCGCGGCGGTGGCGAACTTCGCTCTAAGCTCGCCGCCCAGGGGCGTCTGCACGCGCGGGTCGGCGCTGAGCGTGACGACGCCCGCGGCGGGGGGCGCGGCGCTGAGCGCTCCGCTGGGGCCGAGGTAGAGCGTGACGGGCTCCGCGTCGGCGGGGGGCCACGCGGTGGAGTTGCGCCATTCTCCCGCCTGGTCCTGCGCCTCGACGTGGGCGAGGGAGGTCCAGTTGTTGTCGACGCCCTTGAGCCAGTGGTCGAACCAGGTGAGCAGCGTCTCGTTCCAGTCGTGGCGGCTCCACTCGGGCTTGTAGGTGTTCACGTCGGGGT
>JAJPHT010000034.1 GCA_021325135.1 Pseudomonadota bacterium | reverse complement strand
GATCGTGCGCACGATCTGAAGGGCCCGTTTGACGCTCCCTTAGCCCTCGGGGGAGAGGGAGGCGTGCAGCGCGACGCCGGAGAGGTACTTCACCTGCCAGACGCCACCCTCCGGGTGGTCCACGGGGAGGAGGCAGGGCGCCAGGCAGGTCCCCCAGAGCGAGCCGTCAGGCTGGAGGAGCTGGGCGGCCGGCAGCGCCCCTGGGGGGAGGGCAGCCCCTTCGACGTCCGCGCGGAAGACCATCCCCGGGAGGTGGGGCGGGACGTAGACCTGGTCCGTGGCCCGCTCGCCCCAGCTTGTCGTCCGCCCGTAGAGGGGGTCCGCGAGGTCGTCCGCTCCTCCGACCCACGCGACGTGGAGCGGCGTCGTGCTTAGGCCGACGACGTGCCAGAGGCCCGGCTCCGGGGAGACGATGGTGGTCTCGCACGGGACCTTCTTGCAGACCATGACCGCGTTGCCCGTGGGGGGCATCACCTGGGCCTCCCAGACATCGGAGCCGTTGTCCGCGCCCTGGCCCGTCTGGGGGGTCGCGCCGATCTGGAGAAGGAGGTCGGAGCTTCCCGGCGCGACGCGCCACATCTGGACCCCCTCCTGGTCGAGGGCCCCTCCCGAATAGGAGGACCAGAATCCGAGGTCCGGCGCCCGCGCCGCGGCCGGCTCCGAAGGGGGGAGGTCGGGAGCGGCCACGTCCCCCGGCGGCGCCGAGGCTGGGGCGACGAGGATGGACCCCGCGACGGCGCCCAGGAGAAGGGCGACCGCGGCCCAGGTGGGCGCGCCTCCTTGCACGCGGGGGAGGACGCGCCGCGGCTCATCACGGTTTCGCCGATCAGGCGCTCTTCTCCAGCTCCCGCATCATCTCGTCGATGACCTGGAAGCCCTTGCGCCAGAAGTCCTTGGAGCGGATGTCGACGCCCAGCTTGGCGAGGAGCCGCTCGGGCGCGTCGCTGCCGCCGGCCGCGAGGAGCGCCTCGTACTTGGGGACGAAGGCGGCGCCCTGCTCGCGGTACATGCCGTAGAGCGCGAGGCTGAGCAGCATGCCGAAGCTGTAGCTGTAGCAGTAGAAGGGGCTCGCGTAGATGTGCGGGATGTACTGCCACTCGCGCTGGAAGTCGTCGGGCACCTGCACGGGGCCGAACTGCTCGCGCAATTGCTCCAGGTAGACCTTGTTGAGGTCGCTGGTGGAGGCGCCCTCCTGCACGAGGCGGTGCGCCTCGACCTCGAAGACGACGAAGTACGCCTGGCGCATGACGGTGGCGTAGATCTCGCCCATCTTCTCCGAGAGGATCGCGACGCGGTCCTCGGGCGAGGCCTCGCGCATGAGCGTGTCGTGGAGCAGCATCTCGGCGAACACGCTGGCCGTCTCCGCCATGGGGAGCGTCGAGTGCGCGACCAGCGGGAAGCGGTCCCGCGCGAGCACGCTGTGGACCGCGTGGCCCATCTCGTGCGCGAGCGTCTTGAGGCTCTGCGCGTCCCCCGTGTGGTTGAGGAACACGTAGGGCGTCATGGTGCTGGTGACCGTGGCGCAGTACGCGCCGCCGCGCTTGCCCTCCGCCGGGTAGACGTGGACGTGGTCCTCGTCGAAGACCTGCTTGGCCGCCTTCTGGATCTTGGGAGAGAACGAGCCGAAGACCTTGAGCACCTTCTCCTTGGCCGCCTCGTAGGGCACGTCCAGCTTGTCCTTGGTGAGGGGCGCGTAGATGTGATATCGCGAGGGCGCGAGGCCGAGGCGCTTGGCCTTCCAGAGGAAGTAGCGCTGGAAGATGGCCGTGTTCTCGCGGCAGACCGCCAGCAGCGCGTCCACGGCCTCGTCGGGCACGTCGTTCCCCTTGTTGCGCACGTTGATCGCGCTGGGGTAGCCGCGCAGCTTGAGGTTCTCGTTGTGCCAGTCGGTCGCGACGGTCTGGTAGAGGAAGCTGAGCACGTTCTCGTTCTGCGAGTAGACGCGCCAGAGCTCCTTGTACGCCGCCTCGCGCACCTTGGGGTCCGGGTCGTAGACGTTCTTCGTCAGCTCGGACTGCGTCACGTCCTTGCCGGTCTTCGGGTCCTTGAACTTGAAGGCGGAGGTGATGATCTCGCGGACGCGGTCGTTGGCGCTCTCGCCGGTCACGTCCTTGAGGGCGATGATCTTCTCCTCGCTCTCGGAGAGCGTGTGGGGCCGGAAGACGCGCACGCGGTCCAGGTAGTACCTCTTCTCGGGGTCCTTGGGCGTGAGCTTCGCCGCGCGCTCGTCGGAGAGCGACTTCCACCAGAGGTCGAAGAAGCGCGTGCGGTTCCCGATCTCGGTGGTGAGGTTCTCCATCTTGGACATGAAGGCCTGCACCTCCTCGTCGCGCGTGTCGGCGCTGAACATGAGGTGCCCGTAGTTGCCCACGCGGCTGGCCAGGTCGCCAAGCTCCACGTCCAGGGCGAGGACCTTCTCCAGGTCCGCGGGCGTCTGGATGGAGTCCAGCCTGCCGCGCCACGACTCCATCTCCTTCGTGAGCGCCTCCATGCGGTCCAGGACGCGCTGCACCTCGGGCCCCTTCATCGAGGGAAGCACGGGCGTCAGGTCCCAGACGATCGGTTTCGGCTTCGCCGGCGCGGTCGCGGTCACGGGCGGGGCATGGGGCGCCCTGGCGTATGAGGGATGCTGCTCGCGGCCGGCCGGGCAGGCGGGCTTCGAGGCGACGAAGGCGCGCCCGCGCCGGACCCGTGACGGGGCCTCGATCGATCCCGGACACCCTTCGAAGTCCGTGTCGCAAACGTTAAGGGCGCTTCCCGGCGTGATCGCGCGATGATCACTCGCCTGGTCTGCCCCCGGTGCGACGCGGGGCTGGTTCCCTCGTGGAGCGGCTTGCGATGCCCGAGGATGAGCGCGTGCGGACGCGGAGGCCTCGTCGAGGCGGGCGGGGCCGTCGTCGCCTTCGCCCCTCTTGAGGTCGTGCCCACCGGCGTCGAGGCGTGAGCCCCCCGGCGTCTGTCCGACCGTGCTAGCGTCCCGTCGGATGGGCGACACACCGTTTCGCTGCGCCCGCAAAAGGGTTAAAATGTCCCGATTCCTCGCTGGCCCCGTCATGGTGGAGGCTCGAAGGTCCGTCTGCCCCGACTGCGGCGCCCCCCTGGTGCCGACGATCCGCGGCCTGGCCTGCCCCCGGCTGGGCTCCTGCGGACGGGGCGGAACGGAGGAGAGGCGCGCGGGCGCCGGTCGCGCGTGAGCGTTCGATCGACAGGTTGACAAAGGCGCCCCCGTTGGGTGACCCCCATCCGGTGAGGCCTTGTCCACCCAGTTCGTCGTCTTCCTTGAGAACCGTCCCGGCGCCTTGGCCGAGCTTTGCGAGGTCCTCGCCGCTGCCGGCGTGAACGTGGAGGCCATCCTCCTCGAAGGCTCGGTGGATTTCGGCAACGTGCGCCTCCACCTCAGCAGCCCCCGCAAGGCCGAGAAGGCCCTCAAGGACGCGGGCTATCAATACCGCGCGGGCGAGGCCATCACGGTGCAGATCCCCAACGAGCCGGGCCAGCTGGCGGAGATCGCCCGCAAGCTCGCCAAGGCGAAGGTCAACATCGACTCCCTCTTCGGCACGACCGCCCCCGAGGCGGAGCAGGCCGAGTTCGTGCTCCTGGTCAACGACCCCGCCAAGGCGAAGAAGGCGCTGGGGCTCGACGGGAAGTAGCCTCAGAAGAGCGCGCGCTGCGTCGTCTCCAGCAGCCGCCGGTGCGCGGTCCCCAGCGCGACCTCCTCGGGCCGCCGCCACGAGCCGCCGCTGCCGGCGGCCTCCACGGCGTACCCTTCCATGCGCCAGCGGCGGTGCGTGAAGGCGTGCTCGCCGCGGCGCTCGGGGCGCTCCGCCACGCGGGTGCGTCCGCCCGTGAGCGCCTCGACGTGCGCCCGCAGCAGGGCCCGCGCGTCGCCGCCCGGGGGCACCTCCACCCAGGGCAGGCCCCACGTGCCCGCCAGCAGGCCCTCCTCGCGCTTCTCCAGGAGCAGGAGGCCGTCGCGCCTCGCCAGCGCCACCGCGACGCGCATCTCCCGGGGCGCCGCCTTGGCGGACTTCACGGGGTAACGCGACGGGTCGGCGCGCCCGCGGCACCCCGCCGCCAGCGGGCACGCGTCGCAGCGCGGCGAGCGGGGCGTGCACACCGTGGCGCCAAGCTCCATCAAGGCCTCGTTGAAGGCGCCCGCCTCGTGGGGAGGCTGGTGGCGCGCGACCCACGCCTCGGCCTTGCGCCGCGTCGCGGGGAGGGCGATATCATCGTCCCACGCCTCCAGGCGCGAGGCGACGCGCAGGACGTTGCCGTCCACGGCGGGCGCGGCGACGCCGAAGGCCAGGCTCGCGACCGCGCCCGCGGTGTAGGGCCCCATGCCGGGGAGCGCGAGGAGGTCGGCAAGCTCCCCCGGCACGCGCCCCCCGTGGCGCTCGACGACGGCGTGCGCGCCCGCCTGGAGGAGCCTCGCGCGCCGGTAGTAGCCCAGCCCCTCCCACACCTTCATGAGGCGGTCCTCCTCCGCCTCCGCGAGGGATCTGATATCAGGGAACGCTTCGAGGAAGGGCTCGTAGTAGCGCAGGACCGTCTCGACGCGCGTCTGCTGGAGCATGGCCTCGCTGACCCACACCCGGTAGGGATCGCGCGGCTCGCGGCGCCAGGGCAGGTCGCGCTTGTGCTCGCGGAACCACGAGAGGAGCGCCTCCGCGTTCACGCGGCCCTCCGCCTCCCCAGCCACGCGCCGAGGCCCCCCGCGAGGAGCGCGAAGAGGACGAGCCCCGCCAGGGCGGGCGCGATCTCGGCGAGGTCGTTCCCGCGCAGCATCGCGCCGCGCAGCGCGTCGGTGGCGGCCGTGACGGGGAGGAGGGAGGCGACGGCGCGCGCGGGCGCGGGCATGAACGCGACGGGGAAGAAGAGGCCGCCCAGCATCAGCATGGGCAGGAGGATCAGCACGGCGAGGAGCGCGGCGCCCGCGGTCGCGCGGGAGAGCCCCGCGGCGAGGAGGCCCAGCCCCGCGGCGGCCAGCGACGCGGCAAGGAGCACCACCAGCGTGAGCCCGGGGTCGGCGACGTTGGCGGAGAGGAGCGCGAGCCCCAGCGCGAGGGCGACGGCGGCGGGGACGAGGGCCGCGAGGAGCGCGACGAGCGCCTTCGAGGCCAGCGACCACGCGCGCGCGGCCGGAGCCGCGGCGAGGCGGCGCGCGGCGCCGGTCTCGCGCTCGCGGGCGGCCAGCAGCGCGGCGGCCAGGGCGCCCGTCCAGAAGACGCCCAGCACGATGGCGCCGGGGAGCGCGATGGAGGTGACGCGCGTGTCCTTGGAGGCGAGGCCCGACTGCTCGACCTTGAGCGGCAGCGCGGTGGTGGTGAGATATCGTTCCGAGTTGCCCAGCACGCCGCCGGCGAAGTCCAGGAACGCGATCACGTCCTGCACGCGCTGCACGTCGGGGCTGTTGGGCGGGAGGTCGGCTTTCACCTCGTTGAGGCGCTCGCGCGCGGCCTGGATGCCCAGGATGTCCACCTGCGCGCCCAGGACGACCGTGCTGCCGCCGTTCACGGTGAGGTTCAGCAGCCCTTCGACGCCGCGGATCTTCTCGCCCACGACTCCTTTGATGAAGTCGTCCAGGACGCCCTGCACGGCGTTCTTGGCGACGCCCGCGCGCAGCGGGTCGGACTCATCGACGACGAGCTTCAGCGTCGCGTTGCTGCCCAGCGTCCCCAGGTTGTTGAGGAAGCGGCCGGGCACGATGAGGAGCGCGTCCACGTCGCCGTTGCGGAGAAGGGCAAGCCCCGCGGCGTCGCTGGCGGCCTTCTGGACGTGGGCGAACCCGGTCCCGGAGGCGAGGATGTCGGCGGCGGTGACGTTGCGGCCGTTGACCTCCAGCGCGTCGCCCGCGTCGTGGTCCACCAGCGCCAGGTCGAGGCGCTGCGGGGGCTGCTGGAAGGCGGCGCCGAGCACGGCGACCAGAAGGAGCGGATAGAGCATGAGCGCCGCGAGGAGGGCGCGGTTGCGCAGGAGCAGCCGGGCGTCCTTCCCCAGGTGCGCGAAGAAGCTCACGCGTCGGCCCCCAGCGCGCGGTAGCGGGCGTCCAGGCGCGGGGCCTCGGCAGCGGGCATGTCGGCGACGACGCGGCCGTTGACGAGGAAGAGCACGCGGTCCGCGACGCGCGCGGCCTCTTGGAGGTCGTGCGTGGAGAAGAGGACGGTCCGCTCGGCGCCGCGGTACGCGCGCAGGAGCTTGCCGAGGCGGTCTCGCGCGCCGGGGTCGAGCCCCGTGCCGGGCTCGTCGAGGAGGAGCACGCCCGGCTCGTGGACGAGGCTCGCGGCGACGGCCGCGCGCTGGCGCAGGCCCCCGGAGAGGTCGCCCGCGCGGGAGCCGCGCCGGTCGGAGAGCGCGAAGTCCGAGAGCAGCGCATCGACGCGCGCGCGCAGGCGCTTCCCGCGCACGCCGTGGAGCCGGCCGAAGAAGCGGAGGTTCTCCGCGACGCTCAGCTCGGGATACAGGCTCTCGCCCTGGGGGACGAAGCCCACGCGCTTGCCCAGGCCGCGCGCGCCGTCGGGCACGACCATGCCGGCCACGGTGGCGCTCCCCGAGGTGGGCGCCAGGACGCCGGCGAGGATCTGGAGCAGCGTGCTCTTGCCCGCGCCGTTGGGTCCCAGAAGAGCGACGGTCTGCCCCGGCGGGACCTCGAAGGAGGCGCCCGCGAGGGCATGATTCAGACCGTAGTCGCGCCGCAGGTCGCGCGCGGTGATCACGCGCGACGCAGCGGGGCGATGCCAGATAAGGGTAGACGATCGGTCCCTAGAAAGGGGCCCGGCTCACGCCAGGGGGACGCAGTACTGGCAGGGGTAGGGGATCTCGTACTGGCAGTGGTAGTAGTAGTCGTTGTACGACCACGAGGTGCCGTAGCAGAAGAGGCCCGGGCAGTGGGGGCCGCTGACGAGGCCGCTGGCGGGCGTGCAGGTGCCGACGGCCTCGGCGGAGGGCGCGGCGACGAGGAAGAGGCAGCTGGCGGTGAGCAGGCTGACGGCAAGGACGAGGGTTCGCAAGGGAGTACCCGCGCCGCGGACGCCTTGCCGCGATCAGAAGGTTCCCGCCGCGCAGCCGGGCGGCTGCGCGACAGGTTCGGGTCTCACGCGAGGGGGATCGGCATGCACTCGCAGATGGGGCCGGGCGGGATCTCCGTCTGGCAGCGCACGTAGTACTGGCCGTAGGACCAGGACGTGCCGATGCAGAGGAGCGCCGGGCAGTGGGGGCCGTCCGGGGCCACCGTGGGGTTGGTCAGGGACGTGCAGGTGCCCACGGCCTGCGCGGAGGGCGAGGCGACGAGGACGACGGTGCTCGCGAGGAGGAGCGACGCGACGAGGAGGACGGGGCGCATGGGATCGCCTCACTCCAGGGGGACGCACGCGCACGGGGGCGGGGGCGGCGGGACCTGGTACTGGCAGTTGTAATAGTAGTAGCCGTAGGACCACGACGTGCCCAGGCAGAAGAGGGCCGGGCAGTGGGGCCCGTCGGCGGGCGCCGAGCCGTTTTCCAGGGACGTGCAGGTGCCGACGGCCTGGGCCTCGGGCGCCGCCACGAGGGCGACGCCGGTGGCGGCCAGGAGCGAGAGGGCGAGGAGGACGGTTCGCAAGGGAGTGTCTCCGGGGCGTGCGAAGCCTTGCCGCGATGAGAAGTCTTGCCCGCGCGCAGCCTCGCGGATGCTCGTTTCCTGGTCAACGCTCCACGACACAACCCGAACCGACGAACCACCGAACCACAGTAGAAAACCGTGGTTCGGTGGTTCGTGGGTTCGGGTTGCATCGGGTAGCTTGAGCAGGAAGCAAACCTCAGACGCGCGCCAGCAGCTCGGCCACGCCCTGCTTCACCGTCGCGCCCTCGTAGAGAATCCGATGCACGACGCGCGTCAGGGGCAGTTCCAGATCTTCGTCCACGGCGTAGTCGTAGAACGCCTTGGTCGCGAAGACGCCTTCGGCGACCTGGCCGTGCATCTTCTCGCGGATCTGCTCCGCGGAGAGCCCCTTGCCGAGCTCGCGCCCGTAGAAGCGGTTGCGCGAGTGGTCGCTGGTCACGGTGGCGACGAGGTCGCCCACACCCGCGAGGCCGTAGACGGTGCGCTCGTCGGCGCCGAAGAGGCGCGCCAGCTCGATCATCTCGTCGATGCCCAGCGTGATGAGGCACGCGGCGCAGTTGTCGCCCCAGCCCAGGCCGTCGGCCATGCCGCCCGCCAGCGCGACGACGTTCTTGTACGCGCCGCAGACCTCCGCGCCCACGAGGTCGCGCCGCGGGTACGCCTTGAAGAAGGAGGTGTTGAACAGCTCCGCCCACTGCTTGGCCACGTCGATGTCGGGGTACGCCAGCACGGCCGCGGTGGGCTGGCCGACGCTCACCTCCTCGGCGTGGTTGGGGCCGGTGATGCACGCCACCGGGCGGCGCGTCTCCTCGTGGATGACCTCGCTCATGCGCTTGTGCGACTTCTGCTCCAGCCCCTTGGTGGCGCTCACGATGCGGGCGTCGGGCGCGAGGTGCCTGGCGTACGCGCGGGCGAACTCCCGCGTCGCCTTGCTGGGGACGGCGTGGACGACGCGCGTCTCGCCCGAGAGCGCCTCGGCCAGGTCGTGCGTGGCGCGCAGGGAAGGGGGGAAGGGGACGTTGCTGACGTAGTGCGGGTTGCGGCGCTCCTTGCGCATCGCCTCCACCAGCGCCTCGTCGCGCGCCCAGAGCGTCACGCGCTCGCCCTTGCTGGCCAGCAGGATCGCAAGGGTCGTGCCCCACGAGCCGGCGCCCAGCACGGCGGCCACGTCAGCCCTCCGTCTTGGTGTGGTACTCGGGGTTGCGCGTGTATTCCGGGACGTACTCCTGCCCCGAGAGGTCGCGGATGGCCACCATGATGCGGTCGGTGATCTCCCGCGTGACCTTGCGGTCGTCCTCGTGGCCGTAGAACTCGTCGAAGCGCATGGGCGCCCCGATGTGGATGGTCACCTTGTGGAGCTTGGGCACGTTCTTCCCCTTGGGGAGCACCTTGTCGGTGCCGATCATGCCCACGGGGACGACGGGCACGCGGGCCTTCAGCGCGAGGCGCGCCACACCCGTGCGCCCCTTGTGGAGCTTGCCGTCCGTGCTGCGCGTCCCCTCGGGGTAGATGCCGAAGAGCTTGCCCTCGCCCAGGATCTCCAGCGAGCGGGTGAACGCCTCGTTGTCGCCTTCGCCGCGCTTGAGCGGGATGACGCCCCACTGCTCGAAGAGCCAGCGCTGCACGGGCACGTCGAAGTGCTGCGCCTTGCTGATGAAGAAGATCTGCCGCGGGACGACCGCGGGCAGGAAGTAGTGGTCCGTGTAGGAGAGGTGGTTCGACGCGAGGATCGCGGGGCCCGCCGCCGGGACGTGGTGGAGCCCCGTGGCGTGGACGCGCCAGAGCCCCCGCAACAGGGGGCCGACGGTCACCTGCGACGCCTTGTAGAACCGTTCACCCATTGGCGAGGCAAGCCCCGAAGCGTCCCTTGAGCTTATCGGGAACCCGGGCCGCGGGCGCCTCGATAGGCTCAAGCCGGAGGCGCCCGTGGGACGCCCGTGCGCCACGTGAGCCTCGCCGAGGCGCAGGCCGCCATCCCGCGCCTGAAGCCGCTCCTCGCCGAGCTTCGCGACGCGTACCACGAATGGCGCTGGCGCCGCGAGGAGCTGGCCGAGCTTCAGGCCGTCCACGGCGACGCGCTGTTCACCCAGGAGCTTCCCGACAGCGCGGACGCGCGCCGGCTGCGCGACGAGGTCGCCGCGCTCACCGTGCGCATCGACGGCATCCTCGCCCGCGTCGACGAGCTTGGCGCCGAGGTCAAGGACCCGCTGCTGGGGCTCGTCGACTTCTACGCGCTGCGCGGCGAGGAGACGGTGCTCCTCTGCTACCGCGACGACGAGCCCGCCCTCGCCCACTGGCACACGCTCACGTCGGGCTTCGCGGGCCGGCGGCCCCTCTCGGAGTATTGAGGCTCAGCCCGTCCCCACGAACTCCGTCGCGGTGGCGTAGCGCATGCCGCTGGAGGCGACCGCCTCCACCTCGATGCCCACGTCGGGAGGGTCCGTGGTGGGGTCGGGCCCGGAGTAGTCGAGGGTCCCCACGCGCGCCCCCGTGGCGGAGGTGTCCAGCGACGTCGCGGCCCTGCTGGCGCCCGGCGTCCCGTTCACGTAGGCGAACGCCTCCACGTCCACGACGGGCGTGGACGACCGGACGCTGACGCGGAGGGAGCCGGAGTCGTGGAAGCGCACGCCCGTCACCGAGGGCGCCTCGGAGATGGGCGGGGCCTGCGACGCCCCCGCCTGCGAAGGGCCGGGCAGCGACAGGAAGGCCACCTGGTCGACGCCCTTGTCGTCCATGGAGAGGAACTCGAACCGAGTGCCCGTCTCGTCCATGGTCCCGTGGTCGAGCCCGCCCGAGAAGAGGGGCGCCTTCATCCGCGACGACGCGAAGGCGGCGCCCACCTCCGAGCCCGCGCCCGTGTCGGTGCGGTAGAGCATCCCCGAGGACCCCAGGAGCGCGAGCCGGCCGTCGGCGGAGAGGCTGAGGCGATCCCCGGTGGGCATGAGCTCGCTGCCCGTGAGCGGCAGCGGGTGGGCGCTCTCCGCGAGCGTCTTGCCCTGCGTCCCGTCCCACGGGACGACGTCCACCTCGTGCTGGCCCGAGGAGAAGCTGGCGACGTGGTACGCGACCGTCGAGCCGTCCCCGCTGATCGCGACGTGGTAGACGAAGTCGACGCGCCCCAGGTAGTCGTGCACGCCGGGCTCGCCCACCGTGGCGCCGAAGAGCCCCTGCCCCGCGCCGCCGCTCTGCGGCCGGTCCGGCGCCTCGAAGACGACGCGCGAGCCGTCCTTCGAGACGTCGAGGCCCTCCCCGTCCCCCTGGAAGAAGGGCGCCTGGTCGACGCCCTCGGCGGCCGCGAGGGTGGCGGGGCTGACCACCTGCACGGGGTCGCCGCCGGCCGTGGGCACCATCCAGATGCCGCGCTCCATGGGCTTCGCGGGCGTGACGTCGTTGCGGCTCGTGTCGCGCCCGATCCGGACGAACACGCTGGACCCGTCGCCGGAGAGGCGCAGGTCGTTGAGGTCGCCGCTGGCCAGGCTCAGGATCGTCTTCCCGCCCCCGCCGCTCGTGGGGGCGACGCGCAGCTGCATCGTGTCGCTGATGGCCACCAGCCGGCCGTCCGCGCTCACGTCGATCATGGAGGTGCACGCGCACGCGGTCGCGTAGCTGTCGATCTCGCCCACCCACCCGGCGTCGGGGCGCACGACGTAGACGTGGTCCATGGGCTGCGCCCCCGCCTGGGGCGGCTGCGAGAACGCGATCAGGTTCCCCTCCGCGCTGAGGACGGGCGCCTCTTTTTGATATCGGTGGTTCGGGCTCGCCGCCAGCGTGGTGAGGTCGCGGGCGAACCGGGCGGCGCCGGGGACCTCGGAGCCTTCGATGGAGCCTTCCTGGGGAGCGGGGGTCGTCGAGGCGGCCGTGGGGGTCGCGCTGGGCGTCTCCAGCCCGGGGGAGGGGGACGCGCCGGTGGGGGCCGGCGGGCTCGATTGCTGCGGGGCGGCGCACCCCGCGAGGAGGAGCAGGCCCAGGACGAGGAGCGCCCGCGTGACGGCCGCCATGGTTCTCACGCCACGCAGGGCCTTGGCCCCGCCGAAGAGGGTTCTCGAACACGCCCAGGCTTCGGGGCGGGCCGGGCCGGGCGCGCGCCAGGGAGGCGGCCTTCCGTCCTTGCGCGGCGCGCGATCGACCACGCGGCCACAACGCGCTCAAGCGACGGCCCGCGCAGGAGGAGCATGCAACGCTTCCTCGCCGTCCACAGCATCCCCGCGGGAACGTCCGAGGCCGACTTCCGCGCGACGCTGGAGCGCGTCGCGGAGGCGGCCGACCGCGTGGGCGTGGACGTCATGGAGACGCTCTTCAACATCCAGGAGGGGCGCGCGTGGAGCGTCTTCGAGGCGGCCAACGAGGAGGAGGTCCGCGAGGTCGCCGACCTGGCCGGCCTGCCCGCCCCCGAAGTCCACCGCGCGGAGATCGTCTACACCGAGCTTCTCAGCGAGCCGAGGAGAGCGCGCTGATCCTGGCGAGGAACGGCTCCGGCGCGTCCTCCTGCCAGAAGTGGCCCGCCTCGGGCGCCACGTGCTCCACGCTGGCCACCGCGAGGCCGCTCGCCCTCCAACGCTCGGCGAGGCGCGGCGGCATCACGGGATCGCGATCCGCCCACAGGACGTGGACCGGCGCGTGGGCGAGCAGGGGGAAGCCCGCCTCGATGGCGCGCAGCGTGGCCGCCTCGGGGTGCTCGGGCCCGTCGGGGACCATCTGCACGAAGCGCCCCGCCGCGACGCGGCCGCCCTTCTCCTTCATGGGCCACGCATAGGCGCGCCGCGCGAGGGGGGAGAGGGGCCTGCGCGCGCCGAAGCGCATGGCGCTCGCGCGCACGAGGTCCAGCGCCACGCCCAATCGATAGCCCGCGGGCGAGGCGAAGGCGCGGTGCCACGCGGAGAAGGCGCGCCTGCGCCGCGGAGCGAAGGCCACCGTGTTGCAGACGAGGATGCGCTCCACGCGCGTGGGCTCGCGCGTCGCCCACCCCATGCCGATGGGCCCGCCCCAGTCGTGGAGCACGAGCGTCGCGCGCCTCACCCCGAGGGCGTCCAGCGCGACGCGCAGGTTCTCCACGTGGCGCTCCAGCGTGTAGTACCCCGGGTCCTCGGGCTTCTCCGAGAGGCCGAAGCCGGCGTGGTCGGGCGCCACGACGCGGTGGCCCGCCTCCACGAGAGGCCCGATGAGCCGGCGCCAGAGGAAACTCCACGCGGGGTTGCCGTGGAGCAGCACGAGCGCGCGCTCGCCGGGCGGGCCCGCGTCCACCACGGAGAGCGCGACGCCCTCCGCCTCGACGCGCCGGCGCGGCCAGGGCATCTCGCGGGCGATCTCCGCGGGAAGCTCCCTCACAGCGGTTCCCCGCAGTGGGGGCAGCGCGAGGGGTCGCGGCGGCCGCGGGCGAACTCCTCGGCGAAGCCGCTGGAGAGGATGCCGGCGGGGAGCGCGATGAGGGCGATGCCCAGGAGCGCCACGAAGCCCGCCACGGCGCGGCCCCCCGGCGTCACGGGCGTCACGTCGCCGTAGCCCACCGTCGTGAGCGTGACGATGCCCCAGTACATGGCGGCGGGGACGCTGGCGAACTTGTCGGGCTGCGCGCCGTTCTCCAGCACGTACTCCACCGTGCTGGCGGCGACGAGGGCGATGCCGATGGCCGCGAGCGTGAGGCCAAGCTCCTGCCGGCGCGAGCGCACGACGCGCGCGAGGGTGCGCATGCTGGGGGCGAAGCGGAAGACCTTGAAGAGCCTCAGCAGCATGATGAGCGAGAGCGCCTCCGCGGGGCCCGTGAAGCCCAGGAGGAAGCGCACCGCCAGGGGCGAGATGGCCGCGAGGTCCAGCAGCATGATGGGACGCAGCGCGAAGCGGAGGCGGCCCGCGAAGGGCCTCGCGTAGCGCGGGTTCTCGGTGCAGACCCAGAGGCGGGCCCAGTACTCGGCGACGAAGAGGAACAGCGTCGCGCTGTAGAGCGCCAGCGCCAGGGTCCCGAAGAGGGGGTCCAGCGAGGCGGAGGGCACGGTGAGCACCGCGACGGCGGCGACGTTGAGGAGGATGAGGGCCAGGAGGGCCCGCTCGACGCGCTTCTGCTCGGGGCCCTCCTCGGAGGACTCCAGGATCGCGTAGAGGCGCCGCTTCAGCGGGTGGCGCTCGATGCGCTCCAGGGCGCCTTCGGCCATCGTCCGCGGGACGCGCGCGCCGGGCGCTTGTCTCTTCCGGAAGCGCGCGGGGAAAGCCCGGGGAGCCTGCCTCGCCCCGGCCGTTTCGTCCTCGGATTCTGGCGGAGATTCGGCGATTCGGAGATTCAGGGCTTCCCCG
Organism: Pseudomonadota bacterium; assembly: GCA_021325135.1. Taxonomy (GTDB): domain Archaea; phylum Thermoplasmatota; class SW-10-69-26; order JACQPN01; family JAJPHT01; genus JAJPHT01. The sequence goes on along the minus strand of JAJPHT010000034.1, from coordinate 56,007 downwards.
CCGGAGGCGAGGGCTACGCGACCGGCCAAGGGCCGTGAGCTCACGCCACGTGGTCCGCCACGTCGGCGACCTCGCGGTCGCAGTAGCCGCAGCGCAGCTTCACGGGGTCGCGCGCGACGACGAGGAACTGGGTGCGCACGGGCTCGTGGTTGGTGACGCAGTTGGGGTTCGGGCACTTCACGAGGCCGCTCACCTTCTCGGGGAGCTGGACGTGCTCCTTGCGGGACACCTCGTACTCGCGCACGATGTTGATGGTGGCGTTGGGCGCGATGAGCGCGATCTTGTTGACCTCGTTGGCGTCCAGCTCGCGGTCCTCGATCTTGAGGATGTCCTTGCGGCCGCGGCTGCTGGGCACGTTCATGGCGGCGGTGATGGTGCTGGTGCTGCCCGGGCGCGGCAGGCCCAGGATGCGCATGACCGCGACGGCACGGCCCGCGGTGATGTGGTCGATGACGGTGCCGTTGCGGATGGGCTGGACCTTCAGCTCCTGCATTCAGGCGACCCCCTTGAGGCCGAGGATCTCCGCCAGGAGCGCCATCCTCACGGGCACGCCGTAGGCGGCCTGCTCGAAGTACTTCGCCGCGGGCGTGTCGTCCACGGCGGGGTCGATCTCGCCCACGCGCGGGAGCGGGTGCAGGACGACGATGCCCTTCTTGCCCTCGGCGAGCAGGGACGGGGTGACGCGGAACACGCCGGCCACCTTCCGGTACTCGTCCAGGTCCGGGAAGCGCTCCTTCTGGATGCGCGTCATGTAGAGCACGTCCGTCTCGCCCACGACCTCCTCCAGCGTGGAGGCCAGGCGGTAGCGCGCGCCCATGGCGTCCAGGTGCTGGCGCATGTCGGCGGGGACCTGGAGGCTCTCGGGCGCGACGAAGACCATCTCCGCGCCGTACATGGCGAGGGCCTGCGCGAGGCTGTGCACGGTGCGGCCGTACTTGAGGTCGCCCGCGATGGTCACCGTGTTGGGCCGGATCTCGCCCTTGGCCTTGCGGATGGTGAAAAGGTCGGTCAGCGTCTGCGTGGGGTGCTGGCCCGCGCCGTCGCCCGCGTTGATGACGGGCACGCGGCTGTAGCGCGACGCCAGGCGCGCGGCGCCCTCGCGGGGGTGGCGCAGCACGACCACGTCGCCGTAGCTGCTCACCATGCGGATGGTGTCCGCCAGCGTCTCGCCCTTGGTCGCGCTGGTGCTGCCGGGCTCCGCGACGCTGATGACGTTCCCGCCCAGGCGGTGCATCGCGCTTTCGAAGGAGAGGCGCGTGCGCGTGGAGGGCTCGAAGAAGAGCGTCGCGAGGATCTTCCCCTTCGCGGCCTCCAGGGTGCGCTCGCCGCGCGCGGCGGGAAGCAGGCGCTCCGCCGCGTCGAGGACGCGGTCCACGTCGGCGACGGTCATGTCCGCGATGTGGCAGACGTGGCGGCCCTGGAAGCTCATGGGGCGGCGAACCCGCGGGCGGGATAAAGGCTTTGCCAGGCGGCCTGCGCGTCCGGTCCTCACCGGGGCTGCTCCAGGCCGCAGGCAACCCGGATTCTCCTGCCGGTCGGTGCCTGCTGCCGCCCCCTCGTCACGTCTTGACGCGACGACGCCACGGCGCCACGACGCGACGATTTCCCAAGCGTCGCGTCGTGGCGCCGTGGCGTCGTCGCGTTCAGTGGTGACGAAAGAGGCAACCTCCACAAGGGGAGGAAGCAAGAAAGAAAAGAGGAGCCGAGACGCGGAACCTCAGAGCGCGCAGGGGTACGCGTCGCCCAGGACGCGCAGCTGGCACATGGGGCCGGCGAAGCCGTCGCCCGCGCGCAGGTAGAGGACCCCGTCGCACGAGACGGTGGTGAACCAGTTGTCGACGCCGGTGGTCTGGCTCGCGGCGCAGGGGCCCGCGTCCACGCCCTTGCGGGGGTCGATGGCGGAGGCGACGGGAGCCAGCACAAGGAGGACGAGCAGCGTGGGGATGGCGCGCATCGGCGGCCGAAGGCGGGCTGCCCGCTTCGCTCTTGCCCTCAAGCGCCGGGGAGCCTACGCGGATCGGTCAAGGCCGCTCGCGGAGCTCCACGCGGTTGCCCCACGGGTCGTGGGCGTAGAAGCCGCGCGTGCCCACCTCGTGGGGCGCGTCGTAGTGGCGGAAGCGCGCCTTGTCCAGCGCCTGGCGCATGGCCTCGGCCTTGTCGACGCGGAAGCGCGCCACCACCACGGGGTTGAGCGGCGCGCGGAACCCCTCCTGCGGGAGCACCTTGAACGCGCCTTCGGGCGTGGAGAACCACACCCCCTTCTCCCCGGGCGGCTTCATGGTCTCGCGCAGGCCCAGGAGTTGGCCGTAGAAGCGGCGCGCCTCGACCTCGCCTCCCGGCGCCATGTGGACGACGTCGCCCATCTCCTTGGCGAGCACCTTGGGCATGGGCCGCGCATGGCGGCGGCCTCGCTTGACCCCTCCTGTCTCAAAAGCCTGAAAGCGCGCCAGCGCGTGGGCGCGGGCATGGGTCTTCTCGCGGCGCTGGGCGACCTGAGCCTCCAGGTCATGGCGAGCCTCGGCTACGCGGGCCTCTTCCTGCTCATGACCGCGGAGAGCATGGTGCTCCCCGTGCCCAGCGAGGCGGTGCTCCCCTTCGCGGGGTTCCTCGCCAGCGACGGCCGCATGAGCCTCGCCCTCGCCTTCCTCGTCTCGCTGGCGGGCACGCTGGCGGGCTCGCTCCTCTCCTACGCCATGGGCGCCTACGGCGTGCGCCCGCTCCTGGAGCGCTGGGGCAAGTACGTGCTCGTCACGCCCCACCACCTGGAGACGACGCACCGCTTCTTCGAGCGCCGCGGCGGCTCGCTCACCATCTTCCTCGCGCGCTTCGTCCCCGTCGTGCGCCACCTCATCAGCATCCCCGCGGGCAGCGCGCGCATGCCCCTCGCGCGCTTCGCGCTGGCCACCGCGCTGGGCGGCGGCCTCTGGGACCTCTTCCTCCTCTACGTGGGCTGGCTCCTGGGGAGGAACTGGGAGACGGTCACCTCCCTCGTGGACGCCTGGAAGTGGGCGATCCTCGCCGTGGCCCTGGCGGGCGCCGCGGCGGCTGCGTGGATCGCGTGGCGCCGCCGCAGGCGCGACGCGGACGCGCCCCCCGCCGAGGCCGGGCTGGCACCCGGGCGTTAGCAAAAGCGGTCGTGGAGGCGGACTCCCGCGTTGGAGCCCACCCCAGGCGAAATCATCTTGCACGGCACGCTGATTTCAGGGGACGCGGCCGGAAATTGTCCGGCCCGCACAGGTGAATCCCATGGTGCAGAACTTCAACGTCAGCCCGATCCAGGACCCGAACGCCCTCGCCGCCATCCAGCAGCTCGCGACCGCGGTGAACGAGGTGGAGCAGCGCATCCAGCTCCTCAAGTACACCATCGGCCAGAGCGTGCCCCAGCTCGTGGGCTCGCCCTTCTCCTCCATGGGCGGCATGCAGGGCCTCAACCCCTACACGCAGTTCCAGGGCCTCGGCAGCCAGGGCATCGGCGCCCAGCCCTTCGGCCACCAGGGCATGATGGGCCAGACGAACCCCCTCCTGCTCGCGCTCTACGCGCAGCAGCTCCAGGGCCTCCAGAACCCCGGCTTCGGCACGGGCTTCGGCGGCGTCACGCCCTTCTCGGGCCTCGGGGTGAATGCGCCCTTCGGGACGCCGTCCATCCCCTTTCGCCCCTGGTGAGCGCACCCCGCCCGCCGACGTCCTGGACAACGGCCGCGAGTACGTCGTCATCCTCGACGTCCCCGGGGCCGACCAGGGCGGAGTCGAGGTGAGGCCGGGCCCGGTCCCGGGCACCGTGAGCATCCGCGCGGAGGCGAAGCCCATCCAGAAGGGCACGCCCGTCCGCACGGAGCGCGGCGCCTCCACCACGGAGGTGCGCTACCAGCGCATCGTCCCCGTGGGCTGGGACGCCGACGTCCACCACGCGGAGGCCAAGGTGAAGGACGGCGTCCTCACCGTGACCGTGCCGCGCAGCCAGCCGGGCAGCGAGCAGCAGTCCCAGAAGAAGTAGGCTCGCGCCCTACGCGTAGGCCCGGAGCCAGTCCGGCTCCGGCTGCGCGACGGGAGCGCCCTGGCCGGGGCCCCAAGCCTCGGCCAGGGCCATGTGGGCCCCCTGCAGGGCCAGCCCGAGGAGGACGAGGTCGCTCCAGAGGGCGTGGACGGCGGCCTGGAGGGTGAGGGGGCGAAGAGCCTGCTGCACCCCGCCGTCTCTCCCAGAGGGGCTGCATAATCCTTGTGGATTCCCCTCCGGTGGTCCGGACTCATCCGCGATTCTTGATGGCGATGACCTCGACGATCTTGAGCGCGTCGGGGTCGGCCACGCCAAGGCTCTTCTGGATGCGCTCCAGGAACGTCTTCTCCTGGGCCGCGACCTCGCCGTCGGCCATGATGAGGTCCGCCGCCATCGCGAAGGCCGTGGGCTTGAGGCCGGGCGTCACGGCCGCGCTGCTCATCTCCATGACCTTGCCCAGCCCGTCGCTGCGCGCGACCTTGATGAGCTTCTCGAAGATCTTGTTGATGTCGCGGTTGCTCATGCTGGCGTAGAGCTTCATCCGGCCCAGCGTGGTGGCGAGGCCCGCGGCCTCCTCCTCGGTGATGACGCCGTCCGCGGCGATGGCGCACAGCGCGATGCCGGCGAAGCCCTCGGCCTCGGTGAGCTTGTCGGTGGAGCTGCCCAGAACCTTGTCGAAAATTCCCATACATTCACCGTATCCTAACCGGTTTTCCACCGGGAGCCAACCGCATCTTGGGAGGGTCAGCGATCCATTCTGGGGCCGCGAATCCTCACCCCCTGTTTAGCGCTTTCGTCCCCCTTTGCTTCCTTTGCGGCTCTTGCGCCCACTGGAGGATGTCCTTTTCTTTGTCTTGGATGGCGCCCCCTTATTCTTGGCGGGCTTCCTCCTCGGCGGCTTGGGGGACTGGACCAGAGGCAAGGAGGCCGACGCCTCCGCGGGCCGAGAGGACGTGGGGGGCGACGGCGAAGGAGGTGCCGGGGGATCGGGTTCGCGCCATTTGCGCTGGGCGGGGCCGTACATCATCTCGAAGCGGGCCAACTGGGCCGGGAACTGGCTTTCTGGGCAACCCATCACAAGACCCCGCGGGATGCTGGGGGCCGGCGGCCAGCTCGCATAGAGGTAGCGCTCCGGCGGGAGGCGATTGGGCGGGTGGCGGCGTGGGGCGGGCATGGGAACCCATGGAGCACAGTCGGGTTTGAGTGCGCTGTCGCAGATTCCAAGATGCAACGCGCGGGTGCGGGGCACCAAGCGAAGGCTCCGCGCGGGTTAAGTCTGCCCAGGCCGGGCCAAGGCGCGACCGGCAGCACCCCCGTCTCAAGCAAGCAGGCCCATCACGCCGTCCGACCAGACCGGCAAGGTTATTCGCTGACAGTTGCTAGCGGGTCCTCACTCTTCCCCACCGGCGCGGAGTGCCTACGGCCTGGCCCCACGGGGTCCCGACCCGGAGTGGATGATACCGGGAGCGAGATCCCCATGAGAACGCCGAACAAGCCCAACGACATCACCTTCGGGTGCGGCCGCAAGGCCCCGCTCGACGAGATCATCATGATCATCGCCGCTTGCCCTGACAAGGCCACGGCCATCACGACCATCATCGCGCGCTATCGGGTCCCCGGCTCCGACGCGCACGCGGTCGTCACGCAGCCGCTGTGGACGCTCTTCCGTAACAACGCCGCCTCCTGAGGTGGCACAGTGCCCCGCATCAACTGGATCGTCGACTGCCTCCAGAAGCGCGCCCTGATCAAGTACACCGACGAAGGGGCGCGCATTGTCAACTGCGACGGGGCGAACCTCGCAACCATTCGCGCTGTGGCCGAGCTCGTCCGCAACGCGCCGAAGGCCCTGCGCCGCGCGCAGTACGCGACGCTAGCCCTGCCCAGCCCATCAGCACCGACCCCCCTGCTTGCAGGCCTCGCGGCCGCGTATCAAATCCTCGAGGAGAAGCTGCGTGGCGTCGTCGTTCTCGTAACGCAGGACGAACGCCTCCCCGTGATTGCGCGCGACCTAGCTATTCGATATCATGCGCAGGAGTCACGGATCGACGACATCTTTGCAATTGGCCACATTCGGAACAACAGCCTCAGCCGCGAGGCGTTCGTCCGCCAAGGTGTCTCGCTCGACCGTTTTCGTCTTGTCATCGCAGCGCGCTTCGATGCTGAGGACATCCGCACGCTTGAGAATCACGGCGTGCCTGTCGTGATGGTCCTCTTCGACGGCCGCACGCGCAAGCCCGACCGCAGCCTGACGATGGCCGAGCGCGAACCTGCGCCGGCCTCAACCTACGTGCTGCTCGCACCCAGCACGAAGCTTCGCGTGGCCAGTTTTCCCGAGCTCGGCACGATCCCTGACGACCGCAAGCCGCTCCACGGAGGCGTCGGCACAATTCCGCTCCTCGTCACGCCGCCGAAGATCAAGATGAAGCTGCAGGCCCACCGCGTCGAACTAGATACACGCAGTCTCCTCGCCGACATCATGGCGCTGAAGGGTGTCACCGATATGCTCGTGAAGCGCTTCTTCGACGAAGCGCTTGCAACGTACAACGCGCTTCTTGCAGCCCCCGTGCATCCTAGCGAGCTCGATCCCGTGTACCGGGGACAGGATCGTGAGCGTGTCCACCCGATCCACGATAGCATGGAGATCCTCGCGCATTACGAGCGCGTCGCCAACGTGCGGCATCTCGTGGGTTCGAGCCTGATGCCCCATGTCACGCAGGGGCTGGCCGACCTCGCGGCCGCCCTCGATGCGCGCTCGCCCAAACGAGATTTTCTCTTGGACATCATCCGGAAGGCGGGCTCGGCCCGCGTGGTTGTGGCCGACCGGTCCTCGGCCCGCGCCCTCCGCGAGGTCCTTGCGCAGGAAGGCATCGCCGCGGACGTCACTGCGTGGACCGATCCCGTGACTTGGGCACCGGAGGCGCGGCCCCTCATCCTCGTCGCGCCTATGCCACACGGCCGTGAGTGGGTCCCCACGATTGAGCTCGGAGGGGACGTCCGCTTCCTCCTCACACCGGAGGAGGCCGCGCGCACGGAGCGCGCCCTCGAACGGCAGGGCATCCAAGGAGGGCCCGGGCTTCAGCCGCTCCGTCGCATCATGACGCCGCCCCCCGGGCAGACCTTGCCATCGGCTGGGAGGCCCGAGGAGAGTCTCGGAAACCTTCTCGACGCTGCTGTCCTCTTGGCGGCCGCGGGAGACAAGGAACTGCGCCGAAGCATCGCCTACGCGGCCGGCGATGGGATGCTCGATCCCAGCGCGGACACGCCTATGGTCGAGCTCGATCTCCACGACGGACGCGTGTTCCGTATCTTCCCGACTAGCAAACTCACCGTCATCAAGGACGGCGGAACGCGTCGCATCAGCATCGACGAGGCACGCTCGATCATTAATGAAGACGGCGCTGTCGTTGCCGTTCTTTCCAACTCGAGTCTCGACGAGGATCTGCAGTCTGCCGCCTTCCGGGTCTGGGAGAGCATGCCGCGCAACCGCGGCATCCGCGACCTCGCGGAGTCGTGGAAGGAGCCGATTCAGAAGCTCATCGCGAAAGAAGGCTGGTCCGCGAAGCGCATCTGCTTGGAGCTCCTCCGCAAAGGCGTCAAGATCGAACCCGCGCAGGCTCGCGACATCTTCCTGAACGACCGGACGTGGGCCGTGCTCTACCAAGAGGAATCGCTCGTTAAGGCCGCGCTCGAGGCGGCCGGCGAGGCATCCAGCCAGGAGCGAGTCGACGCACACGTTGCTGCCATCACACGTCTCCGCGGCGTCCACCGTGCCGCCGGCCGATGGGCCAACGACCTTGGCAAGGCCACCTATTTAGAGGTCGACGACGACCTCGTCAAGCAGGCGAAAGATATCCACAACATTGACATCTCCGCCCTGCGCCGCCATTTCTTCCCCATACGTGTACGAGGCATCCGAGGGCCCCTCACGCTCCCCGCCGCGTTCCTCGGCCTCCATCCCGGCAACCAGGACGTGTTTCAGTGACCTCCACCAAGATCATCACCGACTCCAACGCGACCCTAGCACGCGCGGCCAAGAACAGCGACGAGCGCCTCGCACAATTCCTGGCCACCGAGTGGATCCGTCGCGCACTTGGAGAGGGCGAGACTGAAATCCTTGACAACAAGCCCCACACGCGCTTCTTCGTTGGGACGCTCGCGCATAGGATGACCGACCCTGAGACCGAAACAGAGCTTCCGCCGGACAAGGCCAACGTTGCCTTGACAGAGGCCGAAGGCGATTCCCTCGGAGAACGCACTGGGACGGCGCTTGAGTTTAACCCGCCCATCGCAGAGGCACGCGAACCCTACCAAGACGACGTCGACAGCGGCGCCCTCCTCATGGGCGAGCGGCGCGTTTCGCCGCCAAGCTGCGGACTTCGCTTTCGTCTCGCGAGCATGGAGGGTACGCTTGGCGTTCACGTCCGTTTCCACGTCTGGGCCCGCGCTATGCCCACCGCAAAGCAGCTTGAGCCGTATGGAGGGAAGGACCTCGAGCTCCGTGACATACCAACGCGCTTCGTCCATGCGGGCACAGTGGATGAGAGCGGGGAGCTGCGTCTCAACCAAGCAGAAGAGGATGCTGCCGTCTTCACGCGACGCATCAACGATGCGCTCGCCCTTATCGCACAAACGTTCAGCGAGAGGCCAGATTGCTATCGGTCAAACTCAGGTAGGCGCCTTGTTCCAGAGGAAGCCGCAGAGCGGCAGGTGTGGCTCGACCGCCTAGGCGGCCTCCGCTTCATGCCTTGGTGGAAGGCAGAACTCTCGGTGAGCACGCGCTCCGCACCCGGGGGCAGGGGTACCATCCTTGACCTCCGTTTCGTGAATCTGACGTCCTTTCCCCGAGACCGGGCGAAGCTCCACGAGGGCACGCTCTTCAACGCCACGCTCGAAGTCGAAACGGCCGGTGCCCCCGTCCAACCGTGGGAGGCAGGGCATTTCAAGAGCGGCGATCCACGCCGTCCACAGTTGCGCCCCCTCGCCGCCGGCCTCGCCTGTGTCGCGGAGGAGCTAGCAGGGCGTCCCAGCGTTGTCGTCACACGCCATGTACCCGTCCATGGACAAGCACCCATCGACCAAGCGAGGCGACCCGGGACGAATGTGGAAGAGCTCGCGCGCGATCCCGCCGCAAGCGCTCAGAAGTTCCTCGACGCCCTGCGGGAGACGCGCCCATCGTGGGACGCTATGCTTGGCCGATTCGACCAGCGGCGCAACCCCGAGGCGTATGGGCGCGCTCGAGAAGACATGGACGCCTTCGAAAAGGAGGTCGCTGACATTGCACGCGCGGTAGAAATCCTTCGGGGGACTGATACTGAGTCCCGCCGTGTACAGGAGGCGTTCCGGTACACCATGGAAGCCATGTCGTGCCTGATGACCAAATCAATGGGCGTCCGGCCTGAATGGCGCGCATTCCAGCTCGGGTTCATCCTGAGTGCACTCCCCCGCGTCGTCGAGCGCGCGCGATACACGCGCACCGCAGGAGGCCAAGCGGCCTCATACGAGCCGCGCGCCGACCTTATTTGGTTTAGGACGGGCGGTGGCAAGACGGAGGCGTTCCAGGCGCTCGCCGTCTTCAATGCGTTCTACGACCGCCTACGCGGAAAGAAGGGCGGCGTGACCGCATGGTTCCGTTTCGCCCTACGCGCGCTTACCGTTCAGCAGACCGAGCGCTTGGTCCATCTCGTCTATCACGCTGATCAGATCCGCAAGGAGCGCAAGGTTCCAGGGCCCGAGTTCCGGGTGGGATTCCTCGTTGGTGGCGCGTACACGCCCACCGAAGTCAAGCCGCCAGAGCCAGGCCTCGAAGACGACGAACAACGCGAGAACACGAACATCGCCATTGCGCGGAAGATTGCTATGGAGCCGCGCGCATTCGTCTTCGTCGCGAAGTGCCCGCTTTGTCGACAAGTCAGCATCCGATCTGAATGGAGCGAGCACGAGTGGAATATCACGTTCCACTGCCGCACGGAGGGCTGCAAGGCGGGACGCATGCCCATGGATGTCATTGATGACAACATCCGACGAAATCCGCCGGCCTTCCTGGTCGGCACCATCGACAAGATTACGGGGGTGGGACTCACGCGGAAGGTCCATACACTCCTTCGCACTCCCCCATGGCGCTGCCCCCAGCACGGGTTTGTACGTCCGGATTTCAGCAAGCGCAACCGGGGTCGTTGTACTCACGAATCCCCTGCGCGCTGCCAGCTCCTATGTGAGAAGTTCACAGCCCCCTACGATTGGGCGCCAGGACTCGTCGTCATCGATGAGGTGCACCTTCTTGAAGAGGAGCTTGGCGCGTTCTCCGGGCACTACGAGTCGATACTGCAGAAAGTTTCCCTCCTCGGTGGCGACCCCGCGCCCTACTACGTACTCGCGTCCGCAACGGTAGCAGGATGGGAGCAGCACGTGCGGCATCTCACAGGCGTCCGCAAGGACCGGATGCGACGCTTCCCGAGTTCACCACCGACGGAGCTTTCCGGATTCTACTTCCAAGTCAAGACCGAGGACGTTCAGCGTTTCTTCGTTGGTATACACCCGCATGGAAAGACGGAGAATGACGCTCTCATCCACACGCTACGTATCCTCCATTCCATCCTGCAGGAGCTTGACGACGGACGCATCCCACTCGAGACGGTAGTTGGACACGCTGTGGCGTCACCCGCGGAAAAGGCCGAGATACTTCTCCCGTACCGCCGAACGATCACTTACGTGCTCGCGCTTCGGCAAGGAGATGGCGTCCGACACTCAATCGACTTTCAGCTCAGCCAGTATATGCTCGGCGGAGGATATGAGCCTCTGCGCGCGAGCGATACGATTAGCAGCAAGATGGAGAGCCACACGCTCGCGGACCTACTCACTCTGCTCGACCGGCCCGACCCACAGGCCGACCAAGATTATGACGTCGTTCCGGCATCATCGAGCATTGCATACGGGGTCGATATCAAGAATATCAACAACATGGTGCTCATGGGGCAACCCCGACGCACGAGTGAGGACATCCAAGTCACAAGTCGCACGGGCCGCCGATTTACGGGCCTTGTTTTCCGCCTGTTCCATCCCGTCCGGCAACGCGATCTCGTCCACTACTTACACTTCCACACGTACCACCACAACCAAGACCTCCTTGTCGAGGAGGTGGCCATCAACCGCTTCTCGACCAAGACACCGCGGCGCACGATTGGCGGCGCCATCATGAGCCTCATCTTCAGCACGGAGGAGGACCGACAGGGCGACTCGAATCCTGGCTGGTTTCTTCTCCAGGCCAAGGAGCTCGTGAACCGGGCCCGCGAGTGGTTCGAGGCACGCCTCCGCGAGATGTACATGGTGAGCGATCCCGATGCAAGTCCTGCCTTCCGCGCAGCTGTCGAAGAGGCCATCGAGATCAACCTCAACCTAGTTGCGCGTGCCGTGCGTGAGAGTCCTGCCGGGGGAACGCCCGGCGCCCTCGACAGCTCTCCAATGACTTCGCTTCGTGATGTTGACGAGGGCATCGAAATCATGCCCTACCAAGGGCGCGAGGAAAAAGGTTCCACGTTGGATGATGCACGTCTACGCGGTCGCACCATGACGAGGAGCCGCATTCAGGTCATCTACAACCACGCACCCGACCAGACATACGAATTCGGCAATGGCAGCGCGATCGTGCGCACTCAATACGTCGACCGCGCGTTCAACCCTGGAGGCGTCGAGAACATCAACCGCGTCGTCATGGCAAGCAGGCTTCTGCCCCTGCTCCGCGGTGCGCCAGAACTCATGGGAATCGTCTACGCGAAGGATGCCGCGGACAAGCTCGCCAACAACCTCGAGCCTGTTCGGCCCGGACGCATCAAGGCTGCGCTCTTCCCCCTGACTTTCAGGTGTCGGTTCCGCTCCTGCCAGCAGGTCTGGCTTGCCAACTCTCGCACGATGAGATCCTTGCGGTGTCCGCGCGATCCCGCGCATGGTCCAGGCCAGCAAGTGCGCCACATGGCCGTTCACGATGAGTGTGGCGAAGCGCAGAGCCTCTACGTCCCGGGATGCCCAGAGCACGGGTCAGCATGGATACAACTCAACGACCGCCCCCAATCCACGTCGAGCTGGAGGTGGTGGTGCCGCGTGCCTGGTTGTTCTTGGACAAGGAATGTAACTGCGCGATGTTTGCGCTGCAACCCCGCGGCGGCTAAGGGGGACCGTGCATGAGCGAGATGGCCATTGTCGTGCACAACAAGAGCAGCGCATATTCAGGCGTCATTGCGCAGTTTGTGAACCTCACGCATCAGACGAGCGAGTTTCATGAGATCAGCACGAACCCGCAGCAGCACCTCGCACGCGTCGGCGGACTCGGTGACGTCACCGTTGCGCGCTTCCCCCGCTCCATGATCGAAGAGATTCGTGCAAAGGCTGTTAAGTGGAGCCATGTGAGCGACGCAATCCTCCGCAATGACATTCTCATCGACCACATCGAATCGAAGTACCATCTTGACAAGGCTGACGCGACGCGTTTGGTGCAGAACCTCGATGACCGAACTGAGGGGTTGGATCCACATATCATCGAGGCGCTCTTCGACGGCGACCTCGCAGCGATGCGGGGGACGGCATTCGACTTCCTTGAGCTTAAGGAAATGCAGAGTGGTTCGAGCGTGAAGTACCTTAGCAAGCGCGAGGATCTTGTGGACCAGTTTCAGACGGCGCGGCGGCTCGGCTTCTTGGACGTGCTTCAAGTGGATCGGTTTCCCATGGCACTTGTCCACGCCGGGTATCGCCGCGCACCGGATATGGACGCGCTCCGGAGCGCCCGCGTACGTTTGCATGAACCGGACCGCGAGACCGGCCGCTACACTGTCTATGCAGAAACGTTCAGCACGGAGGCGCTCGTCTTCGTTGTCGACCCTGAGCGCGTGGCGACATGGCTCGACCGCAATTGGCCCACGCGCCAGTGGAACTCCGATTTGCGGCACGGATTCCAAGCAGGATGCCGCGCGCGGAAGCACGCCAATGGCCTCGGGGACTGCGACAGGGACCGCCGCCAGCGCGAACTGAATCCCGTGGGGCACAACACGTTCACACTACTCCACTCGCTCAGCCATGCTGGTGTCCAAGCCGCATCCGCACGCAGCGGTTTCGCGGCGAACAGTCTCAAGGAACACATCAATGTTGGAGCGCTTGCGTTCGCAATCACCGTGAATAAGAACTACCAGCAATCTCTTGGGGGCCTCGATGCGCTTTTCGACAAGGGGCTCTCCGAGTTCTTCGAACGCATGGAGCTTGGCACGATGGACTGCATCCAAGATCCTGTCTGCATGCACGCCACCGAGGCCGCGTGCTACGCTTGCATCCATCTCTCCGAGACAAGTTGCGCGCATTACAATAGCCACCTCGACCGAAGATACTTGCACGGCGATGGCATCAAGCACAAGGGATTCTGGTCTTGAGCGTCGTACGCCCAGCGACTCCAGCGCCCCCGAGGCGCCTAACCATTGCACTCAGGGCGTGGTCAGTCACCGAGGCTCGAGAGCACATCGGAAGCGAGCTTGATGCGACGCGGATCTCCAAGTTGCTGATACCCATGCAAGGCTCGGTGGAAATGCTCCCGAGCTTCGGCATCCTTCCCTGTGATCATGGCACACTGGCCAAGGTTGAACGAAATGTCGGAAATGCCTTCGAGTCCACCGCGCTCCTTTGCGAGCTTCAGGGCGTCCTTGAAGATCCGCTCGGCTTCGGGAAACTCTTCAGCGGATAAGTGGACTACGCCAAGGTTGTGGAGGATCGTGTATTCGAGGCCGGTTTCCCCCGAGCGGCGCGCTAGTTCCAACGCCTGCGTCATCCCACGCGTTGCTTCGGAAGTTCTGCCGTCGTGGCTGTCGATGAGCGCAATGCACATCTTCGCTACAGACATGTCATGGACGATGTTATGCCTCGTGGATTCATCCAAGGCCTCCTCAGCCGGCTTTCGCGCTAGATCGTAGCGCCCAGCTTGGATCAAGAGGTTGATCCTATGGCTCATAGCCGCTACCCGATGCCGAGGGTCCTCGGCTTTTCCAATCTCAATTGCTTCATTGAGGCGTCGCAGCGCGAGGCCAAATTCGCCTTGCATCCGAGCAATTTCACCAAGATGTGTCAGCGCAGTACACGCAGTATCGAAGAGCTCCATGTCCCCTGCCAGTTTGGCCGTGCGCTCGAAACACCGTTTGGCTGTCACGAGGTCGCCTTGGTACTGAGCGACGTTTCCTTCACCTTCGAGTGCAAAGATCTCTGCACGGATGTTCTGATCTTCGTCTGCAATCGCGCGCAGGGCGCTCTGCAATGGTTTGATTTCATCAGATCTACCGGTCTTGATTAATAGATGTTGATATCCCTGCATCGCCTCGATGCTTGGATAGAGTTCGAGCGCGGTCTTGTATAGGTACTCGGCTCTTTGTGTCGCACCAGCGACAAGGCGCCAGTCCCCTTCATTCGCTAAAATATCTGCGACACGCTCGTGCTGTTCCGCCGTGGCCATAACTCGCGCGATCAGTCTACGGCTCTGTTCCTCATCACGGGCAAGCGCCCGGAGCCACGCTCCTGGGCGAATCAACATTTCCTCGGGGACGATGCCTGCGTCGTGCTCATCAAGCCACTTCGAAAGATGCTGTCGCAATTGAATCTCAAAGGCCGCCGGCGTGTCGAAAGTAGAGAACAACACTGTTTTTTCGCGCATAACCCGTTCTTGGAATTCCAGTACGGCCCTGAGTTGCGGTCCCGGATCCGCCAACGCTTCTGCGGGAATACGCTTAAAGTATAACAAGAGTGGCGTCTTCCGTTGGTGACAGTGCTCGAACTCCTCTAGGAATCCGCTAGAGTGCGTTCCTGTCGGGCTCCCCCAACGCCGCCAGAGTATCATAACCGCCAGTTGAGCGGTGTCGAGATCCTTGTTGATCCTATCCTGAGGCCGCCCCCGGCCAGGTAGCGTGTCTTCCCAGCCCACCGCCTCGAAGTGGTATCCTATACTGTGAGCTTTTATGCGGTTTACCTCGTCGACTACGTGGGGGATGATTGCACGTTCGTCGTTGAGGTCGCTTGGCGAGCCGATGAAGACTCGGATCACCTGCCTGCGTTCGGACACGCTCCCTGCAAGTTCTCGGTTCATCATGAACCTGTTCGGCTGCCAGCAGTATTCAGGCGAAGCCGATCCTACATCCAGTCCCCGCGTTTCGCGCTTGTCTCATATGGCAAGGCTGAATCTACGGAGTCTGTGAGTGACATCTCGAAAGCAGCCCGGTCCGGGGTGATGAGCCGCATTCGTGCGCGCAACACGTCACCAGAGATGGCCTTGCGTCGGGCACTCTACGCCGCAGGGCTTCGATTCCGAGTCCACGGCCGCGGCATTCCTGGAAGCCCCGATGTCTTCTTTCCCGGACTCAAGATTGCCGTATTCGTGCACGGCTGCTTCTGGCATGGCTGCCCAAGCCACTATATACCACCAAAGAATCGAGCTGCTTTTTGGCGAGCGAAACTTGCCGCGAACAAGGCACGAGACGCCCGAGTACGTGAGCAGTTGGAGGCCCAAGGCTGGCGTATCATTGAGCTGTGGGAGCATGAGGTTGATGCGTCGGCCGGGCGCGCGGCCCAGCGTGTCGCGCGAGTCGTCGAGGCTGTCCGAGCGCGTCGAGGACAGCACGGCCGACGACCTCGCCGAGCTTCGGCGGAACGGCATTCCCAATCTGAATGAAGGCGGGTCCAAAGCCCCCAAGGAACACGTAGGAATCAGGGAAGGACTGGAACCGGGCCGCTTCGCGTGGCGTGATGCCGCGCGGCAGATCGAAGTGGACGAAGCTGTTTGAGTCCCGGTGGAGGTGGGCAGGGATCGTCGGAGCCGGACGTTCCGGGTGGATTTTCCGGTACTTGTCGCCAAACGATTCGACCTGATAGGGGATGATCCCGGGGTGGCGTTCCTCGAGGCTAGCCGCGGTCTCGCCGTGGCGAAGCATCCGGTAAATCTTAATGTCGTGTGGATTGTGTGGGCGCGTCTCGTGGTTGAACACGAGTCCAGACTTCTCATCGGCCAATCTCTCTGCGTATCGGGATATGCGGCCGACGCTATCGGTGAGGACGACGTTTCCACCTTCTCCAGCGCGAAAGCGCGGGAGGCCATGAAGCGCATCCCCTGCTCTCCATATCTGGCGCGATCGGGCGCGTCTGATGCGGTTAAAGATGCGTTCGAGCATTCGCTCAGGCGAGCGGAACGCCGCCTTTCGCACACCGATGAAGAAGACGCGATGCCTATTTTGCGCGACCCCGTAGTCAGCGGCGTTCAGGAGAACTGCGTCCATATGATAGCCGATCCGAACGAACGCCTGGACAATCCTTTCGTTGAACTTGCCTCCTGCTGCGTTCTGGATGCCGGGGACGTTTTCCATGATGACAATCTTGGGCTCAATGATGGCCACGGCGCGGACGAACGCGCGGAAGAGGAATCTACGCGGGTCGTTTTGGTCGGCCTTGCTGTGGCGACGGGCCATCGAGAACGGCTGGCAGGGTGGTCCGCCGGCTACGACGGGCGTACCCTTGAGTGGCAGCAGTGCCTTCTTGTCGGAAAGGATGCGCCTGATATCACGTGCGTCAACGACGCGGTTAGGCGCCTCGGGATGATTAAGGTAGAGTGTATCGGCAGCGTGCCGCTCCTTCTCTATCGCGAGCTTGAGGCCCAAGCCCGCTCGCGTCAGCCCGAGGCTTAGTCCACCTCCACCGGCGAAGATGTCGACATAGCCTGGTCGATTGTTCCTATCTTGAGCGGTAGCTTCGCGGTGTGCGAGGCACATGCGCTTCAGCGGACAGTCGCCACAGGTGCGTGGCCCAGGGCGCAGCCGCGGCGTGCACCGCACCACGGCGAGCTGTTGCAGCCGCCACTTGGCGCGCTCGAGATCGCGTGGTAAGAGGGAGTGCTCGGCAGCGTTTCCATGCGGGTCGAGTCGGAAGCCAAGCCTTCGATAGAGATGGAGAACGTTGGGGCCACCTGGCATCTGCTCGCGATCAAGGAGGAGGGCGGTCACAGCGTAGGCGAGGTTCGTGTCCCAGCCCAGCTCGGCGAAGAATGCACGCCACTTGGGCACGCCCCAGACCTTCATCGAAGTTAAGGTGGGAAAGTCATGGCGCCTGGATAGGATCTTGTGCATCCGCGCGAGCCGCGAGCCAGCGCCGCGTCGGACGCCCGGAAGGCCTTGGAGGGCGACCGCCCAGTCGCGGCGGCTCCAACGCGCACGCTCATGAGGGAGGTACTTGCGTGTGAGTCGCACAAGGACTGTCCGTGTCTTGCGATGGATCAAAGGGCTGACTTGGTACGTCGCGGCAAGGATGGTGAGCTCGGTGAGGAAGTTGCGCCCAGGACGCACCAGGGGCGGGAGTGCCACCTCAAGGAGGTCGGCCAGCATGCCACCATTCCGCTTTAGGAATGCAGCGTGGCCTCGGATCGCCTGGGATGGACTCATCGTGCCAACTTTTCCAACCATAAGCTCTTCCATGGAGTGAATAAGCTTTCGAGATTTTCAAGCCAAGACGGGGCCCTATGATGGTCGCTCAGGCGCGGGGAGGGGCACGAGCATGCCTTGGGGAAACCCGAGACGCCCTCATGTGTTGTTGACGAGCCCGCCCTGTGAGTCCCGCCGCCGACGAGGGCGGTGCACACCTCCCGGCTGGATGCCAATTCCGAGGGCAGCCGTGCCGTTGGAAGCGATAAGAAGTACGGGATGCCAAGTTCGTGCAGAGATGATGTTTGTGGTCCAGAATAGTCGAAGACCCCCAAGCTCTTGCTGACAAGGTCCTGGTCAGGTCCCGCGCCTAGAAATCCGCTGGAAGTCCCGAGAAAACGGCTCCAGGCGCTCCACTTGCACCCAGGGGTCTGTCGAAGAGGCCCATGCGGTGATTCCTCGGGGGCGGCGAAGCCGGGAGGGGTGTATGAACGTTTGGTGAATCTGGCGCTCACACCACCCGGAACTCGGGCTTCTCCCCCGCGAGGACCTTGCGCACGTCCTCGGCGACCATGAGGCCCGCCTTGACCTGCGCCTCGACGGTGCTGGCCCCGAGGTGCGGCGTGAAGTGGACCGAGGGAAGCTCCGCGAGGGGCGTCTCCTTGAGGGGCTCCGTCTCGAAGGTGTCCAGCGCGGCGCCGGCGAGGTGGCCGGACTTCACGGCCTCGTGGAGCGCCTTCTCGTCGACGATGCCGCCGCGGGCGACGTTGAGGAGGTGGCTGCCCTTCTTG
This sequence comes from Pseudomonadota bacterium, assembly GCA_021325135.1. GTDB lineage: Archaea > Thermoplasmatota > SW-10-69-26 > JACQPN01 > JAJPHT01 > JAJPHT01. Next base: position 37,801 of record JAJPHT010000034.1, on the reverse strand, counting down.
AACTTCGACAGCAGCGCGGCGTTGACCATGCCCTTGGTCTCGGGGGTGAGGGGCGTGTGGACGCTGACGAAGTCGCTCTGGGCGACGACCTCGGCGGGCGTGTCGGCCTTGGCGACGTGCATCTCGCGCGCCTTCTCGGCGCTGACGTAGGGGTCGTAGACGACGACGCGCATGCCGAAGGCGCGGGCAAGCTCCGCGACGCGGCCTCCGATGCGGCCGACGCCCAGGAGGCCCAGCGTGCGGCCCGACAATTCGATGCCCATGAGCCCCTTCTTCTCCCACTTGCCGGCGCGCGTGCCGGCGTCGGCGCGGGGGAGTTGGCGCGCGAGGCTGAGCATGTGCGCGAGGGTCAGCTCCGCGACGGCGTTGGTGGCGGCCAGGGGCGCGTTCACGACGGCGATGCCGCGCTCCTTGGCGGCCTGCGTGTCGATGTTGTCGACGCCGACGCCCGCGCGGCCCACGACCTTGAGGCGGTCGCCGACGCCCAGCACGGCCTTGGTGACCTTGGTCTCGCTGCGCACGAGGAGCGCGTCGTACTTGGGGATCTCCTTGAGAAGCTCCTCGGGGGTGAGCTTGCGCTCCTCGACCTCGTGGCCCGCCTTGCGCAGCGCGTCCGCCGCGGCGGGGTCGAGGGGGTCGGTGACGAGGATCCGGGCCATGGCCGCGCATCCCCCGGGGGATCGGTTAAGCGTTTTCCCCCGGCAAGGTTCATGGGCCCCCAGGCGCCCTGCGGCTGCGGAGGCTGCCATGCGCCCGCTTCTCGTCCTCGCCCTCGGCTCCCTGCTCCTTCTTCCCGCTGCGCCCTTCGCGGCGGGCGGGAGCGCCAGCGGAGCGGCCTACGGCGTCAACGGCGGCTGCGTGGACGCGGGCGGCTGGGACGTCTGGTACTGGTTCACGGGCGGCGGCGCCGTCACCGTGGGCCTCACCTGGTCGCGGCTCCCGGTGCTGGGCGCGGACTACGACCTCCAGGTCTACCGCGGCGACGCGCTGGACGACGGCGTGCTCACGCCCGACGAGATGATCGGCGCCTCGGAGCACCACGGCGCGGGCCCCGCGCAGGAGTCCGTCTCCTTCGCGAGCCTCCCCGGAGGCACCTACTTCGTGGCCGTCGTCCCCTACCAGGCCGAAGGCGAGGGGTATGATATCACCGCGCCCGGCTCCTTCCAGTACGCCACCGTGGGCCCGACGCCCGGCGTCGAGGTCTTCGAGCCCTGCGTCATCTGAGGACGCGGCGGTACACCGCCTCCAGGCGGTCCACCACCCGGGGCAGCGTGAAGCGCTCCAGCACGCGCTCCCGCGCCGCCTTGCCCATGGCGCGCGCCCGCTCGGGGTCCAGCGCCAGGGCGCGCACCTGCGCCGCGAGGTCCTCGGCGTCCAGGGGCTCCGCGAGAAGGCCCGTGACGTCGGGCTCAATGACCTCCTCGACGCCCGGGATGCGGCTCACCACCACGGGGCGCCCCGAGGCCATGCACTCCAGCGCGGCGATGCCGAACGCCTCCAGGCGCGACGTGGAGGGGAGGACGCCCAGGGTGGCCGCGCGGTAGTAGGCGGGCAGCATCTCGCCGGGCACGCGCCCCGCGAAGACGACGCGGCCCGGCGCCACGTCGCGCGCGAGCGCCTCCAGCGCGCCGCGGCGCGGCCCGTCGCCCACCACGAGATATCGGACGTGGGGGCCGCTGAGCGCCGCCGCGCGGATCAGCTCCTCGACCCCCTTGTGGTGCGTGAGGCGGCCCACGAAGAGGGCGACCGGCGCGGAGCCCAGGCCGTGCTTCTCGCGCACCCCGGAGTCGCCCCCCTCGGGCGTGAAGCGCGCGGCGTCCACCGCATTGGGGACGACCTCCACGTCGGGGCGCGACCAGAGCGAGCGGCTCGTCTGCGCGTAGGTCCGCGTCGTGGCCACCAGGGCGTCGGCGACGCGCACCGTCGTCCTGCCCAGCGTGCGGCGGTAGACCTCCACGATGGCGGCGCCGCCGGGGATGGGGATCTCCAGGTCGCAGTGGTACGTCAGCACGAAGGGCGCGCGGTGGCGGCGGCACCACTTCGCGGCGAGCCAGGAGGAGAGCGGAGGGGGCGAGTGGGCGTGGACGAGGTCGCGCGGCGCGGCGGAGAGCGCGCGCCCCAGGCGCGGCGTGATGGGCGTCGTGAAGAGGCTCGCCGCCGTGGGGACGCGCCGGATGCGGTAGCCTTGGCGCTCCTCCAGGGGCGCCGTGCCGGGCAGGCGCGACGTCACGACCTCCACGTCGTGCCCGCGGCGGGCAAGCTCAGCGCAGACGCCCTCGACGTGGCTCTCCACGCCGCCCACGTGCGGGTGGAGGTAGGGCGCCACGTGGGCGAGGCGAAGCGTCTCCACGGCGCGGCCAGACGCCCCTTGCTATTTGGCGGTTTTCAACGGGGGCGATCCAGGTCCCAGGCGAGCCCCGGCTGGGGAGCGTGGCGCGTGGGCGCCTCGAGGAGGAGGGGCGAGCAGAGAGAGGCCACCTCGTCCGCCTTGGGCACGTCCTCCAGGCGCACCGGCTCCCCCGCGCGGCGCACCAGCGTCAGCTCGACGCCCTCGCCCCGGACTGCGACGACGTCCGACCACGCCCACGAGAGCGTCTGACCGGAGCCCGCGCGCACGAGGCGCGTCCGCGTCACGGCGTACCACCCGGAGGAGCGCACGCCCACGAGGACCCCTCCAGTGGCGACGAGCAGGCCCACGAGGGCGATGCCCGCGGGCACGGAGAGGCCGCCCAGCGTGACGGGCCCGCCCTGTCCGGGCGTCTGGACGGGCACCCCGTCGACGGTCACCTGGGCCGCGGGGTCCGTGAAGTATTCCCACAGGAGATAACACCCTCCCGCGGCGAGGAGGAGCCCCACGACGACGGCGAGGGCCCAGCGGTTCCCCTGGGGGCCGCCGCGGGCGCGCATCACGCGCAGGGGCTCCTCGCCCGAGAGCGCGGCGCGCAGCTTCGGGTCCAGCTCGTCGGGGCTCACAGCGGGACCTTCGCGACCTCGTGGAGGAAGCGCGCGCTGGCCTCGATGCCGCGCTGGTAGTTGGCGACGCGGATGTGCTCGTCGGGCGCGTGGAGGTTCTCGTCGTGGAGGCCGAAGCCCATGAGGATGGTGTTGACGCCCAGGAGCTTCTGGAACGTCGCGACCACGGGGATGCTGCCCCCCTCGGCGAGGTAGACGGGCTTCTTGCCGAACGTGTCGGAGAGCGCCTTCGTCGCGGCCTGCATCGCGGGGTGGTCCAGGGGCACCTTGGCGCCGAAGCCGGCGGAGAGGCGCGTCACCTTGACCTCGACGCCCGGGAGCGCCACGGACTTCAGGTACTTCTCGAAGCTCCTGGTGATCTTCTCGGGGTTCTGCCCGCCCACGAGGCGCATGCTGACCTTGGCGTGCGCGTGGGCGGGGATGACGGTCTTCGCGCCGTCGCCCTGATAGCCCCCGTAGATGCCGTTGACCTCGAAGGTGGGGCGGATGCTGGTGCGCTCCGCCGCGCTCCACCCCTTCTCGCCCCAGAGCGCCTTGATGGCCATGCTCTTCTTGTAATAGGAGTCGGGGTAGCCGCTCTTGGCGACGGCGGCGCGGTCCTCCTTGGTGACCTTGATGCCGTCGTAGAAGCCGGGGATCTTGACCTTCCCGGTCTTGGGGTCCTTCATCTTCGCGAGGGCCTGCACGAGGGCCTCGTTGGGGTTCGCGAGGCTGCCGCCCCAGGTGCCGGAGTGCAGGTCGCTGCTGGGGCCCGTGACGTCGACCTGGAAGTAGATGAGGCCGCGCAGGGAGTAGGTGATGGCGGGCTGCCCCTCGCCCTTCATCGCGGTGTCGGAGACGAGCACCACGTCGCAGGCCAATTCCTTGCGAAGCTCCTCGATGGCGCGGTCGAGGTTCTTGCTGCCCACCTCCTCCTCGCCCTCGATGAAGAACTTCACGTTCACCGGGAGCTTGCCGTGCGTCTTGAGGTGCGCCTCCACGGCCTTGACGTGGGCGAACATCTGCCCCTTGTCGTCGGTGGCGCCGCGGGCGTAGAGCTTCCCGTCGCGGATGGTGGGCTCGAAGGGGGGGCTCGTCCACAGGTCCAGCGGCTCGGGGGGCTGCACGTCGTAGTGGCCGTACACCAGCACCGTGGGCGCGCCCTCGCCCGCGTGCAGCCAGTCGGCGTACACGATGGGGTTTCCAGGCGTCTGCACGAGGCGCACGTTCTCCATGCCCGCGTCGCGCAGGCTGTCCGCCACGAACGTCGCGCACCGCTCCACGTCCTTCCCATGCTTGGCGGGCTGGGCCGACACGCTGGGGATGCGCAGGAGGTCGAAGAGCTGCTGGAGGTTCCTCTCCTGGTTGGCCTTCACGTAGGAAATGACGGCGTCCTCGGGCATCGCGATCGGTCGCCCAACCGGGTCCCCCAGGATGAACTTTAGGTGGAAAGCCAGCCCTCGGCGGCCCCGATGGGCGTCAAGCTCGCCGGCATCCCCTCCCGCGCCGTGAGCCCCGAAGACCTCCAGGGCAGGGTCGTCGCCATCGACGCGCCCAACCTCCTCTACGCCTTCTACGCCACGCCCATGCTGCGCGGCCAGGCCGACCGCGAGGCCGCCCTCCGCGCCGCGACCCGCGGCCTCGCCGCCCGCATCCAGGACCTCGCCCGCGCGGGCGCCCGCAGCGTCGTCGTCTTCGACGGCCCGCCCCACCCCCTCAAGCGCGAGCTGCTGGAGGCCCGCGACGCGGCGCGCAGCGTCCCCGCCATCGGGCCGCGCGACTACGCCGCGCCCCGCGCCGCCGCCCGCGCCCTGGGCGCGCCCACGCTGGACGCGCCCCACGACGCCGAGGCGCAGGCCGCCTGGATGGCGCGCCACGGCCACGCCGACCTCGTCGCCACCACCGATTGGGACGCCCTCGCCATGGGCGCGCCCACGCTCCTGCGCAACCTCAGCGCGCACCCCTCGCGCACCGAAGGCCGCTCGTGGAGCCTCGTCCGCTCCCAGCAGGCCCTCGCGCACCTGGACGCCGACGAGGCCACGCTGCGCTGCGCCGTCGTCCTCATGGGGTGCGACTTCTTCGACGGCTACCCTGGCCTGGGCCCGCAGCGCGCGCTGAAGCTCGCCCGCGCCGCGCAGGGCGACCTCGACCGCGCCCTGCGCCTCCTGCCCGAGGACGGGCGCCACGAGCGCGCCCGCGCCGCGCACCGCCTCCTCGCCGAGCCGCCGCACCGAGACTGCGGCGCGCTGCGCTGGGGCGAGCTTGACGGCGACGCGCTGGCGCGGGCGCTGGCGGGCCAGACCGCGGCGCGGCAGACGAAGCTGGAGGGGTGAAGGCCGTGCGCATCGCGGTGCTGGACGACCACGGGGACGCCTTCCGCAACACGCGCGCGGCGCAGCGCCTCGCGGGGCACGACCTCGCGGTGCAGCGCGGCCCCGGCGTGGACCTCGCCGCGCTGCGCGACGTGGAGGCGATCGTCCTCACGCAGCAGCGCACGCCGCTCACGCGCGCGATGATCGACGCCATGCCGCGCCTGCGCCACGTGAGCCAGACGGGGCGCTACGTGGCGCACCTCGACTTGGAGGCGTGCGCGGAGCGTGGCATCGTCGTCTCGGCGGGCGCGCCCACCGGCGCCTCCAGCGCGACGGCGGAATTGACGTGGGCCCTGGTGCTGGCCGCGATGCGCCACGTCCCCGAGGAGGCCGCGCGGCTGCGCTCGGGCGGATGGCAGCGCACCGTGGGCACGGCCCTCATGGGGCGCACGCTGGGCGTCTACGGCTTCGGCCGCATCGGCGCGCAGGTGGCGGGCTACGGGCGCGCGTTCGGCATGCGCGTCGTGGCCTGGGGCCGCGAGGGGTCGCTGGCGCGGGCGCGCGCCGCGGGCTTCGAGGCCGCCGCCAGCCGCGAGGCCTTCTTCGCGGAGCCGGACGTGCTGAGCCTCCACGTCGCGCTCACCAAGGAAACCCGCGGCCTCGTGACGGCGGCGGACCTCGCGCGCATGAAGCCCACGGCGCTCCTGGTCAACACGGCGCGGGCCGCGCTCATCGAGGAGGGCGCGCTGGTGGCCGCGCTGCGCGCGGGGCGCCCCGGCTTCGCGGCGGTGGACGTCTACGAGGAGGAGCCCGTGCTGGATGGCCGCCACCCGCTCCTCGCGCTGCCCAACGCGCTCTGCACGCCGCACCTGGGCTACGCGGAGCGCGACGCCTACGAGGCGCTCTACGAGCCCGTGGTGGAGCAGCTCCTTGCCTTCGCCCAGGGGCGCCCCATCCGGGTCGTCACCCGTGAGAAACAGCCATGAGGCCCGCCCCGCCTGCCCGCCGCGTGACCCTCGTCCAGGCGATCCGCGACCGCGTGGCGCCCCGCTTCTCCCCCGAAGGCATGAGCCCCTACGACCCGTGCCACGACGCGTTCCACGTCGAGCGCGTCGCCCGCAACGCGGTCCTCCTGGCCAGGCTCGAAGGCGCGGACGCGCAAGTGTGCGAGGCCGCGGCGTGGCTGCACGACCTCGACCGCGCGGGCGCGAAGGACGCGCTCGCCGAGGCCCGCGCGCACCTGGCCGCGGTGGGCGCCCCCGCGGACTTCGCCGCGCGCGTCATGGAGGCCGTGGAGCGCCACAAGGACAAGTCGTTCGCGCCCGGCGGCAAGCGCCCCATGAGCCTGGAGGCGCAGGTGCTTGGCGACGCGGACAAGCTGGAGGCCATCGGCGCCATCGGCATCGCGCGCGCCTTCTCCTTCGGCGGCCTCAAGGGGCGCCCCCTCTGGGACGGCGCGCCCACCGAGACACCGGAGGTCTACGTCTCCGGGAAGATGGGGACGACGGTGCAGCACTTCTACGACAAGCTCCTCCGCCTCCAGGCGGACTTCAACACCGCCTCGGGGCGCAAGCTGGGCGAGGAGCGCACGGCGTTCCTGCGCGCGTTCCTGGCGGAGTTCTTCCGCGAGTGGCGCGCCTCGGAGGGGTGATATCATGGACCGGCGCGCGCTGGAGGCCTACTGTGACGCGTGGTTCGACGCGTGGGCCGGCAACCGGCCCGACCTTCTCGCGTCGTTCTACGCCGAGGACTGCCTCTACGTCGACCCCGCGAGGCCCCAGGGCATCCGCGGGCGCGAGGAGCTTCGCCGCTACTTCGCGCGCCTCCTCGCGGCGAACCCGGGCTGGGAGTGGCGCCGCGAGCGCCTCGATCCGGTGGAGGGCGGGTTCGCCGTCACGTACCGCGCGCGCATCCCGCTGCCCCAGGGCGAGCCCCTGGACCTCAAGGGCATGGACCTCGTCCTCCTGCGCGGGCGCGAGATCGTCGTGAACGAGGTCCACTTCGACATGGCGCTCTGGCTGCACAGGCTGGGGCGCGTCCCGAAGGGCTAGCGCTTCTTCGCGCCCTTCTTCGCGGGCGCCTTCTTGGCCGCCTTCTTCGCGGCCTTCGCCTTCTTGGCCGGCGCCAGGGAGTGCGCGCGGCGGGCCCACTCGGCCAGCGTGCGCGGCTCGTCGTAGAACGCCTCGGGGACGAGGATCCACTCCTGCATCGTGGCGGCGCCCATCTTGCTGCGGTACGTCCACGCCTCGCCACCCAGCGCGACCAGCTCCGCGCGCGGCCCCTCGGGCGCGAGCTTCAGGATGATCCTGTCGTCGTCCACGATCCCCGCGAACATCCCCCCGTTGGGCGCGAAGAGGCCGTGGCCGCCGAACATGGCGCGCGTCGTGTGGGGGAGGGCGGCGCAGGCCTCCTCCAGGAGGTCGAGGTTGCCGGACACGTTCAGCGCCATGGGACCGGCGCCGGAAAAGCCTCGTGGCGCGACTGCACCCTCCCGGATGCTCGGGCGAAGCGCGGAAGGGGGCGCAGGAGGCGTGGGCGCGCGGTTCCCTTGGCCGCCCTCCGCGCGCTCGCCGCCCTCCTTCTCGCGCTCCTCGCCCTGCCCGTCCTTGCCCCCGCCCAGGCGCAGATCAGCATCAACGTCTACTGCTGGGAGTCCGTCCAGCAGGTGGGCGCGACCATCGACTGCAACAAGGACGGCTACAACCTGTTCTTCTACCACGTCGGCTCGGGCCCCACCGTGGCCTACTGCCGCGAGGGCGTCTCCGGCATCACGCCCTCCGAGAGCTGCGTCCTCTGAGGCGGCGGGTTCTTGCAGCCGGGCCACCGTGCGTGGCCCGGAGGCATCTCCTTGCGGACCACCCACCTTGCCCTTGCCCTCGCCCTCTCCCTCTGCGCCTTCGCCTTCACGCCCCTCGCCGGCGCGATCGCCCCCGTGACCTGCTCGCAGACCGTCGCCGTCTCCGGCGTCGACGCCCGCTGCGACGTGGACGGCGCCCCCGTCTACGCGGGCGGCGGCTGCGGCACGCTCTGCACGGGCATCATCCTCATCGAGTGCCAGGAGGGCACGACGCCCACGACCCACGCCGGCTGCGAGCTGCCCTACGTGTTCTGCCCCTACGGCCCCATCTGCCCGGGCCCCTACCTCTGAGGCTCACGCCTGCCCTTCGCCGGCCGGCTTGACGGGCTGGCGCAGGAGCGTCCTCAGGTTCTCCGGCTTCGCCCGGCGCGAGGCCGGCCTTCCACACGTCCTCGCGGAGCCGCTCCATCGTCCTTCTCCCCTCCCTTAGGGCCCCGCGTGGACAATTTGAAGGGGGCGGGAAAAGAGGGGGCCCGCAGGCCTCGTGGCGGCTCACTCGGGGCAGAAGACGGGCTGCTTCGGGTCCACGGCGTGCACGACGCCCGCGGCGACGAAGCAGGGGTTCGTGCAGCCGCCGTCGGGCAGGAGGACCGCGCAGTACGCGGACGCGGTGCCCACGGGGGAGCCCGGGACGAAGCTGGGCACAGCGAGGACGGCGAGACCGAGGACGACGGCGAGGAGCAGGACGCGGGAGCGCATGCGCAGGACCCAGCGGGGGCGCGCCGCATGAGCGCGCCCGGCGCGCAGCCTGGCGGATGCGCAAGGCCGTTTGGACTAGTACAGCGCGGGCTCCCTGTATTCGCCGTAGACCTTGACCATGGCCTCGCGGATCTCGCCCAGCGTGGCGTAGCTGTGCGCGGCGGCGATGAGGTGGGGCATGAGGTTCTCGCCCTCCTTCTCGCAGGCCCTCGTGAGCGCGTGGAGCGCGTCGTCCACCTTCTTCTGGCTGCGGCGGCGCTTCACGTCCGCGAGGCGCTCCAATTGGCGGCGCTCCGACTCCTCGCTGACCTTGAGGAGGGGCGGGACCTCTTCCTCCTCGGTCACGTAGTCGTTGACGCCCACGATGACGCGCTCCTTCTTCTCGATCTCCTTCACGTAGCGGTAGGAGGCGTCGGCGATCTGCATCTGGAACCAGCCCTTCTCGATGCCGGCCACGACGCCGCCGATCTTCTCGATCTGGTCGAAGTACCGGTTCGCGGCCTCCTCCATCTCGTTGGTGAGGCTCTCGACGTAGTACGACCCGCCCAGGGGGTCGATGGTGCTGGCGACGCCGCTCTCGTGGGCGAGGATCTGCTGCGTGCGCAGCGCGATGCGCACCGCCTTCTCGGTGGGGAGCGCCAGGGCCTCGTCGAAGCTGTTGGTGTGGAGGCTCTGCGTGCCGCCCAGCACGGCGGCGAGGGCCTGCACGGTCGTGCGCACGATGTTGTTCTCCGGCTGCTGCGCGGTGCAGGAGACGCCGGCCGTCTGCGTGTGGAAGCGCAGCAGCCACGCGCGCGGGTTCTTCGCGCCGATCTCGTCGCGCATGAACTTCGCCCAGATGCGGCGCGCGGCGCGGAACTTCGCGATCTCCTCGAAGAAGTCGTTGTGCGAGTTGAAGAAGAACGACAGGCGCGGCCCGAACTCGTCGGGGTCGAGCCCGCGCTCCTTGGCCATGCGCACGTAGGTCATGCCGTTGGCCAGCGTGAAGGCGAGCTCCTGCTGCGCGGTCGAGCCCGCCTCGCGGATGTGATAGCCCGAGATGCTGATGGTGTTCCACTGGGGGACGCGCTGGCTGCCGAACTCGAAGGTGTCCAGCACGAGGCGCAGCGAGGGCGCGGGCGGGAAGATGAACATCTTCTGCGCCTGGTACTCCTTCAGGATGTCGTTCTGGGTGGTGCCGCTGAGCCGGTCCAGCGGGAAGCCGCGGTTCTCCGCCGCCGCGAGGTACATGGCCCACACGATTGGGGCGGGGCCGTTGATGGTCATGCTCACGCTGACCTGGTCCAGGGGGATGTCCGCGAAGAGCGTCTCCATGTCGGCGGCGGTGTCGATGGCGACGCCCACCTTGCCCACCTCGCCCTTGCTCCACGGGTGGTCCGAGTCGAACCCCTGGAGCGTGCAGAAGTCGAACGCGGTGCTGAGGCCCGTCTGCCCCTGCGAGAGGAGGAACTTGAAGCGCTCGTTGGTCTCCTCCGCCGTGCCGAACCCCGCGAACTGGCGCATCGTCCAGAGGCGGCCGCGGTACATGGTGGGCTGCACGCCGCGCGTGAAGGGGAACTCGCCCGGGTAGCCCAGGTCGCGGTCGTGGTCGAAGCCCTGGAGGTTCCAGGGCCCGTAGAGGCGCTCCACGGGCTTGCTGCTGGTGGTGACGAACTCCTTGCGGCGCTCGGGGGCCTTCTCCAGCGTCTTGCGGAGGGTCGTCTCCTCCCAGCGCTTCCTGGCGGCCTGCACGTCGTCCGTCATGCCGGAAAGCATGACGGGGCGCCGCTCAAAAAGCCTTCGGCCTCGGGCGGCGCCGGCCGCCGGGCCTCACGGGGACTGGAACTGGAAGATGATGCCCGTCGAGGCGCCGTGGGCCTCCGCGCTCCCGTCCTCGGCCTCGAAGGTGGGGTCCACGAACACGTAGACGCCGCCGTCCGCGCCGCCCACCTCGGGCACCGCGCAGGCCAGGCAGGCGTTCGTGTTGACGAACGTGCCGGGGAGCGTGCATTGGCTCTCGCACACCTCGAACCAGTCGCCCGCGTCGACGTCCGGCGTGACGAGGCCGTCGCCGCCGCAGACGTCCGGGCTCGCGCGGTCGACGTCGTTGCCCGCGACCACGAAGTAGACCTCGGAGAAGGCGAAGTCGCTCACGGCGAACGTGTCCCCCTCGTGGTGCGGCTTGAACCCGCACGCCTCCGTCGAGACTCCCTGGGGGAGGAAGCCGCCGCCGATGCCGGCGTCCGGGTCGCCGTCGCTGTCGAAGGGGATCCCGTCGCCGTTGCAGTCCGCCGTGTTCGTGTCGAACACGCTGAAGCCGCCCGCGGCGATGCCGCCCGTGTCCTCCACGTGGGCGCGCGCCGTGGTGCCCACGACGTAGGTGTGGAACTCCTGCGGGAGCGCGTTGGGGCACGCGTCGCCGCCTCCGTTCCCCGGCGGACAGGCGTCTGCGGGCGAAGGGGCTCCCGCGGCCGAGCAGCCGGGGGGCTGGCCGTTGTAGATGTAGCTGTCCCGGTCGTCCGCCAGCGCCACGAAAGAGCCTCCCGCCAACGCCAGCGCCGCCGCCATCACCGTCATCGTCTTCCAGATCGCCATGGTTCCACAACCTCCGCCTCGGGGCGGCGCCGCTCGATCCCTCGTCTTGAGGAACTACGTTGTGGTGGAAAGCTGTGATCGCATTCCGGAGGGCCTGAACCCTCCACCTGCGGCTCGTTTCCGGGGCACCCATGCCGCAGATCTGCGCATCGCGGCCCCGGGTCCTCTCTCCCCCTTGCGGGCCCCTCGGTGGCGGTGCGCAGGGAAGCGCAACGCTTGAATCCCGGACCGCCATCCCCCTTCGATGGCCCGCCTCCTCGTCGGCTATGATGGATCCCCGCCCGCGCGTCGCGCGTTCGAGCGCGCCCTCGCCCGCGCGACGGGCATGGGGGACGAGATGATCGTCGTCTCCGTGATCCCGCCCACGGTGAGCAAGTCTTCGCTGGCCCGCATGATGCCCGCCGGCGTCGAGCTCCCGGAGACCATGGCGGGCACCTTCGAGGACCACACGCGCCAGCGCCTCGCCGAGGTCATCGCGGAGGCGCGCAAGGCCGGCGCCAAGGCGGAAGGCGAGGTCCGCAAGGGCTCCCCCGTGGAGGCGATCCTCGCCGCCGCCCGCGACCACAAGGCGACCGAGATCCTCCTGGGCGTCAAGTCCTACGAGGGGCCCGAGGCCGACGTGGGCCCCAACGCGAGCCAGATCGCGCAGCTGGCCAACGTGCCCGTGACGCTGGTGCCGTAGGCCGCAGGAAAACGTCGTCGTCCGGCGGCGCCGCAGCGCCGCCAAAAGCGGGGGGTTCGGGGGGCGCAGCCCCCTGACGTGAAATCACGTCAAGCAGACGGCCGAAACGTCAGGGGCTGCCGCCCCCCGAACCCCCCGCTTTGGCCAACGCTTTTCCCCGGCCCCTGCGCTCGCGGCCCCCATGACTGAGGTGCGCACCCTCGCGGTGCTCGGCGCGGGCGACATGGGGCACGGCATCGCGGAGCTTGCGGCGATGCGCGGCTTCGACGTGCGGCTTCGGGACGTGGCGCCCGACGCGCTGGAGCGGGCGAAGGGCGCCATCCGGGCGAGCCTCGACAAGCTCGTCGCCAGGAGCCGTCTCACCCGGGAGGCCGCCGACGCGGCCATGGCGCGCATCCGGACGACGACCGACCTCGTGGAGGCCGTGGGGCCCGCGGACCTCATCATCGAGGCCGTGCCCGAGCGGCTGGACCTCAAGCAGCGAGTGTTCGTGGAGGCGGAGAACGCGGCCTCGCCCCGCGCGGTCTTCGCCACCAACACCAGCGCCATGCGCATCCGCGAGGTGGGCGCCAGCCTGCGCGACCCCTCGCGCCTCGTGGGCATGCACTTCTTCAACCCGGTCCTCCTCATGGACCTCGTGGAGCTGATCCCCGGCCCCGCCACGAGCCCGGAGGCGCTTGCCACCGCGCAGGCCGTCGTGGCGAAGCTGGGGAAGACCCCCGTGACGCTCGCGCAGGACACGCCGGGCTTCGTCACGAGCCGCCTCGTCTGCGTGTGGGTCGGCGCGGGCGTCCTCGCCGCGGAGGCGAAGATCGCCGACAAGGAGGCCATCGACGCCGCGATGCGCTTCCGCGCGGGCTTCCCCATGGGGCCCTTCGAGCTGGCGGACTACACGGGCCTCGACGTGGGCGTGCACGCCAGCGACTACATGGCGAACCGCCTGGGCGAGGCGTACCGCCCCGGCGTCTCCATGCGCGCGCTCGTGGAGAAGGGGCTCCTGGGCAAGAAGGCCGGGCGCGGCTTCTACGCGTGGAAGGACGGCCGCGCCGACGTCGCGCTCACGCCGGACTTGGCCAAGGGGTTCGACCCCGCGCTCGTCATGGCCCTCGTGGCCAACGAGGCCGCGAAGCTCCTGGAGCAGGGCGTCGCCACCGCTGCTGACATCGATCTTGCCTGCCGCCAGGGGCTCGCGTTCCCCAAGGGCCCCCTGGAGTGGGCCGACGAGGTGGGCGTCGACGAGGTGGTGAAGGCGCTCTACGCGATGCAGGAGCGGACCGGCCACGCGCTGGCGGAGCCCTACGAGCTTCTCCTGGAGATGGTGGAGGAGGGGCGCACCGGCAAGAAGGCGGGGCGCGGCTTCCACGACCACGCGCCGCGCGCCGCCGCCACCCCAGGAAAACGCGAGCACGAGACGCTCCTCCTCGCGGTCGACGCGGAGGCGAAGGTGGGCACCATCACGCTGGACCGGCCGCACCGCCTCCACGCCATCAGCCCCGACCTCATCCGCGAGCTTCGCGACGCGCTGCGCCAGATGGACCGCGACGAGCGCGTGCGCGCCGTGCTTCTCACCGGCAGCGGCGAGAAGGCGTTCTGCGCGGGCGCCGACCTCGCCGAGGCCACCGGCGTCACGCCCGCCGTCGCCAGCGAGACGGTGCGCCAGGCGCACCGCATGTGCCTGGAGATCGAGAAGATGGCCAAGCCCGTCGTCGCCGCGGTGAACGGCCTCGCCCTGGGCGGCGGCTTCGAGCTTGCGCTGGCGTGCGACCTGCGCGTCGCGGCGGCGCGGGCGGAGTTCGCCCTACCCGAGGTCACGCTTGGGCTCCTCCCCGCCATGGGCGGCACGCAGCGCCTCCCCAAGCTCGTGGGCCTCGCCCGCGCCAAGGAGATCGCCCTCGTGGGCAAGCGCTTCGACGCCCGGCAGGCCCAGGCGTGGGGCCTCGTCACGGCGGTCTATCCCAACGAGACGTTCGCCCGCGACGCGAAGGCCTTCGCCGCCGAGGTCGCCAGCCGCGCGCCCCTCGCGCTGAAGGCCACGAAGCAATTGCTGAACGCCTCCTCCACGACCGACATCAACGCGGGCATGGAGATGGAGGCCAACGCGTTCGGCGTGCTGGTGAGCACGGACGACGTGCTGGAAGGCGTGTCCGCGATGTTCGCGAAGCGGAAGCCCGAGTTCAAGGGGAAGTAGGGCTTCGCGGCGAAGGGCCCTCAGATCTGGCACCGCTCGCAGCGGGGATTGCCCGCCTCGTCCTCGACGCTGCACCCGAGGTGGATGTTCCGCGCGCAGCGCACGCACAGCGTCAAGCAGGGGTCGGGCTCGCCGGGCGTCCAGAGGTCCTTGGGCAGGCAGCCGGCCTCGCCGCAGACGGCGCATTCGCCGAGGTATTGCGCGGGCTCGCCGCACCAGGGGCAGGGGTCGAGCTCCTCGTCGGCCGAGGGCGGGGCCTCGCGGGCCGCCTCGTCGATGGCGTCCTCCACGTCCTCCACCTCGCGGAGCATGCGAAGGAGGTGCTCGTCGTCGACGCCCATGGACGGGGGCCGCTCGCGTTGCCGTCGCATGAAGCTTTGTAGCGCGCCGCGCTTCTGGGCCGCGCATGCGCACGCTCATCCTGGGCGCGGGGTTCGGGGGCCTGGAGGCCGCCACGCGGCTGAAGCGCCTCCGGCCCGACGAGGACGTGGTGCTGGTGGACGAGCGCTCGACGTTCCTCATGGGGGCGACGAAGCTGTGGGTCCTCGACGGGCGGCGGCGCGCGGGCGAGGGGGAGCGCGCGATCGCGGACGTGGCGCGCCACGGCGTGCGCGTCGTGCAGGCGCGCGCGGAGGCGGTGGACCCCGCGGCGAAGCGCGCGCGCATCGGCGGGGCCGATGTGGCGTACGACCGCCTGGTGCTCGCGCTGGGCGCGCGCCTGGCGCCCGAGGAAGTGCCCGGCCTCGCGCAGCACGCGCGCAACCTGTACGCGAAGGAGGGCGTCGCGGCGCTGCACGGCGACCTCGCGGCGCTGCGCGGAGGGAAGGTCCTCTTCCTCGTGACGGCGATGCCGTTCAAGTGCCCGCCTGCGCCCTACGAGGCCGCGATGCTGGCGAAGTCCTTCCTAGAGAGGCGCGGCGTGCGCGCGGAGGTCGCCATCGCCTCGCCCGAGCCGCAGCCCATCCCCATCGCGGGCAAGGAGTGCGGCGACACGATCCGCGGCTGGGTGGAGGAGCGCGGCGTGCGCGTCCTCAACGGGAAGCAGGTCGCGCATGTCGAGCCCGGGCGCGTCGTCTTCGCGGACGGCAGCAAGGAGGCGTTCGACTTGCTGGCCGCCGTCCCGCCCCACAAGCCGCCCCCGCTCGTGGCGCAGCTTTTCGGAGGCTGGGCCCCCGCGGACCCCGCGACGCTGGCCACGCCCCTGCCCGACGTCTGGGCCGTGGGCGACTGCAACGCGGTGAAGCTCGCCAACGGCAAGCCCCTGGTCAAGGCCGGCGTCATGGCCGAGGGCGAGGGCCGCGTCGTCGCGCAGCGCCTCGCCGGCGAGGACGCGCGCTTCGACGGCAAGGGGCTCTGCTACCTGGAGCTTGGCGACGGGATGGGCACTGAGGTCGCGGGCGACTTCTACGCGACGCCCCAGCCCATCGTCGCCGCGAAGCCTCCGAGCAAGGCAAGCCTGGAAGGGAAGCACCGCTTCGAGGCGGAGCGGCTGGAGCGGTGGTTCGGAGACCCGCAGCGTTGATGCCCCCGGAGGCCGCATCGCGACGCATGGACTTCGTGCGCGCCAAGGCGGAGCGGGCCCGCGAGTCGGCCCTGAAGCTCGCGCGCGCCAGCGACGCCACGCGCGCCGCCGCGGTGCTCGCCCTGGCCGGGGGCCTGGAGCGCCGACGCGACGCCATCCTCCACGCCAACGCCGAGGACGTCGCCGCCGCGCAGCGCGACGGCCTCGCCGCGCCTCTGCTATCACGGCTCAAGCTCACCCCCGAGAAGCTCTCCCTCACCCTCGCGGGCGTGCGCCAGGTGGCCGCGCTCCCGGACCCCGTGGGGCGCACGCTGCGCGCGACGCTCCTGGACGACGGATTGCGACTCTCGCAGGTCACCGCGCCCCTGGGCGTCGTCGCGTGCGTGTTCGAGTCGCGCCCCGACGCCGCGGTCCAGATCCCCGCCCTTACGCTGCGCAGCGGGAACGCCGTGCTCCTCAAGGGGGGCGCCGAGGCGGAGCGCACGAACCGCGCCATCGTGGACGCCATCCGCGCCGCCATCGAGGCCGCCGGCATCCCCAAGGACGCCGTGCAGCTTCTCGAAGGCCGCGCCGAGGCCAACGCGCTCCTCGCCCACGACGACCTCGTGGACCTCGTGATCCCGCGCGGCTCCTCCGCGTTCGTGAAGCACGTCAAGGCCTCGACGCGCATCCCCGTGCTGGGTCACGCCGAGGGCGTCTGCCACGTCTTCCTCGACGCGACCGCGGACCCGCGCCAGGCCATCGCCATCGCGCTGGACGCCAAGGTGGACAGCCCCAGCGCGTGCAACGCCGCGGAGTGCATCCTCGTGCACCGCGACGCCGCGCCCGCGCTGCTCCCCGCGCTCACCGAGGCGCTGCGCAAGGCGGGCGTCGAGATCCGCGAGGGCGAAGGCGCCTACGGCCGCGAGTGGGGCGACATGACGGTGAGCCTCGCCGTCGTGGGCGACGTGGAGGAGGCCATCGCGTTCGTGAACCGCCACGGCTCGAAGCACACCGACGCCATCGTGACGCGCGACCCCGAGTCCGCGCGGCGCTTCGTCGCGGGCGTCGACAGCGCGGGCGTCTTCGTGAACGCCAGCACGCGCTTCGCCGACGGCTACCGCTACGGCCTGGGCGCCGAGGTGGGCATCAGCACGAGCAAGGTCCACGCGCGCGGCCCCGTGGGGCTCGACGGCCTCACGACGACCAAGTGGGTCCTCGTGGGCGAGGGGCACACCGCGGCGCCCTACCAGGGGGCGAGCCCGCGGCCGTTCCGCCACGAGCCGCTTCCTCCGGGCGATCCGCTGGAGACGCGCTGACCGGGCGCGGCCGAGGCGCGGGCCACAACACGCATGCACGAGGGGCGGCGCCTCTGGCGCGAAGGAGCCCTTCCCTTGCCGCCCCCTCCGCGCTCCGCACCCTTGCCTCCAGGCATGGAGGCGCCCGACTTCACCCTCCGCGCCACGCCCGACGAGCAGGTCTCCCTGAGCGACTTCCGCGGCCAGCCCGTCGTGCTGGTGTTCTACCCCGCGGACTGGAGCCCCGTGTGCGCCGACCAGCTGGTCGTCTACAACGAGGTCCTCCCCGAGATGAAGAAGCGCGACGCGCAGGTGCTCGGCGTCTCCGTGGACGGCGCCTGGTGCCATGCGGCCTTCGCCAAGGACCGCAGGCTCCGCTTCCCGCTCCTGGCGGACTTCGAGCCCAAGGGCGAGGTGGCGAGGCGCTACGGCGTCTACCGCCTGCCCGACGGGACCTCCGAGCGCGCGCTCTTCGTCCTCGACGGGGAGGGCGTCGTCCGCTGGAGCCACGTCTCGCCCATCGGCGTCAACCCCGGCGCGGACGGCGTCCTCCACGCCCTGGAAGGCCTGCCCAGGAAGGTGATCGCGTGAGCGCGCCCTTCCTCATGGGCCGTCTGCGCGCGCCCGTGAGCCCGGACGACCACCTCCAGGGGCCGCCCGACGCGCCGGTCACGCTCGTCGAGTACGGCGACTACGAGTGCCCCTTCTGCGGCGAGGCGTACTATGTGGTCAAGGACCTCCAGGCGCGCTTCCCCGAGGAGCTGCGCTTCGCCTTCCGCAACTTCCCCCTCGCGAGCATCCACCCGCACGCCCAGGACGCGGCCTTTGCGGCCGAGGCGGCGGCCCTCCAGGGGAGCTTCTGGCCCATGCACGACCGGCTCTACGAGAGCCAGGACGCGCTGGAGCCCTCCGATCTTCTTGCCCACGCCGAGGCGCTGGGGCTCCACGTCATGCAACTGGAGGAGGACGCGCGGTCGTCCACGGTGCGCGAGCGCGTGCGCGCGGACTTCCTGGGCGGCGTGCGCAGCGGCGTCAACGGCACGCCGACCTTCTTCGTGAACGGCGCGCGCCACGAGGGGTCCTACCGCTTCGACGACCTGGCGGACTCCATCGCGGCCGCGCGGGACGGGAGACCCATGAGGTCGCCCACGATCTGAGCCTCCGGCGGACGCAAGGTTCGTAACACCGAAGCCGCTTGCCTGCGCGTGACGGCCCGGTCCCTTGCGCGGCCCCTCGCCGTGGGCGCCCTCGTCGCGACGGCGACCTCCGTGGCCTTCAGCGTGGCCGGGCGGCTCCAGCCCGACGGCGGGCTCGCCCTCCTCTCGTCCTCCATCGTCGCGTACTGGATCGCCAACCTGCTCGTGGGCGCCAGCCTCGCGGAGCCGGCCCGCGCGCGGCGCGACCCGTGGTGGGGCCTTGTCGTCCTCGCCTTGGCCCTCCCCCTCGTGCCCGCGACGCTCTCCTTCGGGGCGTTCCCGGGCGAGGACCCCTCTCTGAGGCTCCTCGACCTGGGCGCGGTCGCCGGGATCCTCCTCGCGCTGTGGCGCTCCGCCCGCGCGAGCCAGGAGCCGATCCCGCCCCTCGCGCTGGGGCTGGGCGCCGCCTACGCCGCCATGGTCCTCACCCTGGCCCTCGTCCCGCCCGCGTCCAGGACCTTCTTCGGCGTCGCGAGGTACGGCGCCGCGGTGGCCATCCTCCGGCTCGCGGCCGCGTTCCTGCTCTTCGCCGCCACCCCCGCGCGCGGCCCCGCCGCGGGCGTCGCGCGCCGCGCCGGCCTCGCCGTCTCGCTGGCGGGGATCGCCCTGGACGGCGCGCTCTATGCGGCGCTCCCCGCGCTCGACGCCGCGTCCCGGCCCCTCGTCGTGGGCGTCCTCGTCGCCGAGGCGGTCGCCACGGGGCTCTTCTCCGCGGGCCTCGCGATCATCGCCCTCGCAAGGGGGCTGGAGACGGAGGAGCCTGCGCCGGCCCCCGAGGCGTCCTTCGCGCCGCGATGGCCCGCGCCAGGTTCAAGGCCCTGAAGCCGGATCGCGCCGCGTGCCCGCGAAGCGGCAGCGCATCGTCGTGAAGGTCGGCACCAACACGCTCAACGGCGACCTCGACCGCCCCGACCCGTGGTACATGGCCGCGCTGGCGGACGAGATCTGCGACCTGCGCGACGCGGGGCACGACGTCATCCTCGTGACCTCGGGCGCCATCGGCACGGGGCGGCACATCCTGGGCATCAAGGAGCGGCCGCGCGACGTGCGCGTGCGCCAGGCGTGCGCGGCCGTGGGGCAGGCGCGCCTCATGCAGGACTGGGCCGCCGCCTTCGCGCGCCGCGGGCAGCACGTCGCGCAGGTGCTCCTCACGTACCACACCTTCGCGGCGCGGGAAAGCTATCTCCACATGCGCGAGGCCATGGCCAAGCTCCTGGAGATGGGCATCCTCCCCGTGGTGAACGAGAACGACACCGTCTCCATCAGCGAGATCGACGCGGGCTTCGGCGACAACGACCGCCTCAGCGCCCTGGTGGCCACCAAGATGGAGGCCGACCTCCTCGTGATCCTCAGCGACGTGAAGGGCCTCTACACCAAGCCCCCCGGCACGCCCGGCGCCGCCCTCGTGCCCGTCGTCGACGAGGTGGACGACGAGGTGCGCGCCATGGCGGGGGCGAAGACCAGCAGCGGCGGCCGCGGAGGCATGGCCAGCAAGCTGGAGGCCGCGGCGCTGGCCATGGAGAACGGCTGCGCGGTCGTGATCACCGCAGGCCGTGAGCCCCACGTCCTGAGGCGCCTGATGTCGGGGGAGCCCTTGGGCACGCGCTTCGCGCCGCGCTCGCGGGAGTCGGGCGCGCGCCGCTGGCTCCTCCTCGCCCGCGCCGAGGGCGAGGTCCACGTGGACGCGGGCGCCGCGCGCGCCCTCGCCGCCGGCAAGCACCTCCTGCCCGCGGGCGTCACCGGCGTCTCGGGCACCTTCGACGTGGAGAGCGTCGTCACGGTGGTGTGCGAGGGGCGCCCCGTGGCGCGCGCGGTGTCGGAGCTCTCCAGCGCGGACCTCGCCCGCGTGAAGGGGCTCCACACGCCCGAGGCGCGCGCGCTCCTGGGCATCGAGGGCGCCGTGAACGTCACGACGAAGGGGAAGCTCCTGCTCCTGGACGAGACGCCCTGAGGCGCCTACTTCTCCCTGCCCCGCCGCGCCGCGACGAGGTCCCCCACCAGGGGCCCGCCGATGAGCACCACCAGGAGCACCACGAGCATGATCCACAGGTCGCCGGGCGCCGAGGCCCAGCCGATGGTGACGTAGGACGCGGGCGGGTCCTGCTCGTTGGGGTGCCCCGCGATGGCGAGCTTCACAAGGCCCAGCCAGGGAAGCTCGCCGCGCGCCTTGCCCTCCACCCACTCGGGGCGCACGATGCTGGGCCGCCCGCGCGCGTCGTGGCTGATGCCGTTGACCACGTCCGCGTCGGCGTTGGTCGCGGGGTTGTCCCCCTTGGTGATGAACCCCGTCGCGGCGGGCCGGTAGTCCGCGAGGCCGATCACGGGCAGCGTCACGCCCGAGGAGCCGTAGACGCACCACGAGCCGTCCTTGTCGGCGCCCCCGACGCAGGGCGCGTCGGGGTCCCAGCGCACGCGATAGCTTTCCCCCTGCGCGACGACGTAGGCGATGGCGCGGTGGATGATGGGCGTCGACGCGCGGTCGTTGGCCGGGAAGTAGACGAGCACGTCGCCGGGGAGGCCGTAGCGCGAGCGGCCGCCCTCCACCATGGTCTGCACGTCGTCGGGCGAGGAGACGGCCTTCACCGCGACGAGGTCGCCCGGGTCGATGGTGCCGATGCGGCCGAAGGGCCCCTGCGCGTGCCGCATGCTGCTGCTCTCCACGATGACCGCCGGGGGCCACGTGTGCGTGTACGCGTAGAGGCCCGCAAGGAGGAGCGCGAGCGCGGCCAGGACGGCCAGCGCGTCGCGCAGGGCGCGCGCCACCCTCCGCTCCTCAGCCGCCCGTGGCGGGCGCGGGGGGCGCGGTGGCGACGCTGACCAGCGGGCTGCGCGGGCCCTCGACGCCCTTCGCGTCGACGGCGCTCACCGCGTAGAGGTAGCTGACGCCGGGCTGAAGGCCCGACTCGGTGAAGCGGGGCTCCTGCGTCGTGCCCACGCGGTTGGCGCCGCGGTAGACGTGATAGCTCGCGGGCGGCGCGCCCGTCGTGGGGGGCTTCCAACTCAGCTGGATGTCCGAAGGGCCCGTGCCGCTGCCGGTGACCTCGACGGGGGCGCCCGGGGCGCCCGCCTTGCCGCGGCGCGTCTGGATCGCCTTGTAGCCGTCGTAGAGGAGCGGCACGCCCACGAGGACGAAGAGCGAGAGGCCCAGCATGACCCAGAGGTCCTTGGGCGCGAAGGCGCTGCCGATCTTCACCCACGCCTTGGGGGGCGAGGCCTCGTTGGGGTGGCCCGCGAGGCTGAGCTTGATGAGGCCCAGCCAGGGAAGCTCGCCGCGCGCCTTGCCCTCGATCCACGCCATCTGCACGGGGCTCGACGCGCCGTGCTCGTCGTGGGAGAGGCCCGAGAGCTGGTCCGTCTGCGTGTTGGTGGTGGGGTTGTCGCCCTTGGTGAGGAAGCCCGTGCGCGCCGGGACGTAGGGGCGCGGGTTCTGCGGCGTCGAGGCGAAGCTCGCGACGGGGACGTCGGGGATGTAGACGCCCTTGGAGTCGTAGACGCACCAGGAGTGCGACGCGCCGCCGTCGAACGCCTTGTTGGCGACCTTCACCGCGCCGCCCACGCAGTCCGTGTTGTCCGCCCAGCGGACGTAATACTGGTTGGAGCCGCTGGAGTTGTCCACCACCACGTAGGCCACGGCGCGGTGGATGATGGGCGTGTGCGTGCGGTCGTTGGCCGGGAAGTAGACGATGACGTCGCCCGACTTTCCGTAGTGCGTGCGCCCCGCCTCCATCTGCGTGAGGACGTCGTCGGGACCCTTCACGTTCTTGACGAGCACCAGGTCGCCGGGGTCGATGGTGCCGATGCGGCCGTAGGTGACCTCCGAGTCCGCGTGCATCATGCTCCCGCTCTCCACGATGACGGCGGGGGGCCACGTGCCCGTGTACGCGTAGAGACCGCCCAGCAGAACGGCGAAGACCGCGACCAGAACGAGCGTGTCGCGGACGGCGGGGGAAAGCTTGGCCATCCGAGGCCGGGGACGGGGCGTCCGCTGAAAAGGCTTTCGCGCCCGACCCCGGCGACGTGGGGCCTCCGGCCCCACCGCACCGCGGCTCGCCTTCGGCGGGGATCCCTTGGACTTGATGATCGTGCGGCACGAAGGCGATCATCTCCGCGAGCCGCGCAGGTGGGCATCTCCTCGTCGCGGGGCGTGGGCCCTCAGACGCAGGGGCTCCCCTCTGCTTGGGCTCCGAAGGAGGGGCTTACCCCTTGGCAGGCAAGGCCCCGGAGGCGCGCAGCGCGTCGATCTCCGCGGCGGAGAAGCCCGCGTCCTGGAGGACCTCGTCGGTGTGCTCGCCCAGGGCGGGGGGCTTGCCGCGGGCGGGGCGGTGGGTGAGGGGCGAGCCGGGGCCGGGGGCGCCTTCGTAACGCGGGAAGAGGGCCAAGGCCTCGGCGGGCTCCAGGACGGGCGTCGCGGGGACGCCGGCCTTGCCCAGGAGGTCCACCCACTCGGAGAGGGGGCGCGAGGCGAGCAGCGCCTCCACCTCCAGGTGGGCGCCCCGCGCGCGCTCCCGGTGCAGCGGGAGGAGGTCGGGCTTCGCGACGGCCTCGCAGAAAAGGGACCAGAAGCGCGGCTCCAGGGCGGCCAGCGCGAGGAAGCGCCCGTCGCGGCAGCGGTAGAGGCGATAGCCCGGGACGCCGCCGGTGAGCTCGTCCTCGCCGCGCGGGGGCAGCTCGCGGTGGAGGTTGAGCGCGTTGAACGCCAGCGCGGCGTCGGCCAAGGCGACCTCGACGTGGCGCCCCTTGCCGGTGCGCTCGCGCTCGAAGAGGGCGCCCAGGACTCCCGCGAGGCCGTAGAGCGAGCCGGCCATGTCGCCCACCGGCACGGCGCTCGCGACGGGCCCGCGGCGGTCGCCCTGGAGCGCGAGCACGCCCGCGACCGCCTCGTAGTTGAGGTCGTGCCCGGGGGCGTCGCGCAGCGGGCCGGGGCCGTAGCCCACGAGGCTCGCGCGCACGAGGCGCGGGTTCGCCTGCGCGAGGGCGTGGTCCGGAAGGCCCAGGCGCGCCAGGACGCCGGGGCGGAACGACTCCAGCAGCACGTCGAAGCGCGGCAGCATGCGCAGCACCGCCTCCGCCGCGCCCTCCGCCTTGAGGTTCAGCGCGAGGCTCCTCTTGCCGCGGTTCACCGCCGCGAAGCCGAACCCCACGCCGTCGACCTCCGGAGGCATCCAGCGCGCGGGGTCGCCCGCCTCCGGCTCCTCCACCTTCACGACGTCGGCGCCCAGGTCGGCGAGCGCCTGCGAGAGGAACGGCCCCGGCAGCAGGCGCGTGAGGTCCAGGACGCGGACGCCTTCGAGCGGGCGGAAGGTCACGGTGCGTCGCATCGCGTGGGGCGGGATGGAGTTTGTGCCGGGTCACGCCAGGTCCGGGTGCGCCGCCCGCACGCGCGGCTCAAGCTCCTTCCAGGGCCGGACGCCCGCGGGGATCTCCTCTTGCACCGGGCAGTCGATGCCCGCCAGCGCGGAGGCGGTCGCCGCGACGCCTGCGCCGAGGCCTTCGAGGTCGTAGCCCCCTTCGAGGACGGCCGCGATGCGGGGCTGCACGGCGCGGAGGCGCCGAGCGCACTCGTAGAAGGTCTGCCCCACGAGGAGGCAGTTGCCGATGGGGTCGTTCTTGTGGGCGTCGAAGCCCGCGCTCACGAGGATGACGTCCGGCGCGAAGTCGCGCACCTTGGGGACGACCGCCGCGTCCATCACCTCCAGCCACCCTTCGTGCCCCGTGTTGGCGGGCACGGGCAGGTTCAGCGTGCGGCCGATGCCCTTCCCGGCGCCGCGCTCCTCCACCGCGCCCGTGCCCGGGTAGAGCGGCCAGCCGTGCATCGAGACGTAGAGCACGTCGGCGCGCTCGTAGAAGACGTCCTGCGTGCCGTTCCCGTGGTGCACGTCCAAGTCCACGACGGCGACGCGGCGCCCGCGCGTGGTGAGGTCGTGCGCGGCGATGGCGACGTTGTTGAAGAGGCAGAAGCCCATGGCGCGCTCGCGCGTCGCGTGGTGGCCGGGCGGGCGCGGCAGCGCGAAGGCGGCGTGCCCCTCCTCCGCGGCGCGCGCGGCGGCGAGGGCCAGCCCCGCGGCGCGCAGCGCGGCGCCCCACGAGTGCGGGCCGGTGTAGGTGTCGGCGTCGAGCCACGCGGCCTTGCGGCACGCCTCCTCGACGCGGCGCACGTGCTCCTCGGTGTGCACGCCCAGGAGGTCGGGGCGCGCGGCGGGCTCCGCCGAGAGGAAGGAGAAGGGGCCGCCCTCCAGGGCGTCCATGGCGGCGCGGAGGCGATCCGGGCGCTCCACGTGGCCGGGCTCGGGCGGCTCGTGCTGCGTGCACTCGGGGTGGTGGTAGACGCGCAACGCCACGCGGAGGGGAGCGAGCCCGCCACGGAAGTAGCATTGCAAGGCCGCCGCTGGAAGAAACCCTTAAGGAAGGCCTCCTCGTCGCCCGCGCATGGCCTTCCCGGCGGCGGACGCGCCCGCGCCGACGCAGACGCCCGGCGCGCTGGCCCGGTGGTGGGCGCGCCTCGTGGCCGCGTTGGAGGCGTACCCCGTGGAGCGCATCGGCCTGGCGGCCCTCGCCGCGGGCGTCGTGCTGCGCCTCGCCGCGCCCTTCTTCATGGACTTCCGCAGCGACGGCGACACCTACGTCGCCATGGGCCACGCGTGGATGCTCCACCACCAGTTCCTCATGCCCTACGGCGACGTCACCACGTGGGGCCCCACGGCGCCGCAGTTCAGCAACCACTACCCGCCCGCGTATCCGCTCTATCTGGGCCTCGTCTTCAGCGTCGTGGGGTTCGGCCTCTGGCAGGCGAAGCTCGCGGCGCTCCTCATGTCGCTGGGCGCCCTCCTGGTGTGCTATCTCTGCTCGCGCGACCTCTACGGGCGGAGCGTCGCGGCGCTGGCCACGGGCCTCCTCGCCGTGGAGCCGCACCTGGTGTGGGTCACGGGCACGGGCTTCAGCGAGAACATGGTGCTCCTCTTCTTCGCCCTCACCATGTGGGCCATCGTGCGCTCGCTGAAGGACGACCGCTTCATCGTGTGGGCCGGCCTCTTCGCGGGGCTCGCGTACCTCTCCAAGAGCAGCGTCGGCTACTTCTTCGTGATCGCGGGCGCGGGCGGCTTCCTGTGGCGCTTCTACTACCGGCGCTGGAGGCTGTTCACCAACGTCTGGTACATGGCCGCCATCGCCATCTTCCTCTCCGTCGCGGGCGCGTG
Organism: Pseudomonadota bacterium; assembly: GCA_021325135.1. GTDB lineage: Archaea > Thermoplasmatota > SW-10-69-26 > JACQPN01 > JAJPHT01 > JAJPHT01. The sequence goes on along the minus strand of JAJPHT010000034.1, from coordinate 12,349 downwards.
GGCCGTGCGCAACGTCCTCCTGTTCGGCTGGCAGACGCAGACGCTCCACGTCTTCGGGAGGACCCTCGTCGCGACGGTGCCCAACTGGGAGACCAGCAGCTACGTGCGCTACGTGCAGGGCTACGCGCTGGACCACCCCGACCTGTGGCGCACGGCGCTCCTGGCGAAGATCCCCTTCTTCGGCGTCTTCCTCCTCTGGTACGTCCTCCCCTTCCTCCCCGAGTCGTGGGCCGCCACCAAGAGGATCCGCGAGGAGGAGACCAGCGCGCTCTGGCTCTCGGTCTTCCTCGTGTGGGTCACGGGCTGGGTCATCGCGTCCATGTTCTGGACCTTCGAGAAGAGCAGCCTCTACTGGTTCGACAACCACCGCTACACGGTCATCGGCCTGCTGCCGCTGGGCTGGCTCCTGCTGCGCGAGGCGGACCTGCGCCGCGCCTCCACGCGCTTCCGCTACGCGCTCCTGCTCCTCTCCCTCTTCGCGGCGTGCGGCGCGGTGCTCCTCTCGCCCGTGAAGTTCAGCGACCTGCACGCCGCCGAGGCCATGGACGCGTACCTGCGCCCCGGCGACGAGGTGGGCGTCGACGGCGGGACGATCAAGTACGCCTTCTACGCGTACCTCACGCACCCCGAGCAGATCACCGTCTACGGCTGCACGAAGCCCGCCTCGCCCCTGCCGCCCACCTGCCTGGAGGGGAAGCACCCCGCGTTCATCCTGACGCTGAAGTACAACGAGGACTACGGCCCCGACTACCTCAAGGTGGGCGAGTTCAAGCAGTCGTACTGGAACGGCGGCGTCATGACCGCGCAGCTCTACGCGAGAAGCGACCTCGTCGACTCGCGCCACATCCCCGAGAACATGGGGAGCAACGGCGTCTAGGTCCGAAGGGGCAGCCGAGCCCCGCGCGCGCCGCGTAGGCGACAGCGATATCCCCCTTGCGCCCGGTCCAGGCGGGCCCACAAGGAGGGCCCACGATGACGATGATCGACAAGGTCCAGGGAACCATCGAGAAGCTCGCCGGCGACGACACGCGCCTCAACAGCGCCGAGATCACCACCCTCCAGCAGGCCTACAACGCGATGCAGCTGGGCCTCGTGAAGACGGCGCTCTACGCCGCGCAGGCCCAGTCGGAGGACGTGAGGCGCGTGCTCGACGACCTGCGCGACGACTTCCTCCTCCCCAACCTGGAGAAGCCGCGCCGCATCCTCGAGAAGGCCGGCATCCCCTTCCTGGACCTGCGCGCCCAGGACCGCATCGCCAACGTCCCCAAGACCACCGCCGTCCTCCTGCGCGACGAGGACATCGTGCTCGACACCGTGCTCTCGCTCCAGGCGACCATCACCGGGCTCCAGGCGGGCGCGATCGCGGCGGTGCGCGGCGACGTGCGCGACTACTTCCTCAACGCCCGCGACGCGGCCAACGACCAGTGGCGCAAGGTAGGCCTGATGGCGTACCGGGTCGTGCCCCAGATCCTCCCGCCCACCATGAGCGGCGTGGCGCCGCGCTGAGGCCGCCGCGGGGCCCGTTTCCAATTCGGCACCTTCAAGCCTCGATCCCTCTGCTTAGGCGCTAGGGATGCACGATGCCGTTTCTCGTTGACAATGGGCCCCCGGTCGACGCCGCCACGCTGGCGGCGGCGCGCACCGAGCTGCCCCGGGAGTATGGGCTGCGCGTGGTGACGCAGGGCGGCCGCAAGACCGTCCTGGCCCGCGTGCCCCGCGCCAAGCCGGACTACAACTACGAGCTGGCCATGGTCGCCTTCTACGCGAGCCTGGACGACGTGAAGGACGCCAAGGACGTCCTCCTCGTGGGGGACGAGAAGACGGTCCGCATGGAGCCGCTGCGCCTGCGCGACCACATCCGCGAGCAGGCCCGCGAGGACAAGGACGCCGCGGGCGCGCTGCGCTCGCGCCTCGCCCGCGAGTTCGGCTGGACCACCTGGCAGAGCCCCGGCAACGCGGCCCACAAGGCGCTGGCGCTGAGGCTGCCCATCTCCAGCATGGCCGAGGCCGACGAGCAGGTGCTCCTCAAGTCGCGCGCCGGCGTGGGCAACGAGCTCGTCAACGTGCTCACCGACGTGCAGTACGTCTACTTCGTCACGGACCAGGACTACGCCCGCGTGGGCCGCCGCGTCTTCATCGACGCCGTGGCCGCGGACCTCCGCGAGGCCGTGCTGGTGAAGGAGAGCAAGACGGCGAACCCCATCCACCTGGCGTACCAGACGCCCGGGAGCTTCATCCGCAACGATCTCCCCCACGGGTGAGGAAGACCCCGCGCCTCGCGGGCAGGCGAGGGGCGTCGCGATCCGCCGCTTCGACGAGCGTACTGCAAACCCTTTTGCAGGTGGCGCCCACGGGCAGCCCGTTTGCTGCGGCCGCTCGTCGCCTTCGCTGCCCTCTGCCTGGTCGCCCTGCTCCTCGCCCCCACGGTGGCGAGCGTCCACGACCAGGTGGAGGCCCTCCACATCAAGCGCGACAACGTGTGGCACCTCTGGAAGTGGACCGACAACCCGCAGCCGCCCCCGCCCGAGGCGTGTGGCCCGATGCGCACGTACCAGACGGCGCCCGTCGTGACGGTCTACTCGACGCGCATGGCCAAGGACCAGCCCTACACGCTGGGCGGCGTCGTGCGCGCGCCCGACGACGCCGACAAGGGCGTCATGGGCGACCGCATTGAGGTCTACCTCAACGAGACGAAGACTTCGCCCGGCCGCCTCCTGGGCACGGCCACCTCCGACGCGCGCGGCCAGTGGACGCTCTCGGGGAAGCTCCCCTTCAGCCTCCAGGCGAGCCACTACCACGTCGTCGCTCACTCGCTCCCCCTGCGCGAGCAGTGCAAGGCGTATGGCGAGGGGTGGAGCGACCCCGAGGTGGACGTGACGTCGCGCACGCACATCCTCCTCGAAGGCCCCTTCCACACCGTCGCGGGCCGGCCCGTGCTCGTCAACGGCACGCTCCTGGACGCGGTGAACGGCCCCGTCGCAAACCAAGGCGTCCGCGTGAGCGCAGGGGGCCAGTCCTTCACCGTCACCACGGACAGCGACGGCCGCTTCAGCGCCAACCTCACCCCCTCCCAGGTGGGCCGGCTCACCGTCATCGCGGAGTACGGCGGCAACCCCTACTACTCGCCCTCCTCCGCCGACGGGGAGCTGGACGTGCTCGACGAGACGATCACCCTCAACGGCGCGTTCCCCGGCGCCACCCTCCAGCTGGTGCGCTCGACCCCCTTGGAGGTCAACGGCCGCGTCTACCTGCGCGCGGGCGCCGCCTACGCGCCGGTGAACCTCACCTTCAGCGGCCTCCTCGTGCGCGCTTGCGACGGCTGCCCGCTCTCCACGGACGTCTCGGCCCCCGTCGACGCCGATGGCGCCTTCCACGTCACGCTCTTCGCGGACAGCGCCCAGACGCCGGGTCCCTTCGGCATCGTCGCCCACGGCGGCGGCCTGCGCAAGGCGCCTGCGTTCAACGGGAGCCTCATGATCCCCACGCGCCTCGCGCTGGCGCCGAGCACGGGCGGCCCCCTCTCCAAGGGGTGGAGCGTCTCCGTGCAGGCCACCGACGACAAGGGCGCGCTGGTGGGCATCCCCATTGCGTTCCAGGGCCCCGCGGGATGGGCCGGCGGCTACACCAACGCCACGGGCGGCTTCGCGACCTCGGGCACGGCCTCCGCCTGCGGGCCGGCGCCGTTCCTCGCGCGCTACAACGGCACCGGCACGCGCATGCCCGCCGAGTCCGACGGCACGCTCCAGGTCTGCGGAGGCGCCGTCAGCGCCGCCGCGGGCTTCCTGCACCTGCCGTGGTGGGCGTGGCTTCTCGTCCTCGCGCTGCCGCTGGCGGCGTGGGTCGCGTGGCGCCGCCTGCGCGAGCGCTTCGCCTCCACCATCTCCGAGGGCCCGCCCCTCACGCTCTCCTTCGAGGAGCCCCGCGACGCGGCCGCGGGCGTCGTCGGGCTGGGCGAGGCCGCGACGCTGGCCGCGTTCCTGGAGGAGCCCTTGCCGGACGGATACCGCATGCGGCTGGGCACGCCGGTGCGCATGGAGGACGTGGAGCCGGAAGGGCTCGCCGCGCGCTATGCGCTGGTGCCTGACGCGTTCGGCGACGTGCCCGTGCGCGCGGAGGTGCTCGACGCCCGCGGCCGCGTCGTCACGCGCCGCACGCGCACGCTCCGCGTCGTCCGCTACGCCGAGGAGATCGAGCGGCGCTACCTGGCCCTCCGCGCCAGCCGCGTGGGCGAGAGCGCCGATCCCGTGAGCCCGCGCGAGTTCGAGGCATGGCTGCGCGGCCGGAGCGCCTCCCTGGACCCCGAGGTCGCTCGCCGCTTGGTGGGCGTCTTCGAGGAGGCCGACTACGGCCCCCGCGTCGCGGGCCGCCGCGAGCTTCTCGCCTACCTGGATGCCGAGTCCGCGCTCCCGGAGGTGGCCCCCCTTGCGAGCGAGTAGGCTGGTCCCCCTGGGCGCGCTGGCGATCGTCAGCCTCGCCTACGTCCTGCTGCGCCCCGTGCTCTCCTCGATGATCCCGCACCTGGGCATCTGGGAGCTGCCCTTCGGCGCGCTCGTCGTCGCGACGCTGGTGCTCCTCGCCCTGCGCGCGCCCAAGGAGGAGCGGCCGCGCCCCACGCCGGGCTGGCGCAAGCACGCGCAGCTCGTCCGCGCGCTCCCCGACCCCGAGGCGAGCCGCTACGCGGCGCCCCTGGAGCGCTGGGCCCGCACCGGCGTCGACGCGCCCGCCGCCGCCCAGGCCCTCGCCCGCGCCACGGGCCAAGCCCCCGAATCGATATCACCCCTGCTGGCGCGCGCCTCGACGGAGCGCAAGCGCCGCGACCTGCTGCGCCGGATGAGCCGGCCCGACACCCACGATCCCCGGAGCCTGACCGAATGACGACGTTCCCCCACCCGAAGGCCAACGAGATCCTTGACCGCGTCGAGTCCGTGTTCGTGGGCAACCGCGGCCTCACGGAGAAGCTGCTCGCCGCCGCCCTCGCCAACGGGCACGTCCTCTTCGAGGACAATCCCGGCCTGGGCAAGACGCTGCTCGTGAAGAGCTTCGCCCGCGCCATCGGGTGCGAGAGCAAGCGCGTGCAGTTCACGCCCGACATCCTGCCCGCCGACATCCTGGGCACCAAGGTCTGGAACGGCAGCGCGGCGCGCTTCGAGATGCACCCCGGCCCCATCTTCACCAACATCCTCCTCGCGGACGAGATCAACCGCGCGCCGCCCAAGACGCAGAGCGCGCTGCTGGAAGCGATGGAGGAGCGCCAGGTCACCATCGAGGGCGAGACGCGCAAGCTCATCGCGCCCTTCTTCGTGCTCGCGACGCAGAACCCCATCGAGCAGGAAGGGACGTATCCTCTTCCTGAGGCGCAGCTGGACCGCTTCCTGCTGCGCATGACCACCGGCTACCCCAGCGACGAGGAGGCGGAGATGCAGATCCTGGAGCGGCGCATCTCGTGGCAGAAGGACGACCCCACGGGGGACCTCGCGCCCGCCGTGGACCACGCGACGTTCGTCTCCATGCAGAAGGTCGCCGAGAACGGCGTCTTCGTGGACCGCGAGGTGGTGCGCTACATGGCGCAGATCGTCCGCGCCATCCGCCAGCACCCGGACGTGGACGTGGGCCCGAGCCCCCGCGGCTCGCTGGCGCTCCTGCGCGTCTCGCGCGCCTACGCCCTCATCCAGGGGCGCGACTTCGTGACGCCCGACGACGTGAAGACGTTCGCCCGCGAGGCGCTCGCGCACCGCACGCTCCTCCACCTGGAGGCGAGCCTCGCGGGGCGCAAGGTCGCCGACGTGCTCGACGAGGTGATGGCCGGCGTGCGGATGCCCGCGCGCTTCGGCCAGTCCGCGGTCTCCCGGGCCAGGGCGTGAGGTCGCGCATGGCACTCACGCGCACCGGACGCACGCTCCTCGCCGGCGCCATCCTCTTCGCCGCCTCGGGCCTCCTCTTCGGGAACTGGCCCGTCTTCGGAGCGGGGGCGTTCCTCTTCCTCGTGCTCTCGTTCAGCAGCCTCGCCCGGCCCCCTGACGTGGAGCGCCGCGTCGACACCGACCGCGTGCTCCGCGGCGCCCGCGTCGTCGTCGACGTGAGCGTCCGCGCGCCGCGGGGCCTGGGCGTCGTCGAGGTCCACCAGGCGCTCCCCGACGAGTTCGCCCTCCTCCAGGGCAACAACCTCCACCTCGTGACGCTGAGCCCCTTCCGCGCCCGCGAGCACTCGCTCCGCTTCTCGGTCCTCGTCCCCAAGCGCGGCGAGTGGACGCTGCCTCCGGTGGAGGTCCGCGTGCAGCACCCCCTGGGCCTCGCCGAGACGCCGCCCCTCTCGCGCGGAGAGCCCCTCACCATCGTCGCCGAGCCGCGCCCCATCCCCGCGCGCATCCCGCGCGACCTGCGCACCCGCGCGAGGCGCCCCTTCCCCGAGGGCGACCTCGCCCGCATGGGCATCGCGACCAACGAGTTCCGCGAGCTTCGCGAGTACGTCCCCGGCGACCCGCCGCGGCGCATCAACTGGAAGGCCACCGCCCGCGCCATGTCCTCGGGCGCCAGCGACGTGCCCCTCGTCAACGAGACCGAGTGGGAGGGCAAGAAGAACGTGTACATCCTCGTGGACGGGCACCCGCGCCTCTCGGTGGGGACGAACCTGGAGGACGCGCGCGAGCACGCCGCCGACGCCGCGCTCTCGCTCATGGAGCTGTACCTGCGCCGCGGCTACCAGGTGGGCATGGCGTTCGCGCGCAGCGGCGACGTCGAGCCGCTGCGGCCCGGCACCGGCGAGGCGCAGGTGAAGCGCGCCCGCCAGATGCTCGCCCGCCTGCGGGCGGACACCTCGCCGGGCATCGTGGACGTGCTGCGCCGCGACGCGGCCATCCTGCACCGCCAGCGCCCGCTGGTGATCCTCGTCACGCGCCTCGCCGCGGGCGACGACGACCTGGACGCCGCGCTGCGGAGGATCGGAGCGCACGGCCGCCAGCAGGGGCGCAACCTCGTGCCGGGCCTCGTCCTGGACCTGGAGACGGAGCCCGAGACGACGACGCCCGAGCGCGCGCTGGCCGGCGCGGCCCTCGCCCGCGAGCGGCTTCGCGAGCAGTCCGTCGCCCGCGCCGCGGGCCTGCGCGTCGTCTCCTGGCGCGTCGGGCGCGAGCCGCTCACCGCCGTCCTCGTCCGGGGGCGGCTGCGATGAGGCGGCCCGTCGCGTGGGGCGACTACGCGAGCCGCCTCCTCTCGTGCGCGCTCCTCTTCCTCACGGGCTTCGTGCTCGTGGCGAACAGCCCCTTCGCCATGCGCATGCGCAACGACATCCCGCTCTCGCTGTGGGGCTTCGACGGGCCGCAGAGCATCGCGCTCATCGTCGCGGCGGTCCTCTCCGTCATCCCGCTCCTGGCGGGGCCCGCGTTCCTGGGGACGTTCCTCACGTGCGGCTGGCTCATGAGCGGCATGGGCGCCTACTGGTGGACGCTGATCCCGTGGGACGAGTGGATCACCGACTCGGGCTTCCCCACGAGCACGCCCCCGGGGCTCACGGACTTCATCCTCGTCGCGGGGCCCGCCCTCGTGGCGACGCTGCACGTGATCCTCGCCCGCGTGAGCCGGCTGCGCCGCGACGCGAAGGAGCGCGGCGTGGACGAGGAGGAGACGCGACGCGCCGCCGCGGCCGCGTTCCTCACCGGGGGCGCCACCCTAGTGCTGGCCTTCGGCCTCGCCGCGGTCCTCTGGCTCCTCCTGGGCGGGGGGCTCGGCTCCGTGCAGTGGGGGCTCGTGGGCCTCCCCGCCCTGGTGGTGTGCGCCGCGGTGACGTGCGCGGCGTGGGCGATCTCCACGAGGCGCGCGCGGAAGCTCGCCCTCAGACGCCCATCGCCAGACGCAGCAGATCGCGCAGGCCGGGCCCGAAGCCGAGGACGAAGATCGCCATCTTGACGAGCCCCACCAGGTTGCGGTCGTCGTCCTCGCCCACCTCGCGGTCCAGCAGCCAGATGACGACCACGATCATGAGGAGCTTCGCCAGCGGGTAGAGGAAGCCGCCGAGATATCGCAGCAGGAAGTCGCTGAAGGGGTGCTTCTCGCTGTAGGGCGGGATGCCGAAGCCCAGGGGGTCCTTGAGGGCGACCCACGTCGAGACGCCGTCGATCATGTGCGCGAAGACCAGCGACGCGTTGAGGCCCGTGGCGAAGCCCAGCAGCGCGCGGGGGCGCTTCCCCACCTCGCGGCCCACGTGCAGCGCCGCGAAGACGACGAGGAGGGCCGCGCCCGCGAGGGCGAAGAGGGGGATGAGCACGTCCTGGCGCGGGACGCCGTCGAAGAAGGGGGCGACGTTGGGCAGGATGCCCGCCATGAGCGCCGCGAGCGCGACGAGCACGGCGCCCGCCCAGCCCAGGCGGGCCTCCCAGGCGGCGGGCACGCGCGTCGCGAAGCCGGCCCAGCGCGCCAGCGCGCCCGTGCCCGAGAGGAGCCGCGCGAGGGCCATGACGGCCAGCGCGGTGACGCCCGCCGCGAGGAGCACGAAGACGGCGGCGAGGAGGTAGAGGCGGCCGTTCCACGCGGCGTCGGACCAGACGCCGCCCACGAGCCAGCGCACGACGAGCCAGAGCGTGCCCGCCGCGAAGGGGAGGCCCAGCGTGAAGACGGCGAGGTTCATCGTGGCCGCGCCAAGCCTTGCGCGCCAGACGAAGAGCGCCCACGCGCCCGCGACCGCCAGCGCCATGAACCACAAGGGCGGCAGCGCGGTGAAGTCGCCCGCCCGCGCCAGGGAGAGGTACGCGAAGAGCGCGAAGCCCACGAGGAGGGGCGCGGCGAGGAGGGCCGAGAGCGCGCGCCAGCCCCGCTCGCGGCGGCGCTCGACCCACACGCCCACCAGCATCGAGGCGATGACGAGGAGGGCGATCATCACGTAGATGACCGGGCTGATGAAGAGGTACGCGAAGACGTTGGGGTCGCAGTGCGTCCCCGCGCGGCAGAAGACGTCCGCGTCCTCCAGCGCGCGCCCCGTGGGGCCCAGGAGGATCCATGGAAGGAGGGCGGCGACAAACGCGCCGTCGGCCTTGATCTGGAAGCGGCGGAAGAGGCCCACGTAGATGCCGTAGAGGAGCGTCGCCAGCACGACGCCGTAGGTCAATTCGGCCGTGATGGTGTAGCCGTCCTTCGCGGGCACGCCCGGAGGGCCGAGGCTCTGGCACGCGGGGTCGTCCGAGGTGCGGCACTGGTGCGCGTCCACCACCAGGGGCCCGTAGAGGTCCTCCCACACGAAGTGGTCGTAGAAGCGCTCGGGCGCCACCTGCGTGCCCACCGCCACGAGGCCCGCCGCCAGCGCGAGCGCGCCCAGCGAGACCCACAGGGCGTTGCGCTCGACCCACGCGCGGACCGTCTCGGCCATGAGGAACGCCGGCGCATCCCTGGTGGGTCGCATAAGGGTTGGTCGGGGGCGACGACGGGCCGAGCCCCGCCGAAGCGGGGTTAAGTAGAGGGGCAGCGAATCCCGCGCGACGCGATGGAAGACTTCACCAAGTCCAAGACGATGATCTTCCCCCGCGACGTGCGCGTCGGGCACGGTGTCCTCGAAGAGCTGGGCGACGTGCTGCGCGACATCTCCGTGCGCGAGGGGGTCCTCGTCGTCGCGGGCGAGCGCACGCGGCGGCTCGCGGGCGAGCGCGCGCTCTCCGTCGTCCAGAAGGCGGGCTATCAGGCGGACCTCGTGGAGATCCGCGGCGCCACCCTCCCCGACGTCGCCGCGGTGGAGGTGGAGGGGCGCAAGCGCAAGCCGCAGGTCGTCCTGGGCGTGGGCGGCGGCAGCGTCATCGACGTGGCCAAGCTCGCCGCGTTCCGGCTCGGCGTGCCCTACGTCAGCGTGCCCACCAGCGCCAGCCACGACGGCATCACGAGCCCGCGCGCGTCCATCAAGGAGGAGCGCGGCAACGCCAGCAAGCAGGCCTCGACGCCCATGGCCATCGTGGCAGACACCGAGATCATCGCCCGCGCGCCCTACCGCATGCTCACCGCGGGGTGCGCGGACGCCATCAGCAACAGCACCGCGGTCCTGGACTGGAAGCTCGCCCACCGCCTGCGCGGCGAGGAGTACTCCAGTTTCGCGGCCGTGCTCGCGGAGACCGCGGCCGACATGGTGATCCGCAACGCCGAGGTCATCCGGCCCGGCCTTGAGGAGTCCGCCTGGCTCGTGGTGAAGAGCCTCATCGTCTCGGGCGTCAGCATGAGCGTCGCCGGAAGCAGCCGGCCCGCCAGCGGCGCCGAGCACATGTTCAGCCACACGCTGGACCAGCTGGCCCCCGGCAGCGCGTACCACGGCGAGCAGGTGGGCGTCGGCGCGGTCATGATGATGTACCTCCACGGCGGCGACTGGCGCGCCATCCGCGACGCGCTGCACACGCTGGGCGCGCCCACCACCGCGGCGCAGCTTGGCGTGAAGAAGGAGACCGTCGTCGAGGCGCTCTGCAAGGCCCACCTCATCCGGCCCGACCGCTACACCATCCTGGGCGACAAGGGGCTCTCCCGCGAGGCGGCCGAGGAGCTCGTCCGGGTCACGGGCGTGGCGTGAGGCCGGCGGGGCGGCTGCTTGCCGTCCCCGGAAGCTTGAGGGGAGGGAGGCGTCATGGGCCCTCACCTGTGCCCCCCCTGACCGTGATCGGCGAGACGCTGGCCCGGCCCGGCCTCGTGTTCCGCTACCAAGGGCAGACCGACCCCGGCTGCGCCTCGTGCAAGCTCCTCAAGGTGTGCCACTCCAAGGACCTCAAGCCGGGGCGGGACTACGTCATCAAGGCCGCGCGCCCCGTGAAGCACGACGTGTGCCACGTCTTCGAGGGGAAGGTGCAGGTGGTGGAGATCGAGGAGCAGCCGCTCCCCGTGCGCGCCGCGATCCCCGTCTCCGCCACCCGCGGCACGGGAGTCTCCAACCACTTCGAGGAGTGCGGCGCCTCCTGCCTCTTCAAGGCGTGCTGCAACCCCGCCGCGCTGCCTCGGGGCGTGACCGCGCAGATCGAGAAGATCGAAGGGGACGTGCCCTGCCTCGTGGGGCGCAAGCTGAAGTTCGCGCTCGTCCGTCCGCCGTGATGGTTTGTCCGGCGCGTCGCCACGACACAACCCGAACCAACGAACCACCGGACCACGGTCTTTCTTTGGTTCGGTGGTTCGTTGGTTCGGGTTGCATCGGGGAGCGCGAGCAGGGGGACCATCCTTTTGCACCGGGTCCGGCTTGCCCCGCGCATGGACGCCGCCATCGAGATGAGGGGCCTCACCAAGAGGTACGGCGAGATCACCGCCGTGGACGGCGTGAGCGTCGCGCTCCCCCGCGGCGGCGTCACCGGCTTCGTGGGGCCCAACGGCGCCGGCAAGACGACCACCATCCGCATGCTCATGGGGCTCATCCGGCCTACCTCCGGCGACGCCTCCATCCTGGGCCACCCCATCGCGCGGCCCCAGGAGTACCTCCCCAAGGTGGGCGCGCTCATCGAGTCCCCCTCCTTCTACCCGCAGCTGAGCGGCCGGCGCAACCTGCGCGCACTCGCCCTCCTGGGCGGCCACGATCCCACCCGCGTGGAGGACCTCCTGGCCCAGGTGGGCCTCGCCGGGCGCGGCGACGACGCGTTCTCGACCTACTCCCTGGGCATGAAGCAGCGCCTGGGCATCGCGGCGGCGCTCCTCCCGGACCCCGAGCTGCTGATCCTCGACGAGCCCACCAACGGCCTCGACCCGGCGGGCATCCGCGAGATCCGCACGCTCCTCGTCGAGCTTGGCAAGGCGGGCAAGACGGTCTTCGTCTCCAGCCACCTTCTCGCCGAGGTCCAGCGCATGTGCGACCGCCTCCTGATGATCCGCAAGGGGCGCGTCGTCTTCACGGGCACGGTGGAGGAGCTGCTCTCAAGCCAGGTGGGCATCCTCGCCCGCCCCGACGACGCGGGCCAGCGCCCCGCGCTCGTGGCCCTGTGCAAGGCCGCCGGCTACGAGGCGGAGGAGCGCGACGGCGCCGTGCTCGTCCACGCCCCCCACGCCTGGGCGGGCGCGCTCAACAAGGCCGCCATGGGCGCGGGGGTCGTGCTGCGCGAGCTTCGCCCGCAATCCGGCGACCTGGAGGAGACGGTCCTCACCATGACCGGGGAGGGGAGCCCGTGAGGCGCGCCCTGGCCTCGGAGTGGTACAAGCTCTGGCGCCGCGGCATGGTGCTGGGCATCCTGGGCTCCATGGCGGCCGTCTGCGTCCTGGCCGTCATCCTCGTCTTCGCCAACGCGAAGGCCCCCGGCAGCGCGCCCCCGCCGGGCCCGGGGGGCGGCGAGCAGGGCCTTCCCACGACGGAGGCCCTCGCGAAGGACGGCTTCACGCGCGTCTTCCAGTTCTCCGGGGGGCTCCTGGGCGTCATCTC
>JAJPHT010000003.1 GCA_021325135.1 Pseudomonadota bacterium | reverse complement strand
GGCGCGTGCTTCTGGAAGCAGTCGCGGCAGTAGACGGGGCGGCCCTCGGTCGGCTTGAAGGGGACCTGGGTCTGCTTGCCGCAGTCGCTGCAGACGGCGTTGTGCATCTCGCGGGGGCCGGAGGGGCCACGGTTGTTACCGTACATCGGATTCTACTTTCCTGACCCTGGATTCTGACTACTTGGCCCCGGTGAGGGTCAGGTACGAACTCGGATCAATGATGCCACTACGCCATCGCTTAAGTAGTCATGGGTACGGCCCCTAGCTTCCCAGGAGGGGAAGGACGGCGATCCCCGTGCCCCCGGTGGACGCCAGGAAGGTCGCGGTGGCGCTGGCGGCGTTGTTCCCCTCGGCGGGGCCCTCGGCGACGGCGCCCCCGGCGTCGGCCAGGGCGTGGAGGGTGAGGTCGCCCACGTCCCCCGTGCCGTCCCAGGCCAGGGAGCCCTCGAAGCGGTCGCCCGGGGCCAGGGCGGGCGCCTGCACCTCCGCCAGGGGATGCTCGCCACGCGCGTCCGAGTAGGTGAGGCGCAGCACGGAGGGGCCCGCCGGGGCGCCCCCGTCGTTGGAGACCGCGTACTGGATCGTCTTCTCCGTGGGCAGGTCGCCGGGGAGGACCGCCAGCGCGGCGACGGCCAGGTCGGGCAGCGTGGGGTCGCGGACGAGGATCGTGCCGTGCATGCTGGCGTGGATCGCGCAGTGGTACGCGACGACGCCGGGCGAGGCGGGGACGAGCGAGTAGGTGGCGCCAGGCCCCAGGACGCCCGAGCCCCACGAGCCGTCGTCGGCGGTGACGGTGTGCGCGGCGCTCCCCTGGTTCCGCCACTGGACCGTGTCGCCGGGGTCCACGGTGACGAGGCCGGGGGCGAAGGCGAAGTCCACGACGGCGACGGGGTGGACCGCCTGGGCCGTGGCCGGCATCGGGGCCAGGACGAAGGGCAGGGCGAGAAGGAGGGCGAGCGCGCGCATGACAGCCTCCAGGTCACGAGCGCCGCAGGACGGATCAGCGTTTTCCCCAATCGCCGAGGCGCCATGCTCATCCTTGCGCGCTCCGACCTGCGGGGCATGGCGGACGACGCGCAGGTCCTCGTCGTGGGGGCGGGCATCGCGGGCCTCTCCGCGGCGCGGGCGCTGGCCGACGCGGGCGTGCGAGTGGCGCTCCTGGAGGCGCGGGAGCGCGTCGGCGGCCGCGTCCTCACGCGCCGCGCGTGGGGCTTCCCCGTGGAGCTTGGCGCCGCGTGGCTGGGCGGCGCGTCGCGCAATCCCCTGGCGGACCGCCTCCGCGAGGTCGGCGGCGAGGCCGCGCCGTGGGACTGGAAGGAGGGCGCGCTCTTCACGGCCGACGGGCATCGCTGGCCCGAGGAGCGCGTGCGCGAGGCGGCGCGGCGCTTCGGCGAGGTCGCGCGCCGCCTCCAGGAGATGCAGCGCGACGCGAGCCCCGCCGACGACCAGGCCGACGCGCTGGAGCGCGTGCTCGACGAGCGCGGCGAGACGGGCGAGATGCGCGCCGCGCTGCGCTGGTGGGGCGAGATGCAGCTGGGCATGTTCCAGGGCGCGGACGCGGACCGCCTCTCCCTCGCGGCCTACGGCCAGGAGGAGGACATGCCCGGCGACGACGCGCTGGCGACGGGCGGTCTCGACCGCGTCGTGGAGCGGATGCGCGAAGGGCTCGACGTGCGCCTCGGCGTGCGCGTCCTCCGCGTGCGCCACGGCCGGCAGGGCGTCGTCGTGGAGGCGGACCGCGGGACCTTCCGCGCCCCGCGCGCCATCGTCACGCTCCCCCTGGGCGTCCTCCAGGCGGGCGACGTCGCCTTCGACCCGCCCCTGCCCGCGCGCAAGCGCGAGGCCCTCGCGCGCCTGGGTGTGAGCCTCATGGACAAGGTCGTCATGCGGTTTCCCCGCGTCGCGTGGCCCGACGCGCGGCGCTTCGGCATCCTGGACGAGCCGCGCGCCGAGTTCGTGAGCCTCGCGCCCGCGCTGGGGGAGCCCGTCCTTGCGCTGCTCACGAAGACCCTGCGCTCGCGGGAGGACGAGTCGGACGACGACGCCAAGGCCGTCGCGCGCGCCATGCGCCTGCTGCGCCGCATGGTCCCCGACGCGCCCGACCCCGTGGATTCCCTCGTGACGCGCTGGGACCGCGACCCCTTCTCGCGCGGCTCCTACGTGCACGTCCCCCTGGGCGCCTCCGTCGAGGACCACGACGCGCTGGCGGAGCCCGTGGAGGATCGCCTCTTCTTCGCGGGCGACGCCACGAGCCGCAGCTACCCGGGCACCATGGAGGGCGCGCTGCGCGAGGGGCAGCGCGCCGCGCGCGAGTGCCTGCGCGCGTTTGATATCAGCCGCGCTCCATGATGCGCCGCGCCTCGTCCATGGCGGCGCGGACGCGCGGCCGGCGCGCGAGGGGCGCGAAGTCGGGGCTCTCCGCCTCCAGGACGCTGGCGGGCGAGGCGCGCAGCGCCTCGATGAGGCTCGACTCGGCGTCGGAGTGGGAGCCGAGCTTGAGGAGCAGCCGCGCCTCGCAGAGGCGCGCGTCGCCCGGCGCGCCCAGCTCCGCCGCCGTGCGGTAGGCCGCGAACGCCTCGTCGGTGCGGCCCAGCCGCTCCAGGTAGTAGCCTTCGTCGAGCCAGAGGCGGGCGCTCGTGCGCGAGGCGTCGCGCGCGCGGGCGTTCCACGCGAGGGCGTCGTCGAACTGGTCGGACTCCGCCGCGATCTCCGCCAGCGCGGCCAGCTCCTCGGCCCCCAGCGCGAGGCCCTCCCGCTTTCGCGGCCGCAGGAGCGCGAGGGCGCCCCCGCCCGTGACGGCCAGCGCGGCCAGGGCGATCCACGGCCACACGACGAGGCCCGTCGCCGAGGTGGGGACGTTCGCCGAGGCGAGGCTCGTCGTCTGCACGTCGCCCTCCAGGCGGAGGTCCATGCCCTGCCCAGCGGGAGTCGCGTCGGCGTGCAGCGCCCCGGCCACCGTCGCGGGACCCCCTTGTGCCTCGTAGGAGCGGCCGCCGACGTCCAGGACGCCCGACGCGCCGGTGAGCACAGCCTCCCCGGTCCAGCGCGCGGCGTCGGAGCGCAGCGCGACCGAGCAGGGCAGGGCGCTGGCGAGGGAGAGGGAGCCCGCGGGGAAGGCGAGGAGGGCCCAGCGCTGGGCGAGCGTCGCGACGGGGCCTTCCCCCCGCGACCAGCCCGTGGCGAGGACCGTCTCGTTCTCCCGCGCGCGCAGGTCCAGCGAGAGGCCGCTCACCTTGACGGAGCCCTTCCCGGCGTACTCCCACGAGGCGACGGAGCCCAGGACGAGCCCGCCGTCCACGCGGTGCGCGTAGGCGGGCGCCTCGGGGTTGTCGCCGGTGGGGCCGTTGCCCAGGATGCCGTCCTCCTGCGCGAGGGAGGCGCCCGCCGTCGCGTTGGCCAGGAGGCTTCCGCCCTCGAAGAGGTCCACGCCCAGCCAGCCCGGCGCGGGGTCCCCCGAGAGGGTCGCCGTGACGTCGGTGAGGTCGTAGGAGGCGTGCTGGAGGCCCGTGCGGTAGTTCACGTGGTCCGCGACGGGCGTCTGCGCGTCCACGTAGTCGGCCTCGTAGGCGTCGACGTGGACGCGCGAGGCGCGCAGGATAAAGGAGCCGACCCCGCCCGTGCTGCCGCAGTAGGCCGTGAGGGCGCCGCCCGAGTGGACGCTGGGCGCCTGGAAGGTCGCGGGGCCCGCCAGGTGGAGGACCCCCTGCGCCGGGGCCGCCCACGCGCCCGGAAGGGCGAGGAGCGCCCCCAGCAGGATCGCGACGGCCTTCACGCCCCGCCGAATCCGGAGCGATCGTTTCTGTTTTCTGACACTGTAAGCACCCGATGGGGTGCCCCCACCCCTTCCTGACGCGTTCGAGGCCTCCCGTCGGATGCTGTGAATTCGCGAAGGGGCCCTGCGCGACGCCCTGAAGGATGCCGGCGACGAGCACGCGCCGGTGGTCTCCACCATGTTGAGAACAACTGCCCTCCTGACTTGCCTGATGATCGGACTCGCGCTCCCCGGAGCCCTCGCGGAGGTGGCCCTCCCGTCCTCGCCCCCCGCGGCCGGAGACGCCTCCTGTGTAAGCGTCAACCCCGACCCCTCGCACCCCCTGGACGTCTATGAGTGCCCGACAGCAGGGCAAGGCTCAAACAACGCCTGAGGCGTGCACCCCCAGGGTGCGACCGTGGATTGGCGTCAGGAACTCCTTGAAGGGACCCTCCGCGGCCTCGTCCCGGTCGCCCTCCTGGGCCTGATCCGCCAGGGGGACGCGCCCCCCGCCCTCCACTCTCCCCTGAGGATGCAGGTCTACCACCTCGTCCTCAAGCACCCCGGCATCACGGTGCGCGACCTCGCGCGCCGCGCCGGCATGACGCTGGGGGGCCTCATCCACCATCTCCAGGTCCTCTCCGCGGCGAAGCTCGTCGACACGCGCCGCGCGGGCCGCCGGCGCCTGGTCTACCCCTACCCCGCGCCGCTGGACGAGTCGCCCGAGGACCGCGCCCTTCTCCACGAGGAGACGAGCCGCCGCCTCGCGCTCACCATCGTCGAGCACCCGCGCCTCACCGTCGCGGAGCTCATCGCGCGCACGGGCCTCTCGCAGCGCGTCGTCTACTACCACGCGAAGCGCCTCCTGGACGCGGGCATGGTGCAGCGCGGCACGCCCCACGACCCTCGCGGCCTCGTCGCCACGCCCAAGCTCTACGTCATGCTGGGCGCCAAGGGCGACGATTCACACGACGCTCCAGCGGAGAGCGCCCCCACGTCCTCCGCGCCGCAGGTTGAAGGGAAGGCCGTCTAAGAGCGTCCGCGATGACCCCGCGGGCGCGCATGCTCGTCGTGGACGACGTGCAGGAGATCTTCCCCCTCTTCGAGGGCGCGGCGGCGGGCTGCCGCTCGGCGCGCCTCTCGGTGACGACCATGGACGACAGCCGCGCGGCGGCGCGCCTCCTCGCCGAGACGACCTTCGACCTCGTCGTCGCGGACTACCGCATGCCCCACCTGGACGGCCTCGACCTGCTTGCCGCCGCGCGGCGCCGCCACCCGGACGGGCTGCGCGTGCTCGCCAGCGGCTTCCGCGAGGCGACGCTCCCCGCGCGCAAGGTGGAGCTGGCGCGGCCGCACCGCTTCCTCCAGAAGCCCATCGCGCGCGGCGAGCTGGCCATCTTCCTCGACCGGCTCCTTGCGCGAAGCGCCCCGCGCCTCATCTCCTGAGGCCCGCCAGCGCCATGCCGCCCAGCACCAGCGCGGCGGCCAGGGCGAAGCGCCACGAGAGCGGCTCCCCCAGCGCGGCGACGGCGATCCCCGCGGCGAGCACCGGGATGAGCATCTGGTAGGTCGCGGCCTGGGCGGACGGGATCGCGGGCAGCAGGCGGTACCACGCGACGTAGGCCAGCGCGGTGGTGAGCGCGCCCATGGCGATGGCCAGCAGCGCCCCGCGCGCGGTCCACGCGGCGCCCGCGGCCAGGAGCGCGCCGCCCAGCGGCAGGAGCGCCAGGGCGAGGAGCGCGAAGTTGCCGGCGCTGAACGCGAACGCGTCGGGCTGCCGGCGCCCGTGCAGGCTGTACGCGCCCCACGCGACGCCCGTGCCCGCCAGCAGCGCCACGCCCAGGGGCGTCGTGCCCGCGAGGCGCCCCAGCGCGAGGACGCCAACGCCCGCGAGCGCGAGGAGGCCGCCCGCGATCGCGCGCCACGGCGGCGCCTTGCGGTCCATGAGCGCGCCGCCCGCGGTCATGGTGGCGAGGACCAGCGCGTAGAAGACGAACGTCCCCGCCGCCGCGCCGATGTGCGCGTATCCATAGGAGATGAGCAGCGCGTAGGCGCCCAGCCACAGCGCGGGCGCCACGCTGCGCCGCCCCGGCCGCGCGTCGCGGGGCCTGCCGCGGGCGAGCGCCACGAGGGCCAGCATGAGCGCGCCCGCGACGAAGCGCGCGACGGTGGCCAGGCCCGGGTCCAGGAGACCGCCGCCCACCACGAGGCGCGTGACGACGCTGTTGAGCGCGAAGGAGAGGAGGACGAAGGCGAGGGCGGCGGTGCCCGGAGCTCCAAGGGGTCGCGCCTCCGCCATGGGGGCTCGCACCGCGCGGACCCCGCTTCAACCGCGCGCTTCCTTCGCCGCGGTGGAGCGGAGCCCTCGGGAGATATCACTTCCCCGCGACGATCCGGATCACGTCCCCGTCCTGCACTTCATACTCGGCCCCCACGACGCGCTTCGTGCGCGCGTTGACGCCGCGGATGAAGTGCTCGCCCAGGTCGGTGTGGACCTTGTACGCGAGGTCGCGGGCGGTGGCGCCGCGCTTGAGGAGGTGCGCGTCGGGGAGCACGCGCCCCTCCTTGTCGGTGAAGTGCGTCTCGTCCTCGACGGGGTAGACGACGACGCGGTCGAGGAAGCGGTAGACGGCCTCCTCCAGGAGCTTCTGGACGCCGGTGCCGCCGAAGGGGCGCATGACCTTCTCGCGGATCTGCTCCAGGCCCTTCTTCTGGGCGGCGTTGAGCTTGGACTCGTCCACGAGGGTGAAGTCCGCGTCGCCCGGCTCGTAGCGGACGACGCCCGCGTCGGCGGCCTTGCGGAGGGCCAGCTCGCTGGAGGCGCTGGTGGGGACGGCGGTGAGGCCAAGGCCCTGGAGGCGCTTCACGGTGGCAGGGTCCGCGCTGTCAGCCTTGTTGAGGGCGAGGAGGATGGGCTTGCTCTGGCGGCGGATCTCGCCCCCGAGGCGGATGAGGTCCTCGTCGGTCCACTTGGTGACGACGGGGGGCATCTCCGACTTCGCGATGGCCTTGGCGAGGTCGTGCTCCTTGACGCCCAGCCCCGTGAGGCGCTCCGCGAGGACGACCTCGGGCTTGGCGTTCTTCATGGTGATGCCGCGGGCGGTGGCGGCGAAGTCCTTGCCCAGGATGCCGCCGATCCAGGCGTCCAGCTCGCGGGTGAGGAACTCGACGTCCTTGGCGGGGTCGTGGGAGTGGGCGGGGACGGGGTTGCCCTCGCTGTCGGTGGAGCCGGAGGCGTCCACGACGTGGATCAGCACGTCCGCCGCGCGCAGGTCGTCGAGGAACTTGTTGCCCATGCCCTTGCCGGCGTGCGCGTCGGGGACGAGGCCCGCGACGTCGAGCACCTCGGCGGGGATCCAGCGCGTGCCCTCGGCGCACTTGCCGGTGCGGGGCGTGCAGGCCGCGAGGCCCAGGGCGACGTGGGGGCAGGGCGCGCGGAGGTAGGCCACGCCGCGGTTGGGGGCGATGGTGGTGAAGGGGTAGTTGGCGATCTCCGCGGGGGCCTTGGTGGACGCGGAGAAGAAGGTGGACTTGCCCACGTTGGGCTTGCCCACGAGGCCGACGAGCATGGGCCGCGCAAGGGCCCGCCGGAGAAAAACGTTGGCCTCAGGGCGCGCGCAGCGAGCCCGTGTACCCCGTGACCTGGCCCCGGCTGCGCAGCCGGTTGAGGAGGGGGTGCACGTGGAGGATCGGGACGCGGGCCACGCGGGAGATGGTGCGGGCGTCCTGGGCGCCGCGCTTCACGGCGTTGAGGACGCGCGCGGTCTGCGTCAGCCGGGGCCTGCCGCGGCTTTTCTTCTTCGTTGCCATAACCACCGACAATTCACAATAATTCTCCAATAAAAGGCTTCTTGCAGCCGAGCCCACCCGTCACCCTGGCTGGCGCTGGGCAGCTGGGGGGAAAAGAAAAGGCGGGCGCCTGCCCGCGCGGCGGCCTAACAGTCGAGGGGGTGGCCCGGGCGGGGGTCGCAGGGGTAGCAGGTCCCGTCGGGGTCGCAGGGGGAATTGCCGGGGACGAGGCACACGGTGCCCACCGAGACCTTGCACGCCGAGGCCTCGCCCGCGGCGAAGCCGAGACCCGCGCCCACGAGGGCGAGGGAGACGACGAGGAGCACGAGGGCGCGGCTCATGGGTCGGCACAGTCCTTGGGGTAGCAGCAGTAGGTCGTGCAGCATTCCAGGACGCAGACGCACTCCGTCGAGCAGTCCACCTGCACCATGCATTCCGGCGTGTAGCCGACGACGCAGGTGGGGAGGGCCTGGGCGGAGGACGTGATCGCGAGGGTGCCGGCGACGGCGAGGGCGGCGGCCAGCCCCAGGAAGAGGACGGCGCGGCTCATGGGGGCGCACACTCCGGCTTGCAGTCGCAGTCGCCCGACGGGTTGGTCAGGCAGTGCGGGATGCAGTACCAATAGGAGAGGCACACGTTCACGGGCGCGGCCTCGACGGCGGGCGCCAGGACGGCGGTCCCGACGAGGGCGAGGGCGCAGACGAGGAGCAGGGCGGCGCGCATGGGGCTCGCCTCACGGCTCCGCGCAGTCGTAGGGGTAGCAGCAGGGGCCCGTGCAGCAGTTCTCCAGGCAGTAGACCTGGATGATGCAGTCGCTGCTCTCGCCGATGACGCAGCGGGACGCGTCGGCGGAGGGCGCGAGGAGGGCGACGCCGCTGAGGGCGATGCTCAGGGCGAGCAGGACCATGGCGGCCTTCATCTCAGGGGCCTCCCGGGGGGCACTCGGGGCGGCAGGCGCACTCGTCGTCGGGGCTGGGCGACTGGCAGAGCAGGCACCCGTCATAGTAGGAGTGCCCCACGAGGCAGGGCAGGTTCGGCTTCGCCTGGGCGCTCTCGGCCATCAGCAGGATGCCGACGGACGCCAGCGACAGCGCGAGGAGCACGGTCACGGTCTTCATGATACAACCTCCGCTTGCGGCAACGGCCCCCGGGGATTTGGGCTTGGCGGCTGAACAGGTCAGCTTCTCACACCAGGCCGACGGCCCAGGCGAGGACGGCGACCGCCGCCAGCACGCCCAGGAGCCCCGCCCCGAGGGCCAGCCACCGGGGAGAAGCGCCTCGGGGCGAGCCCAGGAGAGCGACCCCGCCGCAGGCCGCTGCGCCCACGCCGCCCGCCAGGGCCAGGCCCGCGGAGGAGTAGGGCGCCGCGCCGCGCAGGAGCAGCGCCACGCCGCCGATCCCCGCGAGGGCCAAGAGGGCGGCCGCGAGGCCCAGGCGGTCGGCCACGCCCTCACTCCGCGGGGGAGGGCTCGGGGGCGGCGGCCTTGCGCGTCTCGACCACGGGCACGTTGCGGTCGCGCTCGCCCTTGCGCCCCTTCTTCACGGGGTAGACCATGGGGACCACCGCCAGCGTGACGAGGAACACGACGCCGATGGCGATGGTGGTGGCGATCATGCTGCGCCGCCCGGCGAGGTCGCTCACCTGCGTGAAGACGAGGAACGCGCCGATGGTGGTCACGAAGCTGTAGAGGACGCCCTTGCCGACGCCCTCGAACGTCTCCCGCGTGTCGCCGCTCTTGCGGCAGCGCAGCGCCAGGTGCAGGCCGTAGTCGCTGCCCATGCAGAAGATGAAGATGAGCGGCAGGGTCAGCGAGATGGCGAGCCCCACGCCCAGGAAGGGGAGCAGGCCCAGCCAGAGCGTGCTCGTGAGGAAGTTGCACAGGCCCACGACCAGCGTGGCGCGCCACGAGCGCGTGAAGGCGAAGACGATGAGCACGACGAGGACGTTGGTCCCGATGCTCATGTAGTAGAGCCAGGGCACCTGCTTCGCGACGAAGAGGTAGTTGATGGCGGTGTTGCCGAAGAACGACGCGTGGACGCCCGCGGGGCGCAGCGCCTCGTTCTTCGCCAGCGCGTCGTGGACCTCCGCCCAGACGGCCGCCGCGTCGTCGTAGCTCGCCGCCTTGACCGAGAAGACGGTGACCGCCGTGTCGTAGCCGGGGTGGTCCACGAAGATGTTGCCCAGCTGGTACAAGGGGGAGGCGAACGCCTCGTCGAGGGTCGCCTTGATGGCCTCCCGGGTCTGCGGGTACGTGCTCCCCTGGGTGAGGGGCGTCGTGGGGTTCTGGCCCAGCGGAGCGAAAAGCTGCGCGAGGGCGGGGGCCCCGGTGTTGGCCGCGACCCCGGGCACGCCGTTGTGCACCGTCACAAAGGTGTTGACGAGGAAGGGGAGGTCCTTGAGCGTGTCCGCGATGATGCGGCTCTCCTTCGTCTTGTTGCCCTCCGCCGCGTCGGTCCACGTCCCGTTGAGGGCGTTGCCGCGCAGCGTCGAGGTGATGGCTGCGATGTACGCGTGCGTGGCCGGGTCGGTCATGTCCCCTTCGAAGACCAGCACGTTCGCCTTCACGTCGTCGTTGGGCGAGTCGTAGAACCCGCGCAGCGCCTTCTCGTCCTCCAGGCGCAGGGGATCGTTGGGGAGCCAGTTGCGCGGCGGGTCGCCGAAGGCCTCCTTCTGGATGGTGCCCGCGCTGGCGATGGCGGCGCCCGCGAGGAGCACGAGCACGACGGCCACGAGCCAGCGGCCCCGCGAGACGCCCGTCGCGAAGGCGGGCATGATGCGCGAGGGCGCGTACTCCTCCTTCCTGTTGGCGGCGCGGCGGCCCGTGGCGGCCTGGAGCCCCTCGATCACGGTGACGAGGGCGGGGACGAAGAGGATGGCGAGGACGAAGCACGCGCCGATGGCGAACGCCGCGAGCGCGCCCAGCTGCGCCACGAGGAGCGAGGGGGAGACGACCATGATGAGCAGGCCCGCGACGGTGGTCAGCGTGCCCACGAAGAGGGCCAGCGCGCTGCCGCCGCCCGCGAACGTCCACGCCTCGGTGGGCGTCTTGCCGGCGGCGCGAAGCTCCTGGTACTCGTTCATCATGTGGATGCCGTAGTCGATGCCGACGCCCATGATGAGCGGCACGACGGCGAGGTTGAGCGTGTTGAGCGCGATGCCCATGCCGCCCATGATGCCGAAGGTCCACACGACGGCGACGGTGAGCATCGCGAACGAGATGAAGACGCTCGTGAGGCTGCGGAACGCGATGAAGAGCGTCACCGCGATGAAGATCGCGATGACGGGGAGGAGGAGCTGGAAGTCGTGCTGCGTGAGGTCGCTGGCGTGCGCGTTGGCCAGCGGCAGGTCCACGCTGAACATGGGCGGGTTCTCGGGGCCGAAGACCTTCAGCAGGGGGTCGGGCTGGCTCTGCGCGTCGGCCACGATCTGGTCCCGCAGCCTCAGCGCGGCCTCGCCGATGTCGCGCGTGGCGATGGGGTCGTTGGGGTCGACGGTGACAAGGATGGCCGTCTGGTGCCACGAGGGCGAGGTCACCGCGTCCACCGCCTGGTAGACGGCGGAGACGTCCTGCCCGGCGTCCTGGCCGTTGCAGTAGCCGGACACCGCGGCCTGGAGCGTGCAGTAGCGCGCCTCGCCCTGCGGGCTCGTGTCGGGAAGCGAGAAGGACGCGTTGCCCTGGCCCGAAAGCTGCTGGGGGACGTTCGCGCACTGCGTGGCGGAGGATGGGTTGCAGAGGCCCGCCGAGTCGCCGCCGGCCAGCGTCCAGTTGAGGAGCTTGTAGAAGTCGGGCGCGCCCACCGAGCCCACGAAGGGCTTCGTGTGGACGACGCGGTCGACGATGTCGGCCTCGGCGCGGACGTACACCTCGTCGGTGATGTTCCAGGGGCGCGCGTCGGTGCGGCGGTCGGGGAGGCTACGGTTGGCCTGCTCGTAGAGGTCGCGCTGCCGCGAGTCGTTCACGTCCAGCGTGTGGAACTGGAACGTGACCTGCTGCGTGAAGCTCGACTTGAACTTCTGCGTGAGGTTGTGCGCCGCGTCGGTGTTGGGGTCGCCGCGGGGCAGGACGTCCGCCACGTCCACGTTGGTGGTGATGCCCGTCGCGTAGTAGCCCGCGACGAGGCTGAGGAGCAGCACCACCGCGACGGTGGCCTTGGCGTGCCTCGCGCCGAAGAGCGAGACGCGCGCGATGAGGTTGCGGGGGCTCTCGCGCACGATCTTCCCCTGGATGACGCCCAGGTAGACCGTCCACGTGGCGAGGAGCGCGGAGAGGCCCATGCCCAGGCCCGCGGCGTCCGCCACCATGGCGCTGTAGCCGCGGGGCGTCACGCTGGAGACGGGCGCCGCGCCGGAGGCCATGGGGCTCGCGAAGAAGAGGTAGCCCAGGAGCGCCGCCAGGAGCGCGGCCAGGGCGGGGAGCGCCACCAGGAGGCGCCCCGCGTGGACGTCCAGGCTCACGGCGCGGGGGTAGCGGGGCGGGACGTGGCGCGTCGCGCGGAGGCGTTGCCGCGCCAGCAGGGCGACGGGGCCCGCGAGGAGGGCCAGGGAGGCGACGGCGCCCACGGCGGCGGCGATGGCCGCGGCCCCGAGCACGACGCCCACGGGATAGGAACGGGCGACGGGCGACACGTACCAGTCGAAGGTGAACCCGAACGCAAGGCGATCGCCGACGATGGCCCCGAGAAGGTAGCCTGCGATGCCCAGCAAGGCGCCGGCAACGAGGGCCAGGGCGCGACCTCCCCAGCGGCTGGGCATGTTTCCCATGGGCCTCGCGGGCGCGAGCGGTCCGCCGGCACTTAAACACCCACGGGATCGGTGGGCCGCGGTCCCCGGCCGTGACTATTTATGGGGCCTCCGGGAGAGCCGAAGGGGACCGCATGGCGACGCTGGGGGCTCCGCGGCTCGCGCCGCGCCACTGGATCTACCTCGACGAGGCGCAGACCCACGAGGTCCACGCCCAGGTGGAGCCGCGCCAGGCGGAGTCGGTGCTGCTCGTCACGGAGTTCCCACGCGGCTCGCGCGACGCAAGCGACGTCGTGCAGGACGTCCGCCGCGTGGACGAGGAGGCCGACCTGGCCCTCGCCCTCACCGAGCTGGAGGACCGCCTGCGCATCGCGGGGCGTTACTTCCGCGCGGACGCCAAAGAGCTGAAGTTCGCCCCGCTGGGCCCGGCCCCCGCGGCCCGCAAGGTCGACCTGCGCGCCCTGGAGATGCCCATCCCCGGCGCCGCCAAGCCGGGCGCCAAGATGGGCTTCCACCACTTCCACAACCCCTCGGGCACCGACCGCCTCCTGGTCTCCATGCCGCGCATGGACATCCCGGGCGACCGCCAGATCCTCGCCGAGCTGGAGTTCGAGTTCCCTCGGGTGGAGGCGGGCGCGCTCCAGATCGTCCACCCTCGCCTGGCCCCTGCGACGCTGCGCAGCGCCCTCGTGCGCGAGCACATCGAGCTTCCGCAGAAGGGGTTCGGCAAGCTCGTGGACGCCGCGGACTACGTGCGCAGCTTCGGCGAGACGTGGATCGAGTCCGCGAAGGAGATGTGGCGCAACGCCGCCGCGCGCATGCTCTCGCCCCGCCCCGAGGAGCCGCTTCAGACCTACCAGCGCCCCAAGAGGCCCGATCGCGTCATGGACATCCAGGACGCGCTGGGCCACGCCAAGGTCCTCGCCCTCAAGGCGCGCTTCCTCCACGGCGACGAGGGCCCCCGCGCCGTCTCCGCCGGCGAGCACGCCATCCGCCGGCTCATCCAGGTCAAGCGCCGGGAGCACGACCACACCGTGGCCTACGAGCTGGCCATGCTGGAGTCCTCCATGCTGCTGGAGTACGCGCTGGGCGCCGAGGTCTGGTCCCTCTTCGAGGAGGAGCAGAAGAAGCTCCTGCGCTACGTCAAGGGCTACGCGGCGTGAGCCCGCCCCTCACAGGCGCGCGAGGAACGAGAGGAACCCCGCGCCGCTCCCGTGGATGATGCGGTCGGCGTCAAGCTGCCGCTTCGCCTCCTCCAACTCGTTCGCGTCGAGCCACACGCCGTGGCACGAGGCGCACGTATCCACCTCCACGTCCCCCACGAACGACTGATAGCAGGTCCCGCCGCAGCGCGGGCACGAGAAGGGGCTCTTCAAGGGGTACTTGCCCAGGTGGGCGGCGCGCTTCTCCAGGTCCGAGTCGTGGGCCACGGCCTTCAATTCCCGGTGGTCGAACCAGAGCCCCTTGCAGCGGCCGCACTCGTCGAGCACCACCTCCGCGCGCTTCACCTTCTCCATGGCGACGCGGTCGCGGGGGCAGAGGAGCACGGGGTCGCCGGCCGGAGCGGAGGGCATGGCTCCCGGAGCCCGCACGCGGAGGCAAAGCCCTTTCGAGGGCGCCGCTCAGCGCGCGAAGAGGCTCTGCCCCGTCATCGCCGCGGGCTTGGGCAGCCCCATGGCCTCCAGGATGGTGGGCGCCACGTCGGCGAGGATGCCGGGGCGCATCTTGCGGCTGCCGGAAGGGCCGGCGTAGAAGAGGGGCACGGGGAGCGTCGTGTGCGCCGTCTGCGGCGTGCCGTCGGGGTTGGTCATCTCCTCGGCGTTGCCGTGGTCGGCCGTGACGAAGAGGTGATATCGTTCTTCCCGGGCGGCCTCGACGAGGAGGCCAAGGCACTGGTCCACCGTCTCCACGGCCTTCACGGTGGCGGCGAAGTCGCCCGTGTGGCCCACCATGTCGCAGTTGGCGAAGTTCATGACCACCAGGTCCTTGCCCTCGCGCAGGGCCGCGACGCCCGCGGCCGCGACGCCCGCCGCGCTCATCTCGGGCGCGTGGTCGTAGGTGGGCACGTGCTTGGGGCTCTGGACGAGGCGCCGCTCCTCGCCGGGGAAGGGCTGCTCGTCGCCGCCGTTGAGGAAGTAGGCGACGTGGGCGTACTTCTCCGTCTCCGCGATGCGCGCCTGCGTGAGGCCCGCGCGGCTCACGACCTCGCCCAGCGTGTCGCGCGGGCGCTCGTCGCCGAACGCGAAGGGGTACGGGAAGCCGTCCTCGTAGCGCGTCATGGTGACAAGGTGGACGTGGGGCCTCCTCTCGTCGTGGAAGCCCGAGAACCCCTTCTCGGCGAGGGCCCGCGTCATCTGCCGCGCGCGGTCGGGCCGGAAGTTGAAGAAGACGACGCTGTCCCCCTCGCGCACGTGGAGGTCGGGCCGCACGACGGCGGGCTCCAGGAACTCGTCGGTCACGTTCGCGGCGTAGGACTGCCGCACGTAGTCCGCGACGGTGCGCGCGTCGAGCCCCTTCCCGTGCACGATGGCGTCGTAGGCCTTCCTCGTGCGCTCCCAGCGCTTGTCGCGGTCCATGGCGTGATAGCGCCCGGCGACGGTGGCGACGACGCCCGCGCCGACGCGCTCCATCTCCTCCTCCAGCGCGGCGAGGTAGCCCGCGCCTCCCGTGGGCGAGGTGTCGCGCCCGTCGGTGAAGGCGTGCACGACGACGCGCTCGCCCGAGAGCCCCTCCTGCTTCGAGAGGCGCAGCAGCGCGTGCAGGTGCTCCTGGCTGCTGTGCACGCCCCCGTCGGAGACGAGGCCCAGGAGGTGCAGGTTGCCGCCCGAGGCCTTCGCCTTGCGGGCGGCCTCCACGAGCGCGGGGTTGCGGAAGAAGTCCCCCTCGCGGATCGCCTTGTCGATGCGCGTGAGCGTCTGGTAGATGACGCGCCCCGCGCCGATGTTCATGTGCCCCACCTCGCTGTTCCCCATCTGCCCCTCGGGGAGGCCCACGGCAAGGCCCGAGGTCTCCAGGTACGTGCGCGAGAGGTGCGCGCTGAAGCGGCCCAGGGTGGGGGCCTTCGCGGCCTTGATGGCGTTCCCCTCCGTCTCGTCGCGCAGGCCGAAGCCGTCGAGGATCACGAGGAGCGCCTTGCCGGTCACGCCCGAGCGATGCCGGGTGGGTGGCTTGGCGTTTTCTGCCGGGGAAGGCAGCGCAGGCGAACGCCTGCCTGGGATTATGGCTCCGGGGACGATTGTCCGCCTCCGG
Organism: Pseudomonadota bacterium; assembly: GCA_021325135.1. Lineage (GTDB taxonomy): Archaea > Thermoplasmatota > SW-10-69-26 > JACQPN01 > JAJPHT01 > JAJPHT01. The sequence goes on along the minus strand of JAJPHT010000003.1, from coordinate 46,532 downwards.
GCTGAGCCCATGATGAGACGCACCCTGCTGGTCACCCCCCTCCCGCCGGCTTCGTCCCAGCGCCCCCCGCCAAGGCGTTGGCGAAAACCCCGGTTCGGCGCGATCGCCGCGCTGGTCCTCGTCGCCCTCGTGACCATCGCGACCTCCGGCGTCCTGCCCGGGGTGTCCGCTGGCGATTCGTGCGACACCACGTACTGCTGCAACGAGGACCCCGTCACCGTGGTCGTCAAGACCGTCGACCGGGGCGCCCAGGTCGTGGACGACGCCCTCTCGCACACCGTCCCGTTCATCGGAAAGGCGCGCTGCGTCGTCCTCGAGCAGGCCGACGTCTGCGGCGAGCAGGACAACCTGGTCTCGCCTGGGCAGCCGTTCAGCACGGGCTCGCTCCACCCCAACCAGGCCTACTGCGTGGAGTTCATCACGCCCGGCTACGAGTCGATGTTCGGCTGCGGCCCCGGCCAGGACGTCCGCATCCACCGCGTCAACGGCGGCCTCAGCGACACGCACACCTGCGAGCTTCTCGCCACCTACCTCGGAATCTACCCCTAGGGATCTGATCGCATGACGTCCACCCTCCGCATCGCCTTCAGCCTCGGCGCCGCCGTTCTCGCGCTCTTCCCCGCCGCGAGCGCCAGCGCCGACTTCCACTTCATCTCCGTCACGCCGTACTACAACGACTACGTCCTCCCGCCGACGTGGGACGCGCGCGCCGACCTGCCCCACGCCTGCCTCAACATGCTCATCCACGACACCCCCTCGACGGCGACGTTCCGCATCACCGTGGACTGGGGCGATGGCAACCAGGACGTCCTCTCCGGCGGCGCCATCGTGGGCAAGGGCAGCGGCTACGCGGCCCCCGCCGCCGATCCCTGCCACGAGTACGCCCCCAAGACGACCAGCTACCTCGTGACGGTCGTCGCGGAGGACATCCTGGGCGAGACCGACAGCCAGCAGCTCTCCATGACGTGGATCGGCGCCTGGCCTTGAGGTGAGCCACCATGACCTCGACCCCCCGGACCGTTCGTCTGCTCGCCATCGGCGCGCTTGGCCTTCTGCTCGCCGTGACCCTCCTCCAGCCCGTCCCCGCCTCCAACGCGGACTACGAGGCGGACCTCCCCGTCGACGTGGTGTACGCCCCGCTGGCGGGCGCTCCCGACGGCGCGCTCCCGCACGAGGCCGCCCTGGAGACGGCCCACCTGCTGCGCGACGTCGGCGGCATGCGCCGCGTCGCGCTCCTGGAGGCGGACGACGCGGCCACGCTGCTCTCGCTGGTCGCAGGCTCCCACGCGCGCTTCCTGGTCGTCCTGGGCCACGGCGAGGCCGCGGGCCTGCGCGCGGGCGGGACGCTCGTGCCCTGGAGCCAGCTGCGCGACGCCATCGCGGGAAGCTTCGCGACGGACGTGTTCCTGGGCGCGTGCGACTCGTCGCGGCTGGACCCCATTCCAGGCAAGACGATCCGCACGTCCTTCGAGGGCGAGGTGGACGCGGGCGTCGTCGCCCCCTCCATCGCCAACGACCTTTTCGAGCAGGTGCTGGTCGACCGCGACGCGGCGTTCGTCCCCGCGTTCCTCGACTACGTCAAGGCGCACGGCGGCCTGAAGCGCTACGCCCAGCTCATGCTCTTCCCCGAGCGCCCGATGGGCGACCCGGACATGAGCGCGTGCGACAAGGCCGTGAAGGACTTCTACAGCGGCCGGAACGTCGACACGGCGGACCAGGATTGCATCATCTACATCAACCCAGGCTCGACCAACTGCTACGCGGCGGACGCGCAGAGCCAGGACCCCTGCGACCACTTCACCGCCGACGACCAGCAGAAGGCCGAGGATGAGAGCGCCCCCTCCGCCGACGTGCAGTACGGGGACGGGTCCAGCTCCAGCGCGGCGGCCAGCCCCGCGGGCTCCCCGCAGGCGTCCACCAACTACTGGTTCGACGCCGTCGCCCGCAAGCTCAACGTCGAGGTCAAGCACCCCGACGGCAGCACCGACGCCGTCGAGATCGAGTACGGCCCCGTCGAGCACGACAGCTGCGTCACCATCGTGACGCTCTCGGACCTCACCAGCGGCGGCATGACCGCCATCCTCCGCGCGATCCTCGACAACATCCGCTCGTCGGCCGGCTCCAACGGCGCCATCTCGGCCAACAGCGACAGCTCCATCGGCCTGCGCATCTGCGGCGATTTCCACGCGGTGATCCCCGCGCTGACCACGCAGCGCCCCAGCCACACGTCGGTCGTGGCGACCTTCGACATCCGCGTCTCCGGCCGCTCGTACATCTCGATCCAGCAGAAGGTCTTCCGCTGGACGATCACCATCGACATCGGCGTCGAGGGGGGCATCAAGTACCCCATCGAGTTCGACATCAGCGGCGACATCACCAACTGCAGCAGCGACTGGTCGAGCCTCATCAACTGGAGCGGCCGCCTCGACGTCCCCTGGAAGGCCGGCGGCGCCACCATCTTCGGCTACGGCATGGCCGGCTACAAGGAGATCGGCTACGAGCACGACTTCGGCGCCAACGGCTCCGGCAGCTTCAGCTTCTGGCGCAACTGCAACGGGCAGTGGGGCTTCAACGCGGGCTCCTCGGACGCGCGCCTGGCGCCGATCCCGGCGAACGACCCTCTGCTGGGGCCCACGCTCCAGCGCCTCGTCGACGCGGGCGCGGCGACGCTCCACGCGCAGCCCACGGTGCTCTACGTGCAGCCCGACGGCACCGCCGTGACGCTCAAGTCGGGCTTCGTGCCCCTCGTCCCGGGCACGGGCCAGTGGAACGGGCTCGCCGCGAAGGGCGGCCTGGCGAAGCTGGGCATCCCCGCGGACCTGCCCGCGTCGCGCGTCGCGCTCGTGGACCTCACGAACCCGCGCGTCGCGGAGGTGATGGGCGTCAACCCGGGCAACGTCGTGCCCGAGGTCACGCTCAACCACGACGGCGTGGTCATCCTGCCGGCCTCGACCCCTGTGGACGAGGCCCAGGAGGCCTTCTGCGCGGCGCCCGCGAAGTACCCCGCCCTGGAGGCCGCGACCTGCGCGGGGCTCGACTTCGGCCCGCTCCGGCCCGCCTCCGCGGCGGCCGTCTCGTGCCTGCCCGTGCGCCCCGACGTCTACGCCGGCCCCCACTTCGACGACCAGGGGCTCACCGTGGGCTCCGGCGTGCCCGGCCTCTGCGCCGACACGAGCGGCGTCTTCGACGCGGCGAACCAGCCCACGGGCGACGCCCGCGAGCAGGCGTGCGACAACGCCCTCGTCACCGCGACGTGCGCGTACACCCGCGTGCGCGAGAGCGCCGAAGGCGCGGCCACGCCCCTGGGCCTCGCCACGCAGATCCACGACGTCTTCCAGATCCTGGATCGCCCCGCCTACGAGGTCGGCACCCTGATCGAGAAGTGCACCGCGGCGGTGGACGGCGTGCGGCCCGAGGACGCGATCCAGCCCTGGGAGAGCGAGCTGAGCAACACCGGCGCCGAGTACCTCGGCACGTGCGCCGGGGTGGGCGGCTGGTCGGGCACGACGCCCTTCGACGTCCAGACGGTCGCGCTGCAGTTCGCCGAAGGGCAGAACCTCCTGGCGCTCTACGCGGCGGACACGCCGAACCGCGCCGTGGACTCGCAGCAGAACGCGCCCCCCGCGGGCGTGCCCAACGTCGTCGACCCCGCCTACGAGACGGTGTGCCAGAACGCCCCGGAGGCCTGCTGATGCGGGCCCCCCTCGCGCTGGCCCTGCTGCTCGCGCTGCCCCTGGGCTGCGCGGCCGCGGACGCGGGCGACGCGGACGCGGCCCGCCAGATCGCCGAGCGCGGCTGCCTGGACGCGCAGCACGCCGACGCGGCGCGGGCGCTCGACGCCCTCGACCACAACCGCAGCGTGGACGCGCCCCCGCCCGACCCCACGATGCTGGGCGACGACGCGGCCGCCGCCTACGCCTGGGCCTACGACGCCGTGGCCAACGACACGCTCTACCCGCAGGTCCGCGACGCGACGGTGGCCGCGGCGGGCGACGCGCAGGAGAGGGCGCTGGGCGCCGCGAGCGCCCTGAACGCCGTCGTCGTCGACACGTCGGGCGCCACCGCGCTCTGCCTCGCCAGCGCCCACGGCAAGCGCGACCTCACCCACGCGGACGCGGACGACGCGCTCGCGCTGGGGGACGCGCGCACGGGCGGATGGCTCCACGCCCAGGCGCGCTATGATCATACCCGCGACCGCGCGGAGGCGGGGCTGGCCTGCCTCGGCATCGACCCCTACGACGCCCCCGGATGGTGAGCCCATGACGAGACGATCGCTCCCCCCGCTGATGGCCGCCGCCCTGGCGGCCACGCTGCTCGCGCCGCTGGCCCTCGCCGACGAGCGCCAGGACTTCGTCGAGAGCACGTACCACACCGACTGGCAGTACGCCCTCGACCAGGGCGGCTGCGCCTGGGACGACGCCGCCGTGGCGATGCACCAGGCCGGCCAGGACAGCCCGCTCACCGACGAGGGCAAGGACAAGACGGTCTCGACGCTCTCCACCCTCAACGACACGACCTACCCGGTCGCGATCGTGGCCGTCGACGACGCCGCCTTCCTTGCCGGCCCAGGCGTGGAGATCCTGCTGGGCGACTCCCTGGCCCTGAGCGACTGGGCGCACTGCCTCGTCTTCAAGAGCTTCGTGAACCCCGTCGCCAGGAGCCTCGTCTGGGAGAACCCGCCCGCCGCCTGCTACGCGCGCGACACGACGAACTGCGGCTTCGCCCACACGTTCGACTGCGTCGACGACGAGGACCCCTGGCACCCCGGCGTGATGCAGTGGGGCTTCGACGTCCTCGACGCCGTCGTCAACTTCCCTCCGCAGGCGCCCCCGGGCCCGCCCGACGCGGCGGGCTGCGCGACGCCGCCCGGAGAGCCCTCGTGCGTGCCGGGCCTCGACGCCGACTGGCTCGCTTGCGTGCCGCTCGCGTGGTGCCAGCCGCCGAACCTCGTGCTCCCCTGATATCCTGGACGTGCCCCCATGCTGACCCGAATCTCTCTCGTCATCGCCCTGATCCTGACCGCCCCCTCCGCCCTCGCGCTGGGCGGGTGGCCCGCTGCGCCCTCCGCCTCCCCGACGAGCGCCCTGGACGCCGCGGCCCACCAGCTGGACCTGGCGGCCGCCACGCGCGCCGCCGATCCCGTCGTCTCCGCGGAGCTGGCCGCAGAGCGGATCAACTTCGCCGCGGCGCACGCCGCCGAGTCGGCCGCCGCCTCGCCGCTCCGAGGCCTCGCCCTGGGCGAGCAGCTGGAGCGCGTCGCGGCGGCGCGCTCGCTCGCGCTCAACGGGATGGAGGCCGCGCCTGCGCCGGTCCTTGCGGGGCACCTGCGCCCCAGCGAGGCGGCCTTCGCGTATCTCGCCACCCACGAGGCGAAGCTGACGCCCGACCAGACGAAGAGCATCCAGGCCCTGGACGCGCTCCCCGCCGCCCAGGCGGGAGCCTTGGCGCGCGTCGTGGACGCCTTCGCGGCCTTCGAGCAGGCGCCTTCCCAGGGCCTGCCCGCGATGCTGGCCGCGCGGGGCGCCCTTCTCGACGCCACGGTGGCGCTGGCCGCCGCGACGCCCCATGAGAGGCTCGCGCTCCCGCCGCCCTCCACGTGGGTCTACGTCCCCCCCTTCATCGCCATCGACCCGGTGGGGACGTCGAACACGTACAGCGACGACTTCGCCCTCGTCGTCGACGTGGGCGGGGACGACACCTACCTGGCGAACAACGGAGGCAACGGCTTCCTCTGCCAGGGGCAGCTTGGCCCCTCCGTCTGCCCCTCCGCCGCCCTCATCGACCTGGGCGGCAACGACCAGTACGGCGATCCGAACGCGCCCCGCAGCCACGGCGTGAACGGCGGCGCCGAGCACGGGGCCGGCTTCCTCGTCGACGCGCAGGGCAACGACCGGTACTACGCGCTCAGCTACGGCGTGAACGGCGGCGCGTCCGACGGGGTGAACACGCCCAGCGTCGGCTTCCTCCTGGACGCGGGCGGCGACGACGCCTACAACGCCTGGGACTACGGGGCGAACGGCGGAGGCTTCTCCCCGCTCGACGTCCCCGCGGAAGGCGCGCTGATCGACGTGCTGGGGAAGGACTCGATCGTCGCGGACGACATGGGGACCAACGGCGGCGCGTTTGGCGGCCACGGTTTCCTCGTCAGCGCGGGCGACACCAACGACGACGACTCCTACTGGGGAAATTCATTCGCCGACAACGGTGGGGCCATCGGAGGCGGCGTCGGTCTCCTCGTCGACCTCGCCGGCTACGACACGTACCGCGGCGGGAACGCGTTCGTCGATGGCTACGGCGCCGCCTTCCTCTACGACGCGATCGGGTACGACCAGTACAAGGGATTCAGCGGCGTCGTCCACGGCGGCCCCGGCGTCGCGGTCCTCGTCGACGCGCAAGGCAACGACCAGTACCTCGGCCAGGGAGGGCTCGTTGAGAACTACGGCGCCACGTCCGCCGGCCTCGCGCTGCTCTTCGATGGCAACGGCACGGACCTCTACTACAACTCCAGCAACGCCGACGAAACCTGCGACCAGCGCGCGTCCAGCGGCGTCAACTGCACGCGGACGGCGGGCACGCTGGGCATCCGCTTCGACTCGGAGGGATAGTCGGCTCCGCGCTCCATCCGGGTCCTGCCCGGTTCGGGGGTGGCGCACGAAATCCCCACCTGGCGGGAATGCCTGATGCCCCCATCTGGGGGAGCCCCCCGTGGGACTGCCTCCGTGGCCCCGCCCCCCGTAACCGGCCCCCATCACTGACAGATCAAGAAGGCGGGGACCTGTCCCGGCAGGCCGCCCCTTGCGCAGCCGTCGGGTTTACGTTCGTGCCACGCGCTCGCACGGACGCGCCCTTGCGGCGCAGAGGCTTGCAACCATGCTGACCCCCGAAGACATCGAGCGCCTGGAGGCCACGCCCTTCGCGCGCGTCCACGACGAGATGCCGGACAACGTGGCCGGACCCCAGTGCACGGCGATCTGCAGCTTCATGCCCTCGCGGCTGAGCTTCAACATCTGCATCCCCGGCCGCGCCCAGGAGATGGAGCAGCCCGTGGCGTTCTGCACCGCGGTTTGCTCCATCCCCGCGCTGAGCATCGTCCAGTCCTACGGCCGCTGCCTCGCCAACTGAGCGACCATGGCCGGGCGCGCGCTCCTCGACCTCGAGACGCTGCCGGCCTACCTCTTCTCCCGGGGGCTCCTGGCCCCCGCCGACGCGGTCCACCGCAAGGTGGAGGTCCACGACCGCACGCGCCGCAACCGCAACTTCCGCGTCGTCGTCCCCGGCGCCGCGGGGCTCCTCGTGAAGCAGGCGGGCGACGAGGACGAGGCGCGCGGCCGCCGCACCCTCGCCGCGGAGTCCGCCGCCCTGCGCGCCTTCGCGGAGCACCCTCTCCTCGCGCCCGCGCGTCGCGACGTGCCTCGCTGGCGCGCCGACGACGAGGCCGACGCGGTGCTCGTGACCGAGCTGGTCCACCCCGCGACGACGCTCACGAAGCTCCACCTCGCCGGGGGCCGCCCGCGCTTCCCGCCAGAGACGGCCGCTGCGGCGGGCCGCCTCCTCGCGCGGGTCCACCGGGCCGGCGCGGAGGCCGCGCGCGCCGGCGCGTTCCCCTCGCTCCCGCGCGGCCCGCCCGGCGCGCTGACCCTGAGCCTGCCCGAGGAGGTGGAAGGCGCGGCGATGGCGCAATTGGCCGACGCGCTGCGCGGGAGGCCGTTCTTCAACGCCCCCCGCGCGCCGCTCCTGGAGGCGTGGCGCGCGCAGCCGGGCCTCGTCCACCACGACGTCCGGTGGGACAACCTCCTCGTGGCGCCGGGCGCGGACCCCGAGGGCGGCCCGGTGCTGCGCCTCATCGACTGGGAGATGGCGGGCGTCGGCGACCCCGCGTGGGACGTCGCCTGTTACCTCGGCGAGCACGTCCGCTTCTGGCTGCTCTCGGCCATGACGCTGCGCGCCCGCGACCTCGCGGACGCCCGCGGGAAGGCCGGCATTCCCTTCGGCTGGCCCGAGGCGGGGCGCGCGTTCTGGAGCGCCTACGGCGAGCCCTCCCTCTTCCCGCGCGTCGCGGCGCTCGTCCCCTTCCACCTCCTGCTCCAGGCCTTCGAGCTGACCCAGCAGCAGCCGCGCATCCCGGGGGTGGCGCTGGCCGCGCTGGACCTGGCGGACCGGTGGCACGAGGACCCCGCACGCGCCATGGCGGAGTGGTTCGGGGTGGCGCCGTGACGCCGCGCGAGGAGGTCCGCGCCATCGCGGCGCGGCTGCGCTTCGAGGGCGAGCGCGTCCTCTGGGACGGCAAGGAGGTGCGCGGCGAGCCCGCCGACACGCCCTTCGCGCGCCTCCCGCCCGCCCTCGCGCGCGCCGCGGGCCGGCTCTACGCGTCGGTGGGCGCGCGCCAGGACGAGGGGCGCGGCGCGTACCAGCACGTGCCCGACGTCCACCTGCGGACGGCGTTCGTCGCGGCCCTCGCCCGCGTCGTGCCCGAGGGCGTCGCGCTGCGCCGGGACGCGTCGCGGGGCTGGGCCTACCTCCTGGCGGGCCCTCCGCCGGAGGAGGGCTCCATCCGCGTCTACTGGAGCCTCTGCGCGGCGGGCGGCGCGCCCTTCACGCGCCACCTCCCTCGCGAATTGATATCTGCCGGCGTGCCGTTCCAGGCGAAGCTCATGGACGACCCGCAGGCCTTCCGCCGAGCGGACAGCGCCGTGTGCTATCTCCCTCCCGGCGCCTGGGACGCCGCGCGCCCCGCGCTGGAGCGCGCCCACGCCCATCTGCTGCCGTGGCTGCGCCCCGCGACGCCCCTCTTCGCGCTGCGCCTCGCGCCCGGCGTCGCGGTGGCGGAGGACCCCGGAGGCGAGGACAGCTTCGGCACGCACCGCGCCGCGCTCCTGGCGGAGGGCCTCTGGGACGCGCGGGAGGGCGGCGACCCCGTCCTCGCGGTGGAGGCCCGCTTCCGCGCCGCGGGGCTCGACCTCGACGCGCCGCACCGCGGCCCCGGCTCGCGCGCCGAATACCCCTTCCTCGCGGCGCGCTGGGAGGTGCCCGCGTGAGCGCGTGGCTCGACGAGGCCGCCGCCATCGGGGACGCCCTCGCCGCGCAGGCCGTGTGGGCGGACGACGCCTGCAACTGGCTCACGCGCCGCGTGCCGCACCTCATGAGCGTGCCCACGGAGCCCGTCGCGGCGCTGGAGACCCTGGGCCCCTCCGTCTACAACGGCACGGCGGGCGTCGCCCTCGCGCTGGGGCGCCTGGCGCGCGCGACGGGCGACGCCGCGCACGAGCGCGCGGCGCAGGGCGCTCTCGCCCACGCCCTCGCGCACGCGTGGGACGCCGACGCGACGCCCCTGGGGAAGGTGGGCAGCGACTGGCGCTTCGGCGTCTACGGCGGCACGCTGGGCGTCGCGTGCGTCGCGCGCGAGCTGGGCCGCCCAGAGGCCGCTCGCGCGATCCTGGCGCGCCTCGCGGAGTCCGGCGAGCCGCCCGAGCACGATATCATCTTCGGAAGCGCGGGCGCGATCCTGGCGCTCCTGGGCATGGACGACGCGCCCGAGGCGCTCCCCCTCGCGCGGCGGCTGGGGGAGGGGCTCCTCTCGTGGAAGCCCACGCTCACGGGGCTCAGCCACGGCGCGTCGGGGGGCGCGCTGGCCCTGGCGGCGCTCCACGGCGCCACCGGCGAGCCGCGCTTCCGCGAGGGCGCGCTGGCGCTTTTCCAGTGGGAGCGCGACCGCTTCGACGCGCAGGAGGGCAACTGGCCCAACTACCAGGCGGAGCCCAAGGGGGGCCGCCACCCGTGCGCGACGGCGTGGTGCCACGGCGCGCCCGGCATCGGCCTCGCGCGGGTGCAGGCGTGGCCGCACCTGCGGGACCCGCGCCTCCTAGACGAGGCGCGCGTCGCGCTGGCGGCCACGCGGCGCAAGCTCGCGACGGACCTCGCGGACGCCGGGCGCGAGGCGCACCCCTGCCACGGCACCGTCGGGCTGGTGGAGTGCGCGTGGGCCATCGCCGAAGGCCTGGGCGACGCAGACGCGCGCGGACGCGCCGAGGCGCAGATGCGGCTCCTCGTCGCGCGCCACGGGCGCGAGGCCGTCGCGCGGTGGGGCGAGTTCGCCGCGTGGCCCTCGGGCGCCGCGCGGGGCCTGCACCCGCCCCTCATGGTGGGCGCGGCGGGCGTGCTCCACCTGCTGCTGCGCCTGCACGACGCCCGCGTCCCCACGGCGCTGCTGCCTACTCCCGCATGAAGACGAAGAGAGCCTCCCAGGAGGTGCCTACGTTGAGGGAGGGGAGGATCTGGACGAGGCGCCAGCCGCCGCGCGCGGCCTCGTCGAGCATCGCGTCCACGTCGGGCAGGTGCGGCTGGAAGGCGCCCGTGAACTCCACCTTCCGCGTCATGTATTGCAGGGCCATGATGACGGGTCTCCTGGGGACTGGAAGCTGCTTTCGCCTCGCTAGCGCACCGTGTGGAACGCCTCGCCGCCGGCCCTCGGCGCCTGGACGAAGTAGTCGAACGTCGCCGTGCCGTTGAATGGCTCCACCGTCTGCACGGTGAGGTGGTCCTTCGCCTTCTCGCTGACGTAGAGCGCAGGCGCGGGGCTCGTGAGCGTCGCCTGCGCCGTGATCGCGCCCGCGCCCACCACCGCCGCGAACTCCGGCGGGAATGATATCGTCGCCGATCCCCCCTGCAGCGTCGCGGAGCCGCGCAGGTAGACCGCCATCTCGTTGCCCTCCAGCGCGGGCGTGAACACGAAGGAGCCGTTGGGCACCGACGCCGCGCTCACGGTCCCCACGGGGCCGCGCGCCAGCGCCTCGCCCAGGATCTCCGTGTCGTGGGAGAGCTGGAAGCGGTCGGCCGCGTCGGACCACTGGAGGTACTCGCCGTTCTGGCGCCCCTGGTCGTAGAAGTAGACGACCGAGTCGCCCTCGGGCCCCAGCGCGTTGAGCGCCAGGTCGTGGTGGCTGATGAGGCTCCCGTCCGCGACCACCATGCCCGCGCTGGCCTGCGACGTGTTGCACGCCGACCCGCAGGCGATGATGCCGCCCACGGGTGCGACGAGGGGCCCGAGCCCGACGCGCAGCGAGCCGTTGGCCGAGTCCGCCATGACGGTCACGCCATTGGCGCCGCGCACCGTGAGGTCCCCCGCCGCGGGGGGCGCCACGCCGTCGACGCTCGACACGACGGGGAACGCCAGGTCGCCGCGCGCCACCGTCGAGTTGGACTCCACGGGCGCCGCGGGGCCCCCCGCCGTCTCCGGGCCGCGCGTCGTGCACCCGGCGAGGACGAGGAGGATCGGAAGAAGGGCGAGGGGCAGGGCGCGGCGACGCATCGAGGCAGGCTCCAGCGACGTGCCTCTCCGCCCCCGGAAGGTTATCAGCTAGCGCCCGCCCACGAGCGCGGGCAGGGGTGGAAATGCGAAAAAGAGGGGATTGGCGGGCGCATGGCTCCGCGCCCGCCGCCGATTCGCCTACGGGCCCAGCGACCAGTAGACGGGACCCGCCGTGTTGCCGTTCGCGACCCGGACGTCGATCTGGTCGCCCGTGCCCAGAGAGAGCGAGATCGCGCTGGTCACGGGGGTCGTCCCGCCGCTGGGGATGGTGCAGGTCGCGGTCGTCGCCGTGCCGTTCTTCATCACGGTGAAGACATCCGAGTTGCCCGCCGTCGGCTTGGGGCCGAAGCACGTCAGGTGGCCGAACGACATGCTCGTGGGAATGAGCATCTGCGCGTTGGCCTCCGTCCCGCTCTGGCCGAAGAGGCCGGTGAACACCGTGGAGCCCGCCGCGACGCTGCCGGCGCTGGAGCCCATGATGAAGTTGGGGCCCGTCGCGCCGGTCGCACCTGTCGGACCCTGCGGACCCGTTGCACCCGTCGTGCCGGTCGGACCCTGGAGGCCCGTCGCACCCGTGGCGCCGGCCGGGCCTTGCGCGCCCGTCGCGCCGGTGGGGCCAGCGGGACCTTGGGGACCCGTCGCGCCTGCGGGGCCCTGGGGGCCCGTTGCGCCGGTGGCGCCCGTGTCGCCCTTCGGGCCGGTCGGACCCTGGGGGCCCGTCGCACCCGTGGGACCCGCGGGGCCTTGCGCCCCGGTGTCACCCTTGGGGCCGGCAGGACCCTGCGGGCCAGCCGGGCCCTGGGGACCGGTCGCGCCGTCCGCGCCCGCCGGGCCGGCCGGACCTTGGGGACCGGCAGGGCCCACGTCGCCCGTGTCGCCCTTGGGACCGGCCGGGCCCTGGGGGCCAGCAGGACCGGCGGGGCCCGTGGGGCCCGTCGCACCGTCCGCTCCGGCGGGACCCTGAGGACCCGTGTCGCCCTGGGGGCCCTGAGGACCCGTGTCGCCCTGCGGACCGGGGGGACCCATGGGACCCATCGGGCCGTCGGCGCCGACGGGGCCCTGGGAACCGGTCTCGCCCTGGGGGCCTTCGGGGCCCTGGGGGCCGGCAGGTCCGACTTCGCCCTGGGGCCCTTGCGGTCCCACGTCGCCGGTGTCACCCTTGTCGCCCTTCTCGCCCTGGGGACCCTGGGGTCCAGCAGGACCCGCGGGGCCCATCGGGCCGGTGGCGCCATCCGCGCCGGCCGGACCCTGGGGGCCGGTGTCGCCCTGGGGCCCGGCGGGACCCTGCGGGCCAACTGGACCGACCTCGCCCTGGGGACCCATGTCGCCCGTGTCACCCTTCGGACCAACGGGGCCGACCTCACCCTGGGGCCCGACGGGGCCTTGCGGGCCCACGTCGCCGGTGTCGCCCTTGGCGCCCTGCGGCCCAGACGGGCCCACGGGGCCGGTCTCGCCTTGGGGACCGACGGGACCCTGGGGGCCCGTGGCGCCATCGGCGCCGGCGGGGCCTTGAGGTCCGGTCTCACCTTGGGGCCCCTCGGGGCCTTGGGGGCCCACGGGGCCGATGTCACCCTGAGGCCCCTGCGGACCGACGTCGCCCTGGGGACCCATCGGGCCGGTGTCGCCCGTGTCGCCCTTCGGCCCCTGGGGTCCGACGTCGCCCTGCGGACCTGCGGGACCGACGTCTCCCTGGGGGCCCTGGGGCCCGGTCGCGCCATCGGCGCCGGCAGGACCCGCGGGGCCCGCGTCGCCTTGCGGACCGGCGGGGCCCTGCGGACCCACGTCGCCCGTCTCGCCCTTGTCGCCCTGGGGGCCCTGCGCGCCGGCGGCGCCGTGGGCGCCGGGCGCTCCCTGGGAGCCCGGGATTCCCTGGAGCCCGGGCGGACCTTGCGGGCCCGTCGCGCCTGGAGCGCCCGGCGCTCCGGTGGCACCCGTGGGGCCGGGGGGCCCTTGGGGTCCGGTGGCGCCCGTGGCTCCGGCGGGGCCGGCCGGACCTGCGGGCCCGGCAGGGCCGACGGCTCCGGTCGCTCCCGCGGGACCTTGCGGGCCCGTGGGACCCGCAGGCCCGGCCGGACCGGCGGGTCCAGCAGGGCCAGCCGGGCCTGCGGGTCCAGGCGGGCCCATGGCCACGAGGAGGTCCCACGTGGTCGGATGCGTGGCGGGGACGACGTTGGTGTTGCGCGCCTTGGCGATGAAGGTGGACCCGAGGTAGCCCACGATGTCCCCCTGGGAGTACGTGGTGCTGGACGTCCATTCTCCGCGCCACGTCAGGCCGTTCTGGGTGTCGTCGGTGCCCTTCGCGAGCGCGGGGGCGAAGGCGAAGAGGAGGAAGCTGGAGACGACGAGGGCGGAGAGGGCCTTGCGGGCGGCCGCGAGGGGGGCGTGGGAGCGGGTCATGACCGCAGGACCGGCCGTGTGCGGGCATAACCCGGCGCCTGCCCGGAGGGGCGGAACGGCGTGTTCGTTCGCCGCGAACGGTCAGCCGGGGCGCGGCCTCACGCGCCGGCCAGGGCCGCGAGGACGAGCCCCACGACGGCGCCCGCCGTGATGGAGACGAGGTTCGTCTCCTCCTTGGTGAAGAGGCCGCCCCCCTCCAGCGTGGCGCCCAGGACGCTGTCGATCTGGCAGCCCAGGAAGCCGCACGCGATGGGGATGAGGAGGGTGTAGGCGTTGAGGCTCATGGAGAGGGGGCCGCGCGTCGCGACGCCCAGGAAGAGCCAGCCCAGCACGCTCACGATGGCGGCGCCGCCCAGGGCGGCCATCTGGCCGGGGAACGAGACGCCGCCGTCCACGCCCGCGGGGACCTGCTTGAGCGTGGTGATCATGTAGACGCGCGTCGCGAGGCTGCCGAACTCGCTGGCCAGCGTGTCGGCCGCGGCGACGGCGATGGCGCTCACGTAGGCGACGGCCGCCACGTTGGGTGATAGCACCTGCGCGAGGAAGGGCGCCGCGACGGCGAGGACGGCGGGCGTCGCGCCGTTGGCGACGACGTTGCGCGTGCTGCGGCGGCCGCCCGCCTTCTCGCTGACCTTGCGCGCCTCCTTCTCGGCGTAGCGGAAGCGCGTGGCCGCGCTGCCCAGGCCCAGGAGCGCGAAAAGGAGGAGGAGCCACCAGAAGTTGGTGAACAGGACGATGAGGGCGCCCATGGTGAACGCGGTGAACGCGCCGGCCGCGTTGAGCATGTCCTTCCGGTACGTGTAGACGCCGATCGCCGCCACCGCGAGGACCTGCAGCAGCTTCGCCGGCGCGAGGAAGGAGGCCGCGTCCACCATGGGCCACCGAGGGCAGCCTTAGAGCTGCTCTTCCTCGGCGGCGGGCGCAGGCTCGACGGCCTCGCCCTCGGCCGGGGGGGCCTCGGCGGGCGCGGCGGCCTCGGGCGCGGGCTCCGGCTGGGGCGGCGCCGCGAAGAGGTCGACCGTCTCGAAGTACGCCTGGGGCTCGCCGGTGACCTCGCTCTTGCGGATCTCGACGCGCTTCAGGGGGTACACCTTGCGCGCCTCGCGGAAGATGACCTGGCCAAGCTCGCCGTTGACCACGTCGCGGATGAACGCGGCGTGCTCGCGCTCGGCGGCGGCGCCCTGGAGGATGGTCACCGCGAGGCGGCGGATCTCCTGCTCCTGGGTGTGCTGCGCGCGGCGCTCCGTGACGGCCATGGGCTTCACGCGGAACTGGAAGCCGTCCTTGGTGGTGACGTCGACGACGGCGTCGATCTTGCTGTGCTTCCTGCGCGTGAGGCGGCGGATGTAGTCGGACGTCAGCTCGTGGCCCGCGAACTTCGTCGCGCACTCGTTGCCGCGCACCGCGGCGACCTTGAAGCTGACCTTGATGTGCATCTTGCTGAAGTCGCCCGTGAGGTCCTGGAGGGTCGCCTCGGCGACGCGGCCGATGAGCTTGTCCGTCTCGTCCGCGAGGGTCTCGGCGATGGCGACGGCGTTGTACATGGGCGGCGCGCGCACCGTGTACCACTGCTTCGCCTTCCACTTGTCCTTGACCTTCTTGACCGCGGTGCGGCTGACCTTCTTCTTCTGGTTCTGCTCGGTCTTCTCTGCCATGGGATGGTCCTCGAATGCCCGCGCTGGGGCCCTGCCGTTCCGGGAGAAGAGAGCACGCGCGCGCCCCCAGCGTGGCCTGCGCCAGGGCAGGCGGGGGAGCGGGTCCATGCCGCATCCTCTCCACGGTCCACGGCTGGGGAGCGCGTTCCCGCAGGAACGTGCGACCCCGACGAATCCGCAGATTCGTCGCTGGGCCTCGCGCGGAAGGTAGGGGCGCGAAGATGAGGCCCGCATATAAGGATTGGGGCGGTGGGCTCGGCGTCTCCACCCCCCAAGGCAGGCTTGGGCCAACGGCCTAGGGTGCAAGATCAGCGGGCGGCCTTCTTTCTCGGGGCCGGTTTCGCGGCCTTGCGCTTCGCGCCGGTCCGATGCTTGACGGCCGCGCGGACGAGGGCCTTGAGGCCCGCCACGTCGATCTTGCCGCCCACCGGGACGTCGATGGCCCTCGACATGCCGTTGAGCTGCGCGTTGAAGAGCTTCTTGGGGTCGGGGAGGCTGGCGCCCGCGGCGAAGCTGACGCGGACGCGCCCCTTGAGCGGGATGAGGATGCAGACGATGCCGTCGTGCTCGAAGACGGCCGCGCCCAGGGGGCTGCTGGGCTTTCGCCACTTGACGACCTCGACGATCTCGGGGTCGGCGGCGTGGATGACGTCCCGCAGCTTCGCCAGGAGGGCGCCGCGCTCGTCCGGAGTCGCCTCGATGATGGCGTCCACGTCGGGGCTGCGGGTGGGCATGGCGGAAGCCAGGCGGGCCAAGCATTCTCTATGTTTCGATGCTCGCCTTGGGGCGCTCGGGGTCCCTACGCCAGGTGCATGCCCATCCAGCGGTCGACCTGGGCGATGGCCTCGTCGGCCTTGCAGTCGCCGAACATGCTGTGGCCGCAGTCCAGGATGACGATCTCCTTGGGGCCCGCCAGCGCGTCGTAGACCTCGCGGCTGCTGGCGTGCTTCACGGCCTTGTCGTGCTGGGCCAGGATGACGAGAACTGGCTGCGTGGCCTTGCGCGCGGAGGCGAGGGTGTCCATGGCGAGCAGGGCGTCGTAGTTGCCCAGGCTCACGGTCGCGTCGAGGAAGGCGGCCTTCTGCGCGCGCTTCGCGGCCTCCGGGTCCAAGAAGAGGTCGCGATATCGATTCTTGTAGGGGACGACGAGGGGGCCCATGCCGAGGCGCGCCTTGGCGCGGCTGAAGGCGTTCGCGACGCGGTAGCCCAGGAACTCGGCGTCGCCAAGCTCCGCGCGCACGCTCTTCATGGGCGCCGCGAGGACGGCCGCGCGGATGGAGGGGTCCGCCGCGAGGGCTCCCGCGCCGAAGACCGCGCCCATGCTGTGCGCGACGAGGCCCACGGGGAGGCCGGGCCTCTCCTTGCGCAGCCACGCGACGGCGGCCAGCGTGTCGGCGGTGGCGCGCGGCGCGCTCAGGACGCCGCGGGGGCCGCCGGAGGCGCCGAAGCCGCGCTGGTCGATGGCGAGGACGACCCAGCCGCGCTGCGCGAGCTTCGTGGGCGCGTCGGCGAACTCCTCGCGCCGCGAGAGGAACCCGTGCACGAGGACCAGCGCGCCGCGCGCGGGGCCCGTGGGCTCGTGCAGCGAGCCGGCGACGGGCTCGCCCTCGACGTCGAAGCGGACTTCCTTCATCGGCCCGGCATCGGCCCTCCGGGGTGAAAAAGGCGCGGTCACGACGCGGGGGGCTCGATGGGGGAGAGGCTTCCCGTGTATCCCTTCAGCTGGCCGCGGTCGCGCAGGCGCTTGAGAAGAGGCTGCACGTGGCGGACGGGGACGCGCGCCATGCGGGCGATGGTGCGCGTGTCCTGGCCGCCCCGGCGCACGGCGCTGAGCACGCGGCCCGCCTGCCTCAGGGGCGGCCGGCCCGGCTTGCGGGGGGCGACGAGCCCGTTGTCCTTCATCCACGCGGCCAGCGTGCCGGGCTTGATGCCCAGCCGGCGCGCGACCTCCTGGCGCGAGAGGCCGCTGCGCACAAGACGGATGCGGCGCTCGCGCTCGGCGCGGCCGATGGCGCGCGACCGCTTGGCGGGGAGCCCACGGCGCAGCCGCCACTCGCGGAACGTGCCCGCGCCCATGCCCAGGAGCGCGGCCGCCTCCGTGTCGCTCTTCGCGCGGCGGTACGCGTCCCGGCGGCGCCTCTCGTCCTCCCGCGGGAGCGCGCGCCGGCCCGAGCCGTTGGCGGCGAGGCCCTCGCGGCGGCGCCACGCGCGCACCGTGCCGATCTTCTCGCCCGCGCGCCGCGCGATCTCCTGGTCGCTGAGCCCTTGCGCGTGCAGCCTGCGTCGCCGGGCGACGCGCTTTTCCCTATCGCTGACCACGGAAGATGGAGCTAACAATCCGTCCATGAACGTTGCTGGAAGCGGCAGCCCCTCCCGCGTGCCCGCCTGCCGGGCCGCCGGAAGGGGGTTGTCCGCACCGCGGGCGACAAGGGGGCCCTTATCCCCACCGCGGGCAAGGGGAGGTCGCCGTGCCCCGCCTCGCCTTCGCCCTTCTCGCCCTCGCCACGCTCGCGCTCCCCGCGGCGCTGGCCGACCCCGTCGTGCCCGGCGCCATCAGCGGCACGGCGCATGCGACGACGTACTACGTCGTGGGGGGCGGCGCGTCGTGGAGCGGCGGCGCCTTCACGCAGAGCTTCGCCTGCTCGGGCTGCTACGTCCGGTTCACCGTGGACACGAGCGCGCTCACCGTCGTCCAGAACGGCGCCGAGACGACGCTGGCCCCCGGCAGCTATCAGATCGCGGGCTTCGACGGCTTCCTGGGCATCACCGTCAATGGCTATCGCGACTTCTTCCTGGAGATCCACGGCGCGGGCGAGATCGCGCCCTGGTTGCCCTGAGCGGGCGACGCCGCCTTCTTGTAGGCCCTGCCGCCTCCAAGGGGCCGTGTCCACCGGCGCCCTTCCGCTGCTCGTCGAGGAGTGCTTCGACCTCGAGGAGCAGATCCGCCTCCTGGAGCAGCGGCGCGACGAGCTGCGCGCGGCGATCCTCGCCGAGCTGAGGAGCGAGGGGCTGGGCGGCATCGACCTCGCGCGCGGCAGCGTGCGGCGGCAGGAGTACCGCTCGTTCAAGGGGCTGCGCCCGACGCAGGTGCTTCCGCTGGCCGAGCCCCGCGGCTGGATCGACGAGGCGCTCAGCGTCAACGGCCGCGGCCTGCACCGCCTCGCCGCGTCCGAGGAGCCCCTCATGGCCCGCCTGCGCGGCATGGGCGAGGAGACGCTCCACGAGAGCATCGTCGTGCGCCGCGCGAAGTGACGCGACGCCCCACGCACAGGAAATCCATCCCGGCAAGCAGCATTTCGTATGCAGATTCGTCGCCGCTCGTCGCATGGCGTGGACGAATTTCACAACAAGCCTCGACAACCTGCACGCGGTGGAAAGGGCCCGCCACGCCTGGCGCCGGCGATCCGGACAGATCGAAGATTGGCATAGCGCTGTAACACGTTGAGCATTCGTCTGCAACAACTGTTATGCACGGAGCGATCCGTCGATGCTCCGGGAAGCCCGTAGGCCTCCCTGGTGAACCATCGTGAGAGTCCCTCCTGCCGTGTTCGCCTCCCTGGCCGTCGCCGTCGCGACGCTCCCCGTTGGAGCCGTCCGCGCCGACGCGACCGTCTGGCTCGACCCGTCCACGCTCCCGTTCGTGCCTGCGCCCGTGATCGCCCACGCCTTCGCGCCCTCCGATCCTGGAAACGTCTGCACGGGCGCCGGCAGCTACTCGCCGGGCCCGCGCCCCGCCTACGTGGACGATCTCGTGCTCCACGTCGACGTCTTCGCCTGCGCCATCCGCAGCGCCGACGTGGTGTGGACCATCGACGGGCAGACGTACTCCGGGGCCGTGGACGCGGCCACGGGCGCCGTCACGCAGATCCACCGCGTCGCGGAGAACCCCTACGCCGTGGGGGGCGCCAGCGCGACGGTGGCCACCTCGACCCCGTCGCAGCCCAGCCTGGGCACGCAGGGGACCGGCGGCGGGACCGGCACTTGCGCCCAGAACGGCACGCCCCGGGACAGCCACACGTGGCTGCACTTCTGGGCCGACAGCGGCAGCGGCAACGAGAACGTGAAGACCAACCTCAACTGGAAGTACGCCGCCACCTGCCAGGTGACGACGGACTGGAGCTACCGCTGCGACGCGGACGGCATCTGGCGCAACGACAAGTGCAGCGGCTCCATGGTCCAGGGCCACTCCGCCTCGGGGCACGGCGACTTCCACGCCGTCATCTGGCCCAACGACAACCACTCGTGGGACACCACCGACACCATCCAGCCCGACGAGACGACCACCGGCACCTGCCTGCCTTCGGGCGACCTGCCGTGGAGCTACGGCAGCACCTGCGACAACGGTCCCGGCAACGTTTAAGCGCGCTCTCCGCGGTGGGAGCGGCGGGCTCTTTTTTCTCCTGACGCTTCCGCTTCGCGCTAGATTTTGCCGTGCTGCTTCCGCGCCTCTCCCGCTCGCTCGCCGCCGCGCCGCGCTGGAAGCGCCGGGGGCTCGCGCTCCTGGCCCTCGCCTGCGGGCTCGCGCTGGGGTGGCGCGCCTCGCTCGCGCACGGGACCGCGTGCGATAGCGGCCCGCTGGACGGGCAGACCTTCACGGCCTCGTGCGTCCCCCGCGCGTGGCACGCCTGGTGGCAGGCGCCGGGGCTGGCCCTCGCGGCGCTGCTCGTCGTGGGCGCGACGCTGGTGCTCTCCCACGCGTGGCTCGAGGAGAGGGCCGAGCGCGGGCGGCGCAAGGGGCGGCGCGCAAGGGTGGGGGGTTCGGGGGGCAGAAGGGGCGCGGGCAACTAGTTGCCGCGTGCTGCCCCCTTACTCTCCCGCGGATCACATAAGCCATGTGGTGCGCGTGGTTTCCTCGCGGCGGGACGCGACCGAAGCCCCGCATGTCGGGTGCGCCTTTTCATCGAGGCTTAAGACCCCTTGAAGCCAAGGCCCTTGGAGGTTCAAGCTTGCCCGGGACCAGTGAGGCCGAAGCCCGCCGCCGGCTCGTGGAGGCACAACGGGCATTTGACGCAGCCCAGGCCAATCTCCGTGGCTGCCCGCCGACGCAGCGGGCTTCTGTCTCGGCTGCCTTGGAGGGGGCGAGGGCTGAGCTTACCGCGGCTGGACGGGAGTTGCGCGAGGCGCGCGAAGCGGCCCGCCGCGCTCCGTCCCGTTAGAGAAGCCGGCCGGGGCCGAACGTGGGCATGGTGGCTTTCCAAAGGAGAACCGAGGCGTAGAGGGGGGAGGGCTTGCCCAAGGCGTGAACAAAGCCCGCCGCCGTGATCTGGACCTCCAGCGTTTCCATGCCCCGCGTGATCCTCGCGCGGTAGCCTGCGGCGTAAGGCGCGGCCTCGAATCTCCATCCTTCTTCGGCGGCGTGGTCGCGCAAGCGTGCGAGAACGACGCCTCCCGCGTTCTCTCCCAACGGGCGCAACAAGGCGAGACGCAAACTTAGGTTTGGCGGCTTGCGGCAGGCCTAGACAACGGGGCTCCCCAGGGGCGCCCCGCATCGCGGACAGGCCCCTTCAACGCGGGGCGTCGCCATGGCACCGCAGGCCCGGCAAGCGTACTGCGGGCGGGCGTGGGGGCCGGCGACAGGGCGGGCCGAGGGGCGCAGCACGACGGCTGCAACCTGCGTTACGGCACATGAAGAGAGCGGTTCCTCTCCTGGGGGGACTCACCGGAGGAGAGGCAGCGGGGGTGCCCTCGGTCCGCGCCCTCGTGGGAGGCTGGCGCCGGGCCGTGCCCATCCTGCCCCCGCTGCCGCGAAGCCGGAAGGCTGCGGCAGCTTGCTTCTGCTTGGTTGCGGTGCAACCGATGGGCTGCGGCGGATCGAAGCGAACCCGCCGCGCCGCGTCCGTCGAAACCGCGACGACTTGTGAGAAAGAAGGCCAGGGAGAGAAGGTTGTGCGAGGAGGCTTCAGGCCCCGGCCTGGTGTGCTAGACGGCTGATCCCGTCTTGGATTTTGGGGCTACATGGCCCGCGGTCGCCGCTTCGGCCAGCGTGGCGATTGGGGACGCGGACGTCGCCTAATGCGCGAGGATCGCGGGGAAGGCATCGGTGGGGGACCCGAGGGCTTCCATGCGCCGCCATCGCGCGCCCGGCCTCCTGGGCGCCACGGACGGGGCGGCCCCAAGGTGGGGCGCGTGATCTAGTCGAGCCGGCGGCCCAGGGCGACGACTCCCGCCCCCACGAGGAGCACGAGGGGCACGGCCACGAGGGGCACGAGCAGGAGCCGAGTCCACGCGGGCCAGCCGTCGGCGCGGATCAGGGCGACCACGAGGCCGCCCGCCAGCCGCGCGCTGAAGTAGAGCACGACGGCGGCCAAGAGCCCGACGGTGGCGCCGCGGGTGTAGCCGCGGGAGCTGGCCCACGCGGGCTTGAACGCGAAGACGGCGAGGACGGCGAGGATCGCCAGCGCCGTGATGACGACGGGGCCCGCGGCGACGCCCACGCCCACCGGGAGGCCGAAGGAGAGGACCACGACGGCGGCGGCGTCGCCCGCCGCGTAGCCCAGGAGCCCCGCGAGGGCCGCGACGAAGACGCCCACCACCAGGCCCCGCCGGTAGCTGCGCGAGGGCGCGGCCCGGCGCGCGGGCGGGGTGGGGCTCATGCGGGCGGCAAGCGGCGGGGCGCCGCTTCAAGGCCGCGCTCCCGCTCAGGGCTGCGCCGGGGGCTGGCCCTCGGCCTCGCCGCGCTCGGCGGCCTCGGCCCGCGCGTAGCCCACCCGGGCGTCGATCCCGGCGGCGATGGCGAAGGCCAGGAGAAGGAGTCCCGTCACCGTCCACGACAGGAACAGGAGGGCGATGAGGCCCAGGAGGACGAACAGCGCGGCGAGCTTGGCCGACTCCTCGGGCTCCATGCTCAGACAGGGCGCGGCGGGGTCCTTCAACGTGTCGAGCCTGGCCGGCGTGGATGCGCGCCGTTTCACGGGTTTCCTCGCCAACGACCGAGGCCCGGTCAGAACCGAAAGGCACGACTCCGGGGCCGCTCCTGCCTCCCCGATGCTGCGGACTCCAACGGGGGACGTTCGGACACCGACAACCACCACCCCGAAGCGCGCCGTCGAGCCGGCAGGGGGTCAGAAGCGCGCGAGGGGTTGCGCGCTCGTGCCCTCGTCTCTCTGAGGTCCCCATGTCAGCCCTCCTTGATCCCTCGTCGCTCGCGCGCCTCGTGCTCCTGGCCTGGCTCGTCGCCGTCGGCATCGCCGCGCGCTTGTAGGCGGGCGCGGCCGGGGCCTGGGGCTGGCTCCCGGTGCCGGCTCCAGCACCGGCCGGCGCGCTGCGGCGGCTCGTGCGTTCCACCTTCCGGCCATTCGTCGCCGTGCGCTACCCATTGAATCAAGAAAGGGGAGGGGTTCGCATCTCTCTCACCACTCCTCGGGTAACGCTCGGGACCCCGAAACCCCCTTACGGGCGTCCTTGCTTCGGCGCCAAGATGACGGCCGCCGGACGGTCCCAGCCATGTACCCATTGCGGAAACCCGGTCCCCGAGGGAACGGGGATCACCTTGGAAGACAAGGGGACCACCGTTCGCCTTCACGAGCAATGCGCGCAGCCCGCCGGCTACGTCGCCTTGCCGCAGGAGACGGGCCAGGAGGAGCCGGAGGACGCGGAGGAGGAGATGGAGGCGCGCGCCATCTTCCGCGCCGTCGTCTCGGCCAAGGCCGCCGCGGGCGCGGCGGGCGCCCTGGCCGCCCAGGTCGCGGTGATCGCGCAGGGCGCGGGGGATCACGCGATGGGGCACGAGCTGATGAGCGCCGGCATCGAGGCGGTCAACGCGGAGCAGGACGTGGCGGACGCGATCCGCTTGGAGGTGTCCGCGGGGAGGGCGCTCTCCGCGGCTGCGCGCGCCGCGCGGGCCGCCGCCGAGGCGTTGGAGAAGGCGGCCTCCCTCTATGAGCCCCACGAGGACTAGCCCTCCCGGTGGCCCTTGGCGACTTCCGCAACGTGGCGCGCGTGGAAGGCGCTCAGGCCATAGCGCGCGGCGATGAGGCCGCGCTTCGCGTATCCCTTGGGCGTCCAAAACTCGGGGTTCGCGGCGATTTCCTCCGCCAAGGCGTTGTCGCGCGCCGCGGCGTCTTCATCGTTCTCCTGGGGCCGGTCGCGC
The DNA here is from genome assembly GCA_021325135.1 of Pseudomonadota bacterium. GTDB lineage: Archaea > Thermoplasmatota > SW-10-69-26 > JACQPN01 > JAJPHT01 > JAJPHT01. The sequence goes on along the minus strand of JAJPHT010000003.1, from coordinate 23,086 downwards.
TCCTTCGCGGCCTTGAGCGCCTTCTGAATGAACGCCATCTTCCGGGCCTCGTAGGCGTCCCACACGGCGCCCTTGATGGGGCTGAAGAAGTGGAGGATCACCTGTTCCCAAAACACGTCCTTGGTGTACCGCTGGCGAACGGGGACGTGAACCACGGCCTCGCCGCGGCGTTCAACGTGAATCCAGCAGCGGGCGCGGTGGTCGCGGAAGTAGGCGTCGAGCGACCAGAACGACGGGATGCACAAGACCATGTGGTAGTTCTTCGCGCGGGCGATCATGGCCGCCGTGGTGATCGCGCGGTTTGTCGCGGTCATGCTCTCGCGGTTGTAGAGGCCCATGGCGGCCTCGTCAAAGAGGATGGAGGAGCCGCGGGGCGCGCTCTCCATCAGCTCTAGAAGCTCGTCGCCCGTGAAGGCTACGCGCGTGCCGTCGAACGTCGGGTCGGTGTAGCCGGCGACCTTGAGGGCCAGCGTGGACTTCCCGCTGCCCTCGTACCCGCTGATGACGGTGACGAAATCGAAGTTCTCGTCGGTGATCTTGCGCCGGACAATCTGGTACTCCGCGCGCAGGACGTTCTCCCGCTCCGGGTCGTTGGAGTCGGGCGAGGGCTCGCGCTGGGGCGTGGGGCTCGTGGTCGTGATCTAGTCCCCCCTCAGAGTCCCCGGGTCAGAATCCCGGCGTCCTTGCTCGGCTTGAGCTGGTCGCGTCCGAGGCGCTTCTGTCGCTTCATCTCCAGCTCGCAGGCGATGAAGAGGCGTTCCGTGGGCCAGTCGCCGCGCTTGCGACGCGCGCAGGCGTCGCGGTAGGCTTTGAGAAAGTCCGGGCTCGCCTGGGGAATCAGGAGGTCGGCAAACGTCTTGCAGGACTCCCAGGCGGTGCGCTTCCCGTCGCGGGACAGGTGGGCATACGTCTTGTGGTGGCTGACGATGCCGCGCCACTGATAGACTTGGAAGGCGTCCATCTCCTGCGGGCTGAAGCCCCCGCTGGTGGTCAGGCCATCGGGCGCGCTCATGCCTGGCCCTCCTTCCGACCGAGGCCGAAGAAGCGCCGGATCGGGCCGGCGCGCGTGCCGGGCTGGCGCGCGGCGATCTCCTTCATCTGCTCGCTGCCCCACCCGTCCGTGCTGCGGGACATGAGGAACAGGTTTTCGACCACCTGTTCGCGCAGCGTCGAGCCGAGGAACCGGCCCTTGGTGAGCACGATGGCGCCCAGGTGGATCATTTCGGGCGTGTGCTTCGCCATCGTGCGGTACTCGGGGGGCTGCCCAAACTCGTGAAGGAGGCTGATGGTCTGATCCTCGGTGGGCTCGGGGCCCAGGGCTTCGACCACGCCTTCGACTCCTTCATCCTCGAATGCGAAGCCTTCTTCATCCTCGGGCGGGGCGGGCTCCGGGTGGCGCATCTAGCCGCCCCCGTGGCTCGTCGCCTTGAGGACCATCTGAAGGATGACCATGGCCGCCGCGCCCGCGCCCGCCGCGAGGAGCAGCAGGAGGACCGGCGTGGGCTTCGACGCCTGGTTCAAGGCGGCCAAGTCGCGGTTGTCCAGCAGCTCGGCCAAGAACTCGGGCGTGATCTGGTACTCCTTGCCGTTGATCGTCGCCGCGCTCGTGTCGCGCGGCGGGTCGAACGTCGTTGCCGTCTCGGCGCTGCACAGGTAGGTGTCGGCGCTGCCGCCGAAGACCCACGGGCGGCGGCCCAGGATGGGGCCGCCCTTGATGGCCCACCGCCGGTTGGTCGGCTTGTGGAAGAGGTTGGCGCCCTCGTGGATGACGCGGGCGCGTTCGACTTCATGCCCGCCGAAGATGAGGGCGCGGACCTTGCGGCTCATGCGCTCCCTCCCGTGGGCGGGGTGGTCGTGGGGGTCTGCTGCGGCGCGTGGCCGCCGGTCGTCTCGTGTGGGGTCGTGCTAGCTCACCTTCCGGTATGCGTATGCTGCCGCCCCGATGCTGGACAGGCCCTCCGTCAAGAGGAGCATGGGGACGTAGGGACCCGCGAGGATCACCACACCTTGCGCCTGGGCCTGATGGTAAAGCGCATAGCCCGCGAACGTCGCCGCCAACGTGAAGACGGCGAAATAGGGCAGGCCGAAGGCCAGGGTCAACGCGAGGAACCCCAGGCCCACGGCCATGATGATGAAGAACGGCAACGTGCCGTCGATGACGCTGGGCGGCGCGGCGCTCTCCGTCGAGACGGCCAGCGCCGCGTAGCTGCCCGAGGCGAGGAACGCGCGGCCGGTCATGTTCGCGCTGACCATGACGACGACGGGCCGCGAGGCGTTCCACGCCGAGACGTTCACCACGGCGAAGAAGGCCGACTCCGTGGGGCTCGTCTGGTTCATCGCCCACCGCAAGACGGGCGCGTCATACGTCGCGGTGGTGTTGTTCCACGCCAGGACGGTGAGGCGCACGGCGCCGCCGGCGTCCGGGAAGGCGCGGGCGGGGCAGTCGCACCCCGGGTCATACGCGCGCATGACCACCGAGACGTTGACGGAGAAGCCGCCGGAGACGGGCTCCGCGAGGATCGAGAGCGAGGTCTGCGCGCTCACGGGGCTGGCGTGCGTGTAGGCGACGACGAACACCGCATAGTTGCCGTTGTCCGCCGCGCTGCACGCGAGGAGCCACGTCCCGGGCGGGGCGACGATGAGGAATTGGTGAAGCCCCGTTGTGCCGGTGGTGCCCGTCGTGCCCAGGCTCGCGGCCGTCTCGGTCGAGCCGTCGGGGAGCGTGCGCTGGCAGGTGACGGCCTCGCCTGCGACGCGCAGGCCGTCGGCCTCGGTCAAGTTCTCGGCGCGCGCATACATGAGGTCGGCGCCGATGACAAAGACGCTCGCGTTCTGGACGGGCGCCTGCTGCTTGGAGAGCGTGAGGTTCCCGAAGGTCCACACCCACGAGAGGTCAAAGAACGCCGGGCAGCCGCCCAAGTTGTAAAGCTCCGCGGTCGTGCGGGTCGCGCCGTAGGTCTTCAACCACAGGGCATAGTCCGGCGCGGTCGTGTTCTGCGTGCTCGTGCTCGTGGCGCGGCTCGTCGCCAGGACGCTCACGAGGCCCGAGGCGCCCGCCGTCGCGCCGACGTGGTTGAAGTCCGTCTCCGCGTCGGGCGTGGTCCCCACGCGGTAGGGGTAGGCGTCCACGAGCCGGCCCGAGGGGACGGCCTCGCCGCGGGCGTTCGACCAGTGGGCGGCGAGCGTGACGCTCTCCAGGCGGTTCACGACGGCGACCGGCGAGCCGGCCACGCTGGCGGCGCAGTCCGCGGCGCTGAGCCCGCGATCTAGTCCCTTGCCCGTCGAGCGGGAGGCGGTGAGCTTGTCCGCGCTCAGGCTGATGCCGGTGGGCTCCGTGGCGGACCAGCGCGCGTATGGCTGTGCCGTGAAGCCGGAGACGGCCGAGAGCCGGGAGAGGATCACGGACTCGGCCACGGAGCAGGGCGCGGGCCACGTCGTCGCCGGGTCGCCCTTGATGGTCACGCTCGCGCTCGCCACGTCGGGCGCCAGGGCGACGCTGCCCAGGGTCGCGGTGAAGCTGCCGCACGTCGCGCTCAGGGTCGCGGTCGCGCCGCTGTTGTAGGCGCCCGCCGTCGCGCTCGCGCTCGCCTGGAAGGAGTCCCCACCGACGTACTTGATGGCCTGGCCGGGATCGGTGAGGCTGCTCACGCGCGGCAGGCACCGAACGACGCCCCAATGGCTCGTCGTCGCGGCGTCTTCGCTGTTCACGTCATAGGCGAGGGTGGAGGTTCGGACGGCGCGCACGAGAAGGCGCAGCGTGCCGTAGCGGGGCGCTCCCGTCGCGGTGCCGTCGCTGGTACAGTAGAGTTGCCCGTCCCACTCGGGGGAGCAGGAGGAGCGGAGGGCTTCCCATACGGGGGTGCCGGCTCCGCCGGTCTGGAAGCTGTCCGCATCGGCGTAGGCGCGGAGGTGAATCCCGTTGGAGTCCGCCGTGCCAGGGGGAAGGTTCAGGGTCGTCAGCTCTACGCACCGGATGGCGATGGGCGCTCCGGCGTCGGCCTCGGTGATCCCCTCGCCCGTCAAGGCGCAGCCGGAGGTTCCCACCGTCGCCGCGCTGGCGCTGAGAGCGAAGACGCGCGTGCCGCCGCTCGGGCTGGTGGCCGTCGTGCTCGCGCAGCTCCCATCCGTCGCGCTGGATGCCGCGGCGACGTGGAGCAGGAGCGTGAGGGCCAAGAGGGCGAGGGGCAAGAAGTCGAGCAGGAGCGCCAGCCGGCGCGCGTGGATCGCGGGCGGGGCTCTCATGGGATGATGCCTCCCAGGAAATCGGCAATCGCGGTGACGATGCGCGCCAGGAGCGTGAGGCTGAAGCGCAGGGCGTGGTAGAGGAAAACGAACCAGCCCACAACCAGCATGACCAGCGCCTTTGTGCCGCCCTTGGCGATGGACAACGTAACGGTGGGGTCGTGGGTGAAGCCGCCAAGCGCCATGGCATAACAAAGGATCAGGAGTTCCCAGGCCACCAGCTCGCGGGGCGTGTCGATGCTTGCGAGGCGCACGAGGAGAACCACGGCGTTGATGCCCTGCTGCGCGAGGCCGCCCATGAAGTCGGCCAGGTCTTGCCCCTTCTCGCCCACGACGACGCGCAGGATCAGGCCCAGGACGGACGTGAAGCCCGCGGCCAGGAGGTCGAGGAAGCCCGCGACGCTCGGGCAGGCGCCCAAGGAGTCGCGGACCCAATTCTTCCAGCCCTTGCCGCAGTCCTGGCCTGCTTCGCGCACGGCCAAGGCGTCGCCATCCTCGAACCGATAGCGAAGCTCAAGCGCGTTCGGCAACCCGTCGGGGTATTCCGTGCTGACGGTGACGGCGACGACGCCCGAGAGGTTGGCGAGGAGATAGCGGGTTGCGTGCTTGCCGCTGAAGTAGTCGCCCCCGCTGTTGGGATCGAGGTAGTAGAGCGCGCCCCCGTGAATCGTCTCCGAGGCGGAACCCAGGGTGTTGATGACGTTGGGACCTTGCGAGGGCGGGAAGGCGTTGGTGTCGTTGTTGCTGTAAGCAAGAATGGCGCTCGTCTGATAGCGCAGCCCCGAGAACGGGTGAAGCTCCGTGCGCGAGGATTGCCAGGTGAGGGTTCCATTCACATACGCGCTCTGGTCGAGCGTGAAGAAGCCGAGAAGGTGGCGCGTCGCGCGGCTCTCGTACCGCAGAAGAACCGTCGTCGTGTTGTTGCTCACCGTTATGGTGGTGATCTGCGAGCGGTCGCCGGTCCCACTGGTGAGCGTGCCGAAGTCGGTTGCCACTTCCACGCCGAAACTCTGGATGCTTCCCGGTCCCTGCTCGTACCCGCTGAAGGGGGGAGAGAGGAAGCCATAGGCGTAGTCGTCGGCGGTGGGCGGGTTGTCCGACTCGGCGCTGAAGCTCTCGGTGGCAAAGTCCGTGGTGCCAATCTCAAGCTGTTGCGCGGCGAGCACGGACGGGGAGAGCAGGAGCGCCGCGAGGATCGCGGCGACGACGCGCGGCGCGCGCATGATCTAGTGCCTCCTGCGGGAGCCGCCCAGGGAGCCGCCCACCGTGCCCGTCGCCAGGATCATGCCCGACGCGATGAGGCCCCACAGAATGTTGGGCGTGCCGAAGTAGTCGGGCCGGAACAGGACGACGACGGCGAGCGCCACATAATCGACGGCCTCTTGCTGAAGCTGCTGGGCCTGGGCGCGGCTGATGAGAACGCGCTCCTGCCCGATGGCCGCGGCGCTGTCGGCGGCTAGCTTGAGCTGGTCGGCGGGCTGGAGGGGCACGTTGCACGAGCTGGCGGCGCTCGCGCTCCAGCTCGTGAGGAGGCAGAAGGACTCACCGCCCAGGTAAGTCCCGTTGCCGTCCGTCACGAACACCTCATAGGTGCCCGCGTCGCGCGCCTCGGTCGCGCTCTTGAGCGTGGGATAGAGGAACGTGAACGTCGCGCCGTCGCCGCTGTTCCAGGGCGCGGGGCTGCCCACGCGCCGATAGGTCCCGCTCTTGAGGTCGAACAGGACTTGATCCACCCAAAGGGGTGTGGGCAAGGTCCGGTTAATCGAGAGGTTCACTTTGTCGGGCACAACCCGCGTGGCGTTGCCGCTGAACGTGATGACGACGGGCAGTAGCGCGGGGCCGCCGCCCGCCAGCGAGGGACGGAACATGCCCAACGTGTAGGCGTAGGAGCCGGGGCCCGGGATCGCCACGGTCCACGAGGTCGGGGCGTGCGCGGAGTCCTTGAGGTCCACCGTCAGCTTGCAGCCCGCCACGTCCTGCCCCGAGACGTTGAACATGGCGCTGGCGTTCACGACGCCCGCCACCGTGCGCGCGAACGCGCCGGGGCAAATCGTGACAACGTAACTGCTGGTGTTGATCGCCGCGCCGAGGGTGGCGCACGCCGGGTCCACGCATTCCGACACGGTGAACGTCGCGCTGGTCGCGTAGTCGTCCGTTGAAAACAGCTTGTAAGCCGTAACCGTGTTGTACCCGGTGGCCGCGAAGCCGAAGCCCGCGGCAAGGTTGGGGTGCGCGGGCTGCGTGCCGGCCAGCGTTCCCACATAGAGAAGGTTGCGCGATGCACCCGCGAGATTGAGGGAGAGCGTCACGCTTTGCGAGACGTTCACGGGCGACTCGTAGCCGAGGCGCCATTCCTGAATCGTTTCCTGCTGGCCTCCGGCGGTGACACCGTTGCAGACGTTCGACCCTGCGGCTTGATAGCTTCCGGCGCGAGCCGCGCCGCCGTAGCTCGTGCTCAAGCTGTACCGTTGGGCCACGGCGTCGCGTTGCACTTCGCACAGGTAGAGGTAGGACGCGCCGCCTACGTCCTTCTGCGCCTCGTTGGCGGTGTAGAGGACCGTTGCGCCGCCATAGACGTTCACGATAAGCTGGTTCACGTCCTGAAGGGTCTGCTGCGCCCAGGCCGCGCCGCTATCAGTGTAAATCGAGCCGCCGGAATACGGATTGCCGCCGTTGTATTGCATGACGGCGGCGCAGTTGGCGTTCCCCAAGAGGTTCCAGTGAAGATAGAACGTCCCGCCGGCCGCGACGGTGGGCGGGAAGTTGGAGTAAAAGGCCGCGGTGCCCTTGGTGAGCGCGCTGCCCGCGGCGCTGATGGTGGGCGTTCCGAAGGTAAGGGCGCGGTCGCTGGAGGCAAGGGCGTTCGACCAGTCCACGGTTACGAAGGACGTTCCGCCGCTGTTGCTATCTTGCGTTACCGGAAAGGTGAGGTTGGCGATTTCCGCGGAGACGTTCCAGGGATAGGCAAGGCTGCTGGAGAGGGAAAGCTGGATGGTGGTTCCCGAGCAGCCGCCCGCGACGCCACTAGGGTTCCAGCGAAAGGCCGTCGTGTCGATAAACTGGCCCTTGGTCAAGTCGGCCACGAATGATTGCACGCCCGAGACGTAGGACCCGGCGTTGCTGTTGGCGGCGTTGATGAGCTGCGCGTCCCCCTGGACTTGGCTCCATGTCCATTGGGTCGTGGTCGGGGTGCGCGTCATCTGCGTTGCGAGGATGCCGGCCTCGCTTAGCTGTCCCAAGGCGCTGAACCACATGGAGTGATAATTCTGCGCGCCGTTGTAGCCGGTCCAGAAGCCGCCCACGAACCCGTAGCCGGAGAGCGCGCTAGTTGATAGCGTTCCGCCGCCGGAGCTGCATCCGAACCCGCAGTTGCCCATGCCGAAGCTGTTGAAGCCGTTGAAGCTGAGCGTCACGGTCGCGGAGAGCGTCACGGCGAGGTAGGCATAGCAGCCGTTGGAGCAGCCGCCCCACTGGAGGAATTGATAGCCGCTGACGCTGGAGCCGACGCTGCCAAGCGTCATGCTGCCGTCGTTGTTCCACGTCACGACGCCCACGCCGTTCAACGTGTAGGTGAAGGGGCCGCTGCATGAGACGCATCCGGCGTTCACCACGACGTAGTAGTCCCCGGCGGGCAGGGTCGCGGTGCCCGTGGTGCCCGTCGAGGGGCAGGGGCCGCATGTGTTTGAGCTGCTGAAGCCGCCGGGGACGGCTTGACGCCAAATCTCCTGTTGCCACGGGTCGTTGGCGTTGGGCAGGGCGTTGGCGCCGGGCGTGAGGATCACCAGCGCGGAGGCGGCGAGGTCGAGCGCGAGGAGGAGCGCGAGGGCGCGGGCGGGGCGGAGCTTGGGCTGGAGCATGAGGGATCACCGGGAGGGTTAGGAGAGGAGAAGGGGGGCGGCCGGCGCGCGCTGCGCGCCGGCCAAAGGCGGCGTGGCGGGGCGTGATCTAGTCGCCCATGCGACCGCCGATCCAGCCGCCGCTCACAATCCCGATGATCGGGAAGGCGGCGAAGACCAGGGAGTCGATGCTCACGATTCCCTTTTCGCCGCTGGTGGCGTTCGGGCTGGTCTTGGCGGCGGCTGCGCTGTCGTCCACGCCGGGCAGGAGGGCGAGGTTCAGGACGATAGCAACCATGAACATGATGGTGCCACCGACCACCGCGCCGCCCACGGCGCCCAGGTTGGCCGCGTCGTCGTTTCGGAGGGAACGATTTGCTTTCAGTTGTTGTCACCGTTGGCGCGTCTGATAGCGCCGACGCGACCTTCGGGCGCGAGGTAGGATTTGAGCGGGACTGCTCGCACGCATCGCCGCGGGCCTGGTGCCTGGTGACGTCACCTGGCACCCTCGCGCAGCCACGCCAGGAGCGCGAGGGCGCCCACGCCCAGGAGGCCCACGAGGTAGGAGAAGGCGGCGCGTGGGTGGTGGTGGAGAACGCTCATGGCGGCGGGGACGGAGAAGAAGCCGGCCACGAGGACGCACAAGGCGCGGACCAAGAGCGTGTCGGGGATCGCGTCGAGCTTGGCGGCGCGCGTGGCGATCCACGCGCGCAGGCGCGCGTCGAGCTGGAGCAGGCGATCTAGTGGCGGCGGCACGTCGAGCAAAGGGCGCCCGCTCCGTTGTAGCCGCCCACTCTGCCCGCCGTGACGGTGGGGCGTCCGCAGCGGTGGCACGCGACGCGGTGGAACCCGCTGGTCCGCCGCCCGCTGGTGGGCGCGGTGAGGATGCCCGCCGGCCCGAGGGGCGAGGAGCCCGCGGAGCTGGCGCCCGCGCTCCAGCTCGCCCCCGCGGACGGGGAGCCATCGGGGCGGATCTCCGGCCAGCTCACGGCGAGCCCCCCGCGGCGCGGGGCGTCGGCTCGGCGCCCGCCGTCTCCGCGGCGATCTGCACGGACTTCCCGCCCGACTTCTCCCCCGGCTTGGCGGCCGTCTTCTTCGCGGCGATCCTGGCGGCGTTCCGGCGCCCGATGAGCGCCCAGGTCGCGGCGCTCGCCAGCGTGAGGACGGCCCAGGCGCGGAGGGAGAGCGTCCAGCCCGTCAGGGCGCAGGCGATCAGGAGCACCGCGTTCAAGCGGCTCCTCCACGGGGGGTGGGGCTTCTCGGGCGCCTTCGCGTACAGGATGAGGTCCGCGAAGAACGCCACGTCGCACGCGAAGAAGACGGCATCCTGCCAGGTCAACGCCACCATGAGCGGCGCCTCCGGCTCTTGCTGCTGCGGGGGGCGCTGCTGCCGGGCTTCGGCTTGCCGCTGCCCAGGCGCATCCCCTCAGTCTCGCGGTTGTGCCTGCGGCACATGAAGACCAGGCGCGCGGTCGAGCGCAGGCCCCCGACGTGGTGAACCTCCAGCGGGCCGGCGTGCGGGGTCGAGCTGCGGGAGGCGCAGCGGTGGCCGGGCGAGCCCAGGGGGTGCGCGCGGCGGAAGCGTTCCACAGGGTTCCGGATCGCGCTGCTCCGGCGTCGGGTCTGGTTGCGGTCGTGGGCCAGCTTGTAGCGCCAGCCCTTGCGGTAGTCGTTCGTCAAGGTGGGGCATCCTGCCGCCGAAGGAACATGACCGGCCCCACGGGCGCGAGGGGGGAAGGCGCGTCCGTGGGACCGGGCCGGGGGCGGCGAAAGCCAAAGGCGCTCTCACAGGCTATGAGAGCATCGCGGTGGTGCCAGGTGCCAGGCTCCAGCGCCGCGCCGATCTAGTTTCCTTCACGTTCCCGAATCGGGTTCGGGGCCCGCGTCGTCGCGGAAATAGTCCTTGACTCTCGGGCGGAGGACGTACCACACGATCCCGACGACGGCCACGGCGCGCAGAATCCAGCCGAACCAATCGAACGGGAGAATCACGAGGAAATAGGCGAGGAACAGCGTGTCGTTGAGGATGAAGAAAGGCAACGCCCAGCGTCGCCCCTGCCAAATACCGCGGGCGATGAACGCCTCACCGATGCCGAGATACACGAGCAGGAGACCGAGAGCGGCGTCCCACTGAGAGCGCGGAAGGCCGACCTGGGCCATCACGTCGTTGGCTCCTGCGAGGCCGAGAGGTGGAATCTCTCGGAGGATCATTAGGGCGCCGACGGTGACGGCGGCCAGCCCGAGGAGGTAGCTCATTCCGGTTTCGACCACGACGGGCCAGGGGGGTTGCTTGTTCATGGTGGTGCCCCGGGCGTGCTACTTGGGCGTTAGCTCAAGCGTGATTTGGCCGTGCGTAGGGACCCAGGTGACGGGCACGGAATCGCACCCGTCGAGTCGCGCCCTCTGATAGTCGTGGACCGTCACGGTAATCGAGGTAATGTTGATGGGGGTATCTCCCTCCGCGGTGCCGTTGCAGACGGCATCCCCGTAACAGGCCCGTGTGCCATCAGGCATTCTCCCGCACAGGCCAACCTCTGCGAAACCGAGTCCCCACACGTCGTCATTGAGCGTGACGCGGTAGTGGTAGGTTCCGTTCGGCATGGAGAAACAGGCTCCGCCAAGTCCGACGCGAGGGGTGTCGGGGACGGGACCGGCATAGATGCAGTCGGGCACGTCCACACCGAAGCGCGTCCACGGGTTGATGGCGGTGTAGGATGCGCTGGAGGTCGTGGAGTCCGCTCCGGCGGATTGAAGCAGGATCGGCAGGATAACGAGCACCGCCAGCAAGCCCGACTTCATAGGAAAACTCATGTCCTTGAGTCGGCGGGCCGTGGATAACGTTTCGGGTGTCACTTGGAGTTGCATGGACCGTCTCTCCTTCAGGTAGATGCGTCCGAATAGTGGCAGACTTTGATCGGCTTGCTGGTCTGGAAGTCAGGGTCCGTCGAGTAGGACTGCCCTTCGGGATTTGTTGCGAGGGTGGCAGTTACGCCCTGCGTAAAGGTGTGCGTAACGCAGGTTCCCTTCGGAACGTACAGGTACTCAATGATCGGCATGAGCTGGCCGCTCTGGACCGGACCGATGCTGGAGCCACGGCTCACGCAAGTGGCCTCGGCGTAGAAGCTCGTGTCGGTCGTGCCGGGCGTGCATTGGATCGTCGTCCATCCTTGGAATCCATAGAACGATCCGCCGCCGTAGTCGGCGGCGTAGCAAATGTTATCAGTTCGGCACGTCGGACTCGCTCCAGCTTGATAGTAGGGCGCGGTCGGATCGTCCGGGCTAACCTGCTCGGTGCTGGCGGTCGCTTGGAGATAGCAGGTCTCGGGGATGCATCCTGGGAAGTAGTGGCTGTAAATCTGTTGTGAGGGGAGCGTGTTTTGCTGGTCGAGAATCCAGACATACATTCCGCAAGCCTGGGTGAGCGTGGGGTCGTTGACCTGGGCGCTGCCGCCGTCGCTGGGGCAGACGGCGGGGTTAATGCCGGCGAGAACGTCCCCGACCTCGTTGGCAACTGCGTTCCCAGCCTGGGCAACGCCGAGGATCATAGGCAGCAGAGGATCGCACCAAGGGACTTGCGGGTTGATAGCGAAGTCTTGGGCGGTGCCGTTGTCCACGTTGACGAGGTACAGGGGCGAAAGACTCGGGGCGAGGGTGTAGCCGGTGCCCTTGCCTCCGACGGTCAATTCGGCATAGACGGCCGTGTACCCGGCGGTGATGCAGGAGAGGGTAACGCCTGCGCTGCCGCAGCCGGAGGCGGAGGAGATGGCGGTCATGCCGTCCGACTGGTAGAGCGTCATGGTGTAGGTGCCGCCGTTGCAGTCGGGGGAGAACGTTGCGGAGAGGAGCCCGAGGGCGAGGCCCCGGGGCTGGCCGTCCACGCCGGGCGTCTCCGCCAGCGTGGAGTGGAAGCGGAACCAGTCCACGTCGGGCATCTCGCGGTCGGGCAAGCTGCCGTTGATCTGGAGCAGGCCAGCGGCGCCCGCGTCGCTCGGGGCGACGGTGACGGGGTAGGCTGCGGCGGCGACGTTGCCCACGTCGGTTCCGGGGCCGGTCGCGTCGTTCGGCGTGATCGCGTAGGCAACGTGGCTGGCAGCCTCTGGGAGTCCAGCGGGGACGGAGGTATCGAATGCGTAGTCGCCGCCCTGATTGACGTTCGTGGGCGTGGGCTTGTCGAGGGGCATCGATCCGCAAGCTGGCGTCGCGTAGGTGACGGCGCCGTGGTCGCTCGTAACGCTCAACGTCTCGGTGCGGTACAGCTCGACGTTGGCCCAATCGTCGGTGTCGCTGCCGCCCAGGTGGCCGGTGCTCGTGGCTTGTGAGCCCTGGGGCGCGGGCCACGAGATGCCGGGGCACATGTCGTTGGAGCCGCAGTCCACACGGTTCGATGGGTCTTTCGTGCAGTCGTAAGGCGGAGGGGAACCGCCGCCGCCGGAGCCGTCGCCGGTTCCTCCCGTTGAGACCGTTCCTTCGCCATCGCCTCCGGTGGAGACTGCCTGCGGCGGGAGGATGGTGGCGCCCAGACAGAGAAGGAGGGCAAGTGCAACGATGGGACGAACGTTCTTCATGGGATTCCTCGCAGGGTGGCGGGCGGGGAGTTACTTGGCCCGGTTGTAACTTTTGTCGAGAGGATGGGCGTTTTGGGTGGATAGGTCTTATTGAGGGGGGTCGCCCCCGCGCTGAGCCGTCGGGCGTCGAGCGCGGGGGCTGAAGGTTGCTCGCGTCTAACCGCAGACGTGAGAAGCGTACTGGGCGGGTGCGACGTTCACGAGAAGGACCGTGTTCTGCCGTCCCCCCTGCGTGCCGCTGTTGCCCCAATAGCCCGGGTAGCCGTAGCTGTTGCCCGAGGGGCCGGCGGTGCCGAGGCCCTGGAGGTTGCGCCCGCCCGCGCCGCCAGAGGCGTAGCCCTGGCCGGGATCGCCGCCGGGACCGGCGGCGCCGGGGTCACCGCAGACGAAGTAGGTGCCCTTGGACGCCCACAGGTAGTCGCCGCAGCCGATGACCAGCTCGAACGCCTCGAAGGTGTAGATGCCCTTCATGCAGCCGATGGTGGCGAGCGTCTGGGAGACCTGGTCGCCGTCGTACATGTTGACCCAGCCGCCGCCGCCGTCGCCGCCCAGGCCGCCCGTGCCGCCCTTGCCGCCGAAGGCGTAGGCGTCGCCGCCCGCGCCGCCCTGGACGACCGAGGAGCCGCCGTTGCCGCCGTAGGAGTAGGCGTTGCCGCCGGTCCCGCCGCGCCCGCCCTGGCCGCCGAAGTGGTTGCTGCAAGTGCTCTGACCGCTCGTGTAGATCGTGCAGTCGCGGTTGAAGCCGTTGCCGCCGCGCCCTCCCATGCCGCCCTGGCCGCCGTAGGCGGTGGCGTCGCCGCCGCGCCCGCCGCGGAGGATGCCGTAGCCGCCGTTGCCGCCGTCGGTGGTGCGGTCCTCGTAGCCGCTCCAGCCCTGGCAGCCGGTCTTGCCCATCTCGCCGTACCCGGTGCTGTCCGCGCCCTTGCAGGCGACGAACGAGCGGGAGTCGCTGGCCGCGGGCCAGGAGTCGGGGCCGTACAGCGCGGGGACCGCAGCCGCGAGCGGCGGGACGGGGCCGGTGCCGGGGTCCTGCTGGGTGGCGTCGTTGACGGGCCCCGTCACGGCGTCGCTGGGGAGCGCCATGTAGGAAGGGGGCGTCTGAGACACCTGGGAGAAGGCGTTGCCGCCGTCGCCGCCCTCGCCGCCGGTCACAAGGCCCTCCCCGATGACGTTGAGGACGTTGTAGGTCGGGGGGAGGACGAGGTTGCCGGAGGCGCCGCCGTCGCCGCCGATGGCGCTGGCGGACATGGTGCCGCCGATGGCCTGGGCGGAGCCGCCCTTGCCGCCGTTGCCGACGATGAATGAGCCCTGCAAGATGAGGGAGGGGGAGCTGATGACGACGTTGCCGCCGTTGCCTCCGGGGGTGGCGTGCGCGGCGACGGTGGGGAGCGTGTCGCCGACGTTCTGCACGTCGTCAACGCCAGGGGCGCCGTTGCCCGACTGGATCACGCCCGTGTAGAGGAGGTTGGAGGCGGTGACGCTCACGTCGCCTCCGTTCGGGGTGAGCGCGTTGCCGTCGAGCCCGCGGACGTTGCCGCTCACGATGGCGGCGAGGTCGGAAACGAGCGTGACGGTGGGCGCCACGACGTTGCCCTCGACGCGAAGCTCGTTGCGCGCGTGAAGCACGAGCGAGAGGTCGGAGGTCACGGTAACGCCAGCGGGCACGATGATCGTGTCATAGACGTACACACCGCCGGGCGTCGGGCCGGTGAAGGTACAGCTTCCGGTCGCGGTGCCGGGCGCGCATTCCGGGTCCGTGGCGGACACGAAGGGCATGGACAGGAGGGGAAGCATCAGGACGGTCACGAGGACCGCAAGGATTCGTCTCATTGGTTTTTCGTCTCCACGGGATCGCAGCCCAACGCGGCGGGGGATCACCCGCGACAAGCCTATCTCCCGCCACAAAATAACACGATGGCTCACAAGAACCTATCTGAGAGCTAACCGAAATGTTGCATTCCCCCAGAGAAAAAGACACAAACTGTAACCTAACCCAAGCGCCGTGACGTGCTGTTTCGTGGCACGGGACTTGGTTGATTGCTACCGCCGGGTTCGGAACGGCCTAGGCGTTTTCCTCGGCGCGACCGCTTGGGAATCCACCACAGCGGCCCGGCATTCGGAGCAGGAATCGAGATGACGCGCGCACGCGCCGCAGATCGCGGTTTCCGCCGCGTCGTAGGGCCCGATGGGCAGCCACGAGACGGAGGCCCGCTGCTCGCAGATCGCCACGCCCGACCAGCGCGAGGGCTCGCGGCGCTCGCGGAGCAGCTTGACGACGTGGGGCAACTCCTCGGGCGTGGGCGGCTGGCAAACGACGACGTGACCCGGGCGGAGCGCCACGAGCCAACCGACCTGTTCCAGTTGACGCGCAGAAGGGAGCTGCATGGGCATTCCCTTGGGGAAGGCCCAGGCTAGCATTTCGCGGAAGCGCACTACTCCGGCCCCCCGCTCTCGCCTAGAGCCGTCATGCCCGGCCTGTCCCCCCAGGAATGTGAACCAGGCGTGGGCTGGGCGGGACGTGGCTACGGCCAGCGTCGAGCTTGCGATGGGCGGACATGAGCGCCGCCCCGTCGCCCCCCATGAGCGCGGTCCCGCTGCCCGTGATCGCCGCGTTGACGAAGGGGAAGACCGCCGCGGCCTCGGCAGGGGTCAGGAACGTCGTGGTCCCTGCCGGGGCCCAGCGGTAGCCAACGCGAGCCCGCCCCAGGGCGCGCCCTTGCCGCACTAGATCACCCGTCCCGGCCATGCGGCAGGGGGCTTCCCCTCGTGGCACGTCTCAGGCATCCCCATGCAAACAGGCTTCCCGTTGACTACTGCATCGGAAGCCCGCTTATTGGGAAAAGCGTTTGCCCGACCCCAAGCCTGCCGCTAGGAGGGAGGGCGGCCACCTGCGGGACATTCTTCTGCGTCCGCGGGTGTTCCGCGGCCTGCTCCACCTCCGGAGCATCTACCCCGAGGAGACGACCGCCACCGGCTTCCACAACGGGACCGGCTACTCGGCCGAGAAGGACAGCGCGGAGTTGCGCATGGACCTCGCCGCCTGGCGCCTGGTCGAGACGGAGGAGGAGCGCAAGCCGATCCCCGTCCGCTTGACCGAGGCCGGGCGCCGCGTGGCGGACCTCGCCGCCGAGATAGAGGCCCTGGTCCCGGGGATCACGGAGGAGCCCCGCGCGCTCCTCGCGCTCGTGGTGGTCCTGACGAACGAGCCCGCGGTGACGAACAGCGCGGCTCTCCGCTCCGCCCTGGAGCTGGGGTACGGACCCGCCGGCAAGCTGCGCGCCCGCATCGTCGCGCTAGACCTTGTGACGGTCGAGCAGGGCCTAGAGAACCGCGTTCCCTACGTCCGCATACGGCTAACCGCGCTGGGGCGCAAGGTCGCCACGCTGGCGCTCAGGATTCAGCAAGAGGCCAACCAAGCACGACGGTGACAGGCGAGCCCAGCGATTAGGGGGGAAGGCCCGTGAGGTTCAGGGCAGCGGCAGCACACGGCCCCCAGACGACGTTGGGGGGTGGCCCATAATCCACGTCGTAACAAGTGAGCATGACGCCCGCAAGTTCCGTGGGCAGGATGACCTCCGCACCGAAGGCGACGGCAGCGTTCCAGCAGGAACCCACGAGCGCAGGGGGCGGACCCGGATCGACGCCAGCGCACGACTGCGCCGTGCTCACGACTGCCTGGGGCGTCGCGTTGCCAGGGTCCGGGTCGGCCAGCGCGAGAGGCGCGACGGCAAGGAGCGCGACCATGAGGGCGCCGAGCGCAGGACGGGCGATCATGGGGAACACGCCAGGAGCCGCCTGGGCGCGGATAATGGTTCGCGCCGCGGCGTGCCTCCCCGAATTTCACAGGAAATCCCGAGTGAAAACTGAACCGATTCACCCCCCGCCAGCGGTTTTGTGTAGGTTAGTTGTGAATCGGGGGAGTCCTTGGACGGATAAGGCCAAGCAGGACTTGGCCGTTGCCGGGGCCACTATGCGGGTGACGGGAGGGCAAGGAGTTACGCTGCTCCTTGCAGGGCTCCTCACCCTGCCCGCCGTCCTGGCCGGTTCGCCGCTCATGGACAGCCACCTATCCACCACCGGACCCCTAGCGGCCCAGGGAGCCACGACTGCCGCATTCAATCCCTTGGCGCTCCTCGCCGGCAACACCTCGCAGACCTACGCCGTTGCATTCCTCCCGCGCGCCAATGTCTGTTATCACTTCCACCGCTGGGTTAGCGTCAATGTGACAGGCGACCCCGCGCGTTCCGCCGTCACCAAGCAGGACCCTTGCAGCGAACGCACCAACGTCCGCGCCGTCGTCGCCCAAAACGAATCAGGATGGATGGCGTTTGTTCCGGCGAGCGGCGCCAGCGTCTCGTTCACCGGGGAGGGCGCGAAGCTGGAGCCCAAGCTCTTGACCCGCATGGCGAGCCCAGGACCCGGCGAGGGCGGCAGCGTAACAGATTGGGAGGGGCCCAAGGACCCCGCCTTCATCAAGACGGTGGCAGGCCCGCACCTGATCGGCACGCTTGGCTACGGCCGCGCCATGATCGAGGGGGGCGGGCTGCTCAAGGTCAAGGGTTCCACGGTTCTCTTGGAGTCCGACCAAGGCGCCGAACAGATGCCCACGGGTGACACCACGACGCAAACGCCGACCGTGCAGGAGTTAGACCGGCGGTGGGTCACGCTGGAGTATGACGCGGGCACGGTGACGCTGGACAACGCCTCGGGCGTCCAGATCGCGGCGACCGCGCCCCCCACGCTCGCGGTGGCCGGCTCCTTGGACTTCTCGCCCCTCGCGGGCTGGGTCAACACAACGGGACTGACCTACTCCGCCACGGGCTCGCCCGCGACGATGAACGGGACGCTGCGCGCCACCCTCACGCCCACGACCACACAGACGGGCGACGCCGTCGCGAGGGTGGACCTCACGGGCTCGCTCGATCAGACCACGCTCAAGGGCACCGCGCGGGCCCCCTTCCGCGCCGAGGTCGCCGGTCCCTCCTGGGCCGCTGTCCTCGGGATCGCGCTGGCCGCCGTCGTGTGCGTGGGCGCGGCCACCTACGCCCGCAGGCATCGCAGGACGCGCACGGCACGGCCCAGCCTGGCCGTCGAGCTGGAGGCTCCCAGCTCGCGGCGCGAGCGCGCCGAGGCCGCCGCGATGAAGGCCGAGGAGGCCGAGCGCATGGCCTCCTCCGCCCATCCCGACCATGTTCGCAGCCTACGGGAAACCGCGCTCGCCTTCTGGAACGATGCCATCCAAGCCGACGATAGCAACCGAGAACATTGGGAAGCTTACGGCCTCGCGCTGGCCCGCTTAGATCACCACCGGGAGGCGCTTGCGGCCTACGCCCGCGCCATGCCCAGCCCGCAAGGAACCGCGGAGGCCCACGCCGCGCTGTCCTATCTGCTGCTGGGCGATTTCGACGCCGCAGAGGGGGCCATCGTCGCGGCGCTGGAGGCTCCGGACCTCTTGTGGGATATTCCTGTTGACGTGGCGACGGGGCGAGGCTTTGAGCCCATCCGCGACCGGCCCCGCGTTCGCGCTGCGCTGGATCGGGCGAAACCCAGCGGCCAACGCGACGGATGATAGCACCGCCGGAAGCAAAGCCAATTTCACTAGGCTGCTTTTGACGCTCTAGCGAGCCTTCGACAGAAGAGGCCCATCTTCTCGGGTGCAGACCCGGTTCCACCGCGCAAGCAATATATCCACCCAAAAGAACGTAGGTGGCAACCCCGGCGTTGCACGCCTCCGGCGCGCGTCGCCCGCTTCCCGAGAGGCTTCGGAGGCGCAGAGAGAAACGAGGTTCCCATGACCACCCCCAGCGACAGCTACCGCGTGCCCAAGTGGGTTCCGCCTGACGTGGCGAGCCTGATTGACGAGTTGCAGGACGAACTAGGCAAGGCCGAGGTGGCCGCGAACCATCGCGCGCAGAAGCCCGGATGGGGTCACAGCCTGCGGCTGGCCCTCCAGGGACAAGGCGCGATGGAGGAGCCCACGGACGACAGGGAGCGCGCCCGCGCCGCCCGCGCCCGCGCGTTCCTGCTCCGCAAGCGCCAGGCGGAGGAGGCGCGCAGGGCCGCGCGCCGCGCCGCCCGCAGCTCCGACGCCGCGGAGGAGCCCGACTCCTCCGCGGCGTCGGAGCTGGGCTCCGCGACCGACCACCACGCCGACGACTCCGCGCGGTGATCCGTCGTGACGCCCACGGAGCACGCCCTGGCCCGCGCCCTCAAGGCCGCGGTGTTCACCTACCACCTGATGACCGAGGAGCAGGGCCGCGCCCTCGCGGCGGACCTTCACCTTCCTCCCTCGGTGCTCGATGACGCCGCCCGGTGAATCCCGGGCGGGCGCGCGGTAGCTTCGGCGCGGCCTCCCGCTCGCGCCCAAGCTCCCGCCGCCGCCATCCATCCCGATGCCCTTGTCCGCCTGCTGCCAGGCGCCCCTCATGCCCCCGGACTGTGAATGGGGCTCCTGCCGCGGCCCCTCCTGCTCCTCGTGCGGCTCCCCCGCGTAAGCCCTCCCACCGCGGGGCAATCTTGATCCGGAAGCGTGCGGGTCGCGTTCTCCATGCACGCCCCCCGAAGGGCCAAGCCCTCCCCCCCGACTGCTCCAGCTCCGCCCCCGCGGCGCGAGGCGCGCACCGAGGGCGAGACGGCCCTCCTGGGCTACCTGGGCGGCATCGCGGAGCGCATCTCTCCGAAGCAGGCGCCCCGGAGCCTGGAAACGTTCCTGATGGGCCAGGGGCGCTTCTTCGACGCGCCGGCAGGGGCGCGGCCCGCGGGCGTGCCGACGATGCCCCCGCGGGACTGCTTCACCAACGCCGCCACCCTCGCGGAGAGCAAGGGGTGGGGCTACGCCGAGGGCTACGCGCTGCGCGGGTTCCCCACGCATCACGCCTGGTGCGTCACGCCTGAGGGCCGCGTGGTCGATGCGACGTGGGACCCGCCCGGCGACGCCTACTTCGGCGTGGCGATCCAGCCCGCCGCCCTCGCGGCGCACCTGGCCCGGACGGGGCGGCACGGGCTGTTCACGGACCACTGGCGCCCCGGCGTGCTGGAGGGCGTGGCCGCCTTCCTCGCGGCCGAGTCGGCCGGCGGGTCCGTGATCTAGTCGCCCGCGCGCTTCGCGGCGGCGCGGCGCTCCTTCTCCGCCGCCAGCTCCAGCGCCGTCTCCGCCTTGCGGCTGGCCGTGAGGATCGCGGCGCACTCCTCGCCCGTCATGCGGGAGCGGCGGGCGGTCTGGGCGAGCTGGAGGCCGGCGCGCAGGATCACGCGCGCCTGGGCGGCGCTCACGCGGAGCGCGCGCTCCTCGCGGCGCTGCTGGTGCCAGTCGGCCAGGAGCCGGGCCAGGCTGGCGCGCAGCGTGCGGGCGGCCGGCTCCTCCTTCACGTCCTTGGGCGTCGTGAAGTGGTCATGGATGGCGCGCGCCTCCGCCCGGGTGAGCTGCACGGACAGGGCGGGGCTCACGCGCTCGCCCCCTGCTTCGCCCCCGCCTTGGCCGGCGCCGCGTCCGTGGTGGGGATCGGGCTGAAGCCCAGGGTGGGAATGTGCTTGAGGTACTTGCGTTCCATGTCAAGGGGCGTGGGAACGTAGTAGTGGCCGCGGGCGTCGTGCAGCTTGTCTCCGCGCATGTGGTTTTGCCAGTCCTGCGCCAGCTCCAGCTCTTGAACCAGGGCCTCGAACCCGTGGCGGCCGGTGCCGAAGCTCAGGCGCCGGAGGGGCTTCTCTCGGTCGCCGGGCACCATGAGGCCCAACCGCTCGGCGTCGGCGTAGAACCATGAGGAGTTGATCCGCTCGATTTTCTCGTTTGCCAGGGGGCGGCCCTTGTCGTTGATGACCAAGCGGGTATGGACGGGGCGTCCGTCCGGGTGGCGCTTCACCTTGCGTTCCCACCACTCGAAGGCCGCCAGGAGCAGGGGCTTCAGCTCGTCGTCCACGACCAGCCAGCGGTTCCCCTGGCGCTTGTCCAGGGCGCCCTTGTGGTCGGGAATGTAGGCCAGGCGGCCCCCGAGGCCGAAGCCCTTTGCCTCGGGGTGGTAGCGGAAGGCCGTCTCAAAGCCCGGGGGCTCGGCGCAGCCTTCGGGCGTGGGGAGCCCGAAGCTGGCGAAGCGGTCCAGGGCCATCATTTCGTTGGGGCGCGTGCCCCACTTCAGGTTGGCCGCATAGACGAACCGCTTCATGGGGTGCGTGGTGCCGTTCACGAGGCGGACCGTCTCCGCCACCGTGGGGTTTCGCTTCTTCTCGCCCTTGCTGGTGCGCGCGTGCCGGGGCGTCGCCTGGGTGTTCTCCGCCAGCACGTCGCGGATGAAGTTCACGGGGACGTAGCCGAGGCTGGCGAGGTAGCCCATCCAGCGGTTCAGGGCGTGGATGCGCTTCTCGATGGTGGGCCGCTCGAACAGGGGGCAGGTGCGGCACAACTCCAGGCCATCCTCCGGCGCCTTGTGGCCGATCCACACGTTGTTGAGGCAGACGACGCGCGTTCCCTCCTTGCTCGTGAAGCTGTTCAGCTTGCGGCAATAGTTCTGCTCGACGTGGTGGAGGTAGGCCCACACGAGGTCCTTTGTCCACTCGCGGACGGGGATTTCCTCGCCCGTCTCGGTGTGGAAGTAGGCCAGGGCGTCGCGGACATAATTCCGGTAGCTCTCCGCGGTGGTCGTGGCGAGGCGGCCCGGGAGGTAGGCCAAGAAGTCCTCGAAAAGCTCGGCGTTCGTCTTGGGCTTGGGCGCGCGAGCCGCGACCGGCGCGACGGGGGCGCGCGTGCGGAGGCGCGGGTCAATGAAGCTCACGCGCTCAGCCTCCAGTCGGCGGGGAGGATGCGCCAGCGGTCGCCCTTCTTCGCCGCGTCGCGGATGCGCCACACGCGCAGCGGGCGCCCCTCGATCCCGGAGAGGGGGGCGTCCGAGAGGGCGGCCCAGGCGCGGGCGTCGTCGTGCGTGGGGAACGTGCGGCGCAGCGGCACGCCGGGAAGCTCGACGGGGAAGACGGTGCGCTCTCCGGGGGCGCTCCATGCCAGCTCGTAGCGGCCGAAGCTCCCGCGCTCCTCCTTGGGCTCCATCAGGGCGGCGAGGTCCGCGGCGATCTTGGAGACGGCGACGGACGCCCCGCGGTCGTCCCCCTGCTGGAGCGCGCGGGCCGTCGCATCGAGGGTCTGGACGGTGGCGCCCACGTCGGCCCGGTCGATCCCCAGGGTGTCGGGCTCGCCGGTGAAGTCGGGGAGGTTGGCGAGGTCCGTTGCCGCGCCCGCGATGCTCCGGGCGGCGGCGCGGTGGTGGCCGCGCTTGATGGCGCGGGCCGCGGCCTCCAGGCGGCTCACGAGGTCGCGCAGGGCGGCGGGCGCGATGGCAACGGCGTTCACGCGCTCGCCTCCTGGGAGCCGGCGGCGGCCAGGGGGATGCCGGGGAGGTATCGCTTGATGATCTGCTCCCCGTCGGGCAGACGCCCGGCGAGCAGGACGACGGCCGTATCCCGCTCGCCTTGGAGGGCGCGGAGCTGCGCGCGGTAATCCTCCATGTCGTCGCGCGCCTGCTCCAAGCGGGAGCGGAGCCGGGAGTTCTCGGCCTTCAGCTCGTCAACGTAGCCGGGCGGGTACAGGTGGCCGCTGGTGGCGTGAATCACCTTCTGGATGAGCCACCCGCTGAAGTCGCGGGAATAGCCCGCGTCGGCGGCCAGCTTGCGGAACCGCGCCCGCTCCTCGGGGCTGGCGAAGTAGAGGGTCACGGCCTGCTGGCGGCGCTGGGCTTGGTACTCGGCGGGGGTCTGGTGCTCGGGAGTCGGCATGTCTTCATCGCTCCTTCGCACGCGAAAACCGTTGCCCGCTGGAGCCGGAACCAGGCACCGGAACCAGTCAGGCCCCCGGGAGCCCGGGGAACCCGACTAGTCGCGGGGCGTTGGCCGACCCGTTGCCCCGTACCCCTTTGGGGGCGAAGCCCCCTGACGTTTTCATCCCTTGGATCCGACGACTTCACGTCAGGGGGGCGAGCCCCCCTGAAACCCCCCATTTTGCGCGCGACGACACGAGCATCTAGAGGAACGTGATGCCCTCGGGGAGCTTGCCCACGCGCTTGCGGAACTCGGCGGGCCACCTCTCGGGGTCGAGCCCCTTCTGCGAGAGGAAGGCGACGGTCCAGCGCTCCAGGCCGATGCCGCTGCACCCGCTCCAGAGGTCCGCCTTCTGCCCCTTGATGTTGAACGCGTCGGTGTACTTCTTGCCGACGATGCTGAGGTTCTGGAACTCCAGCCACTCCGAATCCTCGCGGCTGCCGCGGTAGGGGAGCCACGCCTCGAAGTCCAGGGTGCCGGTTTCCGGAGCGTCGGCCAGGGTCTTCTCCTTGCGCTTCTCGCCCTCCGCGCTGGCGACGTCGCCCATGCCGCTGTGGCTCATGTAGAAGGGCGTGACGCTGGCGATGCGCCACTCCAGCTCCAGGACGTCGTTGAAGACGTGCTGATAGCGCTCCAGCAGGCGCT
>JAJPHT010000014.1 GCA_021325135.1 Pseudomonadota bacterium | reverse complement strand
GCCGCCGGTGCTGGCGCAGGCGCCAGCGGACCAGGTGTTGACCCAGGCGTTGAGGCAGTCGTTGCCGTCCGTGTCGGGCGTGATGCCGCCGTCGGTCTGGCACGAGACGGTCGCGCCGGTGGTGGGGTCCGTCACGACGACGGGGCCCGCCACATCGTCGACGCCGTAGCTGCCGCTGACGGGCAGGCCGGTGACGTCGGTCGCCGTGCCGCTGGTCGCGTGGACGTTCAGGTCGTAGCCGCAGCCGAAGGCGTCGTCCCACGCGGTGGACGAGCCGAAGAAGGCGCCGCCGACGCCGACGTCGAGGTCGCCGTCGAAGTCGCCGGGCTGGCCGTCGCCGTTGCAGTCGGCCGTGTTCGTGTCCTGGACCGTGGTCAGGCCAGCGCTGGCGCCGCCGATGGAGCCCACGGGGCTGCTGCCGGTCTGCTCAGAGAGCGTGTTCGAGTTCGCGCCGACGGAGCCGGGGAGACCGTACGTGTGGACGGGCTGGTTCGCGCCGGGGCAGACGCTGTTCGCGTTGACGACGGCGACGTGGGCCATCGCGACGGCGAGGAGCGCGCCGAGGAGGATCGAAGTCTTGTTCATGGTAATGCCTCTGTTTTTGCCTCCCATCGAGCGTTGCCACCCGATCGGGGCAGGGCCCCAATGCGTGAGGTATGCACACGTTTTGTGGAGGAACTTTGTGAAGCTCCTCCTGTGCAGGAGGGAGGTTGCACGGAACGTGAGGCGAGAAAGATTGTGAAAAGGAGAGAGAAGAAAGCGGGGCAATCGCCCCGCGGGACTTGCTCAGGAGACGACGTAGTTCAGGCCGGAGGCCGTGGTGTCGGCCACCGTGCGGTCGCCGCCGGTGACGGACGTGATCTGGGAGCCGAACTGGCTCTCGTAGGGGGTGGAGCCCGAGTACGTGGTGACCTTGAGGCCGGTGACGATGGCGCCGGAGGTCAGCGGGATGCGGGCGTCGCGGGTCACGGACACGGAAACCACGCCGCTGGCGGGGTCCACGGTGGTGGAGCCGCCGATGGTGGCGGCCTGGGTCTGGACGCTGCCACCGGCGAAGCCCGTGCCGACGAAGACGCCCATGGGGCCGTGGGCGCCCGTGCCGCTGACGCCCGCCGTGCTGCTGGTGTCGACGTTCTGGATCTGGCCCTCGGCGTACCAGTGGTCCGCGGAGGTGCTCAGGCCGAAGTCGAGGCGGTAGTAGTAGCGGTCGCCGCTGCTGCCGAGGATGGGGCTGGGCTGGGAGAGGTCCGTGACCTTGACGTGGAAGACGACGGAGTTCCCGTCGTTGGTGACCCAGGCGCTCACGACGTCGAGGGGGCCGGCCGCGTCGCCAGAGGCGTCGCGGACCTCAGGGCTCGCGGCAGAGCCGGCGAGCGCCGAGGGGAGCACGAGGAGGAGAGCGAGCACGATGAAGCGGTTGGCGCGGAACATGGATAGCCTCCAAACGACCCTTTCGGGCCGCCCCCGCGCATCCGGGCGAGTTCCCATCAACGTTTCTCCAGACGGGAGATGGGGAACTGAAACTCACAACAATTCTCTAGAAAAACAATATCGGGATTGGGGTGGAACCTTGTTGGCCCCACCCCGAGACCGGCTTAGTTGCTCAGGAAGAGGAAGCCGGCGACCGCCGCGGTGGGGGTCACGCCGCTGGCGTCCACGGTCACGCCCGCGAGGACGAGGACGTAGACGTACGGGTTGGCGGCCGCGGGGTCCTCGTAGACCTGGCAGCTGCCGCCGTGGGTCAGCGACACGCCGTTCTCGCAGAGGTTGTACTGGTCGCCGCCGAGGTCGGGCGTGCAGAGGCCGTCGCCGTTGACGTCGACGCACGCGACGTAGACGGTGTTGATGCTGCCGACGATGTCCTGGCCGAAGACGGTCACGGTCGTGCCGGCGTCGCTGCCGTACACGGTGGTGAAGGCGAAGCAGCCGCCGCCGATGCCCGTCTCGGTGTCGCCGTCGCGGAAGACGGTGGGGGGCGTGATGGCGGAGAGGACGGGCGTGACGTCGGCGCAGAGGCCGACGACGGCGGTGTCCACGGCGGAGTCGAACGCGATGCCGTTGGAGTCGACGTGGATCTGCGCGTCCTGGGCGGACACGCCGACGAAGGTGTGGGTGTGGGGGTGCGCGGCGGTGCCGGCGTTCGCGAGGGGGGTCGCGATCATGGCGACGGCGGCGAGCATGACGAACATGGGGGTTTTCATGGGATAGCCTCCGGGCCGGAAGAAACAACAACGGACCTTAGGTTGTTTGGAGGAAAGATGTGAATTTTCTAGCGCCGCCGGGCGACAAGGGCGAGCGCCACGAGCCCGACGACGAGGAGGGTAACGCCGGGGGCGTCCACCTTGCGGGCGCTTTCCGTCCACGAGAGCGCGATGGGGGCGCCGTAGGTGCCGTTCACGTCCACGACGGCCTTGGCGCTGCCCGCTGGGGCGCCCTGGGGGACGAGGGCGGCGACGGCGCTGGAGCCTCCGGGGATGCGGTGGAGCACGACGCGGTCCAGCGTGGACGACCCGTCGCGCAGCTCCACGACGACGTCGGTGGCGTCGCCGTCGCCGTCGTTGAACACGCGCAGCGTGCCGTCGCCCAGGTCCGTCGCGCGCAGGGTGACGCGCTTCGCCTGCACGCCGACGCTCTCCGCGGTGGCCCACGAGAGGGCGGGCGCCAGGGCGTAGGCGCCGCTGGCGGCGTCCTTGGGCACGGCGAGCGTCGCGACGACGACGCGGTCGCCTCCGGGCGGGACCGAGCCGGTGGCGTTCGTCCACTGGATGGCCCATCCGGGCGGGAGCTTGACCACGGGGGGAAGCTCCAGGGGGACGTTGCCGAGGTTCGCGACGTCCAGGGTGAGGTTGGTGGAGAAGCCCGCGAGGAGGACCGGCGGCTGGATGGTCGCCAGGCGCGCGTGCCTCGCGGGGTTCACGGTGAGGTTGAGCGTGACGTTGGTGACGAACCCGTCGTCCGCGACGAGGCGCAGGCCCACAGGGTAGGCGCCGGGCGCCAGCGCGCTCTCCATGGCGCCGCGGATCACGAGGGTGGAGGCGCTTCCACGCGCGATCTCCGCGGGGGCGGGGACGGCCAGCGTCGCGCCCTGGGGCAGGTCGGCGGGCTCGACGCGCAGCGTCTCGTCGCCGTTGCTGCGGCTGGCCACCTGGAAGCGCGCGTCGAACTGGCCCGTGTCGCCCACGGAGACGTCGGGCGGGACGCCGCTCACGCGGAGGTCGTGGCTCGCCGCGACGAGCGCCAGCAGGTCCAGGTCCTCGGTGACGGGCTGGTCGCCGGCGAACTGCGGAAGCGTGGTGAACGTGACGTGGAGGTCGGCGCGGTCGCCGCGCAGGCCGTCGGCGGGCACCGTCTCCACCACCTGCAGGCTCGTGGCGGAGCCGGGGGCGAGGCCTTCCAGCTCGTCAAGCTCATCGGGCCCGTGGAAGATGCGCGGCGGCTCCCATCCGGGGGGCAGCGCGCCCGAGCTGTTGAAGCGCACGCCGATGGCGTCGTTGCCCAGGTTGCGCAGCGTGAGCGGGAAGGTGAGCGTGGCGCCGGGGGGCGCGTCGAGGACGTGCGCGGCGGCGTCGACGGCGATGCGGACGTCGGTGCGGATCCTCAGCGAGGCGGCCACCTTGGCGGCGGCGGAGGAGTCGGAGGTGGAGGTGGCCGTGACCTCGCAGAGCCCCTGCGACGCGTTGGTGGCGGGCGCCTTGACCTTGAGCGCGAGCGTGCGCGTGGCGCCGGCCTCGAACGCCTCCAGGTCGCGCACGGCGCCACCGCCCAGCGTGCAGGTCCAGTCGGGGGAGAGCGCGCGCACGGTGACGAGGATGGAGTCGGGGATGACCGCGGTGTTCTTCACGATCACGTCCACGGAGGACGAGGCGCCGGAGTCGAGCACCATGGTCTCGGTCTTGGCGCCGCCCTCCTGCTCGAACCAGATGCCGACGCCGTATTGCGCGCGCACGAGCGTGACGGCCTGCACGTGGTCCTCGACGCGGGGGTTGCCGCGCGACGTGGCGCTGACGGCGAGGGTGAGGCTCGCGCCCTCGCCCGCGTCGGCGGGGGGCGTGACGTTGAGCACGACGCTGGCGCGGCCGCCGGGCGCCAATTTGATATCGGCCGCCGAGAGGCTCGCCTTCCAGCCGCCGGGCAGGTCGGGGACGCGGAGGTCCACCTCGTCCGCGACGGGCCGTCCGTGGAAGTCGCGGGCGAGGTTCTCCACCGCGAGGCGGTAGGAGGTGGGCCGGCCCGGCGCGGCGAGGCCCACGAGGGGCTCGGGCACGTCGGTCTCGGGGCGGACGTTCACGAGGTAGCCCGCGAACGTGGCGGTCCCCACCTGGCGCACCACGAGGGATTCGTCGATGCCGGCGAAGAAGTAGCCGGGCGCGTCGGGGAGCGCGACGATGGGCCGGTCCGCATGGATGGTGGCGAGGGAGTCGGGCCCGGCGTTGATCCCGGTGACGTCCCCCGCCGCGAGGCCGACGGTCTGCGGGCCGTCGGGGCCGTTGGAGGAGACGGTGGTGGCGTTGTGCAGGGCGACGACGTCGACGCGCGCGGGCGCCTGGACGAGGAGACCGGCCTTCCCGCCCACGGGGTCGTGGATGGCGTTGACGTGCCCGTTGCCGCCGCCGAAGGCGGCGAGGGTGCCGTTGTCCGCGAAGTGGTCGCTGCCCGGCGGCGTCGCGTGGAGAAGCTCGGGGCAGCGGTCGCTGGTGCCGACGCGCGTGCGGTACGCCGCGGTGGGGGACGCGATGGGGTCCTTGGCGTCGTCGGGCGGCGGGACGGTGACCGCGCCGGTGGCGAAGCTGCGCGCGCGCAGCCACGTCCGGTTCTCCGGCGCGAGGACGAGGAGCTCGCCCGGCTCGACGTCAAGCTGCGCGTTCGTGCACGGGGGTCGCACGTTGCAGGAGGCGGGAGGGGCGGGGCCGCCTCCGCTCACCCCAGTGCACACGCGCCCCGCGAAGGGCCAGCCCACGAGGCGCGAGCCCACGGGCGCGCCCCAGAGGGAGGCGTACTCGGACTTGCCGTCGCCCGCAGGCCACATGAACGCGAGGATGGACGTGTCGGACTTCACGTCGACGACGTTCCCCCCCTGGGGAGGGATGCTCAGCATGGGGGAGCCTGCGCTCAGCCCGTAGCTGGTGGGCGTCCCGCCGTCCACGGAGATCGAGGCGTGCCCGCCCCCCTGCGTGGCGAGGAGGGCGAAGGGGCGCCCTCCGGGGAGAAGGAAGTGGCGCCCCAGGAGACCCCCGTCGGCGGAGGGGGCGGGGCCCACGGTGGTGTCGCCCGCGCCGCTGCCGAACCCGGCGACGATGACGGGCTTGTCGCTCTTGATCCTCAGGAGCAGCGGGTCGCTGCTCAGGGCGAGGACCTTGCTCGCGCCGTGGTCGATCTGGAACGGGTTCTCCAGGCCGCTGCCCGCGGGCCCGCCCTGGAGCGGCTGCGGGTGCCCGCCGATGATGCCCTCCACGGTGACGGTCGTGCCGTCCTCGATGCCGAACACGTTGATGGAGGAGGCGCGGCCCAGGAGCGTGGTCCCGCGCGAGATCCAGTTGCGCGCGACCAGGGGCGCGGAGGCCGCCTCGCCGTAGCTCGCCGCGGGCTTGGGGCCGTTGGCGTCGGTGTCGAGGTAGATCATGAAGTAGCGCGTGGCGTGGCCGGGCGTCGTGCCGGGCATCACCCACTCGACGTGCAGGTCGGGCTCGCTGCGCGCGCTGTACGCGCCCGGCTTGTCGTAGAAGCCCAGGGCGACGGTGGAGGGGACCTCGGGCTGGGACGCCAGAAGGCCGTCGATGGAGGTGCCAGTGGCCAGCGCGCGGTACTCGATGACGCGCACAGAGGCCTCGTCGAGGCTGAACGCCTGGAGCTGCGCCCCGGCGCCCGTCTTGCCCGAGGCCCAGCCCGCGTCGAGGAGCGCCTTCTTCACGTCGACGTCCGTGGCGGCGACGGCGTTGAGCAGGTCTTCGGCGCCGGGGTTCGCGACGGAGAAGGGAATCCTCACGTGATAGCCTTCGAGGAGCGACTGCGGGTCGCCCCACCATTGCGGGTAGGGTCCCGACGCGTCCTGCGCCGTCGCGGAGGGCCACGGCATCAGCAGCGCCACGAGGAGCAGCGCTGCTATCGTCCTCGTCGGCGTCCCTCCCAGGCGAGAAGCAGCGCGACGGCCGCGAGGGCCGCAAGCGAGAGCGTGAGGTCCGGCGCGGGGACGCGGTGCGCGACGTCGGCGCCGGGGACCAGCGAGGGCACGACGCGGAGCGTGCGCGACCAGGCGGGCGCGTCCTGGGCGTGGGGGCCGAAGGCGTCGAGGGCGACGATGACGCCGTGGCTTCCGGCGACGCCGCGCCACGAGAGGTGCGCGACGCCCGTGGCGCCCGGCTCCAGCGACACCTGGGCCGCGTCGACGAGGACGCCGTCCACGAAGAGCTGCACGGGGAGCGACTGGAACGCGGCGTCGCCGACGTTCTGCACGCGGGCGTCGATGGAGAGGAGGCTCCCTTCCGCGAGGGAATCCGCGGCGGAGGGCGCCACGCTGGCGAACGCGGCGCGCGCGGCGCGCACGTCGAGGCTCAGCGGCGTGAGGTCGCCCAGGACGTCCCCCTGCGCGGAGGAGTCGGGGAAGCTCGCCTCGACGACGTAGAGGCCGGTGGGCGTCTGCGCCGACGCGTTGAGCACGACCTGGACGTCCCTGGCCTCGCCGGGCGCGAGCTGAAGGTCGCTGACGTTGAAGCGCGCCTGCACGCCGGGCGGCAGGCCCAGGAGGACGGGGCGGCGCTCGCCGGGCGCGTTGCCCTGATAGCTCAGGTGCAGGTCGTAGGCGAAGCCCTGCGGCGCGGCGACGGGCGGGCCCACGGTGACGTTGAGCGCGCTCCAGGAGAGGACGTTCATCTGGACGGGGGTGGTCCTCACGGCCGCGCCGTCCTGGAGGACGACGAGGGAGCCTTCGAGGCGGCCCGGGGGCGTGCCGGCGGGCAGCGCGCCGGTGAGGTTCACGAAGCGGCTGCGGCCCAGGGGGATGGGGTCGATGGTCTGCTCGCCCAGTACGGAGCCGCGGTCGTCCACGAGCCTGACCACCGGGGCCAACGCGACGTTCCCCGTATTGACGATGTCGACGCCGACGGAGAGCGCGTCGGGGCGGCCGCGGGCGTCGCCGGGGATGACCAGCGCCGAGGGCGCGGCCGCGACGGAGACGTCCACGGTGCGCTGCGCGACGACCTCGCCGTCGCGGCGCACCTTCACCACGACGGAGCGGTCGCCCGCGGGCTCCGTCGCCGACGCGGCGAGGCGCAGCGTGACGGTGGCGTTCTCGCCGGGGCCCAGCGCGAGGCGCGCGGGGTCCACGCTGCCCAGGCGCTCGCCGGGCGGAAGCGCGATCTCCAGCGCGACGGGGTAGGGGCCGTTGTCGGTGACGGAGATGGGGACCGTGGCGTTGGTCCCGGGCGGGAGCGTCAGCGAGGCGCCCTCCGCGCCAAGGAGGATCTCCGCGGGGAAGATGGCCAGCTCCAGCGTCTGCGCGTTGTTGTCGGGCTGAAGCTCCAGGTCGCCGGTGAAGGCCAGCACGCTGTAGGTGGTGCTGGCGTTGGAGGCGAACTGGTTGGCGCGCAGCGTGTAGCGGTCGCCCGCGCGCAGGAGGGGGATGGTCTCCTCCTTGAGGAGCGCGCCGTCGGCGAGCAGGCGGATGGTGACGTCGTGCGCGTCGGCGAAGCCCTGGTTCTCGACGACGGCCGAGATGCGCAGCAGCTCCCCGGGCGTGGCCTCGTGGAGCGCGCGGCCGGCCGAGTCGCCCACCGTGAAGTCCTTCCGCTCGATGACGAGGTCGGGGCGGATGAGGCGCACGACCTCCAGGGGGAACGAGAGGTCGTCGTTGGAGCGGTCGTAGTCGACGAGCCGGTGGTCCGGGTCGGCGACGACGCGCAGCGTGACGTTGCCGCGGTGGCCGAACTCGGGCTTCCACGAGGCGGACGCGACGGCGGTGACCTCGGCCGAGGTGAAGGGGTCCAGCGCGGGGATGCTGGAGGTCTGCGTGAAGAGCACGTCGCCCGTCGCGTCGTCGATCACCTGGATGCGGACGTCCGCGGGCGCGCTGGCCAGCGTGCCCTGGTTGGTGATGACGGCGTCGATCTCGTGGGGCACGGCCTCCTCCAGCGCGTCGCGCTGCGCGTCCAGCGCCTTGCCGTCCACGGAGACGGCGGCGGAGAGGTCCTGGCGCGGCAGCGGGCGGAACGCGAGGGAGAGGTTGACGAGGTGCTGCACGTAGGGGTCGGCCAGGTCGCGCAGCGCGAAGACGGCCTGGAGGTCGCGCGGGAAGGCGCCGCGCGCGGAGGGGGCCGACACGCGGAGGTCGACCTCGCGCGTCTCGCCGGCCGCCAGCGAGATGCTGGGCGGGTCCACGCGCAGCCAGCTGGCCTCCACGGGGGAGAGCTTGGACGCGTTGGCGTCGATGCCCACGGAGAGGTTGCGCGGCGAGAGGGACGGGTTCGTGACGGAGACGCGGTACACCTTGCTCGCGCTGTCGACGAGGCCGCCCGAGAGGTTCGCGGGGCGCGCGTAGGGGAAGCCTGCGAGGACGGTGACGCCGTCCATGCGCCACCCCTGGCCGGAGGCGCTCAGCATGGTGAACGTGAAGCGGACCTTGCTTGATAGCAATCCGCAGCCCCAGTCGTCGTGGATAGGCACCTCGACGAAGCTCCAGTCGGAGGCCCTGCCCGCCTTGGGCATGGCCAGCGTCTTGTCGGCGCAGCGCGCGATCACGCCGCCGTTGCCGTCGGAGAGGCTGATGTTCACGAGGACGGTGCCGGGCCCGTCGAAGAGGGGCTTGCTCCAGAAGGTGAGCACCGGCGAGGGGCCCGCGCCCGAGAGGTCGAGGTCGGGCGTGTACGTCATCCCGGAACCCTGCACGAGCCGCCTGCCCGCCGCGTACTCGGCGTCGGTCAGGCCCAGGAGGATGCTGCGCGAGCCGAACTTCGCCTCGTCGGTGGCGATGGTGGCGCCCAGGAGCTTCCAGCCCGCGGGCCCGTCCTCGAAGCTCTCCGAGAGGATCGTCTCGTTGGTGCCGACGCGGTAGATCCGGTCGAACTTCGCGCCTCCGGTCGCCGTGAGCGAGAGCGTGTAGTTGCCCGTCGAGCCCAGGGGGATGGGGTCGAAGCGGTAGGAGAACGCGTGGCCGGCGGGGACGAGGCCCACGTGGGCCTGGAAGGGCGTCGAGGCGCCGTTGAGCTTCACCGCGAGGCCCACCGTCACGTCAAGGTCCCCGGTGCCGCCCACGAAGCCCGTGCCGCTCACGACGATGGAGCCCGGCGCAGGGAGGCTGGGCGGGTCGATGGTGGGCGCGTCGAGCGTCGTCTGGTCGAAGGCCTCCACCTTGAGGTGCGCAGTGAAGCGCGCGCGACCGGGCACGTCGTCGGCGAGCGCGCCGGTCTTGACGGCGACGCCGGAGCCGAACTCCACGGCCTGGAGGTGGACGTCGTAGGTGTTGCCCACGTCCCCGACGTAGACCTGGAAGCGGAAGGGGACCGTGTCCGTGGGGGAACCCGCGGGGCCCAGGTCGAAGGGGCCGCTGAGGGCCGCGATGGGGTCGGCGAGGGGCGTGCCGGGCTTGGGCGTGAGCGTCTTCACGAGGCGGAAGGGCGTCGGCGTGCTGTTGAGGAGCGAGACGCCCACGAGCTTGCGCTCGTCGGGCCCGTAGTTGGTGAGGTTGCCGCTCACGGTGACGACGCCGGAGGGGCCCACCGAGGCGCGGATGGGGTCGACCCGCAGGCCGATGCTGTGCGTGTAGGGCGTGCCGGAGACCTCGTACTGGTCGATCTGCGCGCTCCCCGCGAGGATGCTCTGGTCCGTGCCCAGGTGGAAGCGCACGCGGGCGTCGGGCGTGCTGAGCACGTAGCCGAGCACCTCGGCGCCGGCGATGGTCCAGTAGCGGTCCTTGAACGCGGGGTCCTTGGGCCCGCTCCAGGCGTGGAACGCGAAGCGGACCTCCTGGCCCGCGTAGGGCGAGAGGTCGAAGTCGTCCTCGCGGTAGCCCTGCGAGCTGCCGGTGAAGACGTAGGACGTGTTCACGGTCTGGTTGCGGAAGAAGAACAGGGGCGAGCTGGGGTTGCCGCCCACGAAGAAGATCTGGTCGCTCCACCGGGTGAACCGCTGGAAGCTGTCGCCCACCTCGGGGAAGGTGGCGTTGTAGGGGAACGCGTCCATGTGCGCAGGGTCAGAGCGCATGCGCAGGTCCGGGGAGGGCGCCCCGTTCTCGGCGAAGAGCTGCTTCCACGGGTCCCACGCTCCGGTGCGGTTCTTGACCTGGATCTCGACGACGCCGCCCTGATAGCTGTTGGCGAATTCGTTGAAGGCGAGGTCGAACTTGTGGTCGATGCGCAGCACCGCCCGGGCGCCCACGAGCTCCGTGAGATCCACGACCGGCGTCACGAGGCGCGTGTCGAAGTTCCCGGCCTTGGAGGGCAGGGTGAGGTTCCACTGGTTCTGGGGGCGGCCGCCGGGGCCCGTCTCCACCTCGACGCGCCAGGGGGCGGGGGCGTCGAGGAGCGACTGCCTGCGGGTCCACGTACCGTGGCTGTCCCAGTTGACGTGGTCGTTGTCCTCGTTGGGGCCGGTGAAGGGCTCCTCGGTGACGAGCTTGCCGTTCTCGATGCGCCCCGCCAGGAGGGCGATGTCGTCAAGGGCCCAGCCGCGGTCGTCGCCGCGGAAGGTGGGGTCCATCTCGAAGGTGATGGTGAGAGTCTTGGAGCGGTCCAGGAGCTCGGGCTTGATCTGCAGCTGGAGATGGTTCCAGTCCCCACTCGTGCCCAGGAGGGTGATGTCACCTGCGACGACGACGTAGCTGCCCGGCCCGTCGCTGCCTTCCTGCGTCGCGTTGACGACGTAGTTGGCGCCGACGCCCTTCCACGAGGAGCCGTGGGTGCCCGCGCGCCAGTCCCACCATTGGAGGGTGAGGTTGTCCCGGGGATCGAGCCGGCTGACGGTGAAGTCGCGGGTGAGCTTGGCGACGCCCGTCGCGTTGCCGCTCCACCAGAGGTCGCCGTGCTGGGCGAAGACCTGGCCGGTCTCGTTGCGGATCTCCCACTGGCCTCCGCCATCCGGGATGGAGGGGTCGAGGACCATGGAGGGAGCGACGTATGCGTTGCCGGTGTGCACGAGGTCGGTGGGCAGGAAGGGGTCGGGCGGGGTGAGGTCGCGGAAGCTCACCGCCTGCGAGAGCTGCGGGACGCGCAGGAGGTTGAACGAGAGGGGGACCCAGCCGTCCAGCGAGACGGGGGCGTCGTGCGAGTCGCCGGTGAAGACCTGGGGCTGGTCCTCGGGCCCGGTGGAGAGGGGGTTCGCGCTGGAGACGTTGCCGGGGTAGCTCCCCTGGGTGCCGTCCGGGTTCATGGGGTCGACGGGGTACCACGTCGTGCCGTTGTCGTTGCTGACCTCCATGCGGAGGCCGTCGTACCCCTTCTCCAGGTCGTACTTGGCGAAGAGGTTGACGACGGCGTTCTTGGCGCGCGAGAGCGGGATGGGGGGGCTCACGGCCCAGGCGTCGGTGAGGGGCGGGATGGCGCCGCTGGTCTTGTTGGCGGCCTCGAGGCCCTGCGCGCTGCGGAAGCCTTCGCCAAGGCCCCAGACGTTGGGGTCGCTGACGTTCCAGCGCAGGGTGGAGCCTTCGAAGCTGTCCGAGGCGAGGGGCTCCGTCGCGGTGTAGCTCAGCACGCGGGTGTTGTCGCCGGGGTTCGCGTCGTCGGCGGCGCCCGTCTCGAGCGTGAGGGTGGCCACGTAGTCGCCGGTGTCGCCGGGCGTCACGAAGAGGTCGGCGAGCTGGACCGCGGGCGAGGGGTGGAGCGTCTGGAAGGGCGCCCCCGCCGGGTCGGGGGGGAGAGGGTCGGCGAGGCTCCACGTGGTCTGCGAGAGGAGCTGGTGGCTCCCGCCGTCGATGCGCTCCAGCTGGCGCGTGATGCGCAGGCCGTCCACGGGGACGTTGCCGTTGTTCTGGACGACGATGGGGATGTAGCGCGCCAGCGAGGCGCGGCCCTTGGCGGGGAAGACCAGCGTGGAGAGGCCCACGTCGGCGTGCGTTTTCGCGACGAGGTTGCCCTCCGAGCCGAGGATGAGACGGTCGTTGTAGGGGTTCTCGTCGAGGACCGACTCCTCGGCGGGGACGACCTTCGCCTTGAGCTGGTAGGCCACGCCCTCGCCCAGGGGCACGTCCCAGTCGATGAGCGCGGATCGCTCCTCCCCGGGGGCGAGGAAGCCCAGGTCCACGGGGGGCTGGCTGGGCAGGTCGGCGCCGTTGAAGAGGCTCGTGGTGAGGTTCACGACGAAGTGCTGCGTGAAGATGCCCGCGTTGCGCACGGTGACGTTCACGGGCACCTTGGTGCCGGGGCCGACGCCGATGGCCTGCCAGTCGTAGGGCACGACGGGCGAGACGCTCTCGATGGCGCCGTCGATGGCGAAGCGGGAGACGGGTGTGACGCGGACGTTGCCGACGCTCCAGACGGCGCCGGTGAACGCGGCCGAGCCGGTCTGGATGGAGGCGGTGGTGTGGAACCCGAAGCGGACGGTGCGTCCGGTGAGGTTCACGCCGTCGAGCTGCGAGAGGTGGAAGATGGAGTGCGTCTGGTGCGGGTACTGGTACGTCACCCAGTGGTTGTGCCCCGCGGCGTCGCGGTTGTCGTAGTAGCCTCCGCTGTCGCAGAGCGACGTGAGGCAGGGGCCGGGCCAGTGGAACCCGTCGGTGTCCTGATAGCTCGTCGGCAGCGCCAGGCGCTGCTGCCCCTGGAGCCCGGTCCCCAGGGGGGACTTGTAGCCCCCTTCGGGCTGGAGGCGATAGAAGTGCGACCAGGTCCCGTCGTCGAGCTGGTACTGCATCTCCACGTAGCCGACCTGGAAGATGTCGTACCCGCCGGGGATCGTCTGCTGGCCGTCGGCGGGATAGCCTGGGAAGTAGTACGCGTGGTCGAAGGTGAGGAGGGGGTCGTCGATGCGGCCCAGGGGGATGGGCGGCGATACCAGCCGCTCCGCCTTGGGCTGGGGCGAGCCCTGCGGCGCCTGGTAGGAGAAGAGCGCGGGGGTGCCGTCGGGGAGGAGGTACTGCGCGCCGCTCCCGGTGGCGCTGCGCCAATGGAGATCGGTGGGCGCGGTGTCTGCCGCCAACGCCGAGTCGCTGGACATGGGCCGCCAGCAATTGGAGGGCGTTCGGCCGGCGGGGGGGTTCTCCCATCCGCAGATGCTCGGCTGGGCGGGCGTCACGCTGGAGCTCGTGAGGCTCGTGCCGGTCTGCGTCGAACTGGGAGAGACGTAGGGCTCCGCGCCGGTGATGTGGACGAGGGCCACGCGGTCGGCCTCGTTCCCGCCCAGGGGCACGCCGCTGAGCACGAGGTCGTCCAGGAAGAAGCGGCTGAAGTTGCTGTTGTCCCCCTGGTCCATCTTGGGGATGACGCGCAGCTCGGGGCCGTTGGCGGACCAGACGCCGGCGTATCCGGCGGACTCCTGCGGGTCCACCGCGAGGTGGGCCTCCTGCCAGCTCATGTTGGAGTCGCTGGAGAGGTAGACGTCGTTGATCGGGTCGTGGACGGGGAGCGTCGTGGACCAGAAGGCGGGCGTCGTGACGCTGACGCCCACGCCCGCGGGGCGGCTGGTCTGGATGGGCTCGGGCTGCGCAAGCTCGATGGCGGCGGGGCCCTTGTTGCGCGTCGCCATGTAGCGGACGTCGAGGCGCAGGTCCGTGAAGCGGCCGCCGCTCGTGGTGGCGCCGGGAAGGGGGAGCGCGCGCAGGACCGGGTCGGTGCCCTGTCCGGAGGGGGAGTAGGCCGACGCGACCCACATCCACGAGTCGGTGGGCGGGACGGGGAAGGTGGTGAGGCTGTCGTCCCAGCCCTGGGCGGGCCACGGGGGGACGTCGAACACGGGGGGAGGCGAGGCGTGGACGTAGTAGGTGACGTCGCTGCGCTTCTTGAGGCCGGACTCGTCGGTGGCGTTGACGTGGATCAGGTGCCCGCCGCGCGTGCTCGACGCGGTGGTCCAGGTGGTCTCGTTGGAGCCGCCCACGGGGACCGTGAGGACGCGGGGCGAGAAGGGCACGGCGGAGAGGGGCTGGCCCTCCTCGTCGGGCTGGAGGGTGATGCTGAGGGGGACGTTGCCGCGGTTGGTGACGTTGGCCTTCGCGACGACGGCGGCGCCCTCGTCCACGACGGCGCGGTCGGTGGAGACGTTGAGCGCGAAGTCCCTCACGAGCTTCACGGGGAAGGTGAAGCTGCGCGAGCTGTCCCCTCCGGTGGGCCCCGCAGGGTCGGGGAGAACGAGGTTGCCGTCGGGCCCGACGTTCCAGGCGTTCACGGTGAGCGTGACGCTGCCCTCGTCGGTCACGGTGCCGTTGACGGTGGGCTTCCAGACCTCGCCGGGCTGGAGGACCTTCTCCATCTTGATATCAATGGGGTCGCCCAGGCCCGTGACGCTCAGCTCGGCGCGCGTCATGCGCGGCGAGGCGCCGGCGTAGAGGATGGAGGGGCTGACGTTGGCCTGCTCGCCCGGCGCGAAGGTGGGGACGAGGCCGTCGGAGAAGGCGGGGCCCTGCGCGGACTCGACGCGGAGGTTGAACGGGTAGGCGGGGGCGAGCACCTGGAGGTCGTCCAGCTGCCAGCCGTAGGGCGCCTCGTGGGCGAAGTTGTCGGGGTTGAAGAAGTGGTCGGGGTCCGCCGAGGCCAGGGGCGAGGTCGCCACCTGGAAGCCGATCCAGACCTTCTTGCCGGCCCACGGGGTGAGGTCGAACGACTCGTTGGTCCAGTCGTGATAGCCCGAGAAGGCGAGGGTGCCGCCCAGCGACGTGACGCCATTGGGGTCGTAGGATCCCTGGAGCGGCAGGAGCACTTGGGGCTCGCCGCTGCTGAAGGGCTCCGCGTCGAAGAGCACGACGCGGCCGCCGTCCAGGTCGCCGGGGAAGTTGTAGCGGTGGCGCATCACGAGGGTGATGAGGGTCGAGAGGAGGCCCGGCTCCGAGCTTGCGCCGTTCGTGGGCGCGCAGAACGCGGGGATGGACACCTGCGAGACGGGCGCGTTGATGCAGAGCTGGTTGAGCGCGGCGTCCAGCGTCCCCTTGGGGTTGCCGGGGTCGAGGGCAGGGGGAAAAGTGCCGGTGTTGAGGGGGTAGGCCGAGAGGTCCAGCGCGGGGGAGATGAGCCACGAGGACACGGTGTCGTACTTGCCGGTGGAGGCGTTGGTCATGGTCCAGCCGCTCGTGCCGTTCCAGCCTTCGCCGGCGCCGACGCGCCAGCCCGCTCCCAGGACGCGCCAGTCGCCCAGGCCGCCCGTGCGCTGGCCCGGGTCCACGTGGTCGTCCATGACCGACGCGCTCGTGGGGAGGTGGTCGGTGTCGGGGGAGAGGTTCTTGGACGCGAGGAGCGCGTCGAGGGCGGCGACGGCGGCGCCTTCGCGGGCGAGGATGTCCTCGCGGGTCGAGTCGACGATGGGGACCCCGGTCGTGGGGACGGGCACGACCCCCGCGGGGTCGGTCATGGTGGCCAGGCTCGTCGCGGGCACCAGCTCCAGGAGCAGGATGGCGAGCACCAGGAGGGCGGAGCGGTGGGCTGGGATCTTCATCGTCGGTTCCTCCGGAGGAGGTACGTGCCCGCGGCGCCGACGAGCACGAGGGTGATCAGGACGGCCGAGACGGTGAGGCCGGGGGCGCGGGCGATGCCGCGCAGCGCGCCGACGCTGGGCGCGAGGCTCGCGACGACGTCGGGGCCGGCGAGGGCGTCGCCTTCGGGCCACGAGACGTGGAGCGTGCCGTGGGAGGCGCGGAACGCATAGTGGTGCGCGCCCGAGGTGAGGGTCTCCGCGCCGACGCTGACCTCGGCCGTGTAGACGCACCCGGCGCGGCAGTCCTTGGCGTCGGTATGCATGGCGTGGGCGACGGAGTCGACGACGACCTCCACGTCGGGCGGCTGCGCGGAGACGTCGGTGACGTTGACGGTGAACACGAAGAGGCCGGGGCCGCCCAGCGGGGGCGTGACGGCGCCGCCCGAGAGGTGGGGCACGGGCGCGGGGACGACCTGCACCTCGGCCTTGGGGCCTTCGTTGCCCGCGTAGTCGACGGCGGAGACGGCGTACTGCACGGCAACGCCCACGGGGGCCTTGTCCAGGAGGCGGGCGTCCTGCGCGGTCTGGAGCACGGGCGCCTGGCCCGCGACGGTGCGGACGACGCGATAGCTTTCGACGCCGAAGTCGTCGCTCGCGGGCGTCCAGGCCACGACGAGGCGGCCGTCGCCCTGGTCCTCGACGCGGAGGCCCAGGGGCATGTCGGGCGCCTGCGTGTCGGCGGCCGCGACGACGGAGGCCACGGCGACGGTGCGCCAGCCCGCGCGGTCGACGAGCGTCAGCGCGACGTCGGTGGGCGCGCCGGGGCGCAGGCCTGTGAGGGGGAGCGAGAGGCGGGAGGAGAAGCCGCTGACGTTGAGCCAGATGGGGCCTTCGGCGCCGCGCGCCTGCGCCTCGATGCGCACGGGCTCGGAGGCCGCGACCTGGAGGACGGCCGCGCCGGGCTCCTGGTTGGCCGTGACGGTCTCGGTGCCCACGACGCTGGGCGCCAGCGCGTCGACGGAGGCGAGGACGGTGGCCTGGCTCGTGCCGTTGGCGCCGTCGGTGGCCCGGATGACGAACGCGAGGGAGCCCAGGGGGAGCGTGGGCGGGATGCTCAACGTCGCCTGGTAGTGGTGGCCTCCCACAGGAAGCATGGGCTCCGCGGCGGAGCCGCCCAGCGGCGTGAGGTCCACGACGACGCTGCGCAGGGTGAGGTCGCTGGCGTCCACGCCGATGGTGGCCTGGCCGCCGGGGCGGATGACGTCGGTGCCGCCGTCGCCCACGAGGGTGGCGTTGGCGAGGGCGGGCGCCACGGAGTCCACGGGGAGGCGGACCTCGAAGTCCTGCGCGTTGCCCGCGAGGTCGGGGACGTGGACGGCCACGGCGGCGAAGTCGTCCGAGGGGAGCGCGGGGACGCGGCAGGAGACGGTGTCGCCCTGGAGGAACGGCAGGCAGTCGTTGCCGCCCACGGTCACGGTGGCGTTGAGGATGTCGATGCCCGAGCCGCGCTCCACGGCCTGGAAGGAGAGGAGCTTGCCCGCGACGAGGACCTGCGAGCTATTGAGCGAGACGAGGGGCGGCGTCCGGTCGAGGACGAGGCGCGAGGTCGCGCTCTGGCCGGCGAGGCCGCTCATCGAGGCCGTCGCGAAGAGGCGGTACTCGCCGTCGCGGAAGGAGGTGAGGTCCAGCGTGGGCGCGGCGTCGACGCCATGGGCGCCCGCGATCACCGTGGGCGAGCCGCGCGGCGGCACGAGGGTCAGCTCGATGGCGGGCTGGCCCTCGGCGCCGAAGGTGTCGACGTGGACGGGGACGACGAGCGCCCCATTGGAGAGGTAGGAGGCGCGCCCGAGGGTGACGTTCATGCCCGGAAGCGTCTCGAAGGTGGAGACGTCGGAGACGGTCTGCACGCCCGCGGCGGAGACGACGATGGCGCGGAACGTGTAGTTGGTGGAGGGCACGAGGCCGGTGATGGTGATGTCGTGCTGCGTGGCGTCGGCGGGCTCGTCCGCCGTGGCGCCCAACTGGTCGCCCGCGCCGTACTCGATGCGGCCGCGCGCGGTGTCCTGCGTCGTCCACGTGAAGCGCGCGGAGGTCCTGCCGGGCGAGACGGCGACGGGCGAGGAGAAGGGGACGCCCGTGGCGTTCACCGTGAGGTTGATGGGGTAGCTCGCGGCGTTGCCCGCGGGGTCCGTGAGCCGCGCGACGAGGGTGGCGTTGGCGGCGGGCGCGCGGTCGACGATGAACTGCGCGCGGTAGCTCCCCAGCGACTCGTCGTAGGTCGCGGAGACGCTCCCCGCGCTGGAGAACGCGCGCGCGTCGAGGGTGACGTTGATCCCGCCCTGGGGGATCCTGTTGTCGTTCTCGTCGACGACCGAGAGCAGGACGGTCGCGATGTCGCCGGGCAGGCCCACCGCGCGACCTCCGGGGAAGGAGACCTGCGCGGCGGTGAGGTTGGGCGCCTTGTTGTCGACGACGATGATGCCGCCGGGGACCTTGGCGGTGTTGCCGGCCTGGTCCTGCACGATGAAGTTGACGGGGCACTGGCAGGTGTCGTGCGCGACGAAGTTGCCGCCCCACGCGCTGCCGTGGGGCGCGAGGTGCACCGTGGCGATGCCCATGTCGGCGACGACGGAGGCGACGCCGCTGCCGACGTCCTTCGCCGTCATCTCCAGGTGGACGGTGGCGTTGGGCCGGACGAAGACGAGCATGGGGGACGCGCTGCCGCTGGGGACCTGGAAGTCGGTGCGGACGGTGGTCGCGGCGCCCGCGGCGAGGAGGTCGTCCAGGCCGTCGGTCACGTCGGGGGTCCACGGGACGGCGCGCGTCAGGCCCTCGACGTTGCCGGCGACGTCCTGCGCGGCGGCGATGAGGCGCACGGTCTGGCCGTCGATGATCCCGGGCACGACGGCGTCGCCCACGTAGGCGGTCCCGTCGAAGCGGAACTGCGAGGGGCTGATGGGACCCACGGTCTTCCAGGGGCCGTCGCCCACCTGCGCGTAGAGCGCGACGGCCGCGAGGCCGCTGCCGGACTCCTTGATGGTGAGGGGCACGCTCAGGCCGCCCGCCACCTGGCGGGCGTTGCCCACGAGGGCGGGGAGGCCGATGGAGGTCACGGGCGGCGTGCCATCCAGGAGGACGGGCGTCTGCGTCTGCGCGACGGCGTGGCGCGCGTCCTCCAGGCGCGTGGTGAGGAGATAGCTTCCGTCGGGCACCTGCGAGGGCGTGGCCCAGCGGATGGCGCCCACCTGCGCGCCGCCCAGCGAGAGGTTGTCCACGATGCCGTAGTCTGCGGTGGCGCCCTGGAGCGTCAGGGTGACCTTCTCGCCGGGGGCCGCGAGGGCCGAGACGGGGAGCGAGGGGAGGAGGCTGCGGCTTCCCAGGGAGTCCGTCGCGACGACCTGGTACGTGTAGCGGACGTCGGACATGGTGCCGGCGCCGTCCACCTGGTCGAGGAACGTGGTGGCGTCGGGCCCCAGGGGGGAGCCGACGGCGCCGAAGGTCGAGGCGTCCTCGGTGAGGTTGCGCAGCACGACGTAGCCCTCCGCTCCGGGGGCGGGCCTCCACGCGAGGCGGATGGCGCCCTCGGCGCCGAAGGCGCGCAGGCCCGTGACCGGGCCGGGGAGGTCGGGCGCGGCCGCGTTCGTCCACGGGCTTTCGGTGATGGTCCAGGGGAGCGCGTTGGACCCGGCGCTCACGGGGCGCTCGCGCACGGCCTCGACGCGGTACTGCGGGCCGGGGGTCGCGTCGAGGAAGCGCATCTGCGGCGCGCGGGCGTCCACCGAGCCGATGAGGCGGGCTTCGCCCGAGTCGTTGCGGAACACGCGGTAGAGCTTGACGGAGGAGAGGTCCTCGGCGGGCGCGGTCCAGTTGAGGTAGACCTTGCCCTGGGCGAGGACGGCCGTGACGCCGGTGGGCGCGCAGTCCTCCGCGAGGCAGAACGCCTCGCCGCGCGCGTCGCCCAGCAGGTCGACGGTGGGGGCGGGCGCCCAGTCGTCCGGGCCGGCCGCGACGGAGGCGGGGTCGCACGCGGGGCACTGCGTGTGCGTCTCCAGGTCGCGGTC
The DNA here is from genome assembly GCA_021325135.1 of Pseudomonadota bacterium. GTDB lineage: Archaea > Thermoplasmatota > SW-10-69-26 > JACQPN01 > JAJPHT01 > JAJPHT01. The sequence continues at coordinate 86,512 of JAJPHT010000014.1, read as the reverse complement.
GACGCGCAGGGGGATCTCGATCTCGCCGCGCGAGGTGGAGAGGACGCTGGGGATCGCGGGGACGCGCGGGACGGGCGGGTTGTCGATGAGCACCTGCGCCTCGGTGGGGATGGGCTCGGCGTCGACGGCCTGCTGGCGGCCCGTGCTGTCGGCCGCGGCGGGCGTGCCGGCGCGCAGGTAGACGTAGGCGTGCAGCGTGCGCTCGCCGTCGGCGTAGCGCGGGTCGCCGTTGATGTCGGTGGCGTTGGACTTCCAGGCGAGCTTGAAGTCGTCGCCGGAGGGGATCGTCGCGCGGCCCAGGGGGAGGGAGTCCAGGCGGAACTCGACGCGGTCGACGCCCTGGGCGGACGACTTCAGCGCGGAGCCGCCGTTGCCCAGGTGGCCCACGAGCTGCACGTTGCCGTGAAGGGGCGAGGGCGCGTTCGCGCCGGTGTCGGGGTCCTTGACGGCGACCTCCGCGCCGACGCCCACGGTGGTCGAAAGGGCGGAGGTGAGGGCGGCGACGCCGTCGCCGACGCTCTCGTCGTCGACGCCCAGGCCTTGGTACTCGCCGTTGGTGCCCGAGGCGCTGGTCCAGCGCCAGTCGTTGCCGTCGGAGGGGCGGCTGGTGGGGCCGACGACGACGGTGGAGCCCTGCTTCTCGGAGAGGGGCGTCTGCCCGCGCAGCGCGGCCGCGTAGGCGTCCATGCCTCCGAGGTCGAGGAAGAGGGCGACGCCCACGCCCTCCTTGGTGGTGGGCGCGCTGGGCGCGCGGACGCCGCCCTGGCCAAGGTTGCCGTAGCCCATCTGGTACGAGTCGACGCCCATGCGGTCGACGAAGAACGCGTCGCTGGGCAGGAGCGCGGTGGCGGGGGTCGCGAGGCCGTTGACCAGGACGGGATTGGGCGCGATCATGCCCTGCGCCTGGTCGGTGGCGGAGTACGTGTCGGAGCCCGAGGCGTCCACGAGGAGCGCGACGCCCTGGTCGCTGAACGCCTGCGCGTCGTCGGGCGCGTGCTGCGCGCGGGAAATATAGCGGTCGTCGCCCCGGTTGTCCAGGAGGATGGCGATGCCGTTCGCGCGCGCGGCGGCCTGGCCCATGGAGGGCGTGCCGTCGTCGGGCGTCAGCGTGCGCACGTCGTCGCCGTTGGCGTCCACGAGGGCGGCGAGGCCTCCGAAGCCCGCGTAGGCCTGGCTGCGGGACGCGGCGTCCAGCGTGTCGTCGCCCGCGCCGGGGAGGAGGAGCAGGCCGACGCTGTCGCGCGACTTGCGCACCAGCTGGTCCGGGGTCCAGCCGATGGTGATGAGGTTGATGCCAGTGGCGAGGGGAAGCGTCGCCTCGTCGTCGTCCGCGGCGCCCTGCGCCATCTGCCCGGCGTGGAACACGTTGTTGCCGCCGTCGTCAAGGAGGACGCCCACGCCGCGCAGGCCGTAGCCCTGACCGCTGGTGACGTTCTGCGGCGTGGCGCCGTCGGCGCGCGCGTCCAGGGTGTAGGAGTCGCCCTTCAGCGGGTCCTCCACGGCGAGGATGCCGATGCCCAGGACGCCCGCGCCCTGGGAGACGGTGCGCGCGACGGCCGAGGGGACGACCTTGTCGTCGGGGGGCGAGTGCGCGGTGGCGGTGGCGTGGAACGAGTTGCCGCCGGCGCCCACCTCCAGGACGCCCACGCCCAGGATGCCCGCGCCCTGCGACGCGGCGAAGCCCATGACGGGGACCGTGCACGCGGAGCAGGTGGGCGCGTCCACGCTCACGTCGAAGGTGTTGGCGCCGCCGGCGTCCTCCAGGATGCCGATGCCCAGGATGCCGGCGCCCTGCGCGGCGCCGTAGCCCGCGTCGACGGCGCCGCCGTCCACGTTGGCGCCCGCGCCCAGGCTGATGAGGGGGCGGAACGCCGAGAGGTTGGTGAGCCCGGACGACGCGTAGGTGTCGGCGTCGGAGCCCGCGTCCACCGCCAGCGCGACGCCCCAGCGGGGGGTGCTGGCGCCCGCGTGGTTGAGGTACGTGTCGCGGCCGCCGGTGTCCACGCTGAGGGCGTAGTCCTGCGTGAAGCGCGTGTCGACCTGGCTGCCCACGCCGATGCCGAGGTTGGGGAGGTCCAGGAGGAAGCCCACGGTGCCGCCGACGGGGTTGGAGCCGCTGCTCTGGCTGTCGGTGCCGGCGATCGCCTCCGCGGCGTCCGGCGAGAGGTCGCCGTCGCTGTCCGCGGGGCCCGCCGCGCCCACGACGGTGGTGTCGAGGAAGACGGTGACGGGGCCGCCGCGCGGGTCCTGCAGGGGGCGCGCGATCATGCGGTCGTTCTTGTGGGCGGAGAAGTCCAGGATCGCGCCGCCCTCGTCGCGGGCGCGGTAGGTGTCCAGCCCGGCGAGGTCGAGGAACGCGGCGACGGTGTTGGCGTTGGGCTGGGCGCTGGCGCCCTTCGTGGAGACGGGGACGCTGGTCGCGACGGGCGAGACGCCCTGGTAGCTGTCGACGTCGGCCCACGTGGTGGGCGTCGTGCCGCGGTCGTAGGTGTCCTTGCCCGCGGCGTCCGCGAAGACGGCCACGGAGCCCACCGCGACGTCCGTCCCGGCGTAGCCCTGGTTGGGGGAGAGGTAGGTGTCGTCGCCGCCCAGGTCGATGAGGTAGGCGGAGCCGTCGTCGACGCTCGTGCCCTGGGAGAGGCCGGCGGGCGCCTCGTAGCGGTCGTTGCCGCCGCCGTCCAGGAGGAGCGCGAAGGAGTCCTGCCCGGTGGCGTAGCCCTCGCTGCGGGACGTGCCGAGGTAGCGGTCGTTGCCCTGGAGGTCCACGAGGATCGCGGGGAAGCCCGTGCTGGCGGCCATGCCCGGCATCTGGCTGCCGTCCACCATGGGGGGCTGATATCGATCGTCGCCGCCCAGGTCCACGGTCACGCCGTTCCACGAGACGTTGTCCAGGTAGACGTCGGAGCCGCTCTCGGTGCTCACCTGGTCGACGCCCGCCTGGCCCAGGCCGAGGTCGACGATGAGGCGGTAGTCCTTGACGTAGGTCGTGGCGCCGGGCAGGCCGATGGCGACGTCGCCGGGCAGGTCCAGGAGCATGTTGCTCCCCGCCTGGGAGCCGGGGGTGCCCGAGGGGAGGAGCGAGCCGGGCTGGAGCTCCTGCACGGAGGGGAGCTGCGCGGGGTACTCGTTGGGGTTGTGGGCGTCCGTGCCCAGGAGCGTCTCCGCGGTGTCGGGCCAGCCGTCGCCGTCGGAGTCGGTGAGGCCGACGGAGCAGACGGGCTTGCAGCGGTTGTCGGGATCGCCGTTGAGGAGCGTGCTGTCGATGACGTTGGGCAGCAGGTCGCCGTCGTTGTCGTAGAGCAGGCCGGTGGAGTCGGGGGGGCCGGACTGCACGATGGCGGTGCGCTCCCCGGTGGTGAACGCGTAGTTGTTGTTCCCCTGCTGGAAGGAGGGGAGGTACGGGTCGCCCGGGCGCGGGTAGGCGTTCTTGCCGTTGAAGTCGGCGAAGAGGCCCGTGCCGGTGACGAAGCCGGGCGCGTCGGGACGCGGCGTGACGAAGCAGGCGTCCTTCGCGGACTTGGGGCAGACGGTGTCGTAGAGGTCCTGGCCCGAGTAGTCGACGAGGGCGGCGAGGCTGGCCTGCGAGGCGTTCTCGCCCAGGAGGCGCACGAAGCCGTCCGCGGAATGATAGCTGTCGTTGCCCTGCACGTCCACGAGGACGCCGGCCGCGGTGGCGGAGACGAGGTCCGTGCCCGCGGAGACGAGGGGCGCGCCGGTCTCGTTGTAGTCGTCGTCGCCGGTGGCGTCGAGGACGAGGCCGAAGCCGTCGAAGCCCCAGCCCAGCGTCTGGGGGCCGCCCTGGTACTGGTCGTTGCCGGCGGCGTCCACGAGGAGCGCGAGGGTGGGCGCCTCGCCCGCGCCGGCCGCGGCGCCCAGCGTCATGGGGCCCACGGCGCGGTAGAGGTCGTTGCCGCCCAGGTCCACGGCGACGGAGGTGCGCGTGGACGTGGAATCGAGGGGGAGGCCGGGGCTCAGCGCGGTGCCGTTGACGCCCGCCAGGGGCACGTCGTAGATGTCGTCGCCGCCCAGGTCCACGAAGAGGATGGGGGCCAGGGGCACGTCGCGGAGGGTGAGGTGGTCCTGCTCGGGGCCCGTGACGACGATCATCGTGTCGCGATAGACGAACGGCGTCGAGGCCTGCATGGGGACCGACGCGCCGTCCAGCGCGCGAAGCGCGTCCGCGGCGGCGAGCACGTCCGCGGTGCGCAGCGCGACGAGGGCGCGCAGCGCGTCGTGGGCGCTCACGGCGTCGTCAAGCGTCTGCAGGTCGCGGGACGAGAGAGGGGTCCCCTTGGCGAGAAGGGGCGCCGCGGCCGCGTCGGCGGCGCGGGCGCGCGCGGGGACGGGGGACGAGGGGGAGAGGTCGCGCTGGTAGTCCGCCTGCGCCACGAGGAGCGCGCCCACCGCGTGGGAGAGCGTGGGGCCAAGGGTGGACTCCGCGCGCTGCGCCGCGGCGAGGTCGGTGAGGGGCGAGCCCATGGCGGCGTGGAGCGCCTGCGCGCCGCTGGTGAACGTGGCGTCGGAGGCGAGGGTGGGGGTCGCGGGGCCCAGGACGCCGCCCAGGAGCGTCTGCATCGAGTGGTCGCGGCCGTGCGCGCCCAGCGCGGGCGTCGCGGAGCCGGAGAGGCGCGAGAGCGTGGAGGGGGGCGCGAGGCTGAGGTTGTAGGCCGCGCGCACCAGGTGGGGAAGCTCCACGGCGAGGGTCGCCGTGAGGCGCTGCGCGGAGGCCTTCCCGGGCTGGGACTGCGCGAGGAGGGACGCCGCCATCACGTTGGCGAGGGGGGCGTCGAGGTCGGGCGAGAGGGCGGGGACGGCGGGCGCGGTGGGCAGGCCGTGGAGGCGCGCGGAGACGGCCACGATCTGCGGGAAGGAGAGGTCGGTGTGGAGGGGCTCGGCGCCGTCGCCCAGCGCGGCGAGCACGGCGCCCGCGTCGCGCGCGCCGAGGGCAGAGCGCAGCGGGGCGCCCAGGGCGGATTGATAGCTTTGGTCGGCGGCCTTGGCCTGCGGGACGAGGTCGCGCGCCGCGACGCCCTCGTTGCGCAGCGCCAGCGCGGCGTCGTCCAGGCGCTTCAGGTCGACCTGGGAGAGGAGCGCGGCGGCCTGGGGGGAGACGGAGCTGGAGTCGCCGGCCGAGAGGGCCACCGCCGCGCGCAGCAGGAGGTCGGCGTCGGCGGGGGCCAGCCTAGGGATGGCCGCGTCGCGGGCGTCCTTGGCCGCGGCGAGGTCGCCGGCCAGCCGCTCCACGATGAGGGAGAGGGAGGGGTTGTCCAGGGCGAACCGGTTCAGGGCGGCCTGGTCCGAGGCGCTGGGCTGGAGGCCGTAGGCCTTGAAGTAGGCGGGCCACCCCCCGCCGCCCGCCCCCAGGAGGGGGGCGGAACTGCCCAGGGAGGCCAGGAGGGCGTCCACGGACTGGGGGGTGCCGCGGGTGGCGTTGTCGCCCAGGATCCAGGGGGCGAGGGCCTTGAGCAGGGTGGGGTCGGAGGGCACGCTGGAGGAGGGTGCGGACTGGGCCCCCGCCAGAGGCGAGAGAAAGAGGGGCCCTACAGTGAAGAGGACCGCAGCGAGCGCACACAAGGGGGAGCGTGCAAGCTCACGCGGACAGCCTCCGGTCCGGCTCAGCAACAAGCGAACGATGCCGTTTGTCGGGGGTTGAAGTTATCGGAGGAAAATTGTGAAATGCTTGTGGTCTAGGAGGGTCCTAGGCGGAAATGGTCCCTTGGGTCGCCTCGGACCCGAGAATGATCCACCATCCGCCGTCCACCCCGGCCTCCCAGGGGGCCTTGGCGCAGGAGGTGGCGTCGAAGGGGCCCGCGACCTGGTCGCCGGAGCCCGGCGAGATGACGCCGTCCCCGTCCAGGTCGCGCCCGATGGAGAAGCTCACGTGGGCGACCACGCTGTCCGCGACGCAGATGAGGTCCCCGTGGTGGGCCGCGGGGAGGAAGGCTCCACCCGTGCCGTAGGCCGGGTCGGAGCCTGAGGGGCAGCCCGGGGCGGCGAAGGCGTCGACGCCGCGGCTGGCCACCAGCGGGGTGGAGACGTAGACGTGGACGCGGCTGTCCCCGCAACCGGGTCCGTGGGCGCCCACCGTCGGCAACAGGAGGGCGCACGCCAGGATCGCAAGGACTCGCACAGACGCTCCCGAAGCCCGCAGACCCCGAGGTGAAGGAACGTTTTGTGGAGGAAGACTGTGAAAAAGGGGTTCGGGACGCCCGCGGGCGTCCCTACGGTGACACCGCGACGGGCAGGTCGTCCTGGTTGCAGCGCACCGTGCCCGGCTCGCAGTAGTACGGCGCGGTGCTGCCCTCCACGTCGCGGAACCGGAAGGTCCGGCTCGCGGGGTTGGCCGCCGTGCCGTAGTAGATGTCCACGTTGCGCGTGGCGTGGCAGTTCGCGTCGTTCACGCCGTCGCCCGTGCAGTCGGCGCTGCCGCCGTGGTTGCCCCGCCCGTCGTAGGTGGTGAGCGGGTAGGCGTTGCCGGGGTTGTAGGGGTGGCTGTTGCCCTCGCGGTTGTCGTCGCCGCCGGGGCAGGGGTAGCCTTCCACGCCGGAGTTGCGGCGCTCCTGGTCGGTGGTGGGCGACTGGCAGCCGCTCGCGTCGCCGCTCCAGTCGGCGCTGCCCTTGGTGTGGTCCTTGGGCGTGCCGGCCTGGGTGAGGTCGTCCAGGAAGAAGAACAGCAGCGCGTTGTAGCGCAGGGCCCCGCACGAGGCGGGGGGCGTCTCGCTGTCCTTGCCGCCGCAGGGGTAGCCGTAGCCGTTGTCGCCCGTGGTCTTGTGGCTGCTCACGTCGGGGGCTGCCGTGGGCGAGTTGGGGCGCAGGAAGCAGCGGGAGCGGCTCTCGGCGGAGCCCGAGTCGTTGTAGACCGGGGTCTTGCCGTCCTCCACGACGGGCAGGACGTCGGGGCCGCCGCAGGGGTTGTCCGAGTAGGGGGAGCAGTTGCTCGTGCCGTCGTCGGGCGTCGCGATGCCGGCGGAGACGGTGCCGCCGGACTGCGTGTTGGCCACGCCGACGACCCAGATGGGGTGGGGCGTGGCGCCGCCGCTGGACCACTTGTCGACGACCCACGAGTGGTCGTTGGGGTCCGTGACCTGGTAGGACTCGACGTAGGCGGGCGTGGCGGCCTGGAAGTCGAGGCGGGGGTCGCTGTCCCCGGCGTTCACGGCGAGGACGGCGCCCGTGCAGGGGCCGCGCTCCGAATCTGACGGGGGCGCCCCGGCGGAGGGCTTCACGAGGTACTGGTCGTTGAACCAGAGGACGCCCGGGAAGCGGGTGACGGTGCCCGAGGTCTCGATGTCGCGCACCAGCACGGCGACGGCGGCGCCGAACTGCGCGGCCGTCGTGGTGTTGGAGCCCACGTTGGAGATGACGGCGAAGACGGTGTGGCCCTCCACGACCTGCTCCGGGGTGCCCGCGGCCACGTAGAGCGTCGCGCTGGCGCCGACGCCCGCGACGACGAGGGTGGCGAGGATCGCCACGGCGACGAGGCGCGTCTTCATGCCGTCGCCTCCGAGGGGCCGGGGAGCGTGCGGGTGGATGGGCGGGGGGAACGACCTTGGACCAACGCCATGCCTCCTGGACTCGGGCCGCGAAGCCCGTCAGGTGCCGCATAGCAGGTCTGTCGTCACCCGCCGGAGTTCTGGAGAAATCCTCGCAAAATCCCGGCCTGGCCAAGGAAATCTGAACCCCAGCGAGCAGGGGCAAGGGAGGGGGAGGGGCGGCCGGGAAGGAAGGTCGGCCGCCCGGGAGCAGGACCGCGCGGGGCGCACTGCTCGCGGGCGTCTGGGTGCCCGCTGGGCTTCTCCGTTGCGCCGGGGCCCAAGGGGACCTAGAGGGCGGGGAGCCGGTAGACGCCCGACCCGCCCATGCGCTTCTTGGGGAGGATCACCTCAAGGACGCCGTTGTTCAGCCGGGCCTCGGCGCCCTCCGGGTCCACCTCGGCGGGCAGGGGGACGGCCCGCTCGAAGTCCTGGTAGGGCGCGCCGGAGCCGGGGCGGGAGCGCGCCTCGCGGGCGGCCCGCGGCAGGGCGGCGACGACGACCCGGTGGGGACTCACGTCCACCCGGATGTCCTCGCGCTCGGCGCCGGGCATCTCGCAGGCGAGGACGAAGCTGCTCGGCTCCTCGATGATCTCCATCGCGGGGGCGCGGGAGACGTGCTCTCGGGTCGCGGAGTCGACCGCATCGAGCACCTCGTCAAGGCCATCGGGGGGCGATTTCACGCTCACGGGGTTTCCCGAGCATCCTGGCCGTCCGCGCGATGATAACCCTCCTGGCACAACGGTCGATTGGATCCGCCGCGACGGACCCGCACGCCTTATGCTGGCGGCGGACGACTCGCCCGCGTGCAGGTCGTGGGCACCGTCGCGTTCGACACGCTGGCGCGCGTGAGGACGCTGCCAGACCCCGAGGCGACGGCTGGCATCCTCGAGCTCCACCCCGACCTGCCCGGGGGCACGGCAGGCAACGTCGCCATGGCGCTGGCCCGGCTGGGCGCGCGACCGCGCCTCGTGAGCGCGGTGGGTCCCGACTTCGAGGGCTCGCGCGTCGAGGCCGCGCTGCGCGAGGCCGGCGTCGACCTCTCCGGCCTCGCCGCGACGCGGGCGCCCACCGCGCGGGCCTACGTCTTCTTCGACTCAGAGGGCCGCCAGGTGACCTTCTTCCACGCGGGCGCGTCGCGCGACCTGCCCGACGCGCAGATGGCCCCGGGCCGCGCGCACTTCTGCGCGGGCGAGATCGCGCGCTACCCGTCCCTCATGCGCCGCGCCGAGTGGGTCTCCTTCGACCCGGGCCAGGAGGTGTTCCACCGCGACCTCGCGGAGGTGACCGCCTGCCTGCCGGAGACGGACCTCCTCTTCCTCAACCGCCACGAGCGGGACCGCCTGGAGAAGGACGCGGGGCACGACCTCGCGCGCATCTTCGCGGCGGGCGTGGGGGCGGTCGTCGAGAGCCGCGGCGCGGAGGGCACGCTCGTCCACACGCCCAGCGGGCGCTTCGCGGCGCCCGGCGTCCCCGCGGCCGCGGTGGACCCCACCGGCGCGGGGGACGCCCACCGCGCGGGGTTCCTCTTCGCGCTGGAGCGCGGCGCGGACTATGGCCGCGCGGCGCGCTTCGCCAACGTGTGCGGCTCCTTCGTCGTCGAGGCCGTGGGCGCGCAGGCTGGCCAGCCCACCCTCGCGGAGGCCCTCGCGCGCCACGAGAAGGTCTACGGCGAGCGGCCGTTCTGAGGGACGTCCTGCGGGCGCAGCCGCGCGGGCACCTCGGCCCACTCCTCGGGGACCGTCGTGTCGGGCGCCAGCCAGTAGATCGCGCGCTCCACCTCGTCGAGGTCCTCGCCCTGGATCGTGACCTCCAGGTCGCCCAGGGGGCTGCGCAGCGGCCCGAAGTGCGCGCGCCCCGCCGCGGCGGCCTGCTTGCCCAGGAGGAACGTCGCCTCGGGCGCGTCGAAGGAGAGCCCCGCGAGCATGACGCCCCGCGCGGTGTCGGGGATGCGCTGCGAGCCGATGAGCTGGCGCAGCCGGTCGAGGCTCGCGACCTGCGCCACGACGCGGCCGGGCGCCTCGTGGACCTCCGAGCCGGGGAAGATGGACAGCACGGCCGCGCGCACGAGCGCGGGGTCCTCGGTGGGCCTCACCGGGGCGCGGACGGTCGTGCGGAGCACGGCAGCCTTCAAGCGGGGCCCCCGCATGAGCCTATCGTGCCCCTCCCCCAGGCGTGGACCGCGGGCCTCGCGTCCATCGTGGCCGACCGCGAGCGCGGCGCCTCGCTCCTCGCCCTCGACGCGCTGGAGCTGCTGGAGCGCGCGGCAGCGGAGGCCCCGCGCAGCAAGGAGGGCCTCGGCTCCCTCACGGACCTCGCGCGCTCGCTGCGCGCCGCGCGCCCCTCCATGCCCGCCATCGCGAACCTCGTGAACCTCGCCATGCACGACGCGGCCGGCGCGGGGAGCGCCGCCGAGGCCGTGCCCCGCGCGGAGCGCGCCACCGCGGCGACCCGCGCGCAGGCGCTGGAGGCGCGCGGCGGCGCCGCCCGCGCCGCGGCCGCCCTCGCGCGCGGCACCGTCCTCACGCACTCCGCCAGCGAGACCGTGACCAAGGCGCTGCGCGCCGCGCGCCGCGCTGGAACGCTATCACGGGTGGTCGTGGCCGAGGGCCGCCCCGGCTTCGAAGGGCGCGAATTGGCCCGCGCGCTCGCGGAGGAGGGCGTGGAGACGCTCCTCGTCGTCGACGCCGCGCTGGGCCTCCACGCCCGCGAGGCCGACGTCGCCCTCGTGGGCGCGGACGCCATCCTGCCCGACGGCGCGGTGGTCAACAAGGTGGGCACGCGCCTCCTGGCCATGGCGTGCGAGCGCGCCGGCACGCCGCTCTATGCCGCGGCGGACCGCTTCAAGATCAGCCCTGTGGCGTCCATCCCCCTGGAGGAGAAGGCGCCCGGCGAGGTGTGGCCCGACGCTCCGCCCGGTGTCCAGGTGCGCAACATCTACTTCGACCGCACCGAGGCGCCCTTGGTCAAGGGCTTCGCCACCGACGCGGGCGTGCTATCACCCTCCGCCGTCGGTCCCCTGGCGCTGGAGCACGCGCGATGGGCCGACTGGGAGGCGCGGATGCGCCGGCTGCTGCGATAGCATTCCTCCTGGTCAAGTTGCACGATGCAACCCGAACCAACGAGCCACCTGACCACAGTGAAAACCGTGGTTCGGTGGTTCGGGTTGCATCGAGGAGCCTGAGCAAGGAGAAAAAAACTCAGCCCTGGTCCTGAGCGCAAGACGCAGGCTTCTCGAAGGGCGTGTCGAACGCCGTGGCCGTGACGTGGAAGTCGTAGCTCACGTCGGTCATGCCGCCCATCTCGGGCGCGCCGTCCGCGGCGACGGCCTGCGGCTCCACGAGGAACTGCCACTGGGAGGCGTTCAGGTAGGGGCTGTCGGCCATGTCGGCGTTGGCGGGCACGTCCCACGTGAGGGTGGCGGGGAGCGTCGCGTTGAGCGCCTGGACGTTGCAGCGGTACGGCGTCGTCGTGTCCGCGCCGTGGTAGAAGAAGCCGAAGGCGTCCACCTTGCCCGGCGTCGAGGTCGCGTCCTTGATGGTGACGGTGAAGCGGACGCCCAGCGTCTCCATGGGGACGGGGCGCGGGAAGGAGACGTAGTCCTCGGTGAACTGGCCGCCCTGGGTCGCAAGCTGGGGCCCGCGCTTCACGTAGCTGTCCACCTGGCCGTGGTGGTCGACATCGGTGAGGACGAGGGAGTGGTTGCCGCGCCAGAAGTCCGGGTGCGCGGGGAAGAGCATGATGTCGTTCATGCGCACGAGGTCGACGCGCAGGTGGAAGGGGCCCGCCAGCGCGCCGGGGCTCTGGTCGGGGCCGAAGCCGAACTGCCACCGGCTGACCTTGGTGTGGGGCGCGTCGGTCATGGCTGGCGTCACCACGAGGTCGGCCGCCTTGCCGTTGGGCAGCGAGCCGCCGTCCTTCCAGTCGGGGCCCGCCGCGCTGCGGTAGATGTAGCCGATGCCCGTGATGCGGGGGTCGGACCACGAGGCGGTCATCTGGAGCTTGCCCGTGCCCTCGTAGACGATCTGGCCGTCGGGGAGGTTCCAGAGCATGCCGCCCGCCGCGACGCGCTGGCCCGAGAGGAACTGGAAGATGGTGGCGAAGGTGGTGTTCTCCGCGTCGGGGGAGAGGTCGCCGTCGAAGATGGTGACGCGCTCCTTGCCCTTCCAGTAGTCGTGCATGTGCGGCATGTGGGCCGTGTCGGCGACGGCGGCCTTGCTGCCGTCGTCCACGGGCGCCGCGGTGAGGTTGCCCTTGCCTGCGGAGGTGGAGTTGACCGCGTCGGGCGCCGCGGGACCCTTGGACCCGCCGAGGCAGCCGGCGGCGAGGAGGACGGCGACGAGGAGCAGGGGCGCGGCGCGCAAAGGGAGCAGCCTCGGCCGCCAGGCCAGACGTGGCCGGATAAGCGTTGTGGAGGGGTCCTTGGGCATGAGGTCGCAAGGGCGTCCCGGACGCCGCTCCTCGGTTCAAATAGGTCGTGGGGGAGAAGCCCCGCGCGTGCGCTACTTCGTCCGCGTGGCCCTCGGCGCCCTCCTGGGCCTCCTCGCCGTGGGAGCCCTGGCCTTCTTCGGGGTCCGCTGGTGGATCGGGGCCGTCGCGGGCGCGCTCCTCGCGGCCGTCGGCTTCCTGGGGTCGTTCTTCCTCTGGAGCGCGGACCGCCCCGAGGAGGGGTACGAGCAGGTCCTCTTCGACCTGCCCAACAACGTCGTGAGCGTGGCGCTGGTCGTCGTCCTCGTGGGCCTCGCCTTCGGCGCGCCGCACCTCCTCCACAAGGGCTCCGCCGCCCCGGTCGATCCGGCCATCGCGGACATGAACGCACAGCACGACGCGCTCACCAAGGTCTACAACGACCTCGTGGCCGCGAAGCTCGACCGTGCGGGCGTCGACGCCGCCAAGGCCTCCGTCGCCGCGGCCAAGCTCGACCTGGGCAACCTCACCGCCAGCGACAACAGCAAGACCCTCCTGGCCGCCGCCAACGGCGAAGGCCCCGCGCTGGACGCCTACGTCGGCTGCGGCTACAAGGCGTGCCAGGCCGTGCAGCTTTCCCTCATCGACGTGAAGGCGGCGCTCAACAAGTACGTGCCCGGCTGAGGCGCTCTCCGCGCACCTGGTTTTCCTCTCTCTTCTTTGCCTGGGGCTCCGCCCCTTGAATCCCCGAATCTCAGAATCTCCGAATCTCCACCTGAGATTCTGCGATTCGGAGATTCGGGGATTCAAGGGGCGGAGCCCCCGGGCGGAGAGAGCCGAGGCCCCTCTCCAGCGGAACCCAAGGTGAAAACTCCTTCGTGGGGCGCCGCGCATCGGAGGGCATGGCGGAGAAGCGCCTGACCCCGGTGGACATGCTCGCGCAGCGGCCCGACTGGGAGACGTACTTCATGGACATGGCGCGCCTCGCCTCGCGCCGCTCCTCCTGCCACCGCCGCGCCGTGGGCGCCGTGCTCGTGAAGGAGAAGCGCGTGCTCACCACCGGCTACAACGGCAACCCGCCCGAGTTCGAGCACTGCGCCACCATGGGCTGCATCCGCGAGATGCTCAACGTCCCCTCGGGCGCGCACCACGAGCTTTGCACCGGCCTCCACGCCGAGCAGAACGCAATCATCCAGGCCGCCACCACCGGCGTCGCCATCGCGGGCGCCACGCTCTACACCACGACGTTCCCCTGCGTCACCTGCGCCAAGATGATCATGGCCGCGCGCATCGCGGAGGTGGTCTACGACGAGGGCTACCCCGACGAGCTGGGCCGCTTCATGCTGGCGCGCTCCTCCATCGTCGTGCGCCGCTTCGGCGACCCCATCCCGGAGGACCTCTCGCGCAGCACGACGCACGACCTCACGGGCGTCGTGGCGCAGATGGCCAGCGTGCCCAACCCGAGGCGGTAGCGGCCTGGCACCCGTCGCCGTGCTCCTCCGCGAGGCTTATGCCTGCGCGCGCCAGGTGCCGCGGCGGAGATCCGCTTGCGAACCCTGCTCCTCGTCGCCCTCGCCGTCCTGCTCCTCGGCGCCGCCCCCGCTTCGCCCGTGGGCGTCGCGTCGGCCGCCCCCTGCCACCAGACCGAGAGCGGAACCGTCTGCGACTGCCCGCCCCCGCCGCCGCTCCCCCCGACCCTCCGCGACCTCCTGGGCCCCGAGTGCACGTAGGAGCGCGCCTCCTCGCCCCGGTCGCTCTTCGTCCCTCCCGCGCGGATCGCCCTGCTGGGCGCGTGGGCGGGCTCGGCCTGGGGCTCGTCCTTGTCGTGGCCTCCCGCGCGTGAAGGCGGGCCGGCCCATGCTCGCGCGCTCGGCGCGCAGAACCTCGCCGCGTGGCGCAGGTCCCTCAGCCCGACGACGCCGGAGCCGCCGGCGTCTCCTGCGTGAGGCCGGGCACCTTCAGCACGTAGAAGCCCGTGGCCCAGTCGGCCGTGAGCACGTAGCCGCGGTCGTCGAAGTACGCGCCCCACGTGTCCGGGTTCCACGCGAAGGGCGAGTAGCGCGTGGCGCCGTGGTCCAGGGGGTTCTCGTGGGGCTCGTAGTAGCCGATGGTCACGGGGTCCGCCGCGCGCGCCAGGGTGCCCACGTCGAAGACCCAGACGCCCGCGTGGTAGTTGCCGGTGGCGACGTAGCCGTTCCACGTGTTGAACTCGTGGCTGTTCATGCTGCAAAGCTGCCCGGGCTCCTTGATCTCGGGCTTGCCCGGGATCTGCCAGTGGCCCAGCACTTTGATATCAGTGGGGTCCGTGAAGTCCAGGACGGTGTAGGGCAGCGACTTGCCGTTGCCGCACTCCTCGCCCGCGACCACCATGAGCGCGCGCCCCTCCACGGTCTCCATGAGGGGCCACTGGCGGTGCCAGCCCTGATAGCTCGCGTTGCCCTCGTAGACGCCCAGGAGCTTCGGATGCGTGGGGTCGTCAAGGCCGTAGAACACGGTGCCCTGCCCCTTGCCGGAGACGAGGAGCCACTCCCCCGTGATGGGGTGCCGGCCGACCCACACGTCGTGGTCCGTCGCCTCGACGTGGGCGACGATCTTCATGGACTTGCCGTCCGCCGCCAGGGCGAGGATGTTGCCGGTGTACGTCTGGAAGACGTAGTTCGTGCCGTTGATCAGCGCGGTCCCCACGTTGTGGTACTCGCTGGAGGAGACGTCCGCCTCGTCGCCGGGCTGCTGGCCCTGGCTGTCGTGGAAGAGGAACTTGGGATTCTTCAGGTCGGAGACGTCGTAGACGCTGACGCCGTAGGAGGCCGCGTCCGCCAGCGGGTCGGGCAGCGGCGTGCCCGGCGCGGGGCCGCCGTAGTCCGCGAGGAGGAGGTACTTGCCGTCCTCGGTGAACTGGCAGCGCGAGCCGATGGCGGTGGAGAGGATGCTGCTCACGACGACGGGCTTCGCAGGGTCGCTGAAGTTGACCAGCGTCGCGCCGCCGTAGCCGCCCGTGCCCGCGAAGTGCGACACGCACGCGACGTGGTGGAAGACCGTGATGGCCGTGTAGCCGGAGTTCGCCGTGAGCGGATCGTCCTGGAGCGGGTTGTACCCCACGAGGTCCATGCGATAGCTCCCCGTGTGCAGGTTGGGGATCGCGTGCATGTACGGCGCGCCGTGGTCCGACACGATGGCGCCCGAGAGGTCCTTGTCCGGCGGCGGCAGGCGCGTCGCGCTGACCGTGCCTTCGAGCCCCGCGCCCGTCGACGCCGGCGACACGTTGGCAGCCTGGATGCAGCCCGCGGCGACGGCGCTGACGAGAAGGATCGGAATGAGGAGCCGCCCAAGCATGGGCCGCGAGCGGGCCCAGGCCTCCATCAAGCTTCCGGCGGCGCAGGCGCCTTGTGCGGCTTGGGGGCGTCGTCCTCGATGCCTCGCTTGACCGTCGCGACGCGGAATGGGTTCGCCCGAAGTCGCTCCATCCATCCTTTCATTCCATCACCTCCAATATAAGCACCAACCCTCCCACGCCGAGCAGGAGCACGCCGAGCGCCAGCAGCACGAGGGCCCAGTCCACGGCCTTGCCCTTGCGGTCGGCCAGCGCGCGGTTCGTCTCCGTCGCGCTCGCATACGTCTCGATGGCGTAGCGGCAGGCGTCGTCGCGGGAGAGCCCTTCCGCGAGCTGCCCGGGCGGCGCGCCGATGCCCAGCGCGGCGTTCCGGCGGCCCACCACCAGGACGGCGGCGAGGATCGAGCCTGCAAGCAGCGCCAGCCCGGCGACGCCCACGGCCGCGCCCAGGCGCGCCATGGCGCCCAGCCGCGGCCCGGGGGCGCTCCGGGCGAGGAGCCCGCCCGCGGCGGCCGCGAGGCCCAGGATCACGCCGTCGAGCTTGACGATCTCCAGCGCCTTGCCGTCGAGGTCGCGCAGGAGCGCGGCGGTCGCCTCGAGATAGCGCCGCCACTCCGTGAGCACGAGGTCGAGGGCCGCGGAGTCGGGACCCGCCACGGAGGAGGAGAGCCCGGAGGAGGACAAAGCCCTTCTCCGGGAATCACCCCACGCTGCTAGCCCAGCATGCTCGTGCCTTCCGTCATGCGGCTGGCGTAGACGTGGACCGTCGCCATGCGGACGTCCGCGTCGCCCACGAAGGCCAGCACGGGGCTGCCGTCGGGGAGGAGGCGGATCTCGAAGAAGTCCAGCAGGCTGCGGTCGTTGCCGCTGAGCGTGCAGAATCCACCCTCGGTGCAGATGGCGCCGACGTGGTTGGGCGCGGCGGTGACGAAGGCCTCCTTGAACGTGGGCTTCTCGGCGTCCGCGGTGGTGCTCATGGCGACGGCGACGTGCCACACGTTGGGCAGGCGGTCGCCGGGCGTGGGCGTCGTGCCCTCGTACCACGCGACGACGAGGCGCCCGTCGCTGCCGGCCGCGGCCCACGGGAAGAGGGCGGGGACGCCGGCGGGGGAGATGACGACGGGCTTGCTCCACGTCGCGCCGTGGTCCTTGCTCACGGAGAGGTGCACGGTGGGGATCGCCGCCTCGTTGGCCACGAGGCCGCCGTTCATGTCGTTGGGCTCGCTCTCGTCGGTGTTCCAGACGAGGTACACGGTGCCTGCGGCGTCGACGGCCGCGATGGGGAAGTCGTAGGTGTCCATGACGAGGGGCGCCACGGTGACGTCCTGCCAGGTGCGGCCGCCGTCGGGGGAGCGCGCCATGAAGACGCTCTTCTCGCCCATGGCGTGGGGCAGGTAGAGCCACGAGCTGGCGGGGTCGGCCGCGATGGGGCCCTCGTGGCCGTCGTCGCTGACCTTGAGGGGCTCGCTCCAGGGCTGGCCCGGGTCGAGGCGCGCCATGAAGACGCCCGAGGGAAGCGAGCTGCACGAGATGCCCACGGGGTCGGTGCACGTCTGGTCCTTGCTGCTGCCGAAGTCGCGCCACGAGACGAAGACGCTCCCCGTGGAGTTGGCGACGATCCACTCGCGGTCGCTGCTGTTCTTCTTGGCGACGTCGTACCCCTTGGGCCACGTCTGCCCCTTGTCGCTGGAGGACTGCACGGGGACGCTGCCCGCGACGCCGGAGAGGCCCGCGCTCCACACGGTGCCGTTGGGCGCGACGGCGAGGCTCGCGTCGCCCGGGTCGTCCAGGCCGTTGCCGTCGTTCTCCTGGGTCACGGGGCACGCGGGGAGGCCGAAGCCGCACGCGGACTTGCCCAGGGGCTTGAACGTCTTGCCCTGGTCGTCGGAGCGCCACGCGCCCACGCTGGGGGAGGCGACGTAGACCGTGCCGTCAGGCGCCACGGCGACGGAGGGCTCGCTGCCCAGCGTCACGGTGCCCATGTCGACGGGCGGGAGGAACTTGGGAAGCTGCACGTCCGGGCGCGTGAGGTTGGTCTTGGCCGAGGCGGGCGCCACGGCGGCGGGCGTGTCGGGAGAGGTCGCGCATCCGGCCAGGGCGGCCGCGACGAGCATGAGCGGGACAAGGAGCCTCCACAGCATGCCCCGTTAGCCAGGGAAGGTCGCCATCAACGTTGTGGCGCGCTTGATGAAGCGGGCCTGCACAAACCCTTTGAATCGGGCCGGCCACTCGCGCCCCGTGTCCCCCCGGCTGGCCCTGGTCCTGGCCCTCGCGATCCTGGCGCCCGGCTGCGCGAGCGTGGGCGGCGGCGACCTCAAGGCCGCCAGCGTCGCGCGCCTCGACGGCTCGCCCCTCGTCTTCTCGCCCCCGAAGGCCATGGACCAGCCCACCAACGGCGCGGAGCCCAACGTCGCGGTCGCGGCGGACGGCACGCTCTGGATCACCGCCGTCGCGGGCAGCCAGGAGCGGCCCAACGAGATGCAGGGCGCGGCGTGGCTCTGGCGCAGCAAGGACAACGGCTCCTCGTGGGAGACGCTGCGCAGCCCGCAGCGCGACACGCCCCTGGGCAGCGTGCAGGGCACGCGGAGGCCCTTCGGCAGCAGCGACGCGGATGTCGTCGCGTCCCCTGACGGCTGGGTCTACTCCACCGACTGGTGGAACTGGGGCTCGCCCGCCGTGGCGCCCGTCCCTGCCGTGGACGGCCTCTCGCCCAACAACCGCTACGGGAGCTACCTCGTGGAGGCCAGTGGCGACGGCGGCCAGACGTGGACCAGCGCGCCCGTGACGACGCTTGACAGCCTCGGCGGCGTCGACCGCCAGTGGCTCGTCGCGGGCCCCAACGGCACCGTGGGCCTCTTCTACGCCTACTTCCACGGCGTCCAGAACGCCATCCGCAGCGCGGGCGATCCCAGCTATCGCGCCGACGCGCTCATGTCCATCGAGTCGGTCTGGTCCACGGACCACGGCGCGACGTGGGGCAACCCCGTGACGGTGGTCCCCACCGCCAGCAACGGCGACTACCAGATCGCGCACCCGCGCTGGGTGGGCAACGGCACCTACGTCATGCCCTACGGCTTCGTGGACTGGACGCAGGGCACCGACGACTGGCACAACCCCAGCGAGGTCCGGCTCGCGGTCTCCACCGATGGGGGCGCGTCGTGGCGCTCGCGCACGGTGGCCAAAGTCCCGCAGGGGTTCGACAACCTGTGGGCCGTGCAGGGCGCGGTGGACGCCACGGGCCGGGTCGCCGTAGCGTGGGCCGCGCGCACGGACCGCACCATGACCGTCTTCGAGAGCGAGTCCACGGACCTGGGCGAGTCGTGGAGCGCGCCCGTCGCGCTGCGCTCCGAGGGGCTGAACTTCCTCCCGTGGGTCGCGGCGCGGGGCGACGGCGAGATCGCCGTGGGCTGGTACGGAGGCATCGCCACGGGCGACCCCACCAAGGCCCCCAAGGACTCGCCGTGGTTCGCCTACGTCGCGCACCGCCCCTCCCTCAACGCCTCGTGGGGCGTCGACAAGGTGAGCCTGGAGCCCGTGAAGACCGGCCCCATGTGCCCCAAGGGCGCGGCGTGCGCGAGCGACCGCGAGGAGCTTGACTACCTCTCGGTGGCGTTCTCCGCCGACGGGCGCCTCAACGTGGCGTTCGCCAAGAGCCGGGACCTGGGCGGGACGAAGGCGGGGCTCGTGGAGTTCGCGCGCACGCTTGGTTGAGCTCCTCCCTGGTTTCGCCGCCTCCGGCAGGGAAGCCGCGAATCTCGGAATCGCCGAATCTCCGGCTTGGGAACGTCGTGCGATTCCCGAAGAAGGGTTACGTCTCGCTCGCCAACGCACGATGCGATGACGCATGGGCCGGATTCCGTCCCCCCAGACGTGGAGTCGATCGTGGATCGGGTGCGCGAGCTGGCGTTCGACCTCCACCGGCACGTCGGGGCAGGCTACCGGGAGGCGACGTACCAGACCCTCTTTGCCCATGGGCTGCGCCATTTCGGGATCGCGTTCGCGGAGAAGTTCGAGTTCGACGTCGAATACCGTGGTCTGCACGTCCAGCGGGCGCGGGAGGTCGACTTCCTGGTCGCGGGCGAGGTCCCCGTCGAGATCAAGGCCGTCGAGGCCCTGCTCCC
The DNA here is from genome assembly GCA_021325135.1 of Pseudomonadota bacterium. Lineage (GTDB taxonomy): Archaea > Thermoplasmatota > SW-10-69-26 > JACQPN01 > JAJPHT01 > JAJPHT01. The sequence continues at coordinate 67,121 of JAJPHT010000014.1, read as the reverse complement.
GATCCATCGCAGCCAGATCGTCAGCTATCTGAGGGCCTCGGGAAAGCCGGTGGGAATCCTGGTCAACTTCAACTCGCCCCGGCTCAAGGACGGGTGGCATCGCTTCGTCCACCCCGCGCTTCTCGGCGGTGGTTCGGCGATTCGCGGCTTCCCCGCCGGAGGCGGCAGGACCGGGAAGAGCCGACCCTCAGCGCAGCCCCTTGTAGACCGGCTCGCCGCGGATCATCCGCTCCACCTGCTGCGCGAGGTCGGGCATCGTCTCCTCGTTCACCAGCATGACGTCCGCCAGGGCGATGACGCGCCCCAGGCCCCAGCCAAGCTCGCGCTCGTCGCGGGCGATGAACTCGCCCTCGTCCTTGACGTCGTCCTCGCGGCCGCGCACCAGGAGGCGCTTCATGCGCGTGGGGCGGGAGGCGTGGATGGCGACCAGCGTGAAGTCGTGGCCCAGCCTGTGGCGGAAGACCTCCAGCTCGGCCTCGCTGCGCACGCCGTCGATGACCGCCATGTTGGGGTGGAGCTGCCGGATGCGGTCCACGGTCTTCTCGGCCCAGACGCCGGGCCCGAAGTCGGTGCGCATCTGCATCGCGACCTCGGCCACGCTGCCCGAGTCGATGGGCAGGCCGCGGCGGCGCACCTCCTCCCAGATGAAGTCGCCCATGCGCAGCACCGGGATGTTCTGCTTCCTGGCGACCTCGGCCGCGACGCCCTTCCCGGCGCCGGGCATGCCCGTGAAGGCGATGACCCGCATCGCTCCGGCCAAGGCGGGCGGGCCTGAAAAAGCCATCCCAGCCGACGCCGCCTCAGGGGGCCCGCAGCGCGGCCTCGACCTGCTCGACGTGGTGCGCGGCGAGGACACCCTCCCAGCGCTTCGCGGGCTCGCCGTCGTGGAAGACGATGACCGTGGGCACGACGCGCAGCGCGTGGATGTCCCAGAGGGGGTCGTCCTCGTCGCTCACGTCCACGACCCACCCTTCGCGGACGCGCTTGAAGTGCGGCAGGAAGCGGTGGCAGTAGCCGCACCAGTCGGCGCAGAAGAGCACGGCGACGCGGCCGGGCGGGAGGTCGGAGGCGCGGAAGCCGGCGCCCGGGACCTGGCGGACCATCGCGATGCGGTCAGCCGGGCGCTCCCATCAAGCTTCGCCCGGGGCGAGGCGAGCGACCACTCCCCCCGGTGGAACGGGAAGCCCCAAAGCGGCTCCGGGGAAGGGGCCGGAACCGGTGCGTCGGCTTCCCCGTGAAGCGCCATCCGGTCTCGCAAGGAGGGGATACCATGCACGACGACGCCATCCTCAGCGTGCCTTCCCGCAAGGCCATCCACGACTGCGTGGCCGCCCACGCGGGGGCACACCTCCGTGACGTCGCCCGGCGGTGCGACATGCCGCTGGGCACCACCCTGTACCACCTCGACTGCCTGGAGCGCGCGGGCCTCGTGGTCGCGCGCCGCGACGGCCGCTACAAGCGCTACTTCACCCACGCGGGCGTGGGCCGCCGCGAGAAGGAGGTGCTCAGCCTCCTGCGCCACGACGCGCCGCGCCGCATCGTCTACGCGCTGCTGCCGGGCCCCGGCATGACGCAGCGCGAGCTCTGCCAGGTCATCGGCGTCTCGCGCTCGACGCTCTCGTTCCACGTCAACCGCCTCGTGGTGGAGGGCGTGGTCACGCGCACGGGCGGGCGCCCCGAGGGGCGCTACGCCCTCAGCGAGCCCGACCTCGTCCGCGGCCTCCTGGCGCGCTATCAGATCAGCCTCTCGCCCGAGGACGCCGCGAGGTTCGGGGCCGTGGCCCCGCCGCTGGCCGCGCCCGTCGAGCCCCTGGCGGTGAGCTGATGGCCAGCGCGCCCTCCATGCTCCCGTCGCCCCTCACGCTGCGCGTCGGCGTGCGGACGGCGGGGGAGAACGTGGTCTTCTTCGGCAACAACCTGGGCGTCGAGTGCCAGCGGTGCGGCGCCTACAACCAGACGAGCCTGGGGCACAAGTATTGCGCGCACGTGAGCTGCCCCATCGCGCTGCGCGAGTTCAAGCGCCGCAAGCGCAAGCGCACGTCGAGCCTGGAGAAGGTGTACCTGCCGCGCCTCGCGGAGGCGCGCTCAGCGCTTGACGGTGCCGCGCAGGGGCAGGACGACGTCGAGGATGCCGTTGCGGAAGGTCGCGAAGGCGGCGTCCTCATCCACGGCGGCGGGTAGGTCCAGGTCGCGCCGCAGCGCGTGGGGCCCCTCGCCCAGGTTGATCAGCAGGCGCCCGTCCGCGAGGCTCACGTGGACGCTGGCGGCGTCCGCGTTGCGCGTCTCCACGGTCACGGTGACGGCGCGCTCGTCGCGGAACACGTCCACGGCGCCCATCTGGGGGCCCTCCGCGTCCTCCTTGATCTCGACGCCCGCGGACGCCGGGGCGACCTGCATGCCGCGGGCCGGGGGCGTCATCCGGAAGTTGGGATCGGCGCGGATGCGCTTCGCCAGCGCGTCGAGCATGTCGGCCACGTCCTTCGGGGAGGAGGGCGTCTCTGCCATGCTGCCGCCCTCTCCCGCAGGTCGTTCTTGAAGGTGGCGGCGATTCCCGAAAGGGCAATCCCGGAGGGGTCCGTTGTGGACGCGTGCCAGGCAACGACCCCCTGCTGACCCACGAGGACGACGAGAGCGCGCTCACCGTGCGCGGCGCGCCCGCCGGCTACGAGGTGGCCATCCAGCGGCCGGGCCTGAAAGCGCCCTACCGCCTCGCGGCCCCCCGGGAGGCCCTTTCGGGCTTCGCCCAGTCGCTCCTGGAGGCCCTGGAGTCCAAGCGCCGCCTCGCGGAGGTGGAGGGCCCCTCGGACGGCAAGCTCCGCCTCGCCGCGACCGTGGCCCCCGGGGAGGAGGGCGAGCTTCTCCTCCTCATGCTGGCCCGCGAGGGGGGCAAGGGCGACGAGCTGGAGGCCGAGTACGTCCGCTTCGCCAGCCGCGCCCAGATGGCGGACTTCGCGGAAGCCCTCCTGGGGCTGGGCTGAGCCTCGTCGTCGTCCCCTGGCAGAATCGCATGGATTCCTTGCTGGGGGCCGGAGGCGGCGCGAAGCGCCGCCGGAGCGCCCCCTAAGGGCGATTCTGCCAGCGGCGAGCGAAGCGAGCCGGGCCGCCCTGGCGCCGAAGGCGCCAGTACCTCAGCCGCGAAGCGGCTGAGCCCGTCGACGGGAGAAGTGCGAGATCGCCTCAGCGATCGAGCACTTCTCCCGCGACGATGATTTTTTGGATCTCGTTGGTCCCCTCGTAGATGCCGATGATCTTGGAGTCGCGCCAGTAGCGCTCCACGGGGTACTCGCCCGAGAAGCCGTTACCGCCGTGAAGCTGCACGGCGCGCTCGGTGACGCGCGTGCACGCCTCGCCGGCGTGGAGCTTGGCCAGGGAGACCGCGAGGCGGTTGTCCAGCCCCTGGTCCTTCATCCACGCCGCCTTGTAGACGAGGAGACGCATCGTCTCCACCTCCAGCGTCATGTACGCGACGTGCTCCTTGACCAGCTGGAACTCGCCGATCTTCTTGCCGAACGCCTCGCGGCTCTTCACGTAGGCGATGCCGGCGTCCAGCGCGGCCTGCGCGATGCCCACCGCGCCCGCGGCGACGCTGAGGCGGCCGCCGTTGAGGATCTTGTTCGCCTGCTCCCAGCCCGAGTCGGGCTTGCCGAGCATGCGGTCCGCGGGGATCGTGCAGTCCTCGTAGAGAAGCTCCGCCGTGGGGCTCGCGCGCAGGCCCAGCTTCGTCTTGCTCTCGACGCTGCCCACCTTGAACCCGGGGTCGTCCTTGTGGACGACGAACGTCGCGATGTGGTTGCGCTTCGTCCTGGGATCGAACTCGTCGGTGCGCGCGTAGACGACGTGGTAGTCCGCCTTGCCCCCGTCGCTGATCCACATCTTGTGGCCGTTGAGGACCCAGTGGTCCCCCTTCCTGCGCGCGGTGGTGCGCAGGCCCGCGGCGTCGCTGCCGCTCTGGGGCTCGGTGAGGGCCCACGCGCCGCGCTTCTCGCCGCTGCTGATCTTGGGCAGATAGAACCTCTTCTGCGCCTCGCTGCCGAAGAGGAGGACGTTCATCCCGAAGAGGGAGGTGTTGACGCTGATGGTCGTCCGCAGGGAGGAGCACCCCTTGGCAAGCTCCTCGGTGAGCATCGCGTAGGTGACCGCGTCGAGCCCCGCGCCGCCGTACTCCACGGGGATGGGCGCGCCCAGGAGGCCGATCTCGCCCAGCTTGCGGAAGACCGAGTCCGGCACGTCGCCCTTCTCCTCCCACGCCTCCACGTGGGGGCTGATCTCCTTGGCGACGAACTCCTGCACCGTCTGGCGGAGCAGCTTCTGCTCCTCGGTGATGGCGAACTCCATGGCGCTGCCAATCGGGTTCCCCGATAAGAAGCCGATGTCTGCGGGGACCACCTCGCCCGCCTGCGGCTGGAAGGGCCCCCCGCCCTCGCAGTTCCACGAGAGAATACGCTCTCGCGAAACGGTCGCGGACATCGTCCAAGGGGGTTCAACCCAGGCTATACCCCCTCCCCCCGTGGTCCGTCCTCGATGACGTTCCACAACCCCTTCCTCCCCCGCGCGGCGGCCCGGACCTCCTGCCCCTTCTGCCCCGGCCTCGGGGGGAGCGGCGCCCTGTGCAACCTGTGCGCCCGCGCGGCCTCGGGGGTGCGGGCTTGAGGGCGCTCGCCTCCTTCTCGCTCCTGCGGCGCGGGCCGCGCTCCGGCGAGATCGGCAGCGTGTCCGGCTGCCCGCTCTGCGGCGGCGCGTCGCCCCCGTGCCTCGCGTGCCGGGACGAGCTTCGCGCCCGCGTGGCCAGCCTGGGCGTCGTGGCCCACGTGGAGGCCGCGCTCAACTGACGCTGAAGGTGTTGCCATCGGAGGCCCTCCGCCCCGGGGGCCCGGGCCGCGCGCTCGGAGGCTGAGGCGCGCTCCCGTCGCCCCCGGGGTCCGGAGGCGCTCAGGGCAGCGCCATGACGTGGTCCGCCGCCCGGCTCCAGCGGACCTCGTACCCTTTTGACCGGAGAAGCTCGACGACGTCGCCGCCCGCCCTCTCGACGAGGTGCGGCAGGCGCTCGACGATGAAGAAGCGGGGCCAGCACTCCCGCGGCACGTCCTCCAGGTAGCGCCTCAGCACGCGGAACTCGAACCCCTCGATGTCGATCTTCACGCCCGCGAAGCTCTCGAAGCCGTGCTCCGCCGCGACCTCCGCCAGGGGCTTGAGGTCCAGCTCGCTCTCGCCGGTGCCGTCGATGAAGTTCGAGACGCCGCGCAGCCCCTCGTCGCCGCGGTGGAACCTCAGCCGCTCGCGCTTGTCCGAGAGCCCGACGTTCGCCAGCGCGACGTTGGAGAGCTTGTTCATCTCGACGTTCCGCCGGAGGATGGAGAAGACGTGCGGGTCCGCGTCCACGGCCAGCACGCGGCCCGGCGCCACGAGGGGCGCGGCCACGACGGTGAAGCCCCCCACGTGCGCGCCCGCGTCGAGGAACGCGTCGCCCGGCTTCAGCGCCGCGCGCAGGAAGTCCAGCATCTCGCGGTCGTAGAGCTGCGGCGTGAAGATCAGCTCGCGGTCCAACTCGTCGTTGGGGTCGAGGAGCATCCGCGCGCCGTGGACCTCGCACACGACGGGCGCCCGCGGCTTGCGCGCGTAGAGGCGCTTGAGCACGTTGGCGAACGCGCCGACGCCGAACACCTTGGGGAGCCTGCGCGTGATCGCCATGTAGGCGCGCATCTCCCGGTCCGGCTCCCGGGCGGGAGCCTGCTGCGTCGCGGCCATCGTCGCGGCGCGACCACAGGAGAGGCAGATAAAGGCTGTGAGGACGGGCGGGGGCCGGCCCCATCGGGCGTGCGCACCTTCTTGTTACGTCCGGGGCTTGCCTGGCCGATGGCATCCCCCCAGGGGGCTCGCGTCCTCCGCGTGGTTGGCCCCGTCCTGCTGGCGCTGGGCGTCCTGTGCTTCGGCTACGTGCTCGTGCGGTTTGTGCAGGCGGCCACGGAGCCTGCGCCGGTTCTCACCAACGACCCGGCCTTCGGGGTCACTCCCGCGATCTTCCTCGGCATCCTGCTGCTCGGCGGCGGCTTCCAGGCCACGTGGTGGGCCTACCTGGGTCCGGCCTCGCGCTACGTCGCCCGCGAGACGGCCCCCGCGTTGGAGGTCTCGGCGCGCGCCGCCCGCGAGGGGTGGACCGAGGACGCGCGGCCGCAGGGCTCGGGCCCCGCGTGCGCCGCGTGCGGCCGCGTCGCGCGCCCCGGCGCGCAGTTCTGCGACCGCTGCGGCGCGGCGGTCTGACTTATTCCACCTCGAAGAGGAACTCGATCTCGACGGGCGCGCCCAGCGGCAGCGCGTTGGTCCCCACGGCGGCGCGCGCGTGGCGCCCCTTCTCTCCGAAGACCTGCTGAAGAAGCTCGCTGCCGCCGTTGGCGACCTTGGGCTGGTCCGCGAAGGTGTCGGCGCACGCGACGAAGGCCCCCACGCGCACGACGCGCTTGACCTTGCGCAGGTCGCCGATCTCGGCCTTGAGAACCGCGAGGCCGTTGAGCACGCACTGGCGCGCGAACATCTGCCCCTCCTCGATGCTGACGTTCTCCCCCAGGCGCCCCGTCTTGGGGAGCTTGCCCTCGACGAAGGGGAGCTGCCCCGCGACGTAGACGAGGCTCCCCGTGCGGACGGTGGGCACGTAGGCGGCGACGGGCTTGCCGGGCGCGGGCAGGGCGAGGCCGAGCTTGGCGAGGTTCTCCTCGGGGTTCATCGAGGCTGGAGCCGCGCCCAGGGGAAAAGCCCTTAGGCCCGCGCCGGGGCTGCCCCCGCCGTGGAGACGCTCCCCGCCGCGCGCCCGCTGCCCCCGCCCGACGCGACGGCGCCCGCCTTCGGGACGCCCGCCGCGCTTTGCTATCACCTGCCCGCAGGCGGCGCCGCGCCGCAGGGGTGCGAGATCGTGATGCCGCTGCCCGACGCGACGCGCTTCGCCTACGCGAGCCGCGCGGCGCCCGGCGATGGGCGCGAGGTCGTGGTCGATCCGCTGCTGCGCGGGAACGCGTTCCGGCCGCTCCACGAGAGCGCGACGACGCTGGCGGCGGCGCTCTCCATCGCAGGAGGACGAAGGCTGGACACGGGCCCCGAGAGCGAGCGCGTGATCCTCGTGCTGCGCGGGCACGGCCTCCTCTTCGCGCAGAACGGGGACGCGCTCCGCGTCGAGCCTGGCCACTGGGGGTTCGCGCCCGCGGGCGAGCCGCTGCGCGTGTGGGCGCAGGGGCCGGAGGACGTGCTCGCGCTGGTGGTGCAGCCCAAGGGCGCGCCCGCGGAGCGCAGGACCCTCGCGAGCGAGCTGGCGAAGCGGCGCGCGCAGCAGGGCGCCTGATCAGGGCGTGTGCGACCACGGGTCCGTCGCGGGCGGCGCGGGCTCGGGGGTCGGCGGCGCCTCCAGCGGGACCTCCAGCCACTCGACGCGGCCCGCGCGCACGAGGTCGCGCACGCGCTGCTGCTCGGGGCCGAGGTCGACGCCCTCCGTGAACTCCACGAAGACGACGCGGTCCTCCTCGAACTGCACGCCGTCCACGGGAGAGCCCACGAAGCGGAAGCGGCGCGGGTCGTAGGGATAGCGCGAGAGGAGCGGCGCCCACTGGGCCGTGAGGCGGTCGTGGGACGCGGCGAGGGACTGGCGCGAGGACGCGACGCTGCGAAGCTCCTCGCGGAGACGATCCAGACGGTCGTTGTAGATGCGCACGGTGACGACGAGCGCGAGCACCGCGAGGACGAGCCCGACGCTCACGGCGATGAACGGGTCCACGAAGGGGCCGATCGCGCGACCCGCTCTTGGCCTTGGTGGTCGTTCTGCGTCGCAGAAAGCCTCCGGGCGCCGGGCGCGTTCGCCCTCGTCCGCACGGCGTGGAAGAGGAACTGCTGCGCGAGGCCCGCGTCGTCGCCCCAGCGCGCGCGGGCGAACGCCTCCGCCTCGCGGGGCTTCACCTCGCGGCCTGCGAAGAACGCCTCGGACACGGCGCGCAGCACCCAGCGGTCCACCGGGAACGCGCCGCCGGCCTCCAGCGCGAAGAGGGCGATGCAGTCCGCGACCTTGGGCCCGACGCCCGGCAGCGCGAGCAGCGCCTCGCGGACCTCGGGCAGCGGCGCGCCCACGAGGGAATCGAGGTCCACGTCGCCCGACGCGACGAGGCGCGCCGTCGCGCGCAGGAAGGGCGCGCGGTAGCCCAGCCCCAGCGCGCGCAGGCGGGACTCCGGAAGGCGCGCGACCGTCGCGGCGTCGGGGAAGGCGTGGCGCTCGCCCCACGGCGAGCCCAGCGCGTCGCCGCGGCGCGCGAGGGCGCGGAGGATGCCCTCGATGCGCAGGACGTTGTTGTTGGCGCTCACGAGGAACGCGGCCGTCGTCTCCCACGGCTCCTGGCGCAGGATGCGAAGCCCCTCGTGCGCGGCGAGGGCGGGGGCCAGCACGGGGTCGGCGCGCAGCCGCCCGCGCGCGGCGTCGTCCTCGGGCGTCGCGCCCAGGTAGCGGGCGTGCCAGCGCGGCGTGGCGCGGGGGAAGGCCTCCGCCTCGACGCCCGCGCCCGCGGACTGATAGCGCACGACGCGCCGACCCACGACGCCCACGAAGGCGCCGTCCTCCTCGCGCGTCCAGCGGAAGGCCTGCCCGCCCTGGAGCGTCGCGGCGAGGTCGACGGGGCCCTGGAGGCGCGTCAGGGGATCACGCCCGGCGGCAGCGGGTCGAGGAGGCCCGGCGCCGCTTCGAGGATGTAGAGGCCCGTGCCCTGGTCGCTGGCGACGACGTGGCCGTGGAAGAACTTGGCCGCCCACACGTCGGGCACCATGCCGGTGAAGCCGGGGCGCGTCTCGTGGGGCAGGTAGAAGCCCAGCGTGACGGGGTCCGTGGGATCGCTGGCGTCCACGAGCCAGACGCCCGCGTGGTAGTGGCCGATGACGAGGCGGCCCCGCGCGTCGGTGTCGAACACGTGGGGGCTGAAGTCGTAGGGTTTGTCCACGGTGAGGTTGCCGGGGATGCCCCAGCGGCCCAGCTTCGTCGGCTTCGCGGGGTCGGTGACGTCGACGAAGGTGACCTGCCCCGTCTCGGGGGCGGTGATGATCTCGGGCGCCGCGGCCAGGACGTGCTTGCCGGCGACGGGCGCGGGGAACGTCCTCACGTCGTGCATCTGGGCCAGCGCGCTGGGCGCGAAGTCGCGATAGCTCGCGATCTCCTTGGGCTGCGAGAGGTCGGTGATATCAACGATGCGCACGCCCGCGTCCCAGTAGGCGACGTACATCAGCACGCGGCCGTCCTTCTGGGGCTCGATGAAGGAGTCGTGCGGGAAGTAGAGCTTCCCCGGCGGCGCGGGGTCCGTCACCTGGTAGACGCCCTGGATTTGCAGGTGCGCGCCCAGGGAGTCGCGCGCGAGGAGCGCGAGGTAGACGCGCTGCGTGGCGGGGCTCGCGCCCGCGATGGCGCCCGTGGTGGGGTCGGTCACGAGGTCGTAGGTCTCGATGGCGACGACCTCGCGCCCGTCGGGGAGCAGGCGGTAGCTCGCGGTGTGCGGGCCGTTGGTGGGGAGCGGCAGGAAGCTGGATAGCGAGGGGTGCGCCGGGTCGCGCACGTCCACCACGTCGATGCCGCGCACCTCGCGCGTGGCGGGGCTGTCCAGCGTCTGCGCCCCGGGCGTCGTGCGCTGCGTCATGAGGAGCGCGTAGGCGCCGTCGCTGGTGACCTCGATGTCCGCCCCGCCCTCGGCGTGGAAGTCGCCGATCACCTGCGGGTGGCGCAGGTCGGTGGCGTCCACGACGGCGAAGCCCCCCTCGGGGTTGCTGCGCGAGACGAAGATGAGGTTGCCGCTGAACGCGATCTCGTTGATGGAGCCCTGCCCCCACGCGGTGCCGTTGCCGTAGGGGATGACGCGGGAGAGGAGCCGCAGGTTCAGCGACGCGTTGTGCAGCGAGGGGTCGTTGTGGTCGTGGTCCTGCACCAGGGGCTCGCCCGCGAAGGGGACCGCCGCCTGGGGCTCGCCCGCGGGCAGGGCGGGCTGCACCGTGGAGGCCGCGCACCCCGCGGAGAGCAGGGCGAGGACGAGGGCCGCCCAACGCATCGTGGCGCCAGCCGCGGCGCGCGAGAAATACCTTCACCTTGCGACGGGCTCCGCGCGGCCCGCCCAGCGGCGCAGGACCCACGTGGGCGGCGCGTGGGAGAGGAGGATGGCCAGCGAGGTGCCGAGGCCCACCACGAGGGCGCCCGCCTGGAGCCACGAGGCGTCCAGGAGCTGCGGTGAGGAGGAGGCCACGGTGAGGACCCACCAGAGGAGGAGCCCCCACGAGGTGGCCGCGACGCGGGCGCGCTGGGCGAGGCTCGCCGCGTGGCGCCCCGCGAGGCCGAACGCCAGCGCGCCGGCCACCGGCGGCGCCAGGAGCGCGAGGTCCAGCAGGGCCTCGGCGGGCAGCGGCGCGGGGCGCGCGAACGCCGCCTCGACGCGCCACGCCCCCGCGTGGACGCCCTGCGGTCCGCGCCAGTGGAACGCGTAGAGCGACGCCGTGAAGTAAGCGAGGTAGAACGCGCCCACGGCCGCGAGGCGCAGGCGCCCCTGGACGATGTAGAGCAGGTAGACCATGAGCCCCGCCAGCGCGGAGGCCACGAGAAGGCGCTCCAGGATGCCTTCGATGGTCACGGCCCCGGGGCCCGCGCTCCCGAGGGCCGCCGCGGAGTCCAGCGCAGCATCCAGCGCCTGGGTGGCCGCCATGGCGAGCCACCAGAGGGCGAAGCCGCGCAGGGCGGCGCGGTCCGCGGCGTCGCGGACCTGGCGGCGCGCGAGCCGGGCCCCGACCCAGGCGTAGGTCACCCCCACCACCCCGGTGCCCAACGCCGCGACGAGGAGGGAGGCGATCAAGGGACCGAGAGCCGGCTTCCTCGCTCCGTCCATTTCAAACCCCACCCCTTTCCGCGCGGAGGTGTTACCTTCGGCCCCGGCCTGCGCCCAAACCGGGCGGCCCCGGAGCGCGGCCGGCGCGGGCCCGAACCCTTATGTCGGCGAGGGGCCGGTCCCGCCCCGATGGCGTTCCGGGCGTTCGTGGGGATCCCGCTCCCGCCCGACCCCGCGCTCTCCGGCGCGCTGGACGCCCTGCGGGCGACCGGGGCGGACCTGAAGCCCTCGGACCCGGCCCACCTCCACCTCACGCTCTCGTTCCTGGGCGACGCGCCCGACGACGCCGCGCCCCGCATGGCCGCCGCGCTGGACGAGACCGCGCGGGGCGTCTCCGCGTTCACGCTGGAGCTTCACGGGATCGGGGCCTTCCCCAACCCGCGGCAGCCCCGCGTCGTGTGGGCCGGAGCGCGCCCCTGCCCCCCGCTGGACGCCCTGGCGGAGCGCGTGCGCAAGGCGCTGCCGCCCGACGACGCGAAGCCCTTCCGCGCGCACGTCACGCTGGCGCGCGTGCGCGAAGGGGGCCGCCTCGCGGGGCTTCCTGCGCTGCTCGCGTCGCGCCGCGACGAGCCCCTCCCCGCCGTGCGCGTCGAGGTCGTGAACCTCTACCGCAGCGTGCTGGGCCCGGGCGGCGCGAGGCACGAGACGCTGCACGGCGCGCGGCTGGAGGGCGTGTAGATGGACCTCCCCGTCTGGGTCGTCGTCGTGCTGGTGAACCTCCTGCTCCTGGGCGCGGGGCTTATCCTCTTCCTCCCCGAGACGCCCGTGCCCGTGGGCCGCAAGGAGGGGCCGCGCCTCGTGGACAAGTACGGCAAGTTCCTCCTCGCCGCGGGCGCCGTGCTGCTGGTGCACCTGCTCCTCGTGCAGGCGGACGCGGCCATCACGTCGCGCCTGCCCTACCACGACCTCACGCCGCAGGTGGACGCGCTGGAGCGCGGCGCCGTCCCCAGCCTCCAGCACCTCTGGAACCCGCCGCTGGACTACTTCTTCAGCATCGTCTACGTCGCCATCCACCCGTGGATGCTCTACTTCCCCATCCTCCTCTACGTGCTCAGCGACGAGGAGCGCCCCGCCAAGGCGAACCTGCTGATGTTCCCCCTGGCTTACGTCATCGCGCTGCCCTTCTACCTGCTGATGCCCATCAACAACGTGTACGTGTACCACCACGTGCAGAGCCCGGTGTTCGACCTCTTCCCGCAGCTGGCGGACATCTACTACAGCTTCACCACCGTCAACAACACGTTCCCCTCCCTCCAGGTCGCCTTCGCGGTGCTCACGGCCAACGCGGCGCGCTACTCGCGCAACCGCAACTTCCGCATCTTCGCCTACGCCTACGCGGTCGCGCTGGTCCTCGCGACGCTCTATCTCAACATCCACTGGATCGTGGACGTGCTGGGCGGCCTCCTCGTCGCGGGCGTCGTGGCCGTCTTCACGAGCCGCTTCATCAGCACCGAGCGCCTCGCCCTCCAGCGCGTGAAGCCGACGCCCGAGGAGGCGCAGCACACCGTGGAGCGCGCCGAGCGCCTGCTGGGGAGGCTGCGCGACGCGCTCGCGGAGCGGAAGCTCCGGGGGAAGCCGATGCTCGTGGGCAGCGTCGCCAAGGACACCTACCTGCGCAGCAACGTGGACCTCGACGCGTTCGTCCTCTTCCCCATGGACGTGCCCCGCGAGAGCCTGGAGACGTGGGGCCTCGACCTGGGCCGCGCCACGCTGGACGACCCCGAGGAGAAGTACGCGGAGCACCCGTACACGCACGGCCTCTTCGAGGGCGTGAAGGCCGACGTCGTGCCCGCCTACGAGATCGCGGACGTGAGCCAGCGCATGACCGCCGTGGACCGCACGCCGTTCCACACGCGCTTCGTGCTGCGGAGGATGTCCCGCGAGCAGCGCGACCAGGTGCGCCTCCTCAAGGCGTTCATGAAGGGCGTGGGCGTCTACGGCGCGGAGGCCAAGACCCACGGCTTCTCGGGCTACCTCTGCGAGCTTCTCGTGCTCAAGTACGGCAGCTTCCGCCGCGTCCTGGAAGCCGGGCAGGGGTGGAAGCCGGGCACCTTCCTCGTCCTCGACATGCTGGAGGGGACCCCGCGCTTCAACGACCCCCTGGTGTTCCTCGACCCCGTGGACACGCGGCGCAACGCGGCCAGCGCCGTCTCCAGCGAGACGCTCGCGCACTTCGCGGAGTCGTGCCGCGCGTACCTGCGCCGCGAGGGGCTCCAGTTCTTCTTCCCGCGCCAGCTGGTGCCGCGCCCGCCCGACGAGCTGGAACTGGCCGTGCGGCGGCGGCGCAGCGAGTTCATCCTCGTGCGCACGCGCGCGCCCGACGTGCTGGAGGACCACCTGCACGACCAGATGCGCAAGGCGGTGGACGCCGTCAAGCGGCTGCTGGAGCGCCACGAGTTCGACCTCAAGCGCGCGAGCTACGAGGTGGGCGGCCGCGAGCTTCTCATCCTCCTGGAGCTTCCGCGCATCCGCCTGCCCGACACCGTGACCCACACGGGTCCTCCCGTGCGCAGCAAGGAGCACGCCGAGAGGTTCCGCAAGGCGTGGAGCGGCCACCGCGACGCGCGCAGCCCGGTGTACGAGGAGGAGGGGCGCCTCAAGGTGGAGCGCCTGCGCGAGTTCCGCCGCGCGGACGACCTGCTGCGGGCCAAGCTCCTGGAGTACGACCTGGGCAAGCACCTCAACGAGGTGATGCGCGAAGGCTTCGCCGTGGAGGCGGGCCTCGACGTCGTGGACGAGGACACGGCGCGGCTGCTGACGCGGCACCTGAACAGGAAAAAAAGCTGGGAGTTCTGAGGGAGCCTACAGCGTCACGCTGCAGGGGACGTTGAGGCCGCAGAGCGCGGTGGCCTCGACGTAGCCGCCCACGGTGGGGACGTTGACGACGACGGTCTGCCAGGAGACGCCGACGTCGGGGACCGTCTCGGGCGTGGGGTTGGTGCCCACGCCGGGCACGGGGACGTCCACGCACTCGGGGCCCACGATGCAGACGTGGTCGGGCGTGGTGCCCACGGTGGGGACGGGCACCGTGATGGTGCGCGAGCCGACGGTGGGCTCGGGGACGGAGACGCCCTCGGGCTGGGAGCCCGTCGTGACGCAGAGGTTCGTGAGCGCGTCGGGGTTGTAGGCCAGGCACGCGGTGGGGATGGTCTCGGCCACGTGCGTGCAGCTGCCGCTCCCGAAGCAGACGTCGAAGCTCACGGTCTCGGTGCCGTCGGGGTTGGTCGTCGTCTGGACGTTCTTCACCTGGGGCACGAGCTGCTCGATGGGCTGGAGGTAGCACGTGGTGAGGTTCGTGCAGCAGGTCCCCTCGCCTTCGACGAGACAGAGGACGCACGGCCCCACGGGCGTGGTGCAGAAGCAGATCGAATCGACGCACGTCGCGGACGCGGTGGGCACGGCGGGGATGGCGACGGTCACAAGGGCAATGGCAAGGGCTAGTCTGACGTAGAGTTGCATGGGAATGCCTCCTTCGCAGGGCGGGGTCCGCCCGCGGCTGCCATGACCACGAGGGTGATGAACGTTGGGCTTGGCGCCGAAGACGAATCAACCTCGGCGGCTGCGCCAGAACGCCATCGCGATGGGCCAGCAGGGGATGGCGACCGCGGCGGCGACGAGCCCCGCGCCGCCCACGCCGAACCTGTCGACGAGGCTCTCGCCCAGCGTGCGCTCCTCGGTGACCTTGAAGAGGAAGAGGTTGGGCACGACCTCCTTCATCATGTCGCCGAGGATGGGGAGCACGTCCGCGCCCCGGGTGTCGGGCGTCACGACCATCTCCAGGCGCACCCACGTCACCTGGTCCGTGACGCGCCAGTCCTCGCGCTTGAGGTAGACGTAGAGCGCGACGCGCTTCTCGGCCACCGTGCCGTTGGGGCCGGGCTTCGTGACCTCCAGGAGCTTCGCGCTGAGGTTGCCCGCGAAGACGTTCTGCTCCTGCGCGCTGAGCCACCGCTCCTGGGCCCACGTCTCGTTGGGCACGGGCACCGTGACGACGGCCCCCTCGTCGGCGGGCACGTCGTAGCCCTGCGCGCGATAGCAGACGGGCGCGGGGTGGAACGAGCTGACGTTCTCGCTCTCGATGACGAGGAGGTTCACCGGCTGGAACACGTCGTCGCGCTGGTAGTCACGGCTGAGGAGCACGTTGGTGTTGAGGATCGCGGCCACGTTGTCGTAGTCATACTCGCGCGACTCGTTCCACGCGCCCAGCGTCCTGGGGATGGCCTTGAGGGCCTTGGGGTCCCCCAGGTCCATGCGCGCGAGGACGGCGTGGGAGTGGCCCGAGTCGCGAAGCTCGGCGTCGACGATGTCCACCTTGCGCACGAAGATCATGCTGGGCGTGGAGAGGAGGAGGCCCGCGACGATGAGGAGCGCGACGGCGCCGCCCACGACGCGCCAGGTGTCCTCGCTCCTCATGCGGCCCGCCCCCGGGGGCGCGAGAGCGCGCCCGCGACGGCGAGGAGAAGAAGCGTCTCGGCGACGAAGATCAGCGCGTCGGAGAGGCCGTGGAAGAAGCCCTCCGCGGCGCCGGGGCCCCACGCGAGGCTGATGAGGACGACGAGGACGAGGCGGAGGACGTTGAGCGCCAGCGCCACGGGGACCGCCAGGGCGAGGACGAGGCCCGCGCGGCGCGGGAAGATTGTCGCGATGCCCGCGCCCACGGCGAGGAGGCTCACGGCGGACTGGAAGCCGCTGCACGCGGGCGTCACCTCGAAGGAGAGGCCCCCGGCGGTGAGCGTCGTGAGGCCGCGCTCCAGCGCGATGCCCGCCAGGGAGAGCAGGAAGCCCGTCGCGGCGGTGGCGCCGTCCTGGAGCGCCACGCAGACCTGGATCGTCCAGGGGGTGGGCAGCGCCAGCGCGGCGAGGAGGAGCGGCGCGCCCACGAGGCGCAGGCGGGGCCAGCCGCCCGAGGCCAGCGCGACGGAGGCCGCGAGCGCGAGCGCGCTCCATGATAGCAGGTACGCGTCCGCGCGCAGGAGGCCCGCGAGGTAGAGCGCGCCCGCAAGGGGGAGGCCCAGGAGCGCCCACGCGGGGACGGACGCTTCGGCGCGCGGGGCCTTCCAGAGGCGCCACGCCGCCAGCGCCACCGCCGCCGCGAAGACGGGGAGGCCGTGGGCGTAGTAGGGGTCGCTGAGCCACGCGTTCCAGACGAAGCGCGCGGGAGCGCGGTAGAGAAGAAGGACGCCCAGGAGGACGAAGGCGCCCGCCACCCGGCGCGCGACCGCCGGGCTTCGCCCGGGGGCCTTCACGAGGGGGTGGGCGGGCTCCACGATGCGCTCACCGGTCTACAGCTGGGGCAGCACCGGCGCGAGCAGCGTGTCGGCCGCGTAGGCGATGCCCAGGTCGTCGACGCCCGCGCGGACCTGGAGGCCGGCGCGCCCGTTGGTCTCCTTGTAGATGCCCGACGTGAAGCAGTCGTCGAAGAACTCGACGGCCGGGCCCTGGTGGAGGTAGTCGCGGCAGAGGGACACGTAGTAGGTGTCCGCCGGCTGGTTCCGGGAGGGGAAGCCGTGGAAGGTGTAGGACGAGTCGTCGCGCACCGGGGCGGCGACCGCGAAGGGAAGCAGCAGGGCGGCGAGCACGAAAAGCGGAGCGAACCTCATCGGGACAGCCTCGATGGCACAGCCAAAGGCCCCATCGACCGTATCGCCCCCTATGGTCCTTTTGGTGATCGACTATCTGGAATCGGTCCACATGGAGGACACCTCTAGATGCCGCCTTCCTGGGTTTGTTATAGCGGTCCGCGGGGTGACTCACGTCCAGGGAGTCCCATGCGCACCCTCGTCCTCGCCATCACGCTCGCCCTCCTGGCGGGCTTCGCCCCGTCCGCCGCCGCGGCCTCCCAGAAGAGCTACGCCTTCACCCCCACCGTCAACGCGGCGGCCCCCATCGGCGGCACCCTCGCCCTGGCCAACGCCGCGACCGCCGGCTCCGGCGCGGTCAACCTCCCCGCCAACGGCGCGGTGACCTGGGTCTACCCCACCCCCCTCGCCACCGGCGTCGCCTTCACCAACGGCGCCTTCGCCTTCGACCTCTACTTCGCCAACCACGTGGGCAGCGTGAAGGTCGTCTTCGGCGACTACGAGCAGGACCCCGTCACCCACGTCTGGCACTTCCGCGCCCTCAAGGCGTCCCAGCCCACCACCGTCGCCGCCGCGTCGCGCAACCTCGTGGGCGGCCAGACCCTCCCCCGGACGGGCACGAGCCTGGACATCGGGCGCGCCACCGCCACCATCAGCGGCGTCAACGGCGCCTTCCCCCGCGGCTCCTACCCCGCCATCCAGGTCATCTCCAGCAACAGCAACGGCCTGTTCACCTCCGCCGGCACGCTGGGCGCGACCTCGGCCAGCAGCGCGACCGTCCCCCTCCCCGAGCTCCCCGCCCTCGCCCTCCTGGGCCTCGGCGCCCTCGTGGTGGGTGGCGTCGTCGTGGTCCGCTCCAAGAAGGGCTGGACGTGAGCGCTGGTCCTGTCCTCCACAAAGCTTATCGCACGTATAGGATACCCACCCCCGAGGCCCGAACCCCATGATGACCACGACCACCGCTGCGGCCACGACGGCGACCACGACCACGGCGGTCGTCGCCGCCATCACCGTGCAGCAGGCCGTTGCCCTGGGCGTCTTCGCGACGCTCCTCCTCATCGGCCTCCTCGTCGCCAAGGAGCTCCTCCTGGCCTACGCCGCCGAGGACCGCGTCCAGCACACCTGGAAGGCCAAGGCGGCCCGCTTCTACGCGGCCAACCTCAACGTCGCCATCATCCCCCTCATGTTCATCTTCGCGATGATCGTCATCACGAAGGTCGCCTCGGTCCTCTGAGACCGGCGCCAAGAACAAGAACCCCTTTTCTGCAGCCTTTTCTGGAGCCCCAGCGGGGGCGCTGCGCCAGGGAGCCGCCGTCGCGATCCCAGCTTCTTGGTCGGGGCCAAGGTGCGCAGGAAACAGGACGGGGTCGCGCGACCCTGGCGCAAGCCCGCTCACCCCTCTTCCACGGGCGTCGGCTCGCCGTTCCGGTGCGCCTCATCGGATCGCTTGATCGCGGCCGCCCGGCGGGCCCTCCGCGCCTCTCGCGCCGTGAACCGGCGCGCCATCTTGCGCCCCAAGGGCGTGATGACGTACTTCCGCCGCCGCGGAGCCTCGATGAGCGTCGCGAGGCCAAGCTGGACCGGAGCGAGGTCCTTGCTGTAGTAGCGCCCGTCGCCCTCCATGATCCACCTCTGGCGAGTGCAAGGCAGGCCGAGCGAGCGGGCCAGCTGGCCGGGGGACGCCTCGCCCAGCGAACTGAGCATCATCACGCTGCGCTTCCGGTGGCCGGAGCGAAGGAAGGCAAGCTCGACTTCGGCGGGGATCGGGTCCACGCGCCATGGAGGGTTGAGGAAGACTTGGCTCTTCTCCGGGAATCACCCAACGGGCGGCCCGGGTCACGTGACCGGTCACGTGACTCGCGGCGTTGCGTCACGTGACCGGTCACGTGACCCGGGCCGCCTCCCCGCTGCCTCTCCAGCCCCACGCGACATGGCTCCCGCTGGGGATCCAAAAGGGGTTGCAGAAAAGGAGCCTGGGAGAAGGAGAAGAGCGGGCGCGGCGACCGCGCCCGGGAAGCGTTCGGCTTACGCCTGCTTCTTCTTCATCACGAGCACGGCCACGATGGCGATCACGGCGAGGACGCCGAGGATCAGCAGCGCGACGCCGAGGCCGGCGAAGCCCGCGCTCGTGCTCTGCACGGGCTGGGCGGCCGCGATGGCGAAGTAGGAGAAGCTGGGCGTCTGGGCGCTGAAGGTGTACGTGCCCGAGGCGTCGGGGCCGCTGACCAGCGTCGTGGGCAGGGGGACCCACTGGCCGTTGACCTGGTGGAGCAGGCGGATGTCGGCCGTGCTCTTGCCCATGGCGAGGAGCTCGGCCTGGGTCACCTTGAAGGTCACCGTGGCCGCGGAGACGCCGCCCGCGCCGAGGCTCGTGCTGATGTCCAGCACCTTCATGGCGGCGAAGCTGGTGGCGCCGCCCGCGTCGGGGGTCGCGACCTGGAGCGTGATGTGGGCGAGGCTGCTGCCCTCGGGGGAGTTGACCGCGCTCTGGGTGGGGTCGTTGGGCAGGTACTCCTTGACGTTGACCTGCACGTTGGAGCCGGCCTGGCCCGCGGTGATGTCCACCGCGCTGACGTGCTGGTCGTTGAGGACGTTCTGGAGGATCGTGTTGAGGACCTGCGCGTTGGAGGTGATGGCCTGGCGCGCGGCGTCGTTCTGGAGCAGGGCGCCCACGGCCGCGGTGTTGTGGGAGAGCGCGTCGAGGACGGCGGAGTTGGTCGTCACCTGGTTGATGAGGGTGCTGGCGGCGCCGCTGTCCTGGAGCAGGGAGGTGAGGGCCGCGGGGTTGGAGGCGACGGTGGCGGTGAGCTGCGCGTTGGAGCCCAGCTGGCTCACGACGGCGCTGCGGACCGCGTCGTTCTGGAGGGCCGCGCTGGCGCCCAGGCCGGAGCCGAGGATGGCGTTGAGGGCGTCGGCATTGGAGAGGATGGCCTGGCGGGCGTCCGCGTTGGCCAGGAGGGTCTGGAGCGCGGCGGGCGCGGTCGCGAGCTGCTGGAGCTGGGCGGGGTCGTTGAGCGTCGCGGTGAGCGTGGCCGGGCTGGAGATGAGGTTGTTGATGACCGAGTCGGGGATGACCGACGCGGTTTCCAGGGGCGCGGAGGTGGGCTGGCCGATGACGATGGTGGCCGACTGGCCGGCGGCGAGGTTGCCGACGCCGCCACCGGCGGTGATGGCGCCCGTGCTCCCGGTGGAGGAGGGGACCGTGGCGCAGTAGCCCGTCGCCGCGCAGAGGGGGTTGTTCTGGCCGAGCGCGCCCGAGGCGACGAGGACGGTCGGGACGATCAGCAGGAACGCCAGGAGGGCCGTGCCCGTCGCAGCGAGGGTCATCTTCTTGGGGGTGACAGGGGCCATGCTCCAGCCTCTACTGGCGCGACGACCCACTCAGCCATCATAAGGATTCTGGAGGACTGCTTCAGAACCGCAGGGTCGGCATGATGAGGAACAGCATGGCGTTGGTGATGCCGTGGCTGATGGAGACACCCAGGAGGCTTCCCGTCTTGCGGACGATGAGGCTGTACCCCAGGCCGACGGAGCCCACGAAGAGGACGTCCAGCCAGCTCTCCCAGCCCGTGTGGAGGACGGCGAAGAGGAGGCTCACGAAGAGGATGCCCGGGAGGGCGCCCACGGCCTGGCCGGCGTAGCGCTGGAGGAGGCCGCGGAAGAGAAGCTCCTCCAGGAGCCCGGTGGAGACGAAGAGGATGACGATGGGCGCGGCGAGGCTGCGCAGGCTGAGGCTGGGCACCAGGGAGCCGGGCTTGAGGATGTGCCACTCGGTGTAGCCCAGGACGAAGCCGAAGAGGGCGATGCCCACCTCGATGGGGATGTGCTTCTTCTCGGGGAGCCGGAGGCCGATGCTGGCCATCTGGGGCTTCAGCAGGCGGATGGAGGCGACGATGCCTGCGTACAGGATCACCGCGAGGATGGAGAACCACTGGATGTACGAGAAGGTGGCCAGCGGGCTCGTGAGGGAGACGATGCGGATGAGGGGCACCGGGAGCATGGCCACCTCGAGGCGCGCGAGGGGCGCGTTGAGGCGCCGCACCAGGGGGGCGTGCGTGCCCAGGAGGACGAGGGCGAGGCCGTGGAACACGACGGCCCAGCGCGCGCCCAGGAAGGGGATGACCTGCGAGACCTCGCCCACGAGGATGACCGCGAAGAGGGCCGCCATGGTGGGCCAGGTGCGGGCGAAGGGCGTGCGCGCCAGGCGCCCCTCCAGCGTGGGGGCGGTGCCGCGGCCCAGGACGGCCATGGGGGAGAGCGGCCTGTGGTCCTTGCTGTCGACGACGTGGAACTGGGTCGAGGCGCCCACGCGATTCCCGTCGCCGGTCTGGGTGGGCATGCTTATCTCAGGCGTTGTACGCGCGTTCGCCAGGCCTACATGCGGACGTTGAGGACGGCGTCCCCGCGCTCGGCGGGCTCGAAGTGGCGGTGGACGCGCTCCAGGTCGGCCATGAGGGAGGCCCCGCGGTCGGTGACGCGGAAGGCGCCGGTGGCCGCGTCGGCCTGGATGAAGGCGCGCTCCGTGAGGAAGTCCAGGTAGCGGGTCAGCATCTCGTAGGAGAGGTTCGCGCCGTACATGATCCGCGTCTTCTTCTCGCCCTTCCGGACGAGGCGCAGGATGTCCAGCGTGATGGCCACGTCGCTCCGCTTCCCTCCCAGCATAGAGTTCCGCTCTAGAACGCTCCAACGAACGTGCGAGGATAAGGATTTGCCACAGCCCCGCAGGACAACAGCGCGAATTTGTGGATCACCCGTTGATCCTGGCGTTGATGGGTGGCTTCAGCGCACGGCCAGCATGGCAGAGCAGCCAGCGCACCGCGCCCGGAGGGGCCGGGAGCCGTCGTCCGCGACCGCGTTCACCCTCTGGCAGCGGGGGCAGCGGAGGCGGACCTCCTTGGCGGGCCTCCGCAGGGGGACGATCCCCTCGGCGCCGCAGACCGGGCAGTGGGCGAGGAGGGGGCGCTGGAGCGTGTCGGGGACGCGGAACTCGGTGCCGCAGCTTCCGCACTTCACGTCGTAGACGTCCTCCTCCAGGACCGGCGACTCGTCGGCCAGGAGGTACTCCTCCTTGGGCGCCATGGCCTGCGCGACGCGCTTCGCGAAGAGGAGGTACGCCTGCGCGAGGCCCAGGAGGAGCAGCACCACGACGAGGGCCAGGTAGGCCGAGCGGGCCTCCGCGCCGCGCACGAGGTAGACCGCGACGCCCGCGACGAGGAGGAGCGCGGCCGCGGCCAGGATGGCCAGGGAGAGCGTCCGGCGCCGCGTCTCGTCCATGCGCACCTCAGAGGGGGAGGTTGACGCCCAGGATCCAGACCGCGAGGCCCGTGAAGAAGACCATGGTCATGGAGCCGAAGGCGGCGCGCAGCGAGGTCAGGTCCTCCGGGTAGCCCATGGCCTGGAGCACCTTGCGCAGGCCCAGCGACGCCGCGAGGATGGGCAGCCAGCCGACGTACCAGAGGGATTGGGGCAGGACGAACCAGAGGAGCGCGGCCAGCGCCCCGCCCCCGGCGCCGATGCCCAGCGCGATGAACGACGCCCGGGCGCCCAGCACCTCGCGACGCACGAAAGCTTTCTCGTCGAAGTCGGGGAGCTTGAACTCGTAGCCGTCGTCCTTGGCTTCTGCGGCCTCTTCGCGCTTGGACTTGGCCATGGGGATGCGGCGCAGAAGGGGACCCCGTTGATGAGGGTTTCGGGGATCGCCGGGGGCTCCGTTCGTCGGGGCCCACTCGCCTTGCGTCTCGCTCCTGGGCTCACGTCCGCCCCTCCGCGGGAGCCCCCAACGTTTATCCCCCACCCCAAGGTTCCGCGCGACGTCATGTTCGAGAAGGTCCTCGTGGCGAACCGCGGCGAGATCGCGGTGCGCGTCTTCCGGGCCTGCAAGGAGATGGGCATCGGCACGGTCGCCGTCTACTCCGAGGCCGACGCCCGCGCGCCCCACGTGAAGATGGCCGACGAGGCCGTGCTCCTGGGCCCCGCGCCCTCGCTCCAGAGCTACCTCGTCAAGGAGAAGATCCTCAAGGCGGCCAAGGACACCGGAGCCGACGGCATCCACCCCGGCTACGGCTTCCTCTCGGAGAAGAGCGACTTCGTGCGCATGTGCGAGAAGGCCGGCGTCAAGTTCATCGGCCCCAACTCGAAGGCCATGGACGCCATGGGCGACAAGGTCAGCGCGAAGCGCAACGCCATCAAGGCAGGCGTGCCCGTGGCCCCCGCGTCCGACGGCGCGGTCCACCCCGGCGACGCGCGCAAGGTCGTCGAGAAGATCGGCCTGCCCGTCATCGTGAAGGCCGTCCACGGCGGCGGCGGCATGGGCATGCGCGTCGTCCACACCATGGAGGAGCTGGAGAAGGCCGTGCGCGACGCCAGCGCGCAGGCCGCCAGCGCCTTCGGCTCGGACGAGGTCTTCATCGAGAAGTTCGTGACCGACCCGCGCCACATCGAGTTCCAGATTCTGGGCGACGAGCACGGGCACGTCGTCTACCTGGGCGAGCGCGAATGCAGCATCCAGCGCCGCAACCAGAAGCTCCTGGAGGAGAGCCCCTCCCCCGCCATCACGCCCGAGCAGCGCCACGAGATCGGCGAGCGCTGCGTCGCGCTGGCCAAGAGCGTCGGCTACTCCGCGGCCGGCACCATGGAGTTCCTCTACAAGGACGGCCAGTTCTACTTCATGGAGATGAACACGCGCCTCCAGGTGGAGCACCCGGTGACGGAGCTGGTCACGGGCGTCGACCTCGTGAAGTGGCAGCTGCGCGTCGCCTCGGGCGAGAAGCTCACCATCAAGCAGTCCGACGTGAAGCTGCGCGGCCACGCGCTGGAGCTTCGCATCAACGCGGAGGACGCGTACAACCAGTTCGCGCCCGCGCCCGGCCTGGTGAAGCGGCTGCGCCGCCCCGCGGGCCCCGGCGTGCGCGTGGACGACGGCATCGAGGAGGGCTTCACTATCCCCTCCACGTATGATAGCATGGTGATGAAGCTCATCACCACCGCCGAGACGCGGCACGACGACATCGAGCGCATGCAGCGCGCGCTCGACGAGCTCGTCATCGAGGGCGACCTCAAGACCAACGTCCCCTTCCACCGCATGGTGCTGCGCAACAAGGCGTTCCAGGCCGGCGACCTCAACACGGGCTTCATCGGACGCGAGAAGCTCATGGAGGCCCTGGACGAGGAGGCGCGCGCCGCGGCCCGCGCCCGCGCCGAGCGCGCCGCCGCCCTCGTGGCCGCGCTGACGCGCGCCCCCGGCGGCGGCATCCGCGGCGTCCACCACCGCCAGACCGCGCCCAAGCCGCTTGCGGGCCCCGAGGCGCAGACCCCCGCCTGGGCCATGCCCCACAGGAGGGTCTGAGCGTGCGCGTCCTCATCGAGATCGAGGGCGAGGAGTACGAATGCGTGCTCCAGCGCGAGGGCGACGTCGTGAAGATCGACGTGGGCGGCACCCCCTTCGAGGCCAAGCTGGGCGAAGGCGGCGTCGTCACGCTGGGCGGCAAGCCCTTCCAGGTGAAGCTCGGCGAGAGCAAGGCCGAGATCAACGGCATGCACGTGGCCTTCCGCATCGCGGACCTCCGCGCCGGCGCGGCCGGCGAGAAGGGCGGCGCGCGCGGCGCCAGGGTCCGCCCCCCCATGCCCGGCAAGATCGTGAACGTCGCCGTGCAGGAGGGCCAGGAGGTCCAGCAGGGGCAGGTGCTCCTCATCCTGGAGGCCATGAAGATGCAGAACGAGATCCCCGCGCCCGCGGCGGGCGTCGTCAAGAAGGTCCACGTCAAGCCCGGGCAGAACGTCGAGGGCAAGGACGTGCTCGTGGAGATCGAGTGATGCCCAGCTTCGACCTCTCCGAGGACGAGCGCCTCATCCTCAAGACGGTGCGCGAGTTCGGCGAGCGCGAGCTTGGCCCCAAGGCGAAGGAGCGCGACGAGAAGCGCATCTTCCCCCGCGAGGAGATGCGCAAGATGGCCGACCTCGGCCTCCTGGGGCCCAACATCCCCGAGGAGTACGGCGGCACGAACCTCCCCGTGCGCACGCACGCGCTCATCATGGAGGAGCTTGGCTACTGGGACGCCAGCGTGGCCGTGACCTACGGCGTCCACACCAGCGTCGCGGTCTACCCGCTGCTGGAGAAGGGCTCGGACGCGCAGAAGGCCGACGCGTTCCCCAAGCTCGCCAGCGGCGAGCGCATCGGGTGCTTCTCCCTCTCGGAGCCCAGCGCGGGCAGCGACCCCGGAGGGCTCCAGACCACCGCCGTCCGCGAGGGGGACGGCTACAAGCTCAACGGGACCAAGATCTGGGTCACCAACGGCCACGAGGCGGGGCACGTCATCCTCATGGCGCGCACCGACCCCAAGGCCGGCAACAAGGGGCTCTCGTGCTTCCTGCTCACGGCGCCCTTCCCCAAGGGGTTCAACCTCGGCGCGAAGGAGCACAAGATGGGCATCCGCGGCAGCGTCACCTCCACCTTCCACCTGGAGGACGCTTGGATTCCCGAGAGCGCGCGCATCGGCGCGGAGGGGGACGGCTTCAAGCTCGCCATGAAGGCGCTGGACCCCTCGCGCATCGGCATCGGCGCGCAAGGGCTGGGCATCGCGCGCGCGGCCTACGAGGCCTCCGTGCGCTACGCCAAGGAGCGCGAGCAGTTCGGCCGCCCCATCGGCTCCTTCCAGGCCGTGCAGTGGAAGCTCGCCGACATGGCGACGCGCATCGAGGCCGCCCGCATGATGATCCTGCGCGCCGCGGAGCTGAAGGACCGCGGCCTGCCCTGCACCAAGGAGGCCGCGCAGGCCAAGTGGTTCGCCACTGAGCTTGCCCAGTGGGCCACCATCGAGGCCGTGCAGATCCACGGCGGCAACGGCTACACCACGGACTACCCCGTGGAGCGCTACATGCGCGACGCCAAGATCACGACGATCTACGAGGGCACGAGCGAGATCCAGCAGCTCGTGATCGCGCGGAGCCTGGGGCTGCCCTCAAGCTGAGGCGAGCAGCGCGGCGGCCTCGTCCATGCCGCGCTCCCGCGCGAAGTCCAGCGCGGTCTTGCCGTCGGGCCCCTTCGCCTTGGGGTCCGCGCCTTTTGATAGCAGCGCCCGGATGGCGCGCGCGGCGCCGTTGGCCGCCGCGACGTGGAGCGGCGTGTAGCCGTTCTTGTCGGGGAGGTCGGGCTTGGCGCCCGCGGCCAGGAGGACCTCCACGGCCTCGCCCTGGGAGCCCGCGGCCGCGGCGTGGAGGGGCGCGTTGTTGAACATCCCGCCGGAGAATCCGTTGGGGTCCGCGCCCAGGCTCAGGAGCGCGCGCACGACGTCGAGGCGGCCGAAGTGCGCGGCCAGGTGCAGGGGCGCGCCGCCGTCGGGGCCGTGCTTCTCCAGGAGGGAGCGGTCCCGCGCCACGAGGGCGCGCACGCGGGCCGCGTCGCCCAGGCACGCGGCGGCGAACACGTCGGGCTGGGCGCCCGCGCGCAGGAGGGCGTCGATCCCCTGCGAGAACCGGAGATAGCACGCCAGCTGGAGCGCGCTCAAGCCCTCGGGCGTGCGCGCGTCGGCCTCCGCCGGGTCCTCCCGGAGCATTGCCTCCAGCGCGCGGAGGTCCTTGCTCGTGAGCGCCTCGATGACGTCCATGCTCCGCCAAGCGCCGCCCCGCGGGGAAGACGCTTTCGGAAGGCCTGTACGCGCGTACACCCTTCCGGCGCGCATGGTCTCGCTGGATGCCGACCTCGCGCCGGAGCAGGCCGCCGCGCTCCACGAGGGGCTGGCGCATCCGGCGCGCGTCGCCATCTCGCGCATCCTGAGGGGGGAGCGCCGCATGGCGCCGGCCGCGCTGCGGGCGCGCCTGGAGAAGGAGGGCATCCTGCTGGACGCCACGGGGCTGCGCTTCCACCTGCGGCGCATGGAGAAGGCGGGGCTCGTGGACGTGGGGCGCGAAGAGGTCGCGCTGCTGCGCGACGTCACGCTGCGCCTCAAGCCCGCGTGAAGAAGGGCAAGGCCGGGGGCGGCCTCCCCGCGCCGCCTGTTGGCTAAGGGAGTGTCGGAGCGGAGCGTCCGCCCCCGGCGATCATGGGCTCAGCGGCGGCGCAGCGTGGCGACCGCGGCGACGGCCAGCGCGAAGGCGGCGAACACCACGAGGACGCCCCCCGCGGGGACGCTCTTCGCGCTCTCCGCCTGCGGCGAGGGGCCGCCCAGGTAGCGCACGTCGGGGTCGCAGGTCTCGTTCCCCTGCTGGCCGTCCATGCAGGTGCCCGAGCCGGGCTTCGTGCCGCCGGTGCAGTTCACGTCGGTGGGGCAGGGGCCGGCGCGCACGCCGCCGGCGGCCTTCTCGGAGCAGGTCTCGCCGGGAGGGCACGCGACGCCGGGGTGCGCGTCCTGCGCGAGGGCGGTCGGAAGCAGGGCCAGGAGGAGGGCCGCGAGGGCGACCCGCGATGCGGTTCGAGGCATGCACGACGAAGGAGGCGCAGCGAGGAGAAGCAAGCTTGGGAATCGATGGGGAGCCGCCCAACCGGCGCCCTTTTGCGGCCGCGCCGCGAACCGGGGGCGTGGCCGAGGACCTGACCCTAGTGCGGGACCTCGCCGTCGTCCTCGTCACGGCGGGCGTCGTCGCGCTGGCGTTCCACCGACTGCGCCTCCCGGCGGTGCTTGGCTATCTCGTGGCCGGCGTCCTCGTCGCGCACGCCTCGCCCGTGCCGCTCATCGGCGACCCCGGCGACATCGCGGTCCTCGCGCAGATGGGCATCGTCTTCCTCCTCTTCGGCCTGGGACTGGACTTCCACCTGGGTCGCCTGCGCCGCGTGGGCGGCATCGCCATCACCGCGGGCGTGCTGGAGACGAGCCTCATGGTGGGCGCGGGCTTCGTCGCGGGCCGCCTCTTCGGCTGGGGCCTCGCGGACTCGCTGGTGCTGGGCGCGATCCTCGCCATCTCCTCCACGACGCTCGTCGTCAAGACGCTGCAAGACCTGGGCCGCGCGGGCGCCGCCAGCAGCGAGGTCATCTTCGGCATCCTCCTCGTGGAGGACCTGGTCGCGGTCGTGCTCCTGGCGGTCCTCCCCTCCGTGGGCGGGGGCGGGGCGGGAGGCCTCGCCGTCGCGGGCGCGCTGGCGCTGCGCATGGCCGTCTTCGTCGCCGTCGCGCTGGTGCTGGGCCTCGCGGTCGTGCCGCGCCTCGTGGACTACGTCGCCACGATGCGCGTGGAGGCCATCCTCGTGCTCCTCGCCGTGGGCCTCGCCTTCGCGGTCTCCATGATGGCCGTGGGGCTGGGGCTCTCGCTGGCGCTGGGCGCCTTCATCGCGGGCGCGGTGGTCGCCGAGTCGCGCGCCTCCGCCGCGGTCGAGCACCGCATCGCGCCCCTGAGGGACGTGTTCACCGCCGTGTTCTTCGTCTCCACGGGCATCCTTCTCGATCCCGCGCAGGTGGTCGCCCACTGGCCCGCCGTGCTCGCGCTGGGCGTCCTGAGCATCGCGGGGAAGCTGCTCGCCGTGAGCGGCGCGACGTTCATCGCGGGCTACCCCGCCACGGAGGCCGTGCGCGTGGGCATCGGCATGGCGATGATCGGCGAGTTCAGCTTCGTCATCGCCTCGCAGGGCGCGACGCTTGGCGCGACCAACGGCTTCCTCCTCCCCATCGCCGTCGCCGTCTCCGCGCTCACGACCCTCGTGACGCCGCCCCTTGTGCGCCGTTCCGACGACATCGTGCGCGCCCTCTCGCGGCGCGCGCCCGCCTCGGTGCGCGGGTTCGCCTCCACATACTCCTCGTGGGCGCAGCGCGCGCGGCGCCGCCGCGGCCGCCCCGAGGCGTTCGAAGGGGGCCTGCGCCGCGCCGACGCCGCGCGCGTCGCGGTCTTCGTGCTCCTCCTGGTGGGCTCGGGCCTGGGCGCGGCCTACGCGGACGGGCGCCTGGTGGCCAGCGGCGCGCCCCCCGCGGCGCGCGTCGCGAGCATCGCCCTCTTCGCGCTGGCGGGCCTCGTCATCCTCTACGGCCTCGCCCGCGCCGTGCGCGACCTCGTGCGCCACCTCACCGAGGCCATCATCCCGCCCGACGAGGCGCGCGGGCAGGGCGCCGCAGCCGCCGCCGTGCTGCGCCGCACGCTCTACGTCTTCCTGGCGGTCCTCGCGGGGCTCGTCGTCTTCGCCGCGGGCGCGGCGTTCGTCCCTCCCCTGCCGCTCCTGGCAGGCGCGCTGATCCTCGTCGCGCTCGCGGTCGTGCTGCTGCGCGGCGCGCTGCGCCGCCTGGACGAGCAGATCGAGAAGGCCCTGGACGTCGTGCTGCTGGGCGGCGCCGACGCGCCAGGCACGCGCGACCGCGTGCTCCGGATCATCCGCGAGCAGGCGCCGTGGGACATGCACGCGCAGAGCGTCATCATCCCTCCCGGCTCCCGCGCCGCCAACCGCCGCATCCGCGACCTCCAGCTTCCGCAGAAGACCGGCGCCACCATCGTGACGCACGAGCGCGCGGGGCGCAGCGTGCTCAACCCGCCGCCCGACCTCCTCATCGAGCCGGGCGACGTGCTGGGCCTCCTGGGGGGCCGCGAGCAGGTGGACCACGCGCGCCGCCTCGTGACCGGCGAGGCGCCGCTGACGCAGCGGCCCGCGGGCGCCGCCGAGGGCGTCCACGTGGAGGAGGTGCCAGTCCCGCCCGGCTCCCCCATGGCGGGCGTCACGCTGGCCGGCTCCCGCATCCGCGAGACGACGGGCGCCACGGTGGTCGGGCTGCGCCGCGAAGGCGTGCCCATCCTCAACCCCGCGCCCGTGCTGCGCCTCGCCGAGGGGGACGCGGTGGTGCTGCTGGGGACGCCGCGGCAGGTCGCCGACGCGCGCCGCCTCTTCGAGCCCTCAGGCCAGCGCGAAGCGCCGGCTTGACGCCACGGCGTCGCGGGCGGCCTTCTCCACCGCGGCCAGCGTC
The DNA here is from genome assembly GCA_021325135.1 of Pseudomonadota bacterium. Lineage (GTDB taxonomy): Archaea > Thermoplasmatota > SW-10-69-26 > JACQPN01 > JAJPHT01 > JAJPHT01. The sequence goes on along the minus strand of JAJPHT010000014.1, from coordinate 37,793 downwards.
CCGGGGTCCGCGTCGAAGCGCAACCCCACGTGGAACTCGAACGCCTCCCCCTCCGCCGCGTCGAACTCCGCGGCGGGGTTGGGGTCGAGCCCCTCGCCGTACGTCTTCACGACCGCCTTCTGGAGGAAGGCCTCCAGGTCCTTGGACGTGCGCGCAGGCAGGCCCAGCGCGGCGGCGACCGCGGCTCCGACGTTGCCCTGCGCGGCGGCGGCATCGAAGTTCGCGCCGCGCCACCGCTTCAGGCACCGAGCGCGGACGACGACGTGGTGCCGGAACGCCATGAGGCAGCGGGGGCAGAGGTCGGCCACGAGGCCCCCACGGGGGCGCGCGCCATCAACGTTGGCCCGCGCACCCAGCGATGCGCCAGAAGACCCAAAGGGGAAGGCCCCGAGGCGAGGCGACCCATGACCACTCTGTCGCAGCGGCCGGCTGGCCGCACGGTCTGGGCCTCGTGGGCGAACGTCATCCTGGGCATCCTCACCATCGCCGCCCCCTTCTGGTCGGGCGAGTCGGGCGGCGTCATGGCGACCAACGTCGTCCTGGGCGCCATCGTGCTGATCCTGGCGGGCTGGAACGTCTACTCCACGAGCCGCGGCGAGCCGATGCGCTGGGTCTCCATCGTGAACCTCATCGCGGGCATCGTCATCGCGGTGTTCCCCTTCGCGATGACGACCACGCTCACGCTGCGCTGGTCGAACGTCATCCTGGGCATCCTCGTGATCCTCGTCTCCGCCTACGACGTGTGGGCGGCCGGTGGCGCGCGCACCCGCATGCGCGGCCGCCCCGCGTGAAGCGTCGGGCCCGCGGGACGACGATGGCCCCCGCCCCCGGCGCGGGGCCCTCGCCGTCGGAAGACCGATGATGCGCGCGGTGGCGGCGGTGCACGCAGAGGGCCATGGCATCGGGCGGGCGCCCGCCGCGGCCTGAGGGGGCGCCCCGCGCGTTGCGGGCCAGACGCGCCCTTCTCCCCCTCGGAGTCTCCCGGAGGGAAATACCCTTAAAAGCCGGCGGGCGGAATCGGGACCCATGGAGTTCGCGTTCACGGACGAGCAGCGCGCCCTTCGCCAGATGGCCCGCGAGTTCGCCCTCAAGGAGTTCCCCGCCTACGGCAAGGTCTGCGACGACAAGGAGCAGTACCCCCACGAGCTGATGAAGAAGGCCGCCGCGCAGGGGCTCCTGGGGATCATGATCCCCACGCAGTACGGCGGCGCGGGGCTGGGCATGATCGAGTCCGCCATCTGCGCCGAGGAGCTCAACGCGGTGGACCCGGGCCTGGCCCTCTGCATCTTCGCCGCGGACTTCGGCACCGAGGCCATCATCCGCCTGGGCACGGAGGAGCAGAAGCAGAAGTGGCTGAGCCCCATCCCGCGCGGCGAGATGATGTCGGGCGCCGCCATCAGCGAGGCCGGCGCGGGCAGCGACGTCGCGGGCGCCACCTGCACCGCGGTCAAGCAGGGCGACCACTACGTCATCAACGGCGCCAAGATGTGGATCACCAACGGCGACGTCGCGGACTACTTCATCACGCTGGTCCAGACCGACCCCAAGAACCCCAAGCCCCACGCGCGCTTCTCCCTCGTGGTCGTCGAGAAGACGGCGCCCGGCTTCAAGGCCAACAAGATCCACGGCAAGCTGGGCATCCGCGCCAGCGACACGGCGGAACTGCAATTCACCGACTGCAAGGTCCCCAAGGCGAACCTCCTGGGCGAGGAGGGCAAGGGGTTCTACTACGTCATGGAGTTCTTCAACAACACGCGCATCGGCGTCGCCGCGCAGGGCGTGGGCATCGCGCAGGGCGCGCTCAACGTCGCCACGCAGTACGCCATGCAGCGCGAGGCGTTCGGCAAGCCCATCGCGGACCTCCAGGGCATCCAGTTCAAGCTCGCCGAGATGGCGACCCGCACCGAGGCCGCGCGCCTCCTGGCCTACAAGGCCGCGTGGCTCAACGACCAGGGCAAGCCCTCTCCCCAGGCCAGCAGCATGGCCAAGTGGTTCGCCGGCCGCGCCGCCGTGGAGAACGCCGACGAGGCCGTGCAGATCCTCGGCGGCATGGGCTACGTCGACGAGATGCCCGCCGAGAAGCTCTACCGCGACGCGAAGATCACCGAGATCTACGAGGGCACCAAGGAAGTGCACAAGCTGATCATCGCGAGATCGCTCCTGGGCAAGATCAAGGGCTGAGCGAAGCGAAGGCTGCGGCCCTCAGGCGGAGTGGCCGTTGGCACAGGGGGCTTCGCCTCGATCGAGGCGGCGCGAGAGCCACCCCGGCGTCGCGTCCCCACGAGGAATGCCCTCCCGGAGCCGTGGGCTTCAGGGGCGCTCGGCCGCCTGCGCGAGCCCAAGGCGCGCGCAAAGGCCGTGGCGACAAGGAGCCGCGCGCCGGGCCGGGCGTCACTTCGGAAGCTGCGTCAGCGACAGCACGTTCCCGTCGCGGTCGTGGAACCAGACGACGCGCGCCCCCGAGGGCGACTTCCAGACGCCCTCCTTGTCCTGCGCCATCCCGGGATAGCGGATCGGCTTGACCTTCTTCGCCTTGAGCCCGCGCAGGGCGCGCGCCAGGTCCGCGACCTCCCAACCGAGAATCGTGAAGGGAGCGGGCTCCACGCCTTCGACCCGCGAGAGGCGGATGGTGATATCATCGTCCTTCACCACGGAGGCGTAGGCCTCGTCCGCGACGTACCTCATGCCCAGCCGCGTCGCGTACCAGCGCGCCGCGCGCTTGGGGTCGCTCGTGGGGACGAAGACGACAGGGCGGCCCTTCATCAGCCCTTCTCCAGGAGCTTCCCGAGCTTCTCCATGGTGGGCCAATCCCTCGTGGTCGCGCTCACCTTGAACGCCTTCTCGACGACCTCGTTGGGGTAGACGCCCGTCTCGCCCGCGGGCCGCCGCGTGCCGATGGCGAAGCGCCCTTCGAGGAGGGCCACGCGCACGGCCCACGCGGAGCCCGCGGGCGCGGTGAGGGGGAGCTTGGGCGCGGGCGAGGGCGCCTTCTCCATGGCGGTCGCGAAGCGCCTCGTGCCTTCGGGCGCGTCGACCGTGGCCCCCGCCTCCAGCGCGGCAAGGACCTCCTTCTCCGTACAGACGACCATGGGCGCGTCGAAGGGGATCTCTGCCTGGAGCTTCGCGCGCAGCGTCCTCTCGGCGACCTTCTTGCGGACGACGAACGTGCCGGCCGCGCCGAGGTTGGTGACGTCGAGGTCCGCCAGCGTCTGGGCCAGCTGGGCGGGCTTGAAGCGGCGGTTGCCGAGGTTCGCGCCGCGCAGGAAGACGACGAGGGCCATGGAGACTCAGGTCCAGAGGGTCGTGATCAGCGCCATCACGAGGACGTTGACAAGCTGGTTGGCCATGTTGATGCCGAAGAGCGTCCACGAGCGCCCCTCGAACATCGTGCCGATGACGGTCTGGCTCACGATGTAGCCGATCCAGACGATGAGCGCGACCTCGATGGCGTCCGCCGCGGTCGTGGCGCCGAAGGCCTTGACGGTGACCGCGACGACCCACGCCGTCACGAGCGCGCCCACGATGGCGAGGACGTAGCCGGGCGCGGCGTTCTTGCGCATCGCCTGAAGCTCGGCGTCGGTCTTGCCCAGCGCGCGCTGCCACGCCTTCCCGAACGCGAAGGGCGCGTACCAGAGGCCGCCGATGACGACGGTCGCGAGGGCGGCCACGACGACCGCGATCCAGTTCACCGAGGGGAGCGTGATCAATGCCATCTCCGGGCGGGGATCGAGGAGGCGCCGGCATGAGCCTGCCGGATTGCAGCGGGGCCGCGCCCCCAGGCCCCGTATGACACCCGAAGGCGTCGGCGAAACCGGAAAGGCGGAACGAACGACCCCCTTGGAGGGCCACCCTTGGCCATGATCAAGCGACCTCCCTGGGGCGCGGGCGCCTCCGGCCTCTCCGCGTCCGGCTCCGGCCTCGTCGTCGCCATCGCGCTGATCGCGTCGGCCGCCGTCGCGTCCGTCGTCATCACCTACCCCACGCCCTCCACCGCCACGCTGAGCCTCAAGCCCCCGCCCGTCGTCTGGTCCGCGGGCCCCGACAGCTCGGGCAACGGCTTCGTGGCCTCGTGGACGCTCAGCAGCAACGCGACGTTCTACACCGTGACGCTCAAGCCCGTGCCCGAGGCCAACGTCACCTGGTCGAACCTCACGTCGCTCACCAACCAGGACTCCTCCGCGTGGAGCGTGACCGTGAGCGGGACCAGCGTGTCGTCCTTCTCGAAGATCATCTCCTTCCGCCTGGAGTTCTACGCCTACGGCTCCAACTCCCTCGTGGGCGCCATGAACCTCACCGCGGGATCGCCCTCGGTGAGCCTGGGCAGCCTCGCGGCCGGGAGCAGCGTGTACGTGAAATCCTACGTGCAGCTTGCCACCGGCACGAGCGCCTCGGACCTGCCCGCCAGCGTGGACGTCAGCCTGTCGCTTGCGTGAGGTGATGACGTGGCGTGGACCCTCCTCGAAGCCGCGATGAAGGGGCTGACCTTCGGCGGCGTGCTCGCGGCGTCGCTCCTGCTCACGATGCCTGCGCGCCGCGCCGCACAGGAGCGCCTCGCGCTGGCGCTGGGCCTCGCGGGCGTCGCCCTCATGGTGGCCAACGCCGCGTTGCGCGCCTCGCTCCTGGGTCTCGCGGTGGACGCGCTCTACCTGTCGATGGCGCTTGCCCTGGTGGCGTGGCGCGCGCTCACGCCGCGCCCGGCGGCCCCAGGTGCGGCCACACCGGGGGGCGGCCACCAGGCGTGAGCCGCGCCGCGCTGCCCCTCGCCGTCCTGCTCCTCGCCGTGGGCGCGGCCGACGGGACGCGGAGCGTCGCCTACCCGGCGCCTTCCCGCGAGACGCTGGGCCTCGCCGCGTTCGCGACGCTGCCGCTCCAGCTCTCGGCGGGCCCTGACGGCGCGACCATCAGCTCCACGAACACCAGCAGCAGCGCGACGCTCTCCGCCCTCCCCGGCGGCGTCGTCGAGGCCTCGTCCAACAACACGCGGCTCGCGAACCCGGGGAGCCAGGCGGTGCGCGCGCGGCTCGTCTTCCAGTCGGCCTCCGCCTCCGCGTCGCGCTGCCTCGTCTGCGAGATGCAGATCCGCCTGGGCGCCACCGTGACCAGCGAGTTCAACGTCACCAACGGCGTGGCGCCCGCGGCGGGCACGGCGGGCGCGCTCGTCACCATCCCCGCGGGCGGCACGGCGTCCATCCTCGCGGGCGCGAAGGCGACGCTCCCGCAGCAGAACGCCGTCGTCTCCTACTGGCTGGAGATCCTCCCCGCCAGCGGGACCTCGCCCGTCGCGGACTACGTGCTGATGAGCATGACCTTCGTCGTCTGAGGGCTCGCCAGCCGAAGGCGTTCGGCGGCACGCCCATGGAGAAGGGCCGCCATGGGGAGCCCGATGCCCATGCCCCGCGCAGACCCTTATGGACGCCTGTTCGACCTGACCGGCCGCGTCGCCCTCGTCACCGGCGGCGGACGAGGCATCGGGCGCGGCGCGGCCCTCGCGCTGGCGCGGCAGGGCGCCGATGTCGCGCTGGGCTACGCTGCGCACCCCGAGGCCGTGGAGGAGACGCGGCAGACCCTTGAGAAGATGGGCCGGCGCTCGATCGTCCTCCAGGCGGACGTGACGGACGCGCGGGCGGTCGACGCCATGGTGGAGGAGGCCGCGCGCCGCCTGGGCCGGCTTGACATCGTCGTGAACAACGCCGGCGTCGCGGGCTCCACGCCCATGGTGGAGATGCCGGACGCCGAGTGGGACCGCGTCGTGGACACGAACCTCAAGGGCGAGTTCCTCGTGGCGCGCGCCGCGGCGCGGGAGATGATCCGCGAAGGCCGCGAGGGGCGCATCGTGAACGTCGCCTCCATCGCGTCGGGCGGCGTGGGCGTCGGCTTCCCCGGCGCCACGCACTACGCGGCCTCCAAGGGCGGCATCATCGGCATGACCGAGTCCATGGCGCTGGAGATGGCGCCGCACCGCATCACCGTGAACGCCGTGGCGCCCGGCGTCATCGACACCGACATGACCTCCTCGTTCCTGCGCGACCCCGCCGCGCGGCAGGCCATGCTGGGGCGCATCCCGCTGGGCCGCGCGGGGAAGCCCGAGGAGGTGGGCGCGCTCATCGCGTTCCTCGCCTCCGACGAGGCCGCCTACTGCACCGGCGAGGCGTTTTACGTCGACGGCGGGTGGCTCTCGGGATAGCGAAGCCTTGACGCGCCTCCACGGGCAGTCTCCCCCGTGCCCACCGGCCCCTTCCTCGCGATCTCGCCCGGCGCGTTCCCCGGCGGCTTCGACCGCGCGCCGCCCGGCGGCCTGTGCCTCTCCGCGTTCCTCTTCCTTCGCAACGAGCGGGGCGAGGTCCTGCTGGGGCGCTACGCGGAGGACTCGCGATGGGCCGCGCTCACGGGGCTCGACGCGGGCCGCGTGCGGCGCTACTCCACCGGGTGGACCGTGCCCGCAAGCCATCTCAAGCTGGGCGAGGACCCGCGCGACGCGGCGCTGCGCGTGGCCCGCGAGATCCTCGGCGTGGACGGCCTCCGCCTGGGCGAGCCGCGCGTCGCGACGTTCGTCTACGAGCTGGACCGCCTGCCAGGGGAGCGCCACCACGACGTGTGCTTCCTCCTGGACACGGCCGCGCCCCGCGGGCTTCGCGTCGAGCCGCCGCCCTGGTACGCCGCGCTGGCGTGGCACGACCTCGCGACGCTCCCCGCGTCGGCCTACGCCCGCGGGCACGACGACGTGGCGGAGGCCTGGCGACGGCCGCCCGCGCCGTCGTTTTGACGGGTGGGAATGGGGCACCCCCTTATCGGCCCCTCCGCGCACCACCTTGGCATGCACGAGAACGTGCCCGGCAACGTCGGCGTCCTCGACGAGGGCATCCGCGTCGCGATCGCGCTGGCCATCCTGGCCGCCATGCCCTTCCTGGTCGCGCTGGACGAGAACGCCACCATCATCCTCGTCCTCGCGGGCTTCCCGGCCATCGCGTACCTGCTGCTCTCCTCCTTCGTCCACGTGGACCCCGTCTACATGATCGCGGGCATCGACACGCGCCATCACCACAGGCAGTAGGCCTTTGAGCCCCGCCGCCGGTGCGGGCGCGTGCCCCGCGCCGCGGCGCTCCTGCTCGTGGTTCTCCTCGCCACGCCCGTCCTGGCGCAGGGGAGCGAGTTCCCCGAGGGCGCGACCAACCCGTTCGGCCACGTGCCCGTGCGCGTGAAGCTCGACTTCTCCAACCTCACGAGCGCGGACGCGGGCTTCGCGGACGAGGTGCGCGCCGCGCTGCGCTGGTGGGAGGCCGGCGGCAACGGGCGCCTCCGGTGGAACGTCACGTTCGTCGAGGTGGCCAACGCCAGCGAGGCGGACGTCGTCTTCTGGTTCCGCGATGCGGGGCGCGTCGGGCCCCTGTGCGAAGAGGCGCCGGGCGCCCTGGGCTGCGCGCGCCCCTTCGAGCGCCCCGTGCCCATCGAGGTCATCGCGCGCCGCGAGGACGGCACCTACGTCGCGTACCGCCTCGTGCGCGAGGTGAGCGAGCACGAGATCGGGCACGCGCTGGGCTTCGGCCACTCCAGCATCCCGGGTGATATCATGGCGCCGCACGCCTCCTACGCTGCCGAGACGGCGTGGAGGCCCGGCGACCTCGCGCGCCTCGTGGGCGGCGGCCTCGGGCTGCTCCTGGTGGTGGGCGCGTTGGCGTGGCTGGGCTGGCGCGCGCTGCGCCCCCGCGCGGAGGTGGGCCGCGTGCGGCTCCTGAGCGAGGAGGAGATGGACGGCCCGTGCGCGGTGGAGCGGCGCGGGCACTCCTTCCACGACGCGGAGATCGCGGTCCACGGCGAGACGCAGGCCTGGCGCGTCTGCGTCCACTGCGGCGGCGGGCGGCCCGTGGAGGCCCTCGCCCCCGGGAATGAGGGCGTCCCTTAAGCCCGGCCGCGCCGAGACGGGAGCATGGTCCGCAAGGCCCGGCGCAACGTCGGGGAGCAGGAGTACGTCCCGCGCAACGCCGCCGCGGCGCTCCTCGTCGCCGCGGCGTGGGTCGTCTGGTTCGCGCTGCGCGTCCCGCGCGCGGGGCCCATCGGCCTCTCGCTGGCCGGCCTGGCGGCGTACCTCTTCCTCACGGCTCGAAAGGAATGGGACCCCGTGTACGCGCTGCTGCGCGTGCGCACGACCCCGAAACCCTTGTGAGCGGAGCCGCCATGGGGACGCGATGAATCCGCGGGACGAGCGCGTCCTCCAACGCCTGCTGGAGCGCGCCTTCCTCGCGGACCTCTTCGCGCAGCCGCAGGACGCGCCGCCCGCGGAGTGGGGCGCGCAGCCCTTCGGCGTCCCGCGAGCGGCGGGCGGTGTGCTCGCGGCGCTCCTCTTCCCCAGCGCGGAGCCGCGCGGCGTCGTGCTGCTGGGCCACCCGGGCATCGGGCCCGCGAAGGGGTACTTCCACCGCGACCAGCGCATCCCGTTCCTGCGCGGGCTGGGCTTCTCCGTCGTCACGTTCGACCATGGAGGCTTCGGCGAGAGCGACGCCATGCAGGGGCTCTACCACCGCGAGTGGGCCGACGTGCTGGCGTGGGCGCGGCGTCGCTTCCCCGACCTGCCCCTCCACGTCTGGGGCGTGAGCCTCGGGGGCTACTTCGCGCACCACGCCCTGGCGCGCGACGAGCGCGGCGTGGCCAGCGCGATCTTCGAGCAGGTGGCGCCCGACCTCCTCCAGTACCGCGTGAAGGGGCGCCCCCTCCTGCGCGCGGGCGGCGTGCTATCACGCGCGCTGGCGCCCGAGGGCGCGCGCTGGCTCCCCGCGGAGGCGCATGCTCTGGAGGCCAAGGCCGACCGCGTGCTCTACCTCAGCGGCTCCGCGGACCACGGCGTGCCCCCCGACCACGCGCGGCGCCTCGTGCGCGCAGCGAGCCCGCTCGCGCGGCACCACGTCGTGGAGGGCGCGGGGCACCTGGAGGCGTGGAAGCTGGGCGGCGCGGCGGTGCGCGAGGCCGTAAGGGCGACGCTGTTGGACGAGTGAAGAAGGATACGCCTTTTTCACTCCCAAAGGTAGTAGAAAAATCAGAATCCTCTTGTGCCCGGGGATCGCCTGGGGAGGCGTGACGATGCGCGACCTGCGCTGGGCGCTCCCCGCGGCCTTCGCCTGGGGCTTCGCCGAGGCCACGGTGCTCTTCGTCGTGCCCGACGCGCTCCTGGGTTGGATCGCTCTGCGCGACTGGCGCGTCGGCCTCGCCGCCACCGCCGCCGCGACCGCGGGCGCCCTCCTGGGGGGCCTCGTCGTGCTCACGCACCCGGCCCTCTTCGCGCCGCTCCTGCCGCGCCTGCCTGGCATCCCCGCCGGCATGATCGCCCAGGTCCACGGCGAGGTCGCCGCGCGCGGTCCGGCCGCGATGCTCTCCGGCCCCGCGAGCGGCATCCCCTACAAGGTATACGCCGACGAGCTGGGCCTCGCGCACGCGCCCGCGGGGCCGTTCGCCCTGCTGAGCGTCCCCGCCCGGCTGGAGCGCTTCCTGCCCGTCGCGCTTGGCTTCGGCCTCGCGGGCCTCGCCCTGCGCGGGCCCCTCGCGCGCCGCCCCCGCGCCGTCCTCGCGGCATACGTCGCCCTGTGGATCGTCCTCTACGCCGCCATCTACGCCGCCATCTTCGTCCGCTACGGAGGAATCTGAATGCGTGCCCTCACCCCCGCCGAGACGCTGCTGAACCTCGCCCGCGCCCCCGCGCACGCGGCATCCCAGGCCCGCGCGCTGCGGCGCCCGCCCCGCGAGCAGCGCGCCTTCGCGCTGCGCCGCATGCGGCGCCTCGTCGAGCACGCGTACGACCGCAGCCCGTTCTACCGCGCGCACTACGACGCGCACGGCTTCTCGCCCGCCCACCTGCGCGCCGACGAGGACGCGCTGCGCCTCGTGCCGCGGGTCGCCAAGGCGGACCTCCTGCGCGCGGGCCCCTCGGTGGTGGACCGCCGCGCGCGGCCGGAGCGCCTGCTGCCCAGCGTGTCGTCGGGCACCAGCGGCGCGACGCTCACGCTGCGCCACGACCCCACTCGCCTCGCCCACCACGGCCTCGCGACGCGGCGCATGTGGCGCCCCGCGTTCCGCTATCGGCCCTGGCACGTGCAGGCCTACGTCTACACCTCGCCCTACCCCGTAGGCTCCGTGCTGGGCCTCTATCCCCTGGTCTACGTGCCCACGCTCACGCCGCCCGCCGAGATCGCGCGCCGCCTCGCCGCCGCGCGCCCGCACGTCCTCGCGGCCTACCCCAGCCACCTGCGCGAGCTTCTGGAGGCCGCCACGCCCGCGCAGATGGCGCGCATCCGCGAGCGCCTCAGGCTCGTGAGCACCAACTCGGAGGCCTCGACGCGCGCCGAGCGCGACCGCTTCTCCGAGGCCTTGGGCGCCCCCGTGCTGGACGAATACAGCACCGAGGAGCTGGGCCGCGTCGCGGCGGAGTGCCCGGAGCGGCGCTATCACGTCTTCACCGACCTTGTCTGGCTCGAGGACGACGGGGGGCGGCTGGTGGGGTGGAACCTCCACGAGTGGACGAACCCCGTGCTGCGCTACGAGCAGGGGGACCTGGGGCGCCTGCGCGAGACGGACTGCCCGTGCAGCTGGCCCTTCCCCGAGCTCGTCGAGTTGGAGGGGCGCGCCAACGACGCCTTCCGCTTCCCCGGCGGCCGCGTCCTCACGCCCGGCTTCCTGCTGGACGCCTGCTACGAGGTGATCCTCGCCGGCGCGCCCGTGGAGCGATATCAGATGGTCCACGAGGGGGGCGACCGCGTCGCGTTCCACTACGTGGCGCGCCGCGACTGCGACGCCGAGATCCTGCCGATCCTGGAGCGCGCCTTCGCGACGCGCGGCGGCGCGCAGGTGCGCTGCGTGCGCGCGGAGGAGCTTCCCCACGCGCGCCGCGGCGCCAAGTGGCGCCCCATCGTCGCGGAGGCGGTCGCGTGACGTGGGCGCCCCAGCGCCTCGCGCTGCGCCAGGGGGAGGCCGCCTTCCACGTCATGTGGGAGGACACCGACCTCAACGCGGACCTCCTGGCGCCCCGGCCCGGCGAGCGCGTGCTCTGCATCGCGAGCGCGGGCGAGAACGCCCTGGCCTACGCCGCCTGCGGCGCCGACGTGCTGGCCCTGGACGTGAACCCGGCGCAGGTCCACCTCGCGCGCCTGAAGCGGCAGACGCTCCTGCGCTCGCCGGGCGACTACGCGCCCCTCTTCGGCGACGGGCGCTACCCGGCCTTCGCCGCGCTGCTGCCGCGCCTGGACCTGCCGCCCGGCACGCTGGAGCACTGGCGCGAACGCGCGGACTCCTTCGAGGAGAGCTTCCACCTCCACGGTGCCGCGGGCCGCCCGCTGCGCTGGGTGCGCGCGTTCGTGCGCTCGCGGGGCGGCCTCCCCGCACTCGAGCGCCTGCTGGAGTGCCGCGACGTGGCGGAGAGCCACGCCCTGTGGCGCGAGGAGCTGGCGCCGCGTCTCCTGGCGCCGGACCTCGCCCGCGCCGTCGCGCAGCGCCCCTTCCTGCGCCTCTTCGGCGTGCCCGCCGAGCAGGCCGCCGCGCTGCGCGACTACGACCGCGTGCTGGCGCGCCGCCTCGACGAGGTGTTCTCCCACACGCTGCTGCGCGACAACCCGTGGATGCAGCTGGCCACGCTGCACCGCTACGCGACGCCGCCCGCGCACCTGCGCCCCCGGCGTCTGGATGCCATGCGTCGCGGCGCGCGCCGGCTGCGCGTCGAGGTGGGCGACGTGGCAGCGCACCTGGCAGGCCGGCCGGAGACCTACGACGCCGTCGACCTCCTCGACGCGCCCGACTGGCTCCAGGGCGACGCGCTGGAGCGCCTCTTCCGCCGCGCCGCGCGGGGTCTCGCGCCCGGCGGCCGGCTGCTGCTGCGCAGCGTGGGCTCGCACACGCTGGCCGCGGCGGCGCGCGCGGGGCTCGCGCTCCAGGAGGAGACGACGGAGGCGGCCTCGCGGCTGGAGCGCACGGGGCTCTACCGCGTCACCGCGCTTCTCGCCAAGGCGCCCTAGCCCGACGCGACCGGCGCGCGCGCCACCACGGGCTCGCTGCGGTCCCACATCTCGTTGAACGCGCCCACGATCTCCCGCGCGAGGCCCGCGTCCTGCGCGAACGTGCTGCCCAGGGGCGTGCCGACGCGCGCGGGGTTCATGAGGAGGAGGATGACGCCCTCGCGGTCCAGCACGAGGAACTGCTGGCGGCCGGGCTCCGCGACGCGGAACTTGGTGGACATGCGCGGCCCGCCGATGGTGCTGATCCACGCGCGGGCGGCCTCCTTGTCGGCCGGCATCGCGCCCACGAGGATGCGGAAGCTCACCTTCTCGTTGCGCAGGTGCTTGCGGATGTTGCGGATCGCTTCCAGGATCCGGATGTCGGCCTCGTTGAAGCTCTTGGGCTCCGTGCCGCTCTTCATGGCCTGGAGCAGGTCGCCGAAGCAGCCCGAGAGGTCGACGTAGATGAGCACCTCCTCGCTGGCCTCCGCGGCCTTGGCGAGGTGCTTGTTGGCGAAGTCGTGCCAGGAGGTGGTCACGCTCCAGAAGGTGGACTCCTTGGGGCTCGTGCGGGCGCGGACCTTGAGGCGCTGCTCCAGGGAGGGGAGGCTCTTGAGGAGCCCCTCGAACTCGCGGCGCTTGGCGTTCTTCAGCTCGTCCAGCGCCTCGCCCACCTCACGCGCCATGAACTTGCGCGGGCGGCTGGCCTGCACCTCCACGAGGCCAAGCGCCTCCAGGCGCACCATGGTCTCGTAGATCTTCGACGTGGGGACGCCGCTGGCGCGCGACAATTCGCGCGCGTCGCTCACGCCCAGCTGCAGGAGGGAGAGGTACGCGTTGGTCTCGTACTTCGTGAGGCCCAGGGCCTCCAGCAGGCCTCGCTCGTCCAGGGCACGGGCCTTCTCCTCCACGTCGGGCGGAGCCATGCGACCCCATCCGGCGACCGGCCAAATAAGGGTTTCACTCCTAGGCGGAGTATTCGATCCCGAAGGCTCAAGCCGTGGGACCGCTGCGGGCCCCTCGATGACCCGGACCCTCCGCATCGACGCCCGGCCGGACGAGGACGCCCTCGCCGCCCGGGAGGTGCTCACCGTGAGCGCGATCCTCGCCGTGGCCGTGGCCCTGGTGGCCCTCGTTCAGCGGCTCTCGTAGGCGACGACGTCCTTCTTCGGCTCGGGCGCCGCCACGAGCTTGGGAAAGCGCGCCGCCACCCGGGGGTACGCCCCCCGGACGAGGCCCACGTAGAAGAGGAGCGCCATCACGGCGAGCATGGCCAATTCCACCGTGGGCGCCCCTGTGGCCAGCGTCTCGTAGTAGCCCGTCTTGCGGTGGGGCAGGAGGCCCAGGATCACGCCCACCAGGCTCAGAAGCAGGGCTCCGCCCGCCACGGCCAGGTACGCCCGCGTCATCCACCCCAGCGCGACGCGCCGGGGCACGAAGAGGGCATTGACGAGCAGCCAGCCTGGCAGGACCACCAGGAGCGGAACGACCACCAGGAGGCCCGCGAGCGACATGCGCCCCCCGCGGGCCGGGAGAAGAAGAACGTTTCTGGATCGGGGCTCGAAACGCGCCCCTCACTCGTCGACGCCCAGCGCGGAGAGGGGCGGAAGCTGGATCGCCTCGCCCTGCTGCGCCTCGGTCTCCGCCCTTACGCGCTCGAAGTAGAACTCCAGCGCCTCCTCCACCGCCTCGCTCATCCGCTTCCCCCGCAGGAGCTTGAGGGCGTGCAGCTTGAGGTGGTACTCGACCCCGATCTTGACGCGGAGCTCCTTCGGGCCGGATTCGGTCTTCGGTTCGGCGATCAGCACGGGTTGTCCACCGATACGGCAGAGGCCGCCCGGGCGACTTGGCTTGCGAGGATGCCGGCGAGACGACGAGGACGCGGACGCGCGCATGGGCCGAATCCGCGGAAGTGGAAAACCGCAACCTCCAGCACCCATCCAGGCCGCACCTCAGGGGTCATGGCCCGGTCCGCACGTCGCAGCAACGTTCAAGGCCTCCGCCAGACAACCAACCGCTCGTTGACGCCCGAGCACGAGGTCGCGCTGAAGGTCATGAGCTTCAACCTCAGGCGCGACAAGGAGTCCGACGGCGCCAACGGCTGGTCCTCCCGCCGCGACGCGGCCGCCGCCGTGGTGGCGCGCCACCACCCAGACCTTCTGGGCACGCAGGAGGGGCTCCAGGACCAGATCGACTTCCTCCACCAGCACTTCCCCGAGTACGGCGTGCTGGGCGAGGCCCGCTTCGGCGGCAGGCGCGACGAGTACAACGCCATCTTCTACCGCAAGGCCAAGTTCAAGGTGGAGGCCACCGGCAACTTCTGGCTGAGCGAAACGCCCCACGTCCCGGGCAGCCGCCACTGGGGGAACCTCGTCCCCCGCATGGCCACCTGGGCGACCTTCGTCGACAAGGACACCGGGGGCCGCTTCTTCCACCTCAACACGCACCTCGACCACCTCATCCCCACCGCCAGGAAGCGCGGCGCCCTCCTCATCCACCAGCGCCTCCCCCGCGACCTCCCCGTGCTCCTCACCGGCGACTTCAACGCCCTCCAGCGCGGCGGCACGTACCGTTACCTCACCGGCACTGCGGGCGCGGCGCTCGTGGACTCCCGCTGGGCCAGCGCCACCGAGGTCCCCACCAAGTGGAACGGCACCTTCCACCGCTTCACCGGCCGCGGCCTCTACCGCATTGACTACATCCTGGGCCGCCACGTGCAGCAGTTCTCCCACTACCAGGTCGTCCGCGACCGCGTCCAGGGGAAGCTCCCCAGCGACCACTTCCCCGTCGTGGCCCAGGCCCTCCTGGACTGCGACCCCACGCGCATCCCGGTGAACGTCGCGGCATGAGGTCGTACCCCGCCGCGGGGCGCAACGGCTGCGCGCAGGCCGCCCTCGCCACCCTTCTCCACCACCACGGACGGCCCGTGGACGTGCGCGCCCTCGACCGCGCCCACCCTCCCGACACGCCCTTCCGCCTCCTGGGCACGACCCCTTGGGGGCTCCTGCGCGCCGCGCGGGCGCTGGGCCTCGACGCGCGCTACGTCTGGGGGCACCGCGACGTCGCGCGCCTCGCCCGCCACCTCGCCGAGAGCGGCCCCGCCATCGTGCTCCTGGACGTGGGCCGCCGCGCCCCCATGATGCACTGGGCCGTGGCCCACGCCGCGGGGCCCGAGGGCGTCTCCCTCGCAAGCCTCCCCGGAGACGCCTACTGGCCCTGGCCGCGCTTCCTGCGCGCCTGGCGCGGCGTGCCCCTCCCCGGCTACCGCCACGGCGCCCTCCTGGCAAGGCCCAGTTCGGAACGTTGAAGGCCGCTCCCCGGCTCCCTCCAGACGGGATGCCCGCGCTCCAGGACGACCCACGGCTCCGCCACGTCCCCGCCGAGCGCTGGGAGCGCGCCCGCCTCGCCGCGCGGCGCTGGATGCGCGGCTGCGCCGTGCAGGGCGCCACCGCCACCGCCAACTTCTCCGGCCTCATCGGCGTGCGCACCCGCGTCGACCTCTCCACCCTGGCCTCGCGGTGCGACTGCGGCGACGCGCAGCCCTGCGAGCACGCGCTGGCGGTGATCCTCGTCCAGCCCCCGACGCCGGAGCCGCCTGCCCCCGCGCCGCCGCCCCCGGTCGCGCCCCCCGCGCCGGCCGCGCCCGCGCCGCCCCCTCCGCCCCCCGCGGACCCCACTCTCCTCGCCCTTGCCCTCGACCCCCGCGACCCGGGCCGCTTGCGCCTCGCGTCGGCGGGGCCCTTTCCCGAGCCGGCCGCGGAGGCGCTGCGCTGGCTCTGGTGGCGCCGCGAGGAGGCGGGCGCCATGAGCGGCGAGGCGCGCACGCTGGCGCAGGCTCTCCAGCTTCTCGCGGCGCGCGGGCTGCGCGCACGGGCGGGCACGGGTGGCGCCGGGCGTGCGTGGTTCCACCAGCGCGCGCTGGGCGAGACGATCCACGTTCGCCTGGAGTCGCCGGGCTCCGAGGGATCGCTCGCGCTGGCGGCGGGGCTCGCGGCGCGGGGCGGCGTGCCCTTTCCGGGCGCCCTGCCCGCGGAGATGTGGAGCCTCCCGGAGGGCGCGGGCTTCGCGTCGTGGCTCCTGGAGGCGTGGCGCTCCGCGGAGGTGGCGCCGGACCTCTCGCTCAACCCGAAGCCGCTGCGCGCGGTGGAGGTGCTCCTGGACCCGGGGTGCCTCCCGGCGCGGCTGCGCGAGGCGGGCGCGGAATCCCCCGTCGCGAACGAGGCGTTGCGCGCGGCGCTCGTGCGCATCCTCGGGGGCGAGCCGGTGGTGGATGCGGAGAACGGGCACGTCCTCGTGCCGGCGACGCGCGTCGTGGACGTGGAGGAGGGGCTCCGCGCGCTGGGCGCGGACGTGACGTACCGCCGCCTGGCGCCCGCCAACGCGCGCCACCTTTCGTGGGCGCCCCAGCTTCCCGAGGACCTCTCGGGGGCGCGGCCGCGGCTGCGCGAGCCGTTCCACGGCGCGCTGGACCGCGCCGTCCCCGGCCTCAACCCGGACGCGGCGCTTGCGGGCTATCAAAGCGAGGCGGTCGCGTTCATCCTGCACCACGCCCACACCTGCCTCCTGGCCGACGACATGGGGCTGGGCAAGACGCTGGAGGCCGTCGCGGCGGCGCAGTTCCTTCCGGGGCGCGTGCTCGTGGTCTGCCCGGCGTCGGCGCGCGAGGTGTGGCGCCGCGAGGTGGCGAAGTTCACCTCCGAACGGGCCGTCGTGCTGGGCCCCGGCGCGGACCCGGCGACGCTCTCGGGCCCCGAGAAGTACGTCGTCACGGGGTACAGCAACCTGGAGGCGCTGGGGGACGCGGTGCGGCCCGACGCGTTCGACCTCGTGATCCTGGACGAGTCGCACTACGTGAAGAACGCGCAGTCCGGCCGCGCCCGCGTCGTGCGCGAGCGGCTTCAGGCGGTGCCGCGCCGGCTCGTCGTCAGCGGGACCCCCGTGATGAACACGCCCGAGGAGGTGCGCGCGCAGCTTGCCTTCCTGCACCCCGAGGAGTGGAGCGACGGCGCGTGGTTCAAGCGCCGCTTCGAGGAGCCCTTCGAGGGCGGGACGCCCGAGGTGCGCGAGGCGGTGCTCTCGCGGCTGCGGCAGTTCCTGGAGGGCGTCATGATCCGCCGCGAGAAGGCGGTCGCGCTGCCGGAGCTTCCCGCGAAGACGATCCAGTGGCACCGCGTGCGGCTGCCGCCCGAGGCGCGGCGCGCCTACGTCGCGCTGGAGGAGGACTTCGAGTCGTTCGTGAAGGCGGAGGGCGCGGCGTCGCTCTCCAGCGCGAAGGCGGGCGGCAAGCTGGAGCGCCTCAAGCAGGCCGCGCTCTCGGGCAAGATGCCCGAGGTCGTCGCGTTCGTGCGCTCGCTGGCGCGGCAGGGCGCCAAGGTCGTCGTGTTCTCGCGCTATCGAAATGCGCTCGCGAGCCTCGCGGAGGCGCTTGCGGACCTCAAGCCCGCGACGCTCCACGGCGAGACGCCGCCCGAGGAGCGCGTCGCGGCGGAGAAGGCGTTCCAGGAGGACCCCGCGTGCATGGTCTTCCTGGGGCAGCTCGTGGCGGCGGGCACGGCGCTCACGCTCACGGCGGGGACGCACGCGGTCTTCGCGGACCTGGACTGGAACCCGGCGAACCACCGCCAGGCCATGGACCGCATCCACCGGCGCGGGCAGACGAAGCCGGTGACGGCGCACTTCTTCCTGGCGGAGGAGACAGTGGACGAGGACGTGGCCGCCGTGCTGGACGCCAAGGGGCGCATGATGGACGCGCTGCTCTCGGGCGCTGCGACGGGGGAGCTCAAGGGCGCTCGGCGCCAGGTCGGCGAGCGCCTCCTCGCGCGGAGGACGGGCCCTGCGCCGGCCGCGCCTCCAGCGTGACGGGGTCGCCCCCTTCGGAGGGCGTGAGCACGCCGACGTGGTGCTTGTAGACCAGCTCGCCGCCCAGCCAGCCCTGCGCCGTGATGGCGAGGAGGCCCAGCACGTCGACGACGACCGCGGGAAGGAAGCGGGCGTCGTCGCTGCCGGCGGGCCAGCGCGCGGCGACGGCCCCGAGGTAGAGGACGAGGATGACGACGCCGACGCCGAGGTGCACGAGCGCGGTGCGGTGCGCGGGCGACTCGTCGGGGATCGCCGAGAGGTCGACGAGGCCCGGGATCATGGCGAGGACCGTCGTCACGACGCCCCCGACGGCGGCCCAGAAGCCGATGCGCCAGAACGTGGGGTCGCTGCGGAAGTAGCCGTGGAGGACGTCCAGGACGACGAGGACGGGGAAGAGGGCGACCGGGAACACCACCAGCATGGGGTGGATCGGGTGCCGGCCGACGCGCATGCGCGACTGCATGCCTCGCCTGACCTTGCGGGCGTGGATATCCTTTCCGTCACCCGGTCGCCGCTTGGGCCCCCGGCTGCCCGCCTGCCTACTGGACGACGAAGGTCCCGTGCATGCCGGCGGCGTCGTGGCCCGTCAGCTCGCAGAGCATGTGATAGCTTCCGGAGGCCCACGCAGTGAAGGTCCACGACTGGTCGGCCTGGTGAAGCTCCATCTCGGGCGAGACGGGCGGGAACGCGTACTGCCAGCCCTGGACGTTGAAGTCGTGGGTGTGGTCGCCGCCCTGGTCGTTGTGGATGGTGAGGTGGACGCGGTCGCGCTTGTGGACCGTGACGGTGGCCTGGTCCCCGCCACCGCAGACGCCGGGCGTGGACTTGGCCTGGTCGCAGCGCATGTACATCGAGCTGCCGCTCACGCCGACGTTGAGCGTGACGTTCACGTCGTTCCCGTTGCTGTAGGAGGCGAACGCGACGAGCGCGCCGTAGAGCAGGACGAGGGCGCCGACGACGATGAGGGTCCACTTCAGCCAGGCCTTCATGCGACAGGCACGCGGCGCCCTGCATGTGAGCCTTCCGGAATGGGCCTGGGCCCGACGCGTCGAAGACCGAGGAGAACCTCCAGGCGTCTCAGGCCGCGGCGGGGGCGGGCGCGCGGGCGCGGAGGCTCCACGCGCCGTAGGCGCCCACGGCGACCACCAGGGCGCCCAGCACGAAGAGGATGCGCCGCAGGCTCAGGGATTCGGCGGAGGATGCCCAGAGGAGGACGAGGGCGACGCCGATGACGGCGCTCGCGGCGCTCAGGCCCACCAGGCGCGCGCGGCCCAGGGCGCCCCAGCGCGAGGCCTCGTAGGCGGAGAGGGCGAGGATCGCGACGCCGGCCGCCACGTTGCCCCACAGAAGGAGGGGCGTGAGCCCGCCGGAGAGGAGCGTCACGGCGAGGATGAGGAGGCCGAGGGCGACGTTGAGCCAGGAGCCGGCTTCGAGGTCCGCGCGGGGCATGCCTCCCCCTTGGCGCGCGGGGTGGATAAGCCCCCCGCCAGAGGCCTTGGGCCGCAGGTATGAACGGTTTGAAGGGTGCGGAAAACGCCAAGGGGAAGCTCACGCCGCGGGGCGGGCCTTCCACGCCGCGAAGGCCCCGACGAGCGTGCCCACGAGGCCCAGCGCAATCATGACGCGGCGAAGGCTCACGGGGAAGTCGGCGGACCACCACTCGGCGAGGAGCGCGAACGCGATGGCCGCGGCGAGGATGGAGAGGCCCACGCGGCGGCCCGCGCTCATGCGCTCCCAGGCCCCCGCGGCGTACCCGGCGACGCCCAGCAGCAGGAGCCCCTCGATCAGGCTGAACCAGTAGGCGCTGGGCTCCAGCCCCGCCGAGAGCAGCGTGGCGGCGACGACGGCCAGGCCGGTGACGATGTTCAGCCAGCCCAAGGACTCGAGTTCAGCGCGCTCGGCCAAGGGACCACCACGCGGATGACGAGATGAAGGGCCGGAACCGTGATCCAGGACCGCTGGCGTACCAGCGGCGCAATACGCGCTGCGCGCCCCGCTCCGCGCCGCTTGCGCGGCGCTCCGGGGGCGACAACCAGTCGCGCTCGCGCGGCGATGGCAAGGGCCGGAACCGTGATTTGAACACGAGTCCGGGGATCCACAGTCCCCAAGGATGAACCAAGCTACCCCATTCCGGCCAGGGATGGTTTCCCCTTACGGGGATGGATGGGCAGTTCCCTCGCCCCCTTAAACCTTATCACGGTCCCAGGAGCGTGGGCAGGGTCACCGGGAGGCCGCCGGCGCTCGGCGTCGCCACGGGCAGCACGGGGCCCGCGAGGAGGCTCGGGCCGCTGGTCTGCTGCGCGACGACGAGGCCCACCTTGCCGCCTTCGCCCTTCATGAACGCCATCTGCACCATGCCGTCGGGGCCCACGGCGGTGGTGAAGAAGTCGCCCAGGCCGCGGTCGGGCGGGTTGGGGTTGCTGGGGTCGAGCCCTTCGGTGCTGATGGTGCCGGTGTGCACGGGCTCCGCGTTGACGCGCGTGAGCTGCCACGAGGGCGCGGCGCCCATGGCGTCGAGGCTCTGGGCCATGATGACGTCCCACCGGGCGTCCTTCATCGCGGCCTGGTCGTTGGGGTCGCCCGCGACGCCGGTGCCGTACCACGCGATGGCGACGCGCCCTTCGGAGCCCGCGACGATCCACGGGAAGAGGCGCGTGCCCGCGTCGCGGGTCACCACCTGGGGCACGCTCCACGTCGCGCCGTCGCGCGAGCTTGCGACCTTGATCACGGTGCCCTTCTCCACGGACTCCGCGTAGGCGACGTACCAGTTGCCCGCGGCGTCGGCGGCGAGCCCCGCGAAGTCGTTGCCCACGCTGCCCGAGGCCTTGGCCGCGACGTGGGAGGCCCACGTCATGCCCTGGTCCTTGCTCGTGGAGACGCACACCGCGGGCCCGGGGCAGCTGTAGACCACCGCGACCTCGTCGGTCCTGGGGTTCACGATCAGGGGGCCGTCCTGGCTCTCCTGGCTCGTGTCGGGGTTGATCCACGGGTTGCCGGCGTGGATCCACGTCATGCCGCCGTCGTCGCTGCGGCTCACCCACGCGGCGATGCCCGGCGTGAACGTGCGCCCCAGGAAGTAGGCGCGCCCCTCCTTGTCGACGGCGTTCCACTCGCGGTCGTAGAAGGGCACGGGGCTCGCGATGGGGCTCGCGAACCACGAGGCGCCCCCGTCGTGGCTCGTGCTGATGGTGGCGCTCCCGGCCCAGAGGTCCGTGACGTAGATGCTATCATCCGGAGCGATGGCGATGCTCGTGTCACCCCCGCCCAGCGGAGTCGGGTTGGGCGTCAATTCCTTCCACGTCGCGCCGTCGTCCGCGCTCGTCCAGAGCCTCGACGCGTGGGGCAGGCCCGTGGGCGCGCTGACGTAGAGGTGCCCCTTGTGGTCGATGGCGATGGAGGGCTCGCTGACGTCGGAGGAGCCCGCCACGTCCACGAGGCGGAAGGCGGGCGCGCCGCCGGTGCCCGCGGGCGTGACGGTGACGGCGCCGGGCGTCTCGCCGCTCTGGACGCAGCCCGCGAAGGCGAGGGCCACGAGGGCGGCCGCCAGGAGGGGGCGCGAAAGCATGGATCGGGGTTCCGGCCTGCCCTCATTTAAGGATTCCAGCGGCGGCGTTGGAGCGTGCCTCCCGCGGGGCGGGCTCCGCCACGGACACCTCGCGGCTCCGCGCGCGGCCGAACGCGAGCACCCCCAGCGTGGCGACGAGGTTGGAGAGCACGATGACGCCCAGCGCGTAGCCCGGGAAGTCCCGCGCGAACGCAAGGCCGTACTCCGCCGCGGGGAGCGCGGCCAGGATGGCGACGGCGAGGCCGCGCGGGATGATGGTGGCGAGGAGGGCCGTGGTGCCCGGCTCGAACCCGCCGCGCAGGATCGCCACCCGCGCCGCGACGAGGCGCGCCAGGAGGAGCGCCAGCGTCAGCGCGCCGCTGGCGACGGCGAAGGAGCGGCCCGTGAGCTGCGCGAGGCTCGCGGTCATCCCCAGGTAGACGAAGAAGAACGTGCGCAGGAAGAACGTGATCTCCCCCTGGAACGTGCGCATCTCCGGCGTGAAGTCGCTGGCCCGCAGCCCCGCGCGCCGCAGCGTGGACGCGTTGCCCAGGACGACGCCGAAGACCAGGACGGCGATGGGGCCGCTCCCGCCCAGCGCGACGACGCCCACGTGGAGCGCGAGGACGACCGCCATGGTGAGCATGTAGTGATAGCGTTTCCCCGCGAGCGCCGTGAGGAGCCTCGCCCACGCGACGCCCGCGACGAGGCCCAGCACGATGGCGACGCTGAACTGGGCGGCCATCTGCTGCGCGGCGTGCGCGACGTTGGCCTGCTGGAGCGAGAGGGCCTCCATGAGCGTGATGGCGGAGACGACGCTCAAGACCTCGCCCAGCGCGGCGTCCAGGCCCAGCATGACGCGCACGCGGTCGCTGGCGGCGAGGCGCGCGGCGAGGGGGAAGACGACGACGCTGCTCGCGGCGCCCAGGATGGCGCCCAGGAGCGCGCTCTCCAGCCAGCCCAGCCCCAGGAGCGCGTGCGCGGCCACGGCGACGCCGCCCAGGGAGAGGCCGAACCCCAGGAGCGCCAGCAGGCTGCTGCGCCCCGCGGCGGCGACGAGGTCCTGGAGGTGGAGCTCCAGGCCGCCTTCGAGCATGATCATCGCCAGCGCCAGCGTCGTGAAGAAAGGCGCCGCGGCGGCGAAGCTCTCCACGGGCACCAGGTGCAGCACGGGCCCCACGAGGACGCCGAACGCCAGGAGCATGAGGACCTCGCTCACGCGCGTCCGCTCGTAGAGAATGTAGCCCAGGAAGCCCAGCGTGATGACCGCGCTGAGCAGCAGGAAGACGTTCGACGCGGCCTCGGCCATCCAGGGGCCGCAACGCGCTCCCCTACAAAAGGGGGGCGCATGCGCGATCACCAGAGGTGAGTCACGTCGCCGCGTCCAGCGCCGTCCAGTTCACGCGGTAGATGCGCACGCCCTCCTCGTCGTACACCTTGGGGAAGACGGTGGCGTTGGCGAACTTCGCGACGGCGGCGGCGCTCATGGGCGCGCTGTTCTCCCACTGGAGGAGCGTCACGCCCTGCTCGATCTCGGGAGAGAGGAACACGTAGTCCACGCGGGCGTGCCCCTCGGCGGGGACCTGCGCGTGGGCAAGCTCCCCCTTCACGGCGCTGAGGTTCTCGGCGTGGTACGTCTGCGGCGTGTAGTCCCACGTCGCGTGCAGGTCCGCGAGCCCCCAGAGGAGCGACGAGACGCGATGGTCCGCCGCGATGGTGGCGCCCGGGGGGATGATATCATGGTGCGCGGCGGCCCACTGGACGGCGGAAAGCTCCTCCTGGCTGATGCCCTCCTCGAAGCCGCCCAGCGTCTCGCGGGGCGGGTTGCTGGCGACGGCGGCCACGACGAGGAGGGCCACGAGCCCCGCGACGAGGTAGGCCCTCACGCGCGGGCGGTCCGCGGGGATGCGCGAGGCCAGCGTCTCGTCGTAGGCCACGAGCATGCCGATGGCGACGAAGATCGCCATGGCCTCGGTCATGTAGTCCACGTGGCGGAACGGGAAGAGGACGTGGCTGTTGGTGGCGATGGCGAACGCCAGCGAGGCGAGGATGGCGTAGGTCCACGCGCCGATCATGGTGCCCTGGCGGTAGAAGCGCGCCAGCGCGATGCCCAGCGGCACGAAGCAGAGGAACGCGATGAGGGGCAGCGTGTACCAGAACGTCGACCAGGGCAGGTCGATGTCGCTTCCGGGGAGCTTCACGAGGACCAGCGCCAGCGCGACGCCCGCGAAGAGGAGGAAGCCGCCCACGACAAGCCTCCTCTGGCGCGGGAAGGAGGGGTATCGCGGCAGCAGGAACCAGCGCGCGCGGCTGCGCTTGTACGCCACGAGCGCGGGCACGGCCGCCAGGGGCAGCAGGAAGATCGCCGCCGTGAGCCAGGGGTTGAGCTTGATCTCGTCGCCCACGATCTGGTCGCGGAAGGGCCCCGCGACGCCCAGCCACCACACGAGCGTCGCGGCGATCATGGCCAGCGCGAAGGGCACCTCGACGCGGAGGCGCAAGACATCATAGTGGTCCTGCGTCAGCTCGCGCCAGAACGGGATGAAGACGAGGATGCCGATGGCGAAGTACGTGGAGAGGTGGTGCGTGAGGATGAGCGCCGCGCCCACCAGGGAGAGCCAGACGAGGTGCGTGCGGTCCTTGTACGCGTCGGGCAGGAGCGCGAGGAGGCCCAGGAGGAGGAACTGGCCCAGGGCGCCGGGCATCGCGTGGCTCGTGGTGACGACGATGCCGGCGGTCACGGCCGCGAACGCCGCCGCGACGAGGCCCGCCCGCGGGTCGCTGGTGACGCGGTAGGCGAGCAGGCCCACGAGCACCGGCAGGATGGCCGAGAGGACGGGCGTCGTCCAGAGCGTCGCGTGGAAGACGTCCACGCCCAGGACCGCCGTGACGGCGCCGCTCACGACGAAGAGGCCCGGGAAGTACGGATACGCGACGCCCCACCCCTGGTAGGCGAAGGAGATGCGCCCCGTGTCCACCAGGCGGCGCGTGAGGTAGAGGTACTCGCCCTCGTCAGAGCCCCACACGCCGAAGCGCACCGCGGGCCAGAGCCGCACGAGGACTGCCGCCGCGAAGACGCCCGCAAGGAGCCAGGGCGCGGCGCGGCGCAGGGCGGGGCCGGCGAACGTGAAGGACTCCCGGAGCCCATCGCGTCGCAGCCGCTGGAGGCGGGTCGCCACGGCGGGGGAGTGGGGCGACCCCCCTTGAAAGCACCGCGCCACGGCCGGAGCGGCAGGTCCAAGCGCCCGCGCCTCCGAAGGGCAGGCATGCGTCCGGCCCTCCTGCGCGCGCTCGCCCTCGCCGCCGCGGGCGCGACGCTCTTCGTCGCGGCGTCCATCGCGATCCACGTCGCGGGCGAGCCCCCGCTGCGCTGCCCCGGCGGCGCCCTCTCCTGCCCGGCGTGGTCGTGGGGCGTCATGACGCCACTCGTCCTCAGCGGCGCGATCCTCGCGGCGTGGGGCGCGGCGCGCGAAGAGCGGAGCGCCCTCTTGGCGGCGGCCGCGCTGGTGGCCGCGGCCTGGGCGCTCAACGCGGCGGCCAGCCTCGTGGGGTGGAGCCCCGCGATGCGCGCGGCGGCGCTGCGGGGCGACGTGTGGCAGTCGGGCGTCGCGGCGCTGCTCGCAGGCGGCGCCTACCTCGCCGCGGCGCGGGCCCGCAGGGTCCCCTAGGGTTTATCCTGCGGTCGCGCCTCCGCGGCTCATGCACTGGGCCGACGTCCTGGCCAAGGAGCTTGCGGGCCGCGGCTCCCGGCACGTCCTCGCCACCGCCATCACCCCCTCGGGGCCCATCCACGTGGGCAACATGCGCGAGGTGCTGACCACCGAGCTGGTCTACCGCAGCCTCGACAAGATGGGGTGCGACGCCGAGCTCATCTACATCGGCGACACCTACGATCCCCTCCGCAAGGTCTACCCCTTCCTCGACGCGGGCGTCTACCAGGAGCACGTCGGCAAGCCCCTCTGCGACATCCCGTGCCCCGACGGGTGCCACGACAACTACGCGGCGCACTTCCTCGACCCGTTCCTCAAGGACCTGGAGGCCCTCGGCGTGCGCCCGCGCGTGCTGCTGGCCCACGAGATGTACCGCAAGGGGATGTACCTCGACGCGACGAAGGACGCGCTGGAGCAGACCAACGTCGTCGACGAGATCATCACCCGCGTCTCGGGCCGCGCGCTGCCCAAGAACTGGATCCCCTTCAACGTCCAGTGCGCCGGCTGCCAGCGGCTCAACGGCCCCATCCCCACGCTCTACGAGTACCCCTTCATCGAGTACCGCTGCGAGGCGTGCGGCCACGAGGGGAAGAAGGACATCCGCGTCCCCGGCGAAGGCAAGCTCCCCTGGCGCGTGGACTGGCCCGCGCGCTGGAAGTTCCTGGAGGTCACCTTCGAGGCCATGGGCAAGGACCACGCCGCGGCCGGAAGCTCGTGGGACACGGGCGTCGAGATCAGCGAGAAGGTCTTCGGCTACGCGCCCCCGCTGCGCACCGTCTACGAGTTCATCCAATTGAAGTCCGGCGGCGCCATGCACAGCAGCGCGGGGAACGCCATCAGCGCCAGCGAGATGCTGCGCATGACGCCCCCCGAGACGCTGCGCTTCCTCATCGCGCGCTATCAGCCCTCCAAGCACATCGACTTCGACCCCGGGCTTGGCATCGTCGACCTGGTCAACGAATACGACCGCTGGGAGCAGGCGTTCTTCACCGGCGGCCCGCAGGCCCGCGAGGACCCGCAGTTCAAGGAGCTTGACCGCGTCGTCGAGCTGTCGCAGCCCTCGGGGCAGGTGCCCGCCGAGGCGCCGCCCGCGATCCCGTACAACCACCTCGTGCTGCTCACGGAATTGACGAATGGCGACTGGCCCAAGGTGAAGGCCATCCTCCAGCGCAGCGAGATGGTGGGCGACCTCTCCAAGGCCGACGAGGAGCACCTCAAGGCGCGCGTCGAGCACGCGAAGTACTGGCTCGACCACTTCGCGCCCGCCGAGGCGCGCACGAAGATCGTCGAGCACTGGACGCCCGAGGCCGCGGCGCAGGTGGGCGAGAACGAGCGCCGCTTCCTGCGCGCGCTCCACGGCCGGCTCGCCCACGGCGCGCGCAGCGCGGAGGCCATCCACAACGCGATCCACGAGAGCGCCAAGGAGGTCGGCCTCCCCGGCGGCAAGGCGTTCCAGGCGCTCTACGCCGCGTTCCTGGGCGCCAAGAAGGGCCCCCGCGCGGGCCACTTCCTCGCGAGCCTCGACCCGGCCTTCGTGCTGCGGCGGCTCCAGGAAGCGAGCCATGCGTGATAGCATCCCCCGCTGGGCGCGCTGGCCGCTGGCGTATCTCGCCGTCGTGGCCGCGTGCTTCGCCGTGGGCCGCCCGACGCCTCTAGGCTTCGGCAACGCGATGTTCCTCGCGGGCGCCGTCGCGCTGGGCTGGAGCCTCACCCACGTCCGCCTGGGCGGCTCGAAGACCATGGTGGGGCGCGACCCCGACGGCAAGCCCGTCTACACGCTGGACGCGCCCAAGCGCAAGGCCGAGATCCGGCGCGGGCTCGCGCTCTTCGCGTTCGCGCTGGCGCTCTGGCTCCCGTTGGGCGTCTACGCGTACCTCTACGCGTGAGCCTTGGGCACCGGCGCCGCCTTCTCCACGCGGTCGCGCCAGGCCTTCAGATGCGGAAGCTCTCGGGGAATGGGGTTCCCCGTGTAGGGCAGCGGCTCCGTGGCGCCGAAGAGCGCGAAGTCGGCGAGGCTGGGCTTCTCGCCCAGGAGGAAGGGGCTCTCCGCGAGGCGGTCCTCGGCGGGCTTGAGCACGTTGACGAGCCCCTTGAGGAACTCCTGCTTGCGCAGGCCCATGACCTCCAGCGGGCCGCGCTTGCGCTCCTGCAGCTCGACGAAGACCCACTGTTCGCGCGGGTCGGAGAACGTCTTGGGCGCGTCGAACACGACGCACTTCCAGACGGCCTCCTCCACCACGTCGTGCGCCCACGAGTCCAGGATGCGCGCGAGGTTGCGCTGCTTGCCGGGGTAGAGCGTGGGGTCGGGCTTCTTGGACTCCACGAAGTCGGGGATGTCGTACCACGCGACGCCCTTGTCCTCCCAGAGGAGGTAGGGCACGTAGTCCTGCCCCGAGACGGCCAGGAGGTCCTGCCTGTCGTGGTAGGGCGCGCGCTCCGTCTGGAACTCCACGCCCTTGTACGCGAGGATGCGCTTCGCCTTCACGCAGTAGTGGCTGATGGGCAGGTCGTAGAGGAGCACCGTCACGGGACCACCTGCCGCGCCATCGCGCCCGGGCCCGCATAAGGCTGCGCCCTGGCCCGGCGACGGATCGTCAAAACCGGTCCGAACTCGGCATGCCTTCCCACGCTCACCTGGCCGTTGGTGAGACTGTTGAGAACCACCCGAACCCTCCTCGCATCCGGCATCGCCCTCGTCGCCCTGGCCGCCCCCGCCTTCACGACGGCCGGCACCGTCTCTGAGCTCTTCCCCGTGGGCATCGCGCTTGCGGATGGCAACGGGACGGGCAACGTCACCAACTCCACGCACCTCGTCGTGCAGGTCACGTGCCCGGCCATCCTCCTGGCCGGCGCCAACGCCTCGTGCTCCGTGGCCGTCGGCTGGTCCCCCGGCAGCCTGGGCAACAACACCACCGGCCCCACGCACCACGTCGACCTGAGCGCCGCGCTCCTGGGCGTCAATGGAACGGCCCAGGTGGACCCCAGCGCCGTGGACGTCCCCGAAGGGGGCTGGGCCTTGGCGCAGGTCCATCTCTCGGTCTCCCCCGGGGCGCTGCCGGGCTTCGGAAGCGTCGTCGTCTACGCGACGGAGGCCACCGAGTCGGCCCAGGGGCAAGCGTCCTTCCTCGTGGTGTGAGGCGCGCCCCAAGGCTCAAGACCCCGTGAGCGGAGGAGACCGCCTTCCATGCCCCTGCGTCGCGCCCTGCTCGTGCTGGCCCTCCTGGGGGCCCCCCTCGTCTGGGGGGTCCCCGGGGCTTCGGCCCAGACGACCCCCACCCTCGTCGCGCAGATCGACAGCAGCGGGGGCAACGCGACGTGGAACCTCACGGCCAACGCGACCATCACCGTGTCGAACATAGGCGTCGCCCCCGCCCTCGTGTCCCTCGTCGTGGACCCCACCGACGTGACCGTCTCGGCCTCCCCCGCGGGCCAGTCCCCCGTGGTCCCGGGGAGGCCGGTCGCCTTCACCGTCACCTTCGGCGTCACCAACGCCACCCCGGCGGGCGACCACCGCGTCGTGATGCGCGCGCAGGACACCGCCTCCAACGCCACCTCCAACGACGTCGTCTACGTCGTCCACGTCTTCCAGGCGCCCCCCGAGCCTGAGAAGGAGAGCGCCAACGCGACGGCGCCGCCGCCCCAGGAGAACGCCACCGCGCCCGCCGCCTCGCCCCCTCCACCGCGGCAGGACCCCGCCCCCGAGGGCCCCCCTGCCGCGGTGGAGGGGGCGCCGCAGGACGACGCCCCCGTGACGGAAGGCGCCGCGCCGGCCCCCGCCCGCGACGAGGCGCCGCCCCCGGCGCCGCGCCCCCCGGAGTCGCCGCGGCAGCTTGGCGTCGACCCCACGCTCCTGGTGCTGGCCCCCCACGGCTCGGGCACGCTCACCGTGGTGGAGACGGACCTCGTGCCCGTGACGCTGGCGCTCCCCGCGGGCTTCGCCTCGACGCTCCTCTCCCGCGAAGGCGGCGTCTACTCGTTCCGCGTGGACGCCCTCCCCGGCGCCGTGGAGAACGCCACGCTCGCGGCGCGGGCCCAGGCGGGGAACGCCACGGCGCCCTTCGCGGTGCGCGTCGAGCCGCCCGTCCGCGTGCTGGCCGCCAGCGCGCCCCCCGTCCTCGCGGCGCGGCCCCCCTCCCTCGCGCCGTGGGCGATCGCCGCCGCGCTGGCGGGCGCCGCGGGGCTCGCGCTGGCGTGGGCCCGCCGCCGGTGGCCCCTGGCCTTCGCGGCCCTCTACCACCGCCTCGCCCCCTCGAAGCTCCTGGAGCACCCGACGCGAGCGCGCATGGTGGAGGCCATCGGGCAGGAGCCCGGTGTCAGCATGCGGGAGCTTCAGCGCCGGCTGGGCCTCGCGCGGGGCGTCTTCGACCACCACCTTCACCGCCTCGTGGTGGCGGGGCAGGTGCGCATCGTCGCGGACGGCCAGCGCCGCCGCCTCTACGTGGCCGCGCAGGGCGCGGCGCCCGGAGCGCCGCCGCTGCCGGAGCGCGTCGTCGCCCTCGTCCACGAGCGGGGCCGCGTGAGCGCGTCGGCCCTGGCGCGCGAGCTTGGCGTGAGCCGCCAGGCGCTCCACTACCACCTCAAGCGCCTCGCGGCGGCGGGGCGCCTCCACGGGCGCACCGAAGGGCGGGAGCTGATGCTCTGGACGCCGGGATCACAAGCGGGGGGTTCGGGGGGCGCAGCCCCCTGACGTCTTGATCGTCTGCCGGAACGGGACTTCACGTCAGGGGGGCTCGCCCCCCTGAAACCCCCCATTTTGGCGGCGCTGCGGCGCGGCGGAGACGACGAGACGACGTCAGGGGGCTGCGCCCCCCGAACCCCCCGCTCCTGGCCTGCGAAAACCCTTACAGCAGAAAAGCGCCCTCGCGGGGCCCGATGCCTGCCGAGGAGGTCGCCGCGCCAGCACGGGCCGCCGCCTTCTTCGACTTCGACAAGACGCTCCTCCACGGCGACGCGGGCGTCATCTTCGGCTGGGCCCTCCTGGACTGGATGTGGCAGCAGGCGGTGCGCTTCCCCGTGGGCAGCCCCGAGCGGCGCCGCTACGAGCGGCACGTCCAGATGAACGCCGCGAAGATCATCGCCAAGGGCGCCGCGTGGCGCAGCCTCAACGTGCTGGGCCTGCTCAAGCGCAGCCGCATGGTGGAGTTGAGCTACACCTTCCTCGAAGGCTTCAGCGCCGAGGAGATGAGCCGCGAGATGGAGCGCGTCTGGAACGAGCGCCTCCAGGAGCGCCTCTTTCCGAGGATGCGCGAGGTCCTCGCGGAGCATCGCAAGGCGGGCCGCCGCATCGTCATCGTCACGACGGGCCTCCAGGAGCTGGTGCAGAACGCGCGCCGCGCGCTGGGCGAGGACCTGGAGGTCATCGGCGTCAAGATGCGCCTCTCGGAGGACGGGCACTACCTGGGCCGCGTCGACGGACCCCTCTACGGCGTCCACAAGGCCGCCTCGGTGCGCGCGTATGCCGCGCAGAACGGCATCGACCTCCAGGCGAGCTACGCGTACAGCGACCACTACTCCGACGTCGCGTTCCTCGCCACCGTGGGGCACCCCGTCGCGGTGAACCCCACGCTGCGCCTCCAGATGCACGCCCGCAAGAAGGGGTGGGACGTGATGTGGGTCATGCCGCCCTCGCGGGCCGGCGGCCGACGCGGGCCTGCCAGGGCTCCGTGACCGGGCGAAGCACGCGCCTTCCCGCGGGCTCATGCATCACGCTCCTGGACCGGCACCCCAGATGGTCTGGATTCCCCCGATTTCACAGGGCGCCTCCAAGAAACTCCGTTACTGTTATCTTCATCTGATGTGTTAGGCCGGCGGGACCTGTTTGTCCCCCCTTCGGTGAACGGTGAAACCTTCATGGCTCGCAACCTCCTGCCTCGCCTCATGGCCGCCCTCGCGATCCTCGCCACGCTGGGCGGCGTCGCGCTGCCCGCCCAGGCGGCCCTCGTCTACTCGCCTTGCCTCTCGTACCTGGACCAGGGCGTCGCGCCCCATTCCGCGTCGCCCACGCGCTGCCTCGACGCCACCCGCGCCGGCAGCGCGGGCGCGGCGCCCATCCCGGACGACGAGTTCCTGGACCCTGTCACGGGCGTCGTCTTCGAGGCGACCTCCACCGGCTACGAGCCCGTGGGCCTCGGCGCCGAATCCGAGGGCTACGTCGAGCTTCAGACCGCGACCGACGCGTGGGCCGGCGGGGAGTGCTTCAGCACCGTCCCCGTCGACGAGTCGCCCTGTCTGGTCCACGAGGCCGATTGCGACAGCCTGGGGATCATCTGCCAGAGCGTGCGCGTCGCGCTCATGGGGTGCCACGACGTCCGCCTGGAGGTGCTCTACAACCCGCCGGTGGGCTTCTACGGTGACGTGCCCAGCGAGACGCACGTCTTCTCCAAGGGCTGCGCCGACTCGCCCTTCCTGCCGGTCCCTGAAGTTCAGGACCCCTTCGCCGCGAAGACGGGCGACACCTCCGTCACGTTCCTCAAGACGACTTGGGCCTACGGGGACGAGTCCAACCTCTGCCGCTATGCACGCTCGCAGGGCCTGCCGCTCACCGTGACCACCGAGATCAAGATCGACGGCATCCAACACGGGCAAACTCTCGTGACACTCTGCCAGTGATCCCATGCGCCTCCCCGTCGTCGTCCTCGCGCTGCTCGTTCTCCTGCCCCTCGTCCATGCGGGCACGCAGGCGGACCCTGAGATCGTGGACAGCCCACCCCTCCTGGACGCGGCCTACGGCGCGCTGCGCGGGGACACGACGCTGGACGCGCCCGAGATCAACCTCGTCGCCGCCTGGTTCGATATGAACGAAACCACCATCGAAGTCACATGGGAAGTCGTCAACGCTTCCCACCGATTCAAGTCGCCAGAAGCCCTGGGTTTCAGCATGGGTTTCGACTGCAACGGGACCCTGCTCGGGGTCGACGCTTACGTCCAGGAGTCTCCGAACTTCATCGGTGGCACCTTGGAGTTCTATCCTGCTCACCTGCAGGCGAGCGTGGATGGAAACCTGATCCACGTCGAGGTGCCCCGCTCGGCCCTCGCCGCGGTCGGGTGCAGCACCGTCCTGCGGCATACGATCGCCAGCAGCCTCCTGGCGATCAGCACGACGGACCCGAACTTTAAGAGCGGCGGCGGCTCCCTCTGGTTCCGCGACCGAGCCCCCGACGTGGGCTACGGCCGCGACTTCGCGCTGACGTAGGCGCCTGAGATCTTGAAGAGGCGAAACCGCGCCCGACCAAACCTTCTTCGCCCCCCCAGGGATGGGCCCCCTCGTGAGCGGCGCCCGCGTCCTGCGCGACCTCACGCCCGAAGCGGCGGTGGAGTTCCTGCGCCACGAGCTTGGGCACCGCATGGTGCAGGTCGCGGCGCGGTGCAGCATCGACTACCAAGGGCGCGCCGAGAGCAGGCTCGGCAGCGGCGAGCGCCTCATGATCTTCAAGCCCGACGGCACGCTCCTCGTCCACACCTCGACCAAGCTCAAGCCCGTCAACTGGCAGCCGCCGGGCTGCACGTTCAGCGCGAGCCGCGAGGGCGAGAGCCTCGTCATCACCGCCAGCCGCGAGAAGCCCCGGGAGACGGTGCGCATCGCGCTGGAGGCCGTCCACCTCGTCTTCTCGCTGGGCCTGGACGACGGCGTGGAGCTGGACCTCGCGGGCAGCGAGGACGACCTGCAGGCGTTCCTCGCCACGCGGCCGCAGCTCATCGAGCCGGGCTTCAGGTTCTGGCGCCGCGAGCGCGCCTCGGGGCGCGGCCCCATGGATCTCTACGGCGAGGACGCCCAGGGCCGCCGCGTCGTCGTCGAGGTGAAGCGCCGCGCGGCGGGCGTCAAGGAGGCGGACCAGCTGCGGCGCTACGTGGAGCGCGAGCGGGCGGCGCGGGGCGAGACGCCCGTGCGCGGCATCCTCGTGGCCCCCAAGGTCAGCGACACCGCGCGCAAGTACCTCGCGGACCTCTCGCTGGAATACCGGGAGCTGGACTGGGACAAGCTGCGCCGAGGCGCGGCGGACCTCCTCAAGGCGGGCCAGAAGAGCCTCGCTGACTGGTAGCTGCCGAGCGGTCGAGGCAAGCGTTCCCCTGCCTGCGTCTATACGTGGCAAGGCCATCGGGGTTGGCGGTGGCTGCATGATCCGGTCGCGGTTCGTTCTTGCAAGCACGCTTCTCCTCGTGGCAATCCTGGGATCCCCGCCGGTCTTGGCAGTGGCCGCCACAGATTCGAGTGGGGACGATCCCGGCACGTGCGTGGTCAACTCGGGCGACGCCTGCGGGCACTGCGACACCTCGACATGCATCTCCCCGGGTCAGGTCCTGGTGTGCGAGACGTCCGACTCGGAGGACGCCTGCCTTTGCAACGGTCTGCCCGACTTCTGCCAAGAATACTGGCTGACCACTCTAACGGACGTGCCGCCCCCGCCCTGCGTCATGGCGGCGCAGGCCTGCCAGAGCGCCTGCGGCCACCTCCCCGACGTGACCGGCGAGAGCCCCCAGATCATGGGCGACCCGCCCCAACAGGGCTACGAAGTCGACTTCTGCGATCCTCCGGCCACCCTCCTCACCGCGCAAGGGCTCGCCGTCACCTACGTGGCGTTCAGCGGCCGAACGGCCTCCCAGGCGATCCTCACCCTGGACTCGACCCCCACGCCCTACCCTCCCACCGCGGACCCCACAGGCCAATTCCAGCTGGGTGGAGAGTGCCCGCCCACCGAAAACGCTGCATATTGCAACTTCACCCCGCCCCCCGACGGTTGCGGTTACGTGGAGCCCGGGCAGCCTTGCGTTCCCGGACCCTACGTCTGCTTCCTTTGGTTTGACCCGTTGTCGCCGGCGCCCTCGTGCGTGTATGGCCTGGCCGTGGAGGACGTGAGGCACACGGTTGACGTGAACGCTCAGTACGTCGCCAGCCACATCTCCAGCGCCACCGGCAACTAGGGCGTCTCTCACAAGAACGCCCTCGTCATCCGCGCGGCGGAGGCGCTCTGCCGCGCGCGTTCCCCAACGTCTTCTTCCCCACCGCTTCGACCGGCGCCAGCACGTCGCGGGGCTCGGGAAACACGATCTAGCATCATCTCGAAAGCGGCGCATCCAGAAAGGGGATGCCCCCCGTGGAGCGGTCCAGGCCGATCCCCATGCGCGCCGCGCTTCTCGTCGCCCTCTTCGCCCTCCTCCTGGCGGCCCCCGCCGCCCTCGCCCAGAAGGCCGGCGCCATCGTCATCCAGCTTGACCCGCCCCGCCACGCCCTCGCCCCCGGCGACCAGGTCGACGTCGTGGGGACGGCCACGTTCATCGCCGACCCCACCGCCTACGCGTCGCTGGGCGGCGTCCCCGTGACCTACATCGTCAGCAAGGCCCCCGCGTGGGCCACCGTCACGGTGAGCCCCGAGACCGACTTCTTCCCGGCCCACGCCCCCACGTCCGCGGCGGACTTCGAGAGCGCGCGCCCCATCAAGGTCCACGTCGCCATCCACTCCGACCTCGCCCCCCAGGGCCCGCTGCCGGGCGTCGTGGAGATCACCGCCATCACGCAGACCAGCATGGGCTCGCTCAGCGGCCGCGGGTCCCTCCCCTTCATGGTCACGACGGGCGACGCGCCCTGCCCGCCCGGCACTACGCCCCTCCGCACGCAGGACGCCAGCGCGGTCGTCACGGGGGGCGCGTGGGGCGCATGGGCCGCGGGCGCGCTGGCCGCCGCGGGCCTGGGCTTCGCCCTGGCGCTGCGCGCGCCCCGCGCCGCCGGCTCGCTGGCGCTCCTCGCCCTCCTCGCGCTCCCCGTGGCCCTGCCCGCCGCGAGCGCGCAGAGGAGCGGGGTCGTCGTCATCGGCAGCGTCTCGCTTCCGGACCCCCTCGTGCCCGGCAACGTCACGACGGTCGCGGACCAGATGACGCTGGAGACCGACCCGACCGCATACGCCAACCTGATCGGCGTGGGCTATCACCTCAGCGTCACCAAGGCGCCCGCGTGGGCGACGGTGGTCCTCGACCACGCCGACGGCGTGTTCCCCAACCCGCCCCCCCTCGCCGACGCATCCGGGGCCTTCACGTCCACCGCGACGTTCCGCCTGACGATCCTCGTGGGGGAATCCGACCTCGTGGGGTACTTCACGGACCGGATCGAGGTGAGCGCCATCGCCGAGGGCACCGCGGGCGCCACGTCGGGGCGCATGAGCTTCCCCGTCGGCCTGCACGTCCCGGCGCGCTGCCAGGCGGACGACGCGCCCCTCCCGACCCCCGCCCCCGCGCCGGCGGCCCCCCTGCGGACCGCCCCCACGCCCCCCTCCCAGGAGACGCCCCTCGTCGTGCAGTCCCACGAGGCCCGCGCGCCCGTGGGCGGCTACGCCTTCGTCCTGGGCTGCGGCGTCGCGGGCGCGGGCGCCGGCCTCTTCCTCTCGCGCCGCGCTCAGAAGAGGTGAGCGGCGACGAGCCTCGCGCCCTCGCCCGGAGCGTTGTCCAGGAGCGCCGCGGGGGCAAGCTCCTCGCGGGCGCGGCGCGCGGCCTCTGGCGCGTCGCGGCCCGCGCAGAGCAGGTGCAGGTTGGGGCCCGCGTCGATGGTCGCGTAGACCATGAGCCCCTCCTCGCGCCACCGGCGGACCGCGTGCAGGCCCGCCACGGTGCCCGGCGTCCAGTAGAGGAGGCTGGGCGTCGAGGTCATCATGACGGCGTGCATGAGGAGCGCGTCCTCCTGCGCGGCGCGGCCCAGCTTCTTGATATCACGATGTAGAATGCCTTCGCGGACCTCGGCGAGGAGCGCGGGGACCCGCGCCACGCGGCCGGCGTTGAGCGGGCTCGTCTCCGCGAGGCCGTGCCCCTCGCTGCTGCCCACCTTCTTCTCGCCCTCGGAGAGGACGACGACCACGTCGTGCAGGTCGAGGTGCGACGCGGGCGCGAGGGGCTCCGCGTAGCTCGCCTCGTGCGTGGGGCCCGCGCGCCACTCGACGAACCCGCCGTGGATGCTGCGCGCCGCGCTGCCCGAGCCCAGGCGCGCGAAGGTCGTCATCTCGCGCTCGGACACCTTGGCGCCCAGCGCGGCGAAGCCCGCGACGGTGAGCGCCGCGAACGCGCTGGCGCTGGAGGCGAGCCCCGCGCTGGCGGCGAAGGTGTTCTCGCTGGCGACGCGGCAGAAGGCGGCGCTCCCCGCGCGCTGGCGCAGGCGGTCCAAGTGCCGCTGCGCGCGAGCGAGGGGCGCTCCCGCCTGCGCGACGCCGTTGATGGAGAGCGTGTCGGCCTTGAGCGAGGCGTCGGGCTCCACGGTGGTGCGCGTCACGAGCTTGTCCACCGTCATCGAGATGCTGCTCGTGAGCGGCAGGTTGAGGCGCGGGTCGCTCTGGCCCCAGTATTTGATGAGCGCGATGTTGGCGCGGGCTTCCGCCGTGGCCTTCGTCACGCGAGCCCCTCCAGCACCTTCCACGCGTCGGCGGTCGAGGGCTCGACCCAGTCCGCGCCGGCCTTGCGGAGCACGTCGGGCGGGTTCGTGGTCAGCACGCCCACGACGCGCAGCCCCGCGGCCTTGGCGGCGCGGATGCCCAGGGGCGCGTTCTCGACGACGACGCACTCCTCGGGCTTGAGGCGGAGCTTCTCCAGCGCCTTGAGGTACGGCTCGGGGTCGGGCTTGGTGCGGGTCACGTCGTCGCTGGTCACGAGGACGTCGAAGAGGTTGACCAGCTCGCCCAGGTGGTGGTGCACGTTGGCGCGGTTCGTGCCGGTGACGGCCGCGAGGCGCAGGCCGTGGGCGTGCAGACGCTCCAGCAGGTCGCGCACGCCAGGATAGAGCGGCGCGGGCCCGAAGGCGTAGAACGTCGCCTGCTTGCGGCGGTTCATCTCCTCCAGCTTCGCCTCGGAGAGGTCCAAGCCGCGCTCCTGCGCCAACGACTCGATGACCTCCCGCGAGCGGCGCCCCTCGTTGGCGTATACCTCCTCGGGCCGGATCGCGACGCCGATCTCGGCGAACGCCTTCTGGTATGCCGCGGCGTGGTTCTCCATGGAGCGCACGAGCACGCCGTCCACGTCGAAGATGACCGCCCGGAGGCTCACGGCCGCGGATGCCGCTTTCGGGATAAAGCGTTCGGCCCGCGCCGCGCGGGCGGACCGCTATCCGGCTCCCAGGAGCGAGCCCAGCGCGGAGGTCGCCACGACGGACACCACCGCCGCGACCCAGAACATGCCCACGAGGTCCGTGTAGGTGCGGAAGTAGTTCCCGCCGTCCGCGATGTGGAGCATGAGCCCGCTCGCGATGCTGTGCGCGAGCATGAGCACGATGACCATGAAGCTGATGAGCGCGATGTCCACGCTGAAGTGGAGGAAGCTCGCGAAGGGCGTGTCGGGGGGGAGCTGGATGTCGCTGAAGATCTTCTTCAGCATGCCCACGATGCCGACACCCACGTAGAGCGAGAACGCCATGCCGGCCACGAGGCCGTAGAGCATGCCCTTGAAGTTGCCCGCGGTCTGATATCGGGACTTCCGCAGGGTGATGATGGTGATGAAGTTCTCCGAGATGATCTTCCCGATCTGGTCGGCCTTGCCGCCGGCCTTCACGCCCTCGACGAACATGCTGCTGAAGTTCTTGATGAGGTTCGACCCGCAGTCCGCCGCGAACCACTCCCAGGCCGCCTCGTCGTCGACGCGCAGGTTGAGGCGCGAGTAGAGCTGGCGGATGTCCGTCGTGAGCGGCCCGAAGTCGTGCGTCTGGAGGTGGCGCAGCGTCTCGGTCACCTGGCCGCCGCGCGCGCT
>JAJPHT010000023.1 GCA_021325135.1 Pseudomonadota bacterium | reverse complement strand
GCCCCGGAACTCTCTCGACCCCGCGACCCCACGAACGTCCTTGGTCCACGGTGAGGCTGCTCGCTTCCGCGCCTGACCCGGTGCCCGTGGCAAGGCACGCCCGGCAAGCTTCCGCTTGCGCGGACTTTGCGCCCCGGACCACGAGGGACGAAGTCTCATTGTCGGTTCCGGGCACCCGTACGCCCTGGGGCCGCCGCCCCGGGGTGTCAGCTCCTGCATGAAGGCCGTGTCAGGTGACAGGGGAGGCCTGGCCCCCCAGCCTAGCCGGTGCCTTTCGCCCCGCGTCCAGGCGGGGTGGATGGGCCCCGAGGTGGGGTTTCGCAGAAATAGGTTTGCCCTGGGGGCTAGGCCGCGTGCCCTTCGGTGGTGGCGCCCGCGAAGCGGCGCAGGCGGTCGGCGGCGGGCCCGTCGGTGCCCTCCACCTTGAGGGCCAGCGAGAGGAAGCTCTCGCGGATGGCGGCGACGCGCACGGTGAGGTAGGCGTTGCGGCCCTGGCGGATCTCGTCGATGAGGCCCGCCTCGCGCAGGCGGCGGAGGTGCCAATTAATGGTGGTCGCCGTGACTCCCAGGCGCTCGGCCAGCTCGGCGCGGTACGTGCCGGGCGTGTCCAGGATGGCCTCCAGGAGCTTCGCGGCCTCGTCGTTCTTGACCAGCGGCAGGATGCGGCGCTCGGCCTCGGTGAACGCGCCGCCGTTCTTGTAGTAGCAGAGCTTGTTGCCGTCGGGCGTCATCACGATCATGCCCGCGGCCACGAGGCGCTCCAGGTGGTACGTCGCGGTGCTGTAGCTGACGCCCGCGCGCTCCGCGATGACGTGCACGCCCAGGCCGGGGCACTTGCAGACGGCCTCGAAGATGGCCTTGCGCGTGTCGTTCTCCAGCGTGGCGTGCGGCCGGATGCGGTGGTAGAGGGCGAAGCCCAGGAGCGCGGCGACGCCGATCGCGGCGCCCGCGGCGGCGGCTCCGGCCGCGTCCACGCGGGGCGCGGCGACGAAGGCGTGCGCGGCGGCGACGCTCGCGGAGGTGGTGGACGGGGAAGATGCCGCGGAGGGCGCGCGCTGCGGCGCGGCGGCCGCGACGCCCAGCGTCTCGGGCGCGGCGGGGCGCGGCGCCGCGAGGACGGGGGCCGCCACGCGGGGCGCCGCCAGGGGCGCGGCGTCCAGGCGGAGGGCGTCCTGCGCGGGCGCGCCGGGCGCGAGGAAGGCGAACCCGTCGGGGAGAAGCAGCGCGGGCGCCTCGCCTTCGAGGACGGGCGTGGGCTCCGCGGGCGTGGACGCGCGCGCGAGGTGCACGCTGGCGAGCGGGAGCGCCAGCGCGCCAGGCGGCGACGCGGGCGCGGACGTCGCGGGCAAGTCCGGCAGCGCGGGAGCCTCGCCCACGCCGGGCATCGGCGGAAGGGGGAGCGGGGGGATCGACGGGGACGCGACGGACGCCAGCGGCGCGGTGGCCGCAGCGAGCCCCGCGACGCTGCTGAGCGCCACGAGGGCGACGACGGGGAGCCTCAAGACCTCATGCCTCCGCAAACTGTGTTCGTGTCCCGATGTTCGAATATCAATGTTCCCCTGTCCCGGGCGCGGGGGACTCCAGGGGAAAAGCAGGGGCCCGCGCGAGCACGGGCGAAAAGCGAGTGAGGCGGGCGCGCTGGGACCCGGGTCGCATGCGCAGCATGCGGCACGGGTCGCCGCCGGCGCTGCGTGGCGCGCCGGCGACCGCGAGGGGAGCAAGCGGCAGCGCGGACGCCGAACGAGCGAACGCGAGTGAGGCGGGCGCGCTGGGATTCGAACCCAGGTCTGAGGCTCCGGAGGCCCCAAGTCTATCCAAACTAGCCTACGCGCCCGGCGCGTCGGGCAGACCTGCTCCGCCTTATGGCCTTTTCTTCAGAAGACGCGCGTGTCGGCGACGGTGCCATCGGTGCAGTGGCCCACGTCGTTGACGAGGCGGTCGTGGCGCTGGAGGCCGCTGAGGCCGTTGTCCTCCTGGTAGATCAGCGCGCTGGAGTGCATCGAGTCCACGATGACGTAGTACGTCTGCGCGTCCGAGGTGGGCGTGCCCGGCGTCTTGACGACCTGGGTGGGCTCCGACGTGGTGTAGCAGGGCGGCGTCGTGGCGGCCTGGGAGGGCGCGACGAGGGTGAGCGCGGCCAACGCGGCCAGCGCGACGAGGGGGAGCGTTCGCATGGGAAGCCTCTCTTCCGCGCAACGCCGTCCCATCAAGAAGAGATTCCCTTCCCCCCGGGTGGGAACACAGTGGCTCCCGGGCCAGGAGGTGAACCGCTTCGGGAGACAGCAGGGGCGAGCGCGGCGGCGTTGCGCGCGTGGACGCGATCCAAGAAGGGGCCCGACGCCGAGGAGAAACCCCCGGGAGAAGAGTGAAAAAGTGGACGCTGGGGGATTTGAACCCCCGGCCTCGTCCTTGCGAAGGACGCGATCTACCAACTGATCTAAGCGCCCGGTGCTCAGGCCTCGGGGACGACCCCAGGGGCGACGCGAACAATGCGGACCCCCTATTTCAGGGCTTCGGGGTCACGAGTCTCGGAGGATTCGCCGCCCGCGGACCGAACCGTGGGGCGGCGCAGAGGCTTGCGATGCGCGTTCAGCTCCAGGGGTCCTGGAACGCGGCGACCTGGGTGCGGAAGTAGCGGAAGAACATCCACGCGAGGCTGCCCACGACGAAGACGGCGTCGCGGAGCATCGCCCAGAAGTTCACGCTGTAGAGGTCCGCGACGCGCTGCTCGTAGAACCCCGCCACGTACGCGTCGCGCACGAGCACGATGAGGCTCACGGCGAAGATCGCGATCACGAGGATGTCGAGGTAGAGGAAGATTTTCTTGAAATCGCGCTTCTCGAAACGTGCCGTCATCATGGTGCATCCATCCGAATGGATGGAGTGGGCACTCATCCTTGAGTTGTCGGAATCGGTCCGCGCGCAACGACGGGGGGCTTTCGTTCCCGCGGTCCCCGAGGGCTCCGGGGCCGTGGGCTCCCGCGCTGCAGGGCGACGCCGGCCCGCGGCTGCCCGCGGCTGCCCGCGGAGGGCGAATCGCGAACTGCACGCTTCCGGACATTCCGCCGCCATCGCGAAGCCGATCTCACCATCACGCTCAAATGCCTTCCACGTCTCGTGCGCCGCGACGACCATGCGGACCGTCGCGCTCCTCGTCGCCCTCCTCGCCATCCTCCCCTCGGCCCACGCCTCCTGGGGCGGCGGCCCGGGCAGCCGCGAGCCCAACACGCCCCAGGACGCGCAGGGGGGCCGCATGTTCCCCGACGCGCCCACGTCGGGCGGCCGCGTCTACTTCGACGCGTTCCCCACGGTGGACCAGCTCACCCTCAACCCCAACTCGGCGATCCTGGGGAGCCGCCTCCTCCCGGCGGGCCCCACGACGTTCCGCGCGTTCCTGG
The DNA here is from genome assembly GCA_021325135.1 of Pseudomonadota bacterium. GTDB lineage: Archaea > Thermoplasmatota > SW-10-69-26 > JACQPN01 > JAJPHT01 > JAJPHT01. The sequence goes on along the minus strand of JAJPHT010000023.1, from coordinate 38,131 downwards.
GCGAGTGGGCGGACTGCAACGGGGACGGCTACGTCGGCAGCTACGAGGGCGCGCTCCAGGACTACCCCTCCGCGCTGGTGACGGACCTCGACGCGTGCCCGGTGGGCGGGCCGCACAACGATGGCCAGTGGGTGAGCGAGCTGCTCATGATCGGCATGGTGGACCCGTGCGAGTTCCGCGACGCGACGTACCGCGCCGAGAGCTGCGCCACCACCAACTACGACCCCACGACGACCTCGGTGCCGGCGTTCTTCCAGGACAGCCGCGTGATCTACGCGCCCAGCGCGCGCGTGTGGGGCGACGTGGGCACGCCCGACCAGGGCAACGTCCACTGCCCCGTGGCGCCCCTGGCGCGCGGCGCGACCTCCGGCACGGGGGCGCTGCTGCGGGAGGTCGACTGCCAGGACGGCTACGCCATCGCCTCGCGCGTCGACGAGACGGACCCCTCCGGGAGCTTCGGCCGCGCCCTCGACCAGCAGTTCCCGGTGAACCTCTTCGGGAACCCCACCACCGGCAAGACGGGCCTCCTGGAGCGCGGCTCCGGCGACCCGGCCTTCACCGTGTGGGACTGCTCGCAGCCCAAGGCCATCGCGGCGCAGGACCCCAACGGCGCGGTGGAGGGAGCCTCGGCCTCCGACCCCACCCCCGACCAGACGCTCACCGGCCCGCAGGTCATCCCCGTCGTGGGCACGCAGACCGTCTTCGCCGACGAGGATGGCAACCCCGCGACGCCCGGCGTCTACCGGCCGCTGCCCGACGACGCGCAGGGCAACGCCCTCTGGGTCCCCGCGCCCGGCCCCGCGCTGAAGGACCCCACCGGCTCGTGGTGGGACGCCGCCGAGATGGCCGCCGACGGGCCCCGCGGGGATTGCGACGCCTCCACCGCCAACGCGCTGGGGCAGCGCTACGCGGGCGGCGCCATCGAGGGCACGCAGGAGCCCGGCGCGCCCGGCGCCAAGGCGCGCAACGACGTCGCGTTCTCCTTCTACGACGGATATCGCGGCATCGACAGCCACGTCGACCCCACGCTCCACTCGCAGGACTTCCCCAGCGACCTGGGCCTCGTCTACATGCGCAACCAGTACGGCGGCCCCATCTGGAGCGCGGAGGAGCCCCTCGTCACGCGCCCGGCGCTGGTCCGCGCGGATGACCTCTCCGCGGAAGGCCCCTCGTGGTTCACCTTCTACGCGACGTTCCAGCTCGTGGGTCTCCGCCTGCCGGATGCCAGCGCGGCGACCTACGGCGGCGTCGCGTGCACGGAGGGCATCGGCCGCGACGCGCCCTCCGAGAACGGCTGGGCGTGCGATCCCGGCGCGTGGTGGCGGGACGACGCGGGCGCAGATAGCATGCCTCGCTACAGCGACGGCGAGCCCCTGGGCGCGGTGCCCGGCGACTCGTTCCTCCTGGAGGACGTGGACTGCTACGACGGCACGCTCGCGCCTGGAATTCCCGTCGGCGTGGGCCTTGCCTCGCTGAGCAGCCCCGGGCTCTGCCCGCAGGTCTAGGCCGCCTGGTCAAGCCTGCTCGATGCAACCCGAACCCACGAACCACCGAACCGCGTAAGACCCGTGGTTCGGTGGTTCGTGGGTTCGGGTCGTGTCGAGGAGCGCCAGCAAAATGCTATTGCCGCCGCTCGCGCCGCGACGGGGGCAGGTCGAACTCCTTCGAGGGAGAGGTGTCGGCGGCCTCCTCCTCGGGGTCGACGCGCTGCGAGGCGGCCTTGGGGGGTGTGGGCTTGTTCTTGCGCCGCGCGCCGCGCGCGTTGCCGCCCGCGCGCTCCACCTTCGCGGGCGTGACGGGCGTCTTCGCCGTGTCGACGAGGTCGCCCTGCGCCGAGGAGAAGCGCAGCGGGTAGGGCTCCAGCTTGCGCTTCGCGGCGCGCTGCGCGGCCTCGGCGTGCGCGCCGTCGTTCTCCGTGACCAGCGTGAAGACGCGCCCCTCGCGGCCCGCGCGCGCGGTGCGCCCCGCGCGGTGGACGTACTGCTCGGCCTCCTCGGGCACGTCGTAGTTCACCACGTGGGTGATGGCGGGGAAGTCGAGGCCGCGCGCCGCGACGTCGGTGGCGACCACCAGCGCGTCGCGCCCCTCGCGGAGGTTGGCCACGATGCGCTCGCGCTGCGCCTGCGTGAGGTCGCCGTGGAGCGGCGTCGCGAGGACGCCCTCCCGCACGAGGTCGGCCGCGAGGCGGGCGGCCCCGTCGCGCGTGCGCACGAAGACGAGGCAGCGCGGGGGCCGCTCCTTCTGGAGCAGCGCGACCAGGGCGGGGAGCTTGTGCGGGCTCGCCACGTCGACCCGGTAGTGCTCGGCCGTCTCCGGCGTCTGGGGGCCCACCTCCATCTCGCGCGGGTGGGCCATGTACTGGTGCGCCAGCAGGGCGACCTTCTTGGGCATGGTGGCGGTGAAGAGCGCCGTCTGGCGGCCGCCGGGGATGAGCTTGAGGACGCGCTCCACCTCGGGGAGGAAGCCCAGGTCCAGCATGCGGTCGGCCTCGTCGAGGACGACGAAGCGCACGCGGTCGAGGAGCACCTGCTTGCGCGCGAGGAGGTCCAGCAGCCGCCCCGTCGTGGCGACGACGCACGTCGTCTGCGGGTCCGCGAGGGCCTTGAGCTGCTCGTCGTAGGGCACGCCGCCGTAGACGGGCACGGCGCGGAAGGGGGCCCCTTCCGCCAGCGCGTTGAGGTCGCGCGCGATCTGGACGACCAGCTCGCGGGTGGGCGCGAGGACGAGGGCCTGGAGCCCGGGCGCCTTCACCTGGTCCGCCAGCACGAGGCCGAAGGCGGCCGTCTTGCCGCTCCCCGTCTCCGCGCGCCCGATGACGTCGCGCCCCATGGCAAGCTGCGGGATCGCGAGGCGCTGGATGGGCGTGGGCGCGCGCCAGCCCAGCCGGTGCACGGCCTCCCGCGCCCGCTCCGAGAGGGGCAGGTCGTCGAAGCTGGCGTCCTCCACGTCGCGGGCCATCGAAGCCGCGAGGCCCCCCTCCGGGATAAACCATTCTTGGGGGCGCCCCACCCAGGGCCCCTCACCCGTCACGAACGCCCCCCGCGCCCCGCGGCGCTTCCCCATCGCGACCCGCCAGAAGAGGGGTCCCCCCTTCGCGACCCTCCACCAAAGACCCTCCGTTGTAGTGGAGCCCCAAGGGGGAGGCCACCCCCTCTGCCACGAAGTCCGCACGCGCGAAAGCGCGTGCGACGGAGTGCCCACTGAAGCAAAGAAGGCCCTCAGCTTCGAAAAGACAGGTCATCCGGCCGGGCGGTATTTGATTGGGTGGGTGCCCGACCTCGCCGTGATAACTGAATCCTCAACGGGCCAAGCGGCCTATCCTGGCACCTCCCCTATGATCCTTGCGGGGCCATCGACTTGGTGGCAGGGCCCCTGCTCTCGGGTCGCTGGGGCTCCGCCCCTTGATACGCCGAGTCTCCGCTCGGTGATTCCGAGATTCGGAGATTCGGGGTTTCCAGGGGCGGAGCCCCAGCAGGAGCGAGTGGGGTTCCCCCCGCGTGCGGAGCCGTCGAGCCTTGCTCCAGGCCGGCCGCGCCCGGTGTACCAGAATGGAGAGCGCCCTTCGCGCCCCCGGTGGGCGCATGACGAGCCTGCCTTGGGCCGCGCGGCTGGCCACCTTGGCGACCGGGCACGGCGGCGCGCCTGCGCCGGCCGAGTGGCCCGTGGTGGGCGTGGCCCTCGTGCTCCTGGCGGTGGTCGGGACGTGGCTGCTGCGGACGGCGGGCCTCTCGCGGCTGGAGTCCGTGCTGGTGGCGGCGCTGGCGCCGCTCCTGGTCTTCGTGGACGCGCCCCTGGGGCACGTCTCGGCCCACGTCGCGCTGGCGGCCAACCTGGCGGGCTGCGTCGTGCCCGTCGCCGTGGGCGTGAAGGTCCTCGTGGACCGGCGCCTCCCGGGGGCCGAGGCGGTGGTCGTCGTGGGCATCGGTGTCCTCGTGGCGTTCGCGTCGAGCCGCGTCGTGCCCGACCGCGGCATCCTGCTCCAGTACCGCCTCCCCGCGCTGGTGGTGGGCGTCGTGGCCGCGGGCCTGCTGCACCGGCGCCCCGAGGCGGCGGGCGCGGCGGCCTTCGCGGGCGGCGGCGTGGGCGTGCTCCTGGGCGCGGACGTCATGCACCTGCGCGCGCTGGCGGACGCGGGCGGCGCGGGGCGCATCATCCTGGGGGGAGCCGGCCTGCTGGACGGCATCTACCTCGTGGCGCTCCTGAGCGCCCTGGTCGCGGAGGCCGTGGCGGCGCTGCTGCGCGCGGTCGTGGGCGTCCGCTCGCGCTCACGCCCCGCCGCGTAGGCCCGGCGAGAGCACGACGAGCAGCCAGAGGAGGAGCGCCGCGAGGGCCAGCATGAGGCCCAGGCGCGACGCGTTGTGCCGCTTGCGCTCCTGGGGCGCGCGCAGGTAGACGCCCAGGCTGCCGATGGCCACCAGCGGCGTGCCGTACACGACGTAGGGCAAGAGCCACAGCCCCGCGCGCCGGTCGCCCGAGGCGAGGAGGGGCAGGAGGATGAACGCCAGGAAGACGGGCAGGTTCGCGACCAGCGCCAGGGCCAGCACGCGCCCCGGCGTCGTGTCCTGCCTCAGCGCCGCCGCGGCGCGCCTCCCCTTGGGGGCCACGAGGGATCACCCGGCCGCGTGCTTGCCGCGCCGCTTGGGGTCGTGCGCCTCGTCGCGGCAGTGCGTGCAGATGTCCAGCTCGCAGCGCGCGCAGGTGGTGAAGCACGCGCTGCACGTGGGGTACTGGCAGTCGTCGCACCAGTCCATGTGCTCCGGGCACATGCTCCTCACGCGGCACGTCTCGCACGTCTCGAAGCAGCGCCGGCACCCGATCTTGCGGCACGCCTCGCAGTCCACGAGGCACTTGGGGCAGGTGGCCTCCTGGCAGGTCGAGCAGACCGCCGTGCACGCCGCGCACGTCTTGTCGTGGCACGTCCGGCACTTGGCCAGCTCGCCGTAGAGCGCCTCCTTGCCGCACGACTCGCAGCGGTACACCACCTCCTCCAGGAGGATGCGCGGACGCGCCGCCGCGCCCACCTGCAGCGCCGCGCCGCAGGAGGGGCAGAAGTTCATCGCGTCCGTGACGGCCCCGCCGCAGGCCGTGCAATGGCTCATGGGGGCCGCCTACCTTGCTCATCCGATAAAGGCTTCTCTGAGCGGGAGGTCCGGGAGGCGCAGCCCATTCCGAAGGCCGCGCTAGGCGAGCCGGCGCGCAAGCTCCGCGCGGAAGCCTTCGACGCACGCCTCGCGGTCCTCGGCGTGGAGGATGACGGCGTGGATCTCCAGCCTGGCCTGGAGCGCGCGCGGGCCGCCGTCGAGGTCCGGGGCCACCTCCACGTGGGCGCGCACGCCGCCGCGGTGGGGGAGGCGCCTGCGCGCGGCGCGGCAGGCCGCGCGGACGGCCCGCCCCACGCGCGCGTCGGGGACGCCGGGCCGCACGTCCAGGCGGATCGTGTCGGACTCGCGAGGCTCGCGCATCGGCCGGGGCGGCAGCATGCGGTAGGGGCCCAGGGGGTGCGTCGGGTCCCAGCCGCGGCCGCCGTAGGTCCAGATGACGGGCGGCTTGCCCTCCGGCGGGTCGCGCGGGCGCGGGCTCACGAGAGGCTGGGGCTCGACGCGCACCTCGTGCGGCTCGAGGGGTCGCCGGTCCGGAAGAAGGTGGAGGAGCCCCACGACGCACAGGGCGAGGCCGGGGACGAAGGCGTAGGCCGACGACGCGCCGCCGCGGGCGACGGCCCAGCCCATCAGCCCGATCCAGGCCGCGCCGCCCAGCAGGACGAGCGCGGCAAGCCACCTCCGCACGGCCTTCGAGCCCCGGACCGGGCGAAAAGCCTTGCGTGCTTACATCTCGCGTCCCGCGGGGCGAGGGGGTTAGTCCTCCGCGCGCTCCCGGCCCCGGCGCATGCGGTCGCGCGCCTCCTTGACGCGCTCGCGGAACGTGCGCGGCGTGATGAGGGGCTCCGCAGGCTCCTCCTCGGCGAGGCGGCGCCGCTCGACGCCCACGAGGTCCGTGCGTGTGAGCATGCCCACGAGGCGGCGCGGATCGCGGCGCTCCACCACCGGCAGGTGGCCCACGTCGAGGCGCACCATCTCGGTCAACGCCTCGTGCGCGGTAGCGTCGGGGAGCACCGTCGCGGGGTCGGGCGTCATGAACTCGCGCACGGGGCGGTCCAGGTCGGTGTCCGTGACCTTGCGGCGCATGTCGGTGCTGGTGACGATGCCGACGAGGCGCCCCTCCGCGTCCACGACGGGGTAGCCCTGGTGGCCCGTGGCGAAGCGCTTCTCCACCACGCTGCGCACGGGCGCGTCGTCGCGCACCGTCTCCACGGGCTTCGACATGATGTCGCCCACGGCCACGAGGTCGAGGATGTTCGCGCTGGCGTCCGCCTCCAGGCTGCGCTCGCCCGCCTTGCCGCCGCGGAAGTACGCCGGCGCGCCGTAGGCTTTTGATAGCGCGTCCGCGACGACGATGGCCAGCATGAGGGGGATGATGATGCTGAACGTGTGCGTCATCTCGTAGAGCATGACCAGCGCCGTGAGCGAGGCGCGCGTGATGGCGGCGTACACGGCGGCCATGCCCACGAGGGCGTAGGCGCCCGCCGTGCCCGTCCAGTCGGGGAAGGCGAGGTGCGCGAGCGCGCCGAAGATGCCGCCCAGCGCGCTGCCCAGGAAGAAGCTGGGCGAGAACGCGCCGCTGGAGCCGGTGGAGCCGCGCGTGATGGCGTAGGCGAAGAGCTTCGCCACGAGGAGAAGCGCCAGGCCCGTCACGACGAAGTCGCCGCTGAGCACGGGCTCCACCGTCTCGTAGCCGACGCCCAGCACGCGCGGCGCGGCGAGGCCGATGATGCCCAGGAGGAGGCCGCCCCAGACGTGGGCGATCCACTCGGGGCCGGGCACGCTGGCGAAGAGGGCGTCGCTGTAGGCCAGGATGCGCGAGAGCGCGATGGCGAGGAGGCCCGCCAGCACGCCCAGGAGGATGTAGAGGAACAGCTCGCGGCCCGAGACCAGCTCGTAGCGCGGGATGGGGAACGCGGGCTCGCTGCCCAGGAAGCTCGTCGCGACCAGCGTGCCCATGGCGCTGGCCACGACGAGGGGGATGAAGGCGCGCGTGCTCCACTCCAGGAGGATGACCTCCATGGCGAAGATGACGCCCGCGATGGGCGTGTTGAACGTCGCGCCGATGGCCGCGCCTCCGCCCGCGGCGAGGAGGAGCTTGCGGTGGCGCGTGGAGGCGCCGATGACGCGGCTGGCCACCATGCCCAGCGCGGCGCCAAGCTGCACCATGGCGCCCTCGCGCCCCGCGCTGCCGCCCGCGCCCACCGAGACGATGGTGGCCGTGGCGTGCCCCGCGAGGCGCACGGGCGAGACCTCGCCCCGCTGCACGGCCACGCTGCGCACGATCTCGCTGGAGCCGCGGATGCGGTGGTCCCGCGCGACGAAGCGCACGACGAGGTACGCCAGGAGCGCGCCCGCGGCGGGCACGACGACGAGCCAGAGGCCCAGGCCGTTCTCCGCCGGGCTGTGGAAGACGAGGTCGACCTGCCCGCGGAAGGCCAGGTTCGTCACGAACGCGATGGCCAGCCGCACGCCCACCGCCACGAGCCCCGTGAGCGCGCCCACCCCGGCCGCCAGCAGGCTCGTCGCCAGCAGGTCCCGCATGTACGCGTGCCCCGACGCGGGGGCGCTCACGACGCGGGCGGGGGCCACGGCGCCGCGATGCGGGGGCCCGCGCTTCAACGTGATGGGACCGCCGATGGGTTGAAGACGGGGCCCCCGTGTGGCGCGCTCCATGTCCCAGCAGCCGCAGCCCGCGAGCCCCGGGCACTCCAGCGAGTTCGAGACGGTGGACCCCGCGCCCCTGGCGCCCGAGACCACCGTGCCCGAGCTGGAGGCGCGCCTCTTCAACACGAGCCTCTCCATGTTCCAGCGCTATCGCGCCCTCTTCAGCCTGCGCCACGAGGGCAGCGAGGAGGCCATCCGCGTCATCGCCCGGGCCATGTTCGAGGACGAGAGCGCCCTGGTGCGCCACGAGGCCGCCTACGTGCTGGGCCAGCTCCAGGGCAGCAAGGCCATCCCCCACCTCGTGCGCCAGCTCCAGGAGGACCCCTCCCCCATGGTGCGCCACGAGGCCGCCGAGGCGCTGGGCAACATGTGGGACGCCACCGACAAGGTGATCCCCGTGCTGGAGCGCGCCAAGCGCGACGACCCCGCGCGCGAGGTCCGCGAGTCGTGCGAGGTCGCGCTGGACAACATCGCGTACCTCAAGGACCCGACGCAGTTCGACTGAGGCGGCGGCCTTTCGGAGCAGGCTTCGCCAGGCTTGCGCCAGCAGCAAGGCCCTCTGCGTCAACGCGGGCCCCGGCGGCGCACCTGACGCGGGCGAGGCGCCTCGCGCAGCGCGAGGTCGAGGCGAAGCCGGACGCGCACGCGACGGAGGAGCCCCCTGGCGAGCCCTCCGCCCGCGGCTCCCGCGGCGACCCCGGCCACGAAGCTCCCCACGTCCAGACCGTTTGGCACCCCACCGGGAAGGGCGTTCCCGGCCATGAAGCAGCACGGCGCAAACGCACGTTGAAAATGTACCTCGCCCAGGCGCTCCGTGGTCCCCGCTCCGGCGCCACGGACCCGCTGAGGAAGAAACACGCTCTCACGAGAAAGGGAATGCGTCCTCGGAGGGTGGGGTGAGTCGATGATGGGACGCGCGTGCCTGGTGCTCCTGCTGGCGGTCGCCATGCTGCCCGTGGGCTCGGCGCAGCCGCCGATGCTGTTCACCTGGAAGAGCCCGGAGCAGGGCAAGCTCAACTTCGATCCCATCCTCTACTACTCGGTGCTCTACACCGAGCCCGGCTCGACGGACTGCTTCACGGACACGTTCAACTCGTGCGTCGTCGAGGGCCCGGGGCAGAACGCCCACTGGGTGCGCGTCGAGATCGTGGGGCACGCCAACGCGAGCTTCTTCCTGGACAACGTGGTGACGAAGAAGACGCTGCTGAGCGCCGCGTGCGAGCCCACCTCGCCCGCCCGCACCGAGTGCATCTTCCCGCTGGCCGTGCCGCAGAGCAGCAGCGACTTCCGGATGCAGGTGCGCTGGACCACCGGCTCCGCGGGCTCCTTCGTCGCGGTCTACCTGGAAGCGGGCGCCACCATCGAGGGGCAGCGGCTTTAGCTCAGTACGAGCGCGTCCGGGCCCACTCGTTGAGGGAGAGGAGCGCGCGCTTCGCGGGCGTCTCCGCCAGGGGCGCGATGGCGTCGGCGGCGGCCTGAGCGTGGCGGTCGCGCAGCGCCTCGGCCGCGGCGAGGGCGCCGCTGGCGCGCATGGCGTCCACCGCGCGGCGCACCTCCTCGTCGGTCGCCTTGGGGTTGCCCAGCGCGGCGTCCAGCGCGCGGCGCTGCGCGGCGTCCGCGCGCGCGAGCGCCTCCAGCACGAGGACGGTCTGCTTGCCGGCGCGCACGTCGCTGCCCCACGGCTTGCCCATGGTCTGGCTGTCCGCGGTGACGTCCAGCAGGTCGTCGGCGATCTGGAACGCCATGCCGAACGCGTCGCCGAAGCGGTCCAGCGCCTCGATGGCCGCGCGGTTGGTGCGCTTCGCGCTGAGGGCGCCCCCGTGGCACGCGGCGGCGAAGAGGACGGCGGTCTTGCCGCCGATCATGTCGAGGTACTCCGCGGTGGTGACGTCCTTGCGCTTCTCGAAGGCGACGTCCATGGCCTGCCCTTCGCAGAGGCGGCGGATGGCGACGCTGAGGAGCCGGCTGGCCTCCTGGTGCGCGGCGGGGTCGGGGATGCGGGCGAGCACCTCGAAGGCGCGCGCGAAGAGCACGTCCCCCGCGAGGATGGCCGTCGCCTCGTCCCACCGGGTGTGGACGGTCGCGCGGCCGCGTCGCGTCGCGTCGTGGTCCATGATGTCGTCGTGCACGAGGCTGAAGTTGTGCACCAATTCCACGGCCAGCGCGACGGGGAGCGCGTCCTCGACGCTCCCTCCGGAGGCCTCGCAGGCGAGGAGCGCCATGACGGGGCGCAGCCGCTTGCCGCCCGCCTCGGGGTACCACATGGTGGCGTCGTGGAGCGCCTGGGGGCGGATGCCTTCGAAGCAGGAGGGGAGGGCGTGGTCGACGATCTTCCGATACGAGTCCAGCCCGATCATCCGGACCTTCCTCCGATGGCGCGCGCTGAGGCGCCGCCGCCGACGATGCTCAAACCCGGCCCCCGAGGCGGTGCCGGTCGCCGTTGCGGAGGATGTGCGCGCTCTCGTTGAGGCGGTAGCCCTCGCCGGTGGCCAGCTCCACGAACTCGCTCTGGAGGTCGATGCCGCCGTGCATGGGGAAGATGTGCGAGGGCTCCAGCATGCGCAGCAATTCCTGGTGGTCGACCTTGCTGGCGTGGCCCGAGACGTGGGCGCCCTTGATGATGCGCGCGCCGCGCATCTTGAGCTTCGTCTCCAGCACGTAGCGGTTGGCCACGTTCTGCGGGTGCGGGATGGTGTTCGCGCTGAAGATGACCTCGTCGTGCTTCTGGATCTCGAAGGGGAACTCGCCGCTGGCGAGGCGCGGCAGGAACGAGCCCGGCTCGCCCTGGTGGCCCGTGCCGATGAGCACGTACTGGTCGCGGTCCTTGGCGATGCGCTTGAGGATGCCCTGCGTGGCGCGGGAGTGGCCCGCGATCTCCACGTTGGAGGGCAGGTCGATGAGGTTGAGGTCGCGCGCGATGCTGGTGTACTTGTCCATGCTGCGGCCCAAGAGGAGCGGCGTGCGGCCCATCTCGTCGGCGAACTCGCAGATGCTCTGGAGGCGCGCGATGTGGCTGCTGAAGGTGGTGACGACGATGCCGGCGCGGTCGTTCTCGACGCCGAAGAGGAAGTCCTTGAGCATGTCGCGGGCGATGGTCTCGCTGGGCGTCTTCGTCTCCTTGCCCGCGTTGGTGCTCTCCACGATGAGCGCGGCGACGCCCTCGTTGGCGAGGCTGGAGAGGCGGCGGTAGTCGGGGCGCTTGCCGATCACCGGGGCGTTGTCGAACTTGTAGTCCGCGGCGTACACGATGGCGCCCGCGTCGGTGTGGAGCACGGGGAACGCGCTCTGCACGATGCTGTGCGTGACGTGGACGAGCTCCAGGCGGATGCCCTTGGTGAGGTTGACGATGCGGCCCGTCTCCGTCTCCACCAGGCGGTTGGGGATGAGGCGGCGCTTCTTGCCCCCCTTCTGGAACTCCGTCGTCTGGTTCTCGATGAAGCGGATCGTGTAGGGCGTGCCGTAGATGGGCGCGTCGGGGAAGTGCCCCGCGAGCTTGGAGACGGCCCCCACGTGGTCCAGGTGCGCGTGGCCGATGACGATGGCCACCACCTTGGCGCCCAGGTCCTTGAGGACCGTGTCGTCGGGGATCGCGCCCAGCTTCTGGAGGTCCGCCGGGTGCATCTCGTCAAGGACGTTCTCCTCGTCGAGCAGGATGCGATCGAGCCGGATGCCCATGTCAAGGATCACGGCCTCGCGACCCACGCGCACGCAGGTCATGTTGCGACCGAAGTCGCTGTATCCGCCCACAGGCCGGATCTCGATGTCCACCATGCTGGTCGCGCGGGCAAGCCGGGCCGGGGACTTGAGGGTGTCGGGAGGCTCCGGAGGCCCTCTCCCCGAGGCCGAAGCAAGGCGTTCAAGCATGATGGGAGCCAACCAGGGGTGGGCTAGGCACGTGGCGTTCATCCTGCGTCTTGCCGTCCAGGGGCTCGTCGCGCTGGCGACCGGCGCGCTCTACGCCTACGTGGCAAGGCTCGTCCTGGCCCGCCCGACCTCCGCGGACGCGCAGCGCGCCAACCACGCCTTCGCATTCTGGTGGGGCGCCTTCGGAGCCGTGGAGTTCCTCGCGGGCGCGTACAGCATCCCCGCCGCGTTCGGCTATCGCGACCTCGCCATGGTCATCACGCTGCTCAACGTCCTCCTCTTCCTCATCGCCGTCGCCATCGGCGCCCTCGTCTACTACCTGGTCTATCTTTACACCGGAAGCTCGCGCTCCTACTGGCCCATCGTGGGCGCTTACGTCGCGCTGGGCATCGCGCTCATGTACCTCGTCGCGTGGATGCAGCCCACGGGGTACGACGAGAGCTCCCCCTCGCTGACCCTGCAGTACACGCGGCAGCTCGTGGGCGCGCCCGCCATCGCGCTGGGGCTCCTCCTCTCGGTGCCCGTCGTCCTGGCGGCGGTGGGGTACGGCTCCCTCTTCTTCCGCACCGAAGGCGGCGAGCAGCGCTTCCGCGTCGCCCTCGTCGCCGGCTCCTTCCTCGTGTGGTTCGGCTGGTCGACGGTGAGCTCCATCCTCCAGCTCCAGCAGAAGTACCCGGACTCCGCCGCCCTCCAGGCCTTGAACTCCCTCATCGCCCTGGCGGCGCCCCTTCTCGTGATCATGGCCTTCCGCCCCCCCGGGTGGATCCGGGCCAGGCTGGGCGCCCGCGTCTGGCCTCAGCCGCCGGGCACGTAGTGGAGCAGCACGCCCTTCCCCAGGAGCGTCGCCTCCGCGAGCTTGAGCTTGAGGACGTGCTCCGCGCGCTCGGCGCCGGGGCCCTCCACGAGGCTGGGCGCGCCGCCGCCCACGACCACGGGCGCAAGCCAGGTGTAGAGGTCGTCCACGAGCCCCATGCGCAGGAAGGAGCCGATGACGGTGGCGCCCCCCTCCACCATGACGCTCTGCGCGCCGCGGGCCTGGAGGTCGCGCAGCACGAGGCGCAGGTCCACGCGCCCCTCGCCGGCCTCCACGCAGTCCGCGTTGGGGAAGCGGCGCGCGTTGCCCTTGGCGACGTAGACCACGGTGCGCGCCGCGCCGTTGAGCACGCGGGCGTTGGGCGGCGTCTGCGCCTTGCTGTCCAGCACGACGCGGATGGGCTGCTTGACGCCCGGCGTCTTCGCCAGCAGGCTGGGGTCGTCCGCGAGGACGGTGCCGATGCCCACGACGATGGCGTCGCTCTTGGCGCGCATGTCCTGGACGCGTCGCATGTCCGCGTCGTCCGAGAGCGTGAGGGGGTTCCCGCCGCGCAGAGCGATCTTGCCGTCCGCGCTCATGGCCGCGTTGACGACGACCCGCATGCCCCTCAGATTCGGCGCGCCGTATTTGAATCCCCGGATACGTCGCGGCCCCCCGCCGCGGGCCGGCCCAGCTGGTGGCGCAGCGAGCCCTCCAGGTCGGGGTGCGCGAAGCGGTAGCCGGAGGCGAGGAGCTTCGCGGGCCTCGCGCGGCAGCTTGATAGCAGCAGCTCGTCCGCCATCTCGCCCAGCGCCAGGCGCGCGGCGAAGGCCGGCAGGGGGACGAAGGATGGGCGCCGCAGGACGCGGCCCAGGACGCGGGCGAACTCGTCGTTCCTCACCGGGTGGGGCGAGACGACGAGCATCGGGCCCTTCACGTCGTCATGGCTCAGGGAGTGGTCCAGCGCGCCCACGACGTCGTCCAGGTCGACCCAGCTCCACCACTGGCGGCCGCCGGCGATGGGGCCGCCCGCGCCGAGCCTCGCCGGGAGGAGCATGCGAGGCAGCGCGCCGCCGCGGGGGCTGAGGATGATGCCGAACCGGGCGCTCACGACGCGGACGCCCGCGTCCGCCGCCGGCCGCGTGGCCCCCTCCCACGCCTCGACCACGTCGGCGAGGTAGCCGCGACCGCGGGGGTCGCCCTCGTCCACCTCGCGCTCGCCGGAGTCGCCGTACCAGCCCACCGCGCTCGCGCAGACGAAGGTCCTTACGCCAGCGGCCGCGGCGGCCTGCGCCAGGAGGCGCGTGCCCTCGGCGCGGGAGGACATGATCTCCCCGCGGCGCGCCTTCGTCCATCGCCTGGAGATGCTCTCGCCCGCCAGGTGGACGATGGCGTCGACGCCCGCCAGCGCGAAGGGGTCCAGGGAGGCGCCGTGGGGGTCCCAGCGGCGCTCGTCGGGCCCCTGGGGCTCGCCGCGCACGAGGCGCACGACGCGGTCGCCCTGGGCGGCGAGGTGCGACGCGAGGGCGCTGCCCACGAGGCCGTGCGAGCCGGTGATCGCGATCCTCCGCGGGAGCCCCTGCCGTTGCGTGGCCATGGCCACGGCATGGGCGGTGAGGGCATGACGATGGCGGAACGCCCTCGCGAGCCTGCGGCGCACGGCGCGGCCGGCCAGCAGGGAGCCCAGCGCGCCGCCCGGCAGCCGGTAGTCGAGCCGGTCCTCCAGCCACGCGCCGCCCTCGCCGTCGGGCAGGAAGCGGTGCTCGTGGACCCAGGAGCGGAAGGGGCCCTTGACCTGCACGTCGCGGAAGCCCTCCGGGGTGGGCTCGTGGGTCGAGACCCAGCGCACGCGCAGCGGCCCCACCGCGATCCGCAGCGACGCCTGGGAGCCCGGCTCCAGGGGCGCGGCCTCCCGCTCCACCTCGACGCGCTCCCACGGCGGCGTCAGCAGGGTGAGGACGCCGGGGCGGGCGTGCCACGCGCGCAGCGCCTCGGGGGAGGCCGCGACGCGGGTGCGGAACGTGAGCGTAGCCACGCAGGAGGACGCAGGCAGGGAGGGGATGAAGGTGTGGTGCTTACGGTCTGAGGAGAATCCTTCAGCCCTGGGCGCGCGCTGGTGCGGCGATGCGACCCCTCGCCCTCGCGTTGGCGCTCCTCGTCCTCCTTCCGGCCGCCCTGGCGGGCCCCGCCGGCCCCACGGTGCTCACCCCGCAGCAGGGGCCCACCGCGCCCGTGGCCACCGCGCCCGTGGCGACGCTGACGCCCTTCGTCAACGACCCGTGGAGCTACGCGGGCGGCACGCGCACGCAGATGGTCACCATCCCCACGGTGGCGTGGAACCGCGTCGTCCTCACGTTCCACGACGACTCGGGCACGGACCCCTGGGACCGCCTCGCCATGGTGGGCGTCGCGGGCGCCGAGGTGCTGCACGCGACCACGGCCCGCGCGCCCATGACGCTCACCAAGGACATCACGTCCTACGCGGCGCTGCTCGCGCCCGGCTCCACCGTGCCCGTGGACCTCAACTTCGGCACCTACGTGGGCGTGCAGTACCTCTCGGTGAGGCTCGACTTCTACGAGGAGCCCACCGCGGCCGCCGTCGAGGGCGCGCACGCCGCCACCTTCCCCGTCTTCGAGTTCGCGGGCCTCTGCTGCGACGGCAGCGCCGCCGACGCCACGGTCGCCTTCCCCGCCGCCGCGCCCAGCCGCGCCATCGTGGAGCTGACCACCAGCGGCCACGGCCAGGACGGCGAGTTCTGGTACCTCAACACCGCGCACCCCACGCCGCCCACGTTCCACGTCCTCGTCGACGGCGTGGAGGTCGCGCAGGCCACCGCGCTCCCCTACACCTACGCGCTCGTGGGCTTCTCGCCCCAGGACCCCACGATCCACGGCGCCATGTGGTGGACCGCGCAGCAGGCCGCCAACGACGCGGGCGTCCACGCCACCGGCACGGGCGTCATCCCGCCCTACCGCGGCGAGCTTCCCGCCGACGTCCTGCCGCTGCTCACCGGCGCGCGGGACGTGAAGGTCGTCGAGTCGTGGAACGCCGGCGAGGGGGGCTACTGGCCCGTGAGCCTCACGCTGCACCTCGACCCGTAGGTTCTTCGCCCAGGGGCGGGCTGCGGGCTCGTGCTCCGGCCCCTGCTCCTGGTGGCGGCGCTGCTCCTCGCGGGGTGCGCCGCCTCGCCCGCGCCCGCGGCGCCCGCCCCCTGCGCGCCGGCCGCCATCGACCGCGGAGGAGGCGAGGCGCTCTGCGCGACCACCGCGGACGGCTGGGTGCTCCAGGGCGCGGCGTGGAACCGCGGGAACGCCACCGCCCCGGGCATCCTCCTGGTCCACGGCCTCAACGAGGACCGGCACAGCTACGACACGCTGGCCCATGACCTCGCTGCCAAAGGGTGGCGCGTCGTGGCGTTCGACTCCCGGGGCCACGGCCTCTCCACGCACCGCACGGACGGCTCCACGCGCACGCTCCAGCAGTTCGGCGACGCGGACTTCCTCGCCATGGAGCGCGACCTCGCCGCGATGCAGCCCCTGGCCAACGCCAGCGTGATCCTGGGCGCCTCCGTGGGCGCCAACGAGGCGCTGCGCCACGCCGCGGCCGACCCCCTCGCGCGCGCCGCGGTGCTCCTCTCCGCGGGGGACAATTACCGAGGCATCGACGCCACGGGCGCCGCGGCCGCGTTCCGCGGGCCCATCCTCTTCTTCGCCTCCCAGGGCGACGCCTACGCCGCGCAATCCGCCCGCGACCTCGCGCAGCGCCACCCGGGCCCCCACGACGTGGACGTGGTCCCCGGCAGCGCCCACGGGACGAACCTCCTCTTGGACCCCGCGTATTCCGCGGCCATCGAGGCGTGGATCGCGCGGCAGGTTCAAGGCTGAGGCCCCGCCTCGCGCCCGCGTGCCGCGCCCCCTGGTCACCGGCGAGAGCCTCCACCGCGCGCTGGGAGGGCGCGCCATCCTGGACGGCGCCGCCTTCTCCATCGAGGCGGGCGAGCGCATCGCCCTCGTGGGCCCCAACGGCGCGGGCAAGACGACCCTCATCGAGATGATCGCCGGCCGCGCGCGGCCCGACGAAGGCACGCTCCTCCTCGCCCCGCGCCTGCCCATCGCCTACTTCGAGCAGCACGCCAAGGTGGGCCCCGACGCCACCGCGCGCCAGGTCCTCGCCGCGGCCGCGACGGTGCCCCCCGAGATCGCGGCCGAGCTTGCTTCGCTCGAAGAGCGCATGGCCGACCCCGCGCTCTACGAATCGGGCGAAGCGGACGTCGTCGTCGCCCGCTACGGCGAGCTGCAACGCGAAGCCGCCCAGGCCCAAGCCGCAGGCTCCGACGCCGCCGGCAGCGCCATCGCCGAAGCCCTGGGCTTCGCCGAGGACGACCTCGGCAAGAAGGCCGCGCACTTGTCGGGTGGCGAGCGCACGCGCCTCCTCCTCGCCAAGGCGCTCCACGCCGCCGAGCCCAGCGGCCTCCTCATCCTCGACGAGCCCACCAACCACCTGGACGTGGAGACCGTCGAATGGCTGGAGGACTGGATCGGCGGCTACGCGGGCACCGTCCTCCTGGTGAGCCACGACCGCGCCTTCCTGGACAACCTCGCGACGCGCGTGCTCTGGCTCCACGACGGCGCCATCGAATCGTACCCCGGCAACTACAGCGACTTCGAGCGCGTGCGCTCCGAGGACCAGCAGCGGCTCCTCCTCCAGCGCGAGCGCGAAGAGAAGGAGCTGGAGCGCCAGAAGGCCGTCATCGAGCAGTTCCGCCACATGAAGCGCTTCAACGGCCAGATGGCGAGCCGCCTCACGCGCCTGGAGAAGTACCGCGCCGCCATCGACCGCACGCCCGACCCCCTCGTCGCGCGCGCCGCCATGGCGCTGGGCTTCCCCGAGACGTTCAAGTCCTCCCGCGAGGTCGTGCGCGTCCGCGGCCTGGGCAAGAAGCTGGGCGAGCGCGTCCTCTTCTACGGCCTCGACCTCGACGTGGTCAAGGGGGACCGCATGGGGCTCGCGGGGCCCAACGGCGTGGGCAAGACGACGCTCCTGCGCATCCTCACCGGCCGCGAGAAGAAGGACGTGGGCACCATCGAGGTGGCCCCCGGCGTCAAGGGCGCGTACTACGCCCAGGGCCACGAAGGGTTGGACGAGCGCAGGAGCCTGCTGGACGAGGTGCGCGGCGCGCGCCCCGGCCTCGCGGAAGAGGACGGCCGCGCCCTCCTGGGCCGCTTCGGCTTCCGCCACGACCACGACCCCGCCCGCAAGGTGGCCTCCCTGTCGGGCGGCGAGCGCAGCCGCCTCGCGCTCCTGAAGACCATCCTCTCCCCCTCCAACCTCCTCATCCTCGACGAGCCCACCAACCACCTGGACCTCGACAGCGTGAAGGCCCTCGTGGGCGCGCTCAACGCCTACCAGGGCACGCTCCTCGTCGTGAGCCACGACCGCTGGTTCCTGGACTCGGTGGTGGACAAGGTGGCCATCCTCGCCCGGGGGCAGGCCAAGGTCTTCACCGGCGACCTCACCGCCGCGCGCACCGCCGCCGCCATGGAGGCCTTCGCCACCGAGCGGACCACCCGCTATCTCGTCAAGAAGGGGTTCAAGGACTACGACGCGGGCGTGCGCCACGCCGCCGGCAGCACGCTGGACCTCACGCCCGCGGACCTCCAGGGCAAGCGCCTCTACCGGACCGCGGTGGAGATGGGCTGGATGGCCCCCGAGTGATCAGGCGCCGTCGAACTGGAGGCGCTTCAGCCAGCTTCCGCCCTCGGGCGCGGGGCCCGGCCCGGCGAGCTTCGCCGCGCGCGCGTCGAACGAGGCGTGCAGCGACTCCAGGCGCTGGGGGTTGCTCCAGATCTTGGGGTCCGCGATGGCGAGGCCGTCCGCCGGCGTCCGCGGGCGTGGCCACGGGAGGCCCCAGTGCTTCGAGTCCGGGTGGAGGTCCGTCGTCGGGCGGAGGGTGCCGCGGGGCCCGCGCTTCGTCTCCGTGATCTCCAGGTGCTCCTCGACGGGCGTGTCGGGGTGGAGCGTCCAGGGCATCGCCAGGATCTCGTGGGGCGTGACCTCCAGGGTGACCTGCGCCGTGGAGAAGGGGTCGGCCGGGGGGACGGAGGCGTCCCAGGGGAGGGGCGGGAGCGCGGGGGGGTCCGCCACGGGCGTGACCACGGGTGGCGCCACGGGTGCGACCCCGGGCGTGACCACGGGCGCGGGCTCGACGTGGGCGGGAAGGAGGGGTTCAGGCGCCGGGGCGGGGAGCGCGGCGCGGGGGGCCAGCGTCTCGGCGAGGGTGGTGGGGGCGGGCTCGGGGAGCGTGGCGGCGTCCAGGAGCGTGACGCCGAAGCGGGCCGCGCTGCGGCGCGCGACGTCGCCCACGGGACCTTCGTGGAGGAGAGTGATGCGGGAGCCGCGGCCGGCGTTGTACGCGTCGATGACGGTGGAGGCGGTGACGGCGCCGCCGAAGGAGAGGAAGAGCCCCTCGGGGGTCTGCGCGGCGAGGGCGTGGGGCACGTCCTCGCGCCAGGTGACGGTCTTGTCGGCGAGGTGGAGCCTGAGCTTGTCCTGCACGCTCATCGTGTGCATCCCGGGCGCATCATCCGGCCGCGCGGCTTCTAAGCCTTGCGATTTGGATCGCGCGGCTCACGTCTCTTCCTTGACGGTCTTGAACACCGCGCAGGTCACGGTCTTGCCCACTCCGGGCAATTCGCGCAGCTTCTCGGTGACCAGCTCGCCGATGCGCTCGACGTTCTCGCCGCGCACCTTGGCGAGGATGTCCCAGTCGCCGCTGATCATGTGGACCTCGTAGACGCCCTTCATGCTGGAGAGGGCGCTGGCGAGCTCGCGCTGGTTGGCGCCGCTGCCGCCCGCGTAGCTGATGAAGACGAAGGCGGTGGTCGGCTCGCCGATGAGCTCGTAGTTGGGGACGATGGTGAAGCGCTTGATGACGCCCGAGTGCTCCATCTTGTGGACGCGGTCGTGGACCGTCGTCCTGGGGATGCCCGTGTTCTCGGCGATGGTCTTGGTGGTCTTCTTGGAGTCGGCGCGAAGCTCCTCCAGGATGAGCCGGTCCTTCTCGTCGAGCACGCATCCCCATGAGCCCTGGGCACCTTTGAAGCTTGCCAAAAAGACGGATCACCCCCCGGGATCGCGCCGCCGTGACGGGCCCTCCTGGGGGAGCCCGACGCGGGGGCGCCGCCCCGGAGGGGGCCCCGTGGCCTCGGGCTCACCGAATCCTTATGGGGCAGAAGCGGGTCAGCGGTGCCCGATGAGCGCCCCCACGAAGCCCGTGGACATCAGCGACGCCGACTTCGCCCAGTTCGTCAAGAGCCACCCCAACGTCGTCGTCGACGCGTGGGCGCCCTGGTGCGGGCCGTGCAAGCGCATCGCGCCCATCATGGACGAGCTGGCGATCGAGTACAACGGCCAGGTCGCCATCGCGAAGCTCAACACCGACGACAACCAGCAGACGGCCATGCGCTACGGGATCATGAGCATCCCCACGCTGCTGGTGTTCAAGAACGGCGAGCGCGTCGATCAGATCGTCGGCGTCCAGCCCAAGGACACGCTGCGCGCGCGGTTCAACAAGAGCTTCGGCATCTGATCCAGAGGAAGTGGGGCCCGCGATAGCGCGCCCTTTTTCCCTTCCTCGCGCCTGCTCCCGGGCATGGCCTCGCCGGTCGACGTCACCGACGCCACCTTCTCGCAGTTCCTCCAGCAGCACCCCAACGTCGTCCTGGACGCGTGGGCGCCCTGGTGCCAGCCGTGCAAGAAGCTCGACCCCATCATGCACGACCTGGCGGCGGAGTACGGCGGCCAGGTCGCGGTGGCGAAGATCAACACCGAGGAGAACCCGCAGACCGCGCAGCGCTACGGCATCATGGGCCTGCCCGCCGTGCTGGTGTTCAAGAACGGCCGGCGCGTCGACCAGGTGTCGGGCCTTCACGCCAAGGACGCGTACAAGGCGCGCTTCGCCAAGACGCTGGGGCTCTGAGATGGCCGCGTTCCCCGCCGGAATCCCGGTGGTCATCGTCAACTACAAGACCTACGCCGAGGCGACGGGCAAGCGCGCGGTCCCCTTCACCGAGGCCCTCCTCCGCGCGGCCGCCGGCAAGCGCGTGACCCTCGCGGTGGCGCCCCAGGCGGCGGACCTCCTGCGCGTCTCGCAGGCCACGCGCGTCCCCGTGCTCGCGCAGCACGTCGACAGCCTCGCGCCGGGCAACGGCACGGGGGCCACGCTCGTGGAGGCCGCGCAGGACGCGGGCGCCGTGGGCAGCCTCCTCAACCACGCCGAGCGGCGCCTCACGCTGGCCGAGCTCGACGCCGCGTGCGCGCGCCTCGCCGCGGCGGGCCTCGCGCGCGTCGTGTGCACGGACAACGCGCGCACCACCGGAGCCGCCGCCGCGCTGCGCCCCGACCTCCTCGCCATCGAGCCGCCCGAGCTGATCGGCGGCAGCGTCAGCGTCACCACCGCGGACCCCGAGGTCGTGCGCCACTCCGTGCGCGCCGCCAAGGCCGTGCACCCCCAGGCGCGCGTGCTCTGCGGCGCGGGCGTGAAAACGGGCGAGGACCTGCGCCGCGCGCTGGAGCTTGGCGCCGAGGGCGTGCTCCTTGCCAGCGCCGTGATGAAGGCCAAGGACCCCGGAGCGGCGCTTGGGGAACTGCTATCAGGGCTCCCCTAGCGCGGCCTTGGCCCGAGGAATCGCCTCCAGGGCGAAGCGCAGCGCGTCCTCGGCCGCGGCCTGGCGCACCGCCTCGCGGCCGCCGCCGTAGCGCATCTCGTGGACCTCGACGCCGCCCCAGTGCGCGACGCCCAGGAAGACGAGGCCCGCCTCCGGCCCGGGCCCCGCGAGGCCGGTGGCCGAGACCGCCACGTCCGCGGCCAGGAGCGCGCGGGCGCGCATCGCCATCTCGCGGGCGACCTCGCGCGAGACGGCGCCCTTCTCGCGCAGCAGCGCGCGCTCGACGCCCAGGAGGTCCGCCTTCGCCGCGTCCGAGTACGCGACGACGCCGCCCCCGAACGCGGCCGAAGCGCCCTCAACGCGCGTCACGCGCTCCGCCACGAGGCCGCCCGTGCACGACTCGGCGCAGGCGAAGGTCATGCGGGCCGCGCGCAGGGCGGCGACAAGCTGGGCTTCCAGGGCCACGGGCGCGGCACCTCCTCAAGCACTTATAAGCGACGCGAGCATGTCCTCGCATGGCCCCGCAGAGGCGGTTCCTCCAGGTCGCGCTGGACGTCTACAACATGCATCGCGCGCTCGAGCTGGGCGCCGAGGCCGTCGCGGGCGGCGCCGACTGGGTCGAGGCCGGCACGCCCCTCATCAAGAGCGAGGGCCTCAACGCGGTGCGCGACCTGCGCAAGGCGTTCCCCGACAAGCCCATCGTGGCCGACATGAAGGTCATGGACACCGGCGGCATGGAGGCCGAGATGGCCATCAAGGCCGGCGCAACGATCGTCACCATCCTGGGCGCCAGCGACGATGGCACCATCCGCGAGGCGGTGGAGGCCGCGCGCAAGTACGGCGGCAAGATCATGGTGGACCTCATCGCGGTGAAGGACAAGCCGCGCCGCGCCAAGGAGGCCGAGGCCATGGGCGCGGACTACATCGGCATGCACGTGGGCATCGACGAGCAGATGCAGGGCAGGAGCCCCGTGGAGGCCGTGCGCGCCGTGCGCGCCGCCACCACGCTCCCCATCGCCGTCGCGGGGGGCCTCACCAGCGAGACGCTGGCCCCCCTTATCGAGGCCGGCGCGGACATCCTCATCGTGGGCGGCGCGATCACCAAGGCCCAGGACGCCACCGCCGCCACCCGCAGGCTGCGCGAGGCCATCGACAGCGTGAAGGTCCTGGAGAGCGCGGGCATGAAGCGCTTCGGCGCGTCTGATATCAGAAAGGCCTTCGAGATCGCCTCCTCGCCCAACGTCAGCGACGCCATGCACCGCGAGGGCTGCATGACGGGCATCCTCCCCCTCCAGCAGGGGCTCAAGGCCGTCGGCCCCGCCCTCACCGTCCACGCCATGGACGGCGACTGGGCCAAGCCCGTCGAGGCCATCGACGAGGCCGAGCCCGGCAGCGTCCTGGTCATCCAGGTCGACGGCACCACCAAGGCCGTCTGGGGCGAGCTGGCCTCGCACACCGCGAAGCGCCTCGGCCTCGCGGGGGTCGTCATCGACGGCGCCATGCGCGACGTGGACGAGATCCGCAAGATCGGCTTCGCCGGCTGGGCCAAGGTCTTCCGCCCCAACGCCGGCGACCCCAAGGGGTTCGGCGAGATCGGCACCGAGATCCTCGCGGGCGGCCAGCGCGTCCGCACCGGCGACTGGATCGTCGCCGACGACAACGGCGTCTGCGTGGTCCCCAAGGAGCGCGCCCACGAGATCGCCAACCGCGCCGTCGAGGTCAAGGAGCAGGAGGACCGCCTGCGCGCCGAGATCGAGCGCGGCTCCTCCCTGAGCAAGGTGCTCAAGCTCAAGAAATGGGAGAAGGTCGTGGGATAGCGGGGAAGAAGGGCAAGCTCCAAGCCCCGGACCCGCCGTCCCAGAACCCATGAGGGGCGCGCGCGTCCTCGGGGCCCTCCTTCTCCTCGCCCTCGCCGCAGGGTGCATGCTCCCCGGCATGCAGCGCCAGGCCGCGCCGCGCTACTACGCCGAGGTCATCGGCGGCGCGCCGTGGACCGACCTCGTGGTGGAGATCGATTACGCGCCCGGCGAGCAGCCCAGCGCCGCCGCGACGACGCACCTCATCGACACGCTGCGCAACGTCACCGGCAAGACCAACGTCATCCTCGACGAGCAACCCACCCTCAACGCCACGCCGGGCCACTCGTGGACCGCGCAGGAATTGATATCTCTGGAAGCGTCCACGCGGCGCCACGCGCACCAGGCGCCCGCCGCGCTCCTGCACGTCCTCTACCCCAACGGCGGCTACAACGCCACCGGCGACGTCGCGGGCGTCACCATCAGCGGCCGCGCGCTGGGCCCCATCACCATCTTCCTCGACAAGCTGCGCGGAAGCACCTGCATCCCCACGCCCGCCACGCCCCTGGGCCAGAACGTCGGCCTCCCCGTGGACCAGCCCGCCGCGGCGCTGGAGACCCTGGAGCGCTCCACGCTCCTCCACGAGACGGGCCACGCCATGGGCCTCGTCGACAACGGCCTCCCCATGGTGAAGGACCACGAGGACAAGACCAACGACCCCGCCAAGGGCGGCCACTCCAGCGACCCGCGCTCGGTCATGTACTGGGTCCTCGACACCTGCCAGGGGCTGCGCCAGGCGCTCCTCCAGGACGGCACCATCCCCGACGCCTTCGACGGGGACGACCGGGCCGACCTGAGAAGCGTGGGCGGGCGATAGCGGGGGCGGGGAGGCAAGAGGAGGGGCGGGGGCGTGGGGGCCCGTCACGGGCGTGACCACGGGTGGGATGGAACTCCATCCCACCCGTGGTCACGCCCGTGGTGCGATTCCCGGATAAGAGCCAAGTCTCCCCCGCCCATCGACCCCCATGGCTCTCCCTTTGGAGAATCGGATCTCGCCCGCCGCCTACGAACGCTGCCTCGAGCGGTCCAGCCTCCGCCGGCGGGGCCTGATGATGGCCGTCAGCCTCGGCGAGTCGTTTCCGCGGCAGCTCGCGGCGGCGCTGCGGATCGATTGCGGCCGGCTCAACGCGATCCTCCACGGGGACGGCAAGGACTACGCGAAGGACCTGGGCCTCGTCAGCGTCGGGCTGTTGGCGGAGCGCATGACGCCCCACGGCCGCGTGATCCATCCGACCGAGGCGGGGCGCCGCAAGGCGCGGCAGATGAGCGCGCGCCAGATTCGACGGGAGGCGACGCGGCGCGAGCGGCGCGAGGCGAAGCAGGCCCACGGGCGTGACCACGGGTCCGTCGCACCCGTGGCGGAGCCCGTGGTCACGCCCGTGGCGGCGCCCCCCGACACGCACAGCTACCGCTGGTCCACCGAAGCATAAGAAAAGAGAGCCGAAGGATCGGAACGAGGAAGACGTCAGGGGCCGAAGCCCCCAAGCGCCTGTTCAGCCCGCGTAGTACTCGGCGGGGTAGGGCTCGGGCTTGAGGCCCTTGCGCTGGCGGATCTCCGCGGTGGTCTTGTCCAGGAGCTCACGGGGGACGGGCTCGAAGCCGAGGTTCTCCGTGGACCACAGGACGCGGCCCGAGGCGGCCGAGCGGATGGCGGCGGCGAAGCCGAACATGGCGCTGACGGGGGCCTTGCACTGGATGATGGCCATGTCGCCCTCGTTGCTCATGTCCTCGATGACGCTGCGGCGCTGCTGCATCTCGCGGGTGGCGCTGCCCATGACGTCCTGGGGGACGCTGATGAAGACCTTCTGCATGGGCTCCAGGAGCGTCGTGCCCGCGACGGTCATGGCGCCGTAGATGGCGTTGCGGACCGCGGGGATGACCTGGGCGGGGCCGCGGTGGACGGCGTCCTCGTGGAGCTTGGCGTCGTGGAGGGTGAACAGGATGCCCTGCACCGGCTCGCCGGCGCGGGGGCCGCGCTGCATGGCCTCCTTGAACGCGTCGAGGACCAGCTCCTTCGTCTCGTTGAGGCCCTGGATACCCTTGGTGACGTCCACGAAGAGGTTGGTGCCCACGACGGCGAAGAGGCCCTTGGAGAAGTCGCGGTCCCAGCCCAGCTCGACGAGGGTGGGGGTGAGCGCCTTGGCGTCCTTGACCTTGCCCTGGCTGTTGATGATCTTGCCGTCCTTGATGGCCTGGACCATCTCGACGCTCAGGGGCTCGGCGGTGACGTAGAACTTGTTGTGCTTGTTGGGGCTCTTGCCTTCGAAGGGCACCTGGTTCTTGCCCGAGACGCACTCGCGGTACACGACGATGGGGGGCGAGGTCTTGATCTCGACGCCGTGCTCATTCTTGATGCGGTACTCGGTGATCTCCAGGTGGAGCTCGCCCATGCCGCTCATGAGGTTCTCGCCCGTCTCCTGGTTGATCTGGACCTCGATGCTGGGGTCCGCCTTGGCGACGGTGCGGAGGACCTCCACGAGCTTGGGGAGGTCCTTGGTGTTCTTCGCCTCGACGGCGATGGTGACGACGGGCTCGGAGACGTGCTTGATGGACTCGAAGGGGTCCATGTCGGCCAGCGTGCTCACGGTGCTGCCCGCGAGGGCGTCGCGGACGCCCTGCACGGCGGCGATGTTGCCCGCGACGACCTTGTCGATGGGGATGCGGTCGGCGCCGACCATGAGGCCCACCTGCTGGGTGCGGCCCTTGCCGGGCTGGCCGATGACGTAGACTTCCTGGCCCTTCTCGACGGCGCCCGAGAAGAGGCGGCCGAAGGCGATCTCGCCCGCGTGGGGGTCGATGATGATCTTCGTGATCATCATGGCGAGGGGGCCCTTCTCGTCGCAGTTGACCATGGCCTTGCCCACGTCGCTGTTGATGTCGCCCTTCCAGATGTGGGGGACGCGGTACTTCTGCGCGACGTGGGGCGCGGGGTGGTGGCGGATGGAGGCGTCCAGGAGCACCTTGGTGAGGGGCGCCTTCTTGGCGAGCTCCTTGTTGGCGCCGCTCTCGACGAGCTGGTAGATCTCCTTGAAGCCCTTGATGCCGTGCTTCTGCATGTAGGGCACGCTGATGGCCCAGTTGTGGTAGGCGCTGCCCATGACGACGCTGCCGTTCTCGGGGCGGACGGCCCAGGCCTCGCGGAACTGGTCGGGGACCATCTTGCTGATGAGCGCGTTGACCTGCGTGATGATCTTCACGAAGCGCTGCTGCATCTGCTCAGGAGTGAGCTTCAGCTCGTTGATGAGGCGGTCCGTCTTGTTGATGAAGAGGATGGGCTTCACGCGCTCGCGGAGCGCCTGGCGCACCACGGTCTCCGTCTGGGGCATGGGGCCTTCGACGGCGCAGCAGACGATGACGCAGCCGTCGACGGCGCGCATGGCGCGCGTGACGTCGCCGCCGAAGTCGACGTGGCCGGGGGTGTCGATGAGGTTGATGAGGTACTCCTTGCCCTCGAACTCGTGCACCATCGAGGCCGACGCGGCGTTGATGGTGATGCCGCGGGCGGCCTCCTGCTCGTCGAAGTCGAGGAGGCGCTGCTTGCCGGCGAGCTCCTCGGACATCATGCCGGCGCCCGCGATCAGGTTGTCCGAGAGGGTCGTCTTGCCGTGGTCGATGTGCGCCGCGATGTCGATGTTCCGGATGTACTCCGGCGTGTGCATGATCGTGCGCGCCTTGGCGATGTTGTCTTCCTTTCGGCCCATGTGGACACCTGAGCGGGCCCGCGCAGAGGCCTTGCCTCAAGCGCCGGGATCAGGCGCAGCAGCAGTGCTCTCTTATAAATAGATTGGGTGGGGGCGGGACCCCCGGATTTCCTTGTGGAAACGCTCCGCCGGAGGGGGTGCCGATCCGGCTCGCGGCGCGCGCCCCGGCGGGCCCGCGCCAGGCGGCGCATCGGGGCGGGGGCCAAGGCGGGCGACGCGGGCCGGAGGTTGCCACCCTGGTGACACGGCAAAGAACGGGCCATGCCAGATGATTGCACGGCAAGCGAGCTGCCCCAGGCGGCTTGCCCAAGTGGAGGCAAAACATGCTGAAGATGATCGTTGCGATCGGAATGATCTCGCTGCTCGCGGTCCCCGCGTCGGCGAGCGGCGTCACCATCGGGATCAACGGCACCTACGTCGACGCCCAGTCGGACTCGGGCGCCAGCGTCTGGCAGGAGTCCAACGGCCTGCCCGACCTGCAGAAGACCCCGACCTGCGACGAGAACGGCGAGAACTGCATCCCGCCCGACACGCAGGAGCTGTAAGAACACCCTTTCCCGGCGAGGCCTTCGTTGGCCCGCAGGGACCTACCGCATCCGCGCGCCCTCGGGGTAGAATCCCACGGGCGGCTCCCCCTTGGGGTTCTCCTTCTTCCACGCGAGATATCGTTGTTTCCACCGCTCGTGCCGCGCGTCGCTGGCCCGGAGCCTCCGGTGCGGCATGGCGTAGAGGTCGCGCTCGACGCGCCAGACGTTCCCCGTCGCGCGTCGCCAGTCGGGCCCCTCCGCCTCGCGCAGGTCCAGCACGCCATACCCCTTGACGCGGCCGGTCCTGTCCACGAAGGGGTCGACGTAGCTCCACGCCAGCGCGCGCAGCGTGCGGTACGCGGGCGCGCGCCCCATGAGGCCCGGGTACTTCGACTTGCCCACCGCGCCCCAGAGGCCCCGCACGCGGTAGAGGGCCACGACGTGGTCCAGCCCGTCGTCGCTCTCCAGGTCCAGCAGGAGGGGCGGGTGCCCCTGCCGCGCCAGGAGGAAGGCGGCCGCCAGCGCGCCCTCCAGGCAGTGCGCGCTCTTGTGGCGCGCGACGCCGCGGAAGCTCTTGAGGCTGGGCGCGCCCGCCTCGTGGTTGTAGTCCAGCGACGCGAGCCAGCGCTGCACCTGCGCGGGCGTCCTCAGCGATGCGACGAGGCGGCGCTCCGCGGGGGTGAGGTCCGCCAGCGTCACGCGCTCACTCCAGCGTGGCGTGCCGCGCGCGCATGCTCTCCTCGGTGGCGCCTGTCGTGCGCATCCACTCGGCGATGACGCCGTCGAGGAAGACCGCGGCGGCGCTCTCGAAGAGCGTGCCCAGGGGGGCCAGCGCGCGCTGCCGCTCGCCCGTGGGCGTGCGCAGGAGGACGGTGAGGTCGGCGAGCTTGGCCAGCGTGCTGTCCGGCTGGCCGGTGATGGTCACGATCCGGCTGCCCAGCTTCTTGGCCACCTGCCCCGTGACCACCACGGAGAACGTCTCGCCCGAGCCCGAGAGGAGCACGACCACGTCGTCCTCGTGGACGGGGGGGCTCACCGTCTCGCCCACGAAGTAGGCGGGCACGCCCAGGTGCGTGAGGCGCACCGTGAAGCCGCGCCCCACGAAGCCGCTGCGGCCGCGCCCGAAGACGATGACGCTCTTGGCGCCGCGCATGAGGTCCAGGAAGCGCCGCACGTCGGTGTCGTCCACGTTGTCCACCGTGGCACGGACCTGGTTGAGGATGTAGTGCGCGGCCTCGCGGTGCGCCATGGGCTCGGAGGCGCTGGCGGCGGGCGAGGGCGCGCGGCGCGGGGGTTTGCCCCGCTTGGCGGCCATGGGGCGGGCAGGCGGGGGGCCGCGGATGAAGGCTTGGGAACCGGCCTGCGCCGCGCCCCGTTCGCCTGGCCGCCTTCTCCCAAGGGCCCCGCCCCCGTCCGATGCGTTAGAAAATGTCAATGTCCTCTGGCATTTCCTGGAGGGGTGTTTGCAATTCCATCCGGCGTGTTCTCCCACCATTTGAAAAGGTGTGAGCGAATACGGTAACAACATGGAGCCCGCGCCCCGCCCTCCCCCGCCGCCGGGGCCGCCGGTCACGGAGGACACGTTCCGCGGCGCCCTGGAAGCGGCGCCCGACGCCATCGTCATCGTGGACGAGCAGGGGAGGATCCTCCTCGCGAACTCCCAGGCGGAGGTCCTCTTCGGCCACGCCCGCGAGGACCTCCTGGGCCGCCCCGTCGAGACGCTGGTCCCGGAGCGCTTCCGCCACCAGCACCCCGCGCAGCGCGAGGGTTTTCTCGCCGACCCGCGCGTCCGCCCCATGGGCGCCGGGCTGGACCTTCGGGCCCGGCGCCGCGACGGCTCGGAGTTCCCCGTGGAGATCAGCCTCAGCCCCCTGCGGGACCAGGGGCGCTCCTTCGTCGTCGCCGCCATCCGCGACGTGACCGAGCAGCGCAAGGCCGAGCGGGCGCTGCGCGAGTCGCAGGAGCGCTTCTCGGGCTTCTTCGAGGCGACCGCCATGCCCCTGGCCATCTCCCGCGCGAAGGACGGGAGCTTCCTGGAGGTGAACGAGGCGTTCGCCAGCCTAGTGGGGTGCGCCCGCGAGGACCTCGTGGGGAAGACGTCCATGGACCTGGGCATCGTGGACGTGGCGTCGCGCGAGTCGCTCCAGCGGCAGCTCCAGGCCCAGGGGCGCGTCCACGGCGCCGAGGTCGAGATGCAGGCGCGCACGGGCGAGCGGCGCATCGTGCAGGTCGCCGTGGAGCCCATCACCATCGGGGGCGAGCCCTGCCTCGCCCTGAGCATGGCCGACGTGACGCCCATCCGGAAGGCCCAGGAGGCCGTCCGCGCCATGAACGAGGACCTGGAGCGCCGCGTGCAGGAGCGCACGGCCGAGCTGGAGCGCTCCAACGCGGAGCTGCAGCAGTTCGCCTACGTCGCCTCCCACGACCTCCAGGAGCCGCTGCGCACCGTCTCGGGCGCCGTCACGCGCCTCGCGCGGCGCCACGAGGACAAGCTCGACGAGCAGGGGCGCGAGTTCGTGCGCTTCGCGCTGGAGGGCACCGCGCGGATGCAGCAGCTCATCGAGGACCTGCTGTCCGTCTCCCGCGTGGGGAGCCGCGGTCAGGAGCTCAAGCCCGTCTCCGCCGACGCCGCGCTGGACCGCGCGCTTCTCGGCCTCCAGGCGAGCCTCGCGGAGTCCGGCGCGCAGGTCGAGCGCGAGCCGCTCCCCCGCGTCCTGGGCGACGAGTCGCAGCTTGCCCAGCTCTTCCAGAACCTCCTGGGCAACGCCGTCAAGTTCCGCGGCGCGCAGCCCCCGCGCATCCGCGTCTCCGCGCGCAAGGAGGGCGACCACGCCGTCGTCTCCGTGGTGGACAACGGCATCGGCATCGACCCGAAGCACAAGGAGCGCGTCTTCGTCATCTTCCAACGCCTCGACCCCGGCAAGCCGGGCACGGGCATCGGCCTCGCCATCGCGAAGAAGATCGTCGAGCGGCACGGCGGCCGCATCTGGGTGGAGCCCGCGCCGGGAGGCGGCTCCGCCTTCTCCTTCACGCTGCGCCTCGCGGAGGGATCCGCGTGACGGAGGCGCCCATCATCCTCCTCGCCGAGGACAACGAGTGGGACGCGCGCGTCACGAGGGAGGCCCTCGCCGCGAGCCCCATCCAGGTGCAGGTCGCGCTGGCGCGCGACGGCGAGGCCGCGCTGGCGTACCTCACCGAGCGCCTGCGCCGCGGCGACGCGCTGCCCTGCCTGCTGCTCCTCGACCTCAACCTGCCCCGCAAGGACGGGCGCGAGCTGCTGCGCGACCTCAAGGCCGACGAGGAGCTGCGGCGCGTGCCCGTCATCGTGCTCACGACCTCCATGGCGCCCCAGGACATCCGCCAGGCCTACGACCTCCACGCCAACGCGTACCTCCACAAGCCCGTCGACCCGGACGACTACGCGAAGGTCGTGCGCGCCGTCGAGGAGTTCTGGGTCCGCTGGAGCGTGCCGCCCGACGCGCGGGGGCCCTCCGCGTGAGCCCGGTGAGCGTCCTCCTCATCGAGGACAACCCCATGGACGCCTTCGACGTGAACGAGGCGCTGCCGGCGCACGAGGGGTTCGTCGTCGACCGCGCGACGGCGCTCCTCTCCGGCATCGAGAAGGCCATGGCGCGCCGCTACGGCGTCACGCTCCTGGACCTGGGCCTGCCCGACAGCACGGGCCTGGAGACGCTGCGCGAGTTCCGCGCCCGGGCCGCGGACGTGCCCGTCGTCGTCCTCACGGGGCACCGCGACGAGCAGCTTGGCATCGAGGCGCTGCGCCTGGGCGCCCAGGACTACCTCGTGAAGGGGCGCGACACCGAGAGCATCCCGCGCGCCGTGCGCTACGCCATCGAGCGCGAGGAGGCGCAGCGCAGGCTCGCCAACGCCACGCGCGTCGCCCACCAGCAGGAGCGCGTCGCGGCCCTGGGCACCATCGTCGCGGGCGTGGCGCACGAGATCAACAACCCCTTGACCTACATCCGCGGCAACGTGGAGCTCTCCATCCTCTCCCTGGCCGCCATCGTGCAGCACGCGGAGCTTGAGCCGCACCTCCTCGACGAGGCGAAGGAGGCCG
The DNA here is from genome assembly GCA_021325135.1 of Pseudomonadota bacterium. Lineage (GTDB taxonomy): Archaea > Thermoplasmatota > SW-10-69-26 > JACQPN01 > JAJPHT01 > JAJPHT01. Next base: position 6,879 of record JAJPHT010000023.1, on the reverse strand, counting down.
CGCGCCTCCAGGGCGCCGTCCTGGAAGGGCTCGACCGCATCTCGAAGCTCTCGCGCAGCCTGCGCCGCCTCACGCGCGGCGACTCCAACGAGCGCCGCCCCGTGGACCTCTCCGAGGTCGCGGCCCAGGTGGCGGAGATCGTCGTCGCCGAGCACGCGGGCCACCTGGACGTCAAGCTGGACCTCCAGCCCGTGCCGCCCGTCCTGGGCGACGAGGCGGAGATCTTCCAGGTCTTCCTCAACCTCCTCCTCAACGCGGTGCAGGCCCTCCCCCGAGGCGGGCGCGTCACCATCCGCACGCGCCACCGCGAGAAGCGCGTCGTGGCCGAGGTGGAGGACGACGGGCCCGGCATCCCTCCCGAGGCGCAGCCGCACCTGTTCACGCCCTTCTTCACCACCAAGGCGGAGGGCACCGGGCTGGGCCTGAGCGTCAGCCACAAGATCGCCACCGACCACGGGGGCACGCTCACGTTCGCCACCGGCGGCCGCGGCACGACGTTCACCCTCGACCTGCCGGAGGCGGGCGCGTGACGCGGCGCGAGCGCATCACCCTCGTGGGCGCGCTCCTGGAGAACATCGCCCTCGCGCAGCAGGAGCCCGGCGGCCTCCGCCTCACGCGCGTCGCCATGCGCACGAACCTCGCCTACGACCGCTTCCAGGACCTCTTCGTCGAGCTGCAGACCATGGGACTCGTCACGCGCGAGCCCCCCTACGACCTCACCGAGGCGGGCCGCGAGCTGCTGGCGAAGTACCGCTCGCTCCACCGCGCGCTGCGCGAGCTGGGCCTGGTCGCGAGCCCCGCCGACTCCCCCCCGACGCACGACCGGTGAGCACCAGGGATGCGTCAACGGCTTGGAGGGGGCGCTCCGAGGGGCCGGGCATGGAGCGCTCCCCCGCGCGCCTCCTCGCCTTCGTGGCCCTCGTCGCGGCCCTGCTCGCCGTCTACCCCGCGGCCTACCGCGCGGTGGACGACCTCGCCTCCGGCTTCGCGGTCCCCCTCCTCTTCGCCGCCGGCTGGGCCCTGGGCCGCCGCAGCGTCCTCGTCGCGTGGGCCCTCTGGTGGCCCCTCAACGGGCTTCTGCGCCACCAGCTTGGCGAGCCCTTCTCGCCGTTCACCGAGGCCTTCATCGGGCTCCTGGGCCTCATGGTGGCCGCCGGGTTCGCGCGGCTCCTCGCCCTCCAGGAGCGCCTCGCCTCCGAGCGGGAGGCCCTCGCCGAGAGCGAGGTGAGCTTCCGCGTCCTCTCCGAGATGAGCTTCGAAGGCGTCGCCGTGGACCGCGAGGGCACGCTCCTCGTCGTGAACGACGCCCTGGCCCGCATGACGGGCTACTCGCGCGAGGAGCTCATCGGCGCGCAGGGCGAGCGTCTCCTCGACTTCAAGATCCGCGCGCCGGGAGCGGCCCCGCCGGCGCCCAACGGCCACGTCTTCGCCGAGGGCTCGCTCCAGCCCAAGAGCGGGCCCCGCATCGAGGTGGAGATCGTGACGCGCCCCCTGCGCCACCAGGGGCTCGACCTGCGCGTGAGCGGCGTGCGCGACATCACGCAGCGGCGCCGCCAGGAGGCGTTCCAGGCGCAGAGCGAGCGCCTCACGGCCCTGGCCACCCTCGTCGCGGGCGTCGCGCACGAGATCAACAATCCCCTCACCTACGTCAAGGGCAACCTGGAGATGATCCGCCTCAGCGCCAAGGACGTGCTCGCCGACGCGGCCGCCGCCTCCGCCCACGAGGCCGCGCGCCAGATCGACGAGGACGCCGCCATCGCCTTGGAGGGGATCGACCGGCTCCGGCAGATCACGAAGGGCCTCCGCCAGATCGCGAAGCCCTCCGACGGCGCGCGCCGCCCCGAGGACGTCAACGCGCTCGTCTCGCAGGTGCTCGCGGCCGCAAGCTCGCGCGTGGCGCCCGGCATCGTCGTGGAGGCGAGCCTGGAGGCGCGCCAGCCCGTCATGGTGAACCCGGGCGAGATCTCCCAGGTCTTCCTCAACCTCCTCCTCAACGCCGTGGAGGCCCTCGCGCGCCGGCCCGCGGGCACCATCCGCGTGCGCACGCGCGACGAGGCCGGCGAGGTGCGCGTCGACTTCGAGGACGACGGCCCCGGCGTCCGCCCCGAGAACCGCGCCAAGCTCTTCACCCCCTTCTTCACGACGCGGCCCGAAGGCACGGGGCTGGGCCTCTCCATCAGCCGCGCCATCGCCAAGAGCCACGGAGGCGACCTCACCCTCGACACGGACACGCAGCAGGGGGCCCGGTTCACGGTGCGCCTTCCTGCCCGGCCCGTTGCCCCAACCCCGGAGATGATCGCATGACCCCCGCTCCCCGCCACGAGACCCGGACGATCCTCGTCGTCGACGACCAGCCGCGCATCCGCAGCTACCTGCGCCAGCGCCTCCATCGCGCGCTCCCCGACGCGGAGCTCCTGGAGGCCGCCTCGGGCGAGGACGCGCTGGACCTGCTGCGCACGCGCAGCGTGGACGTCCTCGTCGCCGACTACTCCATGCCCGGCATGGACGGCGTGACCATGCTCGCGCGGGCCCACGAGGTGGCCCCCGGCGTCGCGCGCGTCCTGCTCACGGGCCACGCGGACCTGGACGTCGCCTCGCGCGCCGTGAACGAGGGCGCGGTCCACGCCTTCTTCCAGAAGCCCGCCATCAGCGAGAGCTTCGAGACGACCATCCGCCGCCTCCTGGAGGAGCGCGCCTCGGGGTGAAGGCCGTGGCCGAGCCCCCCGCGTCGGTCCTCGTCGTCGACGACGTGCCGCAGATCCTGGACTTCTTCCGCAGCGTCGCGCGCCGCCTCCAGCCGCCCGCCCTGGCGCTCACCACCTTCGCGGACCCGCGCGAGGCGCTGCGCGCCATCGAGGAGAGGCCCTTCGACCTCGTGATCACCGACTTCCGGATGCCGCACCTCAATGGGCTCCAGCTCCTCCTCGCCGCGCAGCGCCGCAACCCCAAGGGGCGCCGCGTGCTCATGACGGGCTACAACGAGATCCCCGTGGGCGTCGAGGAGCTTCGCGAGGCCTGCATCGACGCGTACCTGGAGAAGCCCCTGGAGACGCAGGACATGCTCGTGCTCCTCTGGGCCTTCGCCACCGGCGAGGACCACGCCCTGGAGGGCTACCGCCGCGACGCCAGGGACCTGGAGGCCCGGCTCGCCGCCGAGGCCGCGTCCCGCGCGCCGCGATAGCAAACCGGGAGCCTCGCCGGCGCCCGCGGGGGTTTCACCCCTCCTTGGCCATGGCCTTCTCCTGCATCTTGTCGATCTGCTTCTGCTCGATCTCCTCGTACTTGTTGCACCAGTCGCGTCCGCTGATGACGAGGTTGAACTTCTTGAGGCTCGGCTCGACGCAGGCGCCGCGCTCGAAGAGGTCCGCGTTGATGGGGTCCGCGGGCCGGAACCACTTGCACGCGAGGCAGTTCTCGTATTGCCAGCTGACGAACTTGTTCGGGACGTGGTCGCTCATGATGTCACTCTCAGTATCGGACCGTCCCCCCGTCGACGACGAGCGTCTGGCCCGTGATGAAGCTCGACATCCCGCTCAGGAGGAAGGCCATGGCGCCCGCGGCCTCCACGGGCGTGCCCCAGCGCCTCAGCGGCGCCTCCAGGGCGGCCGCGTCGCGCTCCTCGGGCGTCAGTTCGTCCCACGTCGCGGGGGTGAGGATGTTGCCGGGCGCGACGGCGTTGGCGCGGACGCCCTGGGGGCCGTGGACGTTGGCCACGTCGCGCATGAACCCCAGGAGGGCCGCCTTCGCGCTCGTGTAGGGCGACCCCTTGAACCCCACCAGCGCGGGCGTGTTCGCCGTGTACACCAGGGAGCCGCCGCCCCGCGCGATGAGGGTGGGCAGGATGGCGCGCGTGAGGTTCACGCTCCCCAGGAGGTCGACGCGCCAGACGTCCTCGAAGGACCGCGCCGCGTCCTCCATGGCGAGCCGGTCGAGGGGCGTGTTGAGGATCTTCGCGTCGTAGGCGTAGCCGCTGGCGTTGGCGAGGCCGTGCACGTCGCCCGCCCACTGGAGCGTCTCGCGCACGAGATCGCGCGCGTCGCGAGGGCTCGTCACGTCCGCGGCCACGCCCAGGGCCTCGACGCCGTGCGCCTGGGCCAGCTCCTCCGCCGCGCGCCTCGTGCGCTCGCCCCCGCGGCTCGTCACGACGACGCGGCCGCCGCTGGCGGCGATGACGTCGGCGAGGGCGCGGCCGATGCCCGACGTGCCCCCTGCGACGATGAAGACGCGATCCTCCAGCCCGCTGAGCGCGACGCGGCCGGGCTGCGACGGGGCCACGATCCTGAGCGGCATGCTCACGCGGCCGCGGCAGGACCGGGGCTCGCCGCGCCGCCGTCCTGGGGAAAGGTGAGGGTGGCGCCGATGGCGAGCAGGACGAGGAGCGTCTTCATCGCAGCCAAGGGCTCGCGGCTGAAGCGTGGGCGTTCCGGCCGAAGCGTCGATGGGGGCGCCACCCGGGAGGAGCACCTTCGGGCCGCCCCCCGGGGCGCGCCTTTGGAGCGGGGCCGCGTGGCGGGGGCGTGGACGTCCTCGCGCTGGAAGCCGAAGCCGCCGACGTGCGCCAGCGCCTCGACCGGATCGTCGCGCAGGCCGACGCGTGCCTCACCGCGCTGGAAGGGCGGCGGCGCCTGCGCTCGCGCGTGATGGACGCGGCGCGTCGGCGCGCAAGGCAGACGGCGCTGCTGTTGGGGTAGGTCCCCAGCTCTCTGGTCATTTCCCCGTCAAGGGTCCAAAGAACGCGACGAGCGCGAAGAGCGCCAAGGTCGCAAAGTTTCCTTTCTCGTCGTCGCGTCCTTTGCGCTCGTGGCGCTCGTCGCGTTCTTTGGACCCGCAAGAAAGAGGGAAGAAAAGCGAGTGGCCCCAGGGGCCACGTCCTCACGCCTCTTCGGGCACCTTGTAGACTTCCCCAAGACCCAGCTGGCGCCTCTCCAAGACGCGCTCCAGCAGGATCTTCATGTACATGGCGTCGTGCTCGACGATGGGGGAGACCGACGTCACGGTGATGTTGTAGTCGTTCTCCAGGATGACCTCCACCAGGGGGGTGAAGTCCAGGTCGCCCTTCTTGATGGGGACGTGGTTCAGCTCGTTCCCGTTGAGGTACTTGACGCCGGTGAAGTAGGAGTGGATGTGCTTGAGCTTCAGGCCGTCGAGCTTCTTGAGGACCGCGTGGAAGTCCTCCTTGGTCTTCAGGCCGCCGTTGGTGCGCGCGTGGATGTGCGCGAAGTCCACGATGGGGACGACGCCAGGGACGGCCTTGCAGATCTTCACGATCTCGTCCAGGTCGCCGATGGTCTGCTGCTTGCCCATGACCTCCAGGCCCAGCTTGCAGGAGAACTTGTTGTCCGTGAAGTAGTCGCGCAGCATCGTCACGGAGCCGATGGCCTTCTCCATCGTCTTCTCCTTGGACATGCTGGTGTAGAAGCCGGTGTGCGCCACGACGACGTCCGCCTTCATGATGTCCGCGAAGTAGCCGGACATGGCGATCTTGTCCATGGACTTCTCGATGGTCTTCTCGTCGTCCGAGCAGATGTTCGTGTAGTAGGGCGAGTGGACGCCCAGCTTCACGCCGAGGTTCTTGGCCAGCTCGCCGACCTCCATGGCGTACTCCTCGTCCATGCGGATGCCGCGGACGAACTGGATCTCCATGCTGTTGAGGCCCAGCTCCTGGACGTGCTGCACGCCTTCCAGGGTGGTGCGGCCCTTGCACGAGAGGGGAACGCCGGCCGGCCCGAGGTAGATCATCTTGACACCTGCTAGCTCCCGGGCTTGAGGCCCGGTCGGGACACCGAACCGTGGCCAGCCCTTGAAGGTGCCGGCCCGCCGGAGGCGGGGCCCCGGTCCGTGCTGTGGCGCGTTCCCTTTAAAGGATTTGTGGGCGCGTGCCTACTCGTTGACGGTGCTGAACGCGGCCGGGTCCGCCTGGATGAAGTACTCGTTGGAGGCCGAGTCGAAGAGCACCGCCAGGGGGAAGTAGGCGTCCACGGCGCCCCCGCGGGGGATGGCGACGGGCTTCTCCTGGATGCGGTACGCCCCGTTGGCGGGCGTCGAGATGCACGGCTTGCTGGTCACGGGCTCGCCCGGGTGGCAGGAGGGGATGGTCTTCCCCGCCGCGTCCACCGCGTCCTCCACCTCGATGCGCACCGTCACCGACTCCACGGCGCGGATGGGGATGACCGTCGAGGCCACCTTGCTCTTCTCTCCCGAGCGCCCCGCCGCCACCAGGTCGATGATCTTGGGGTCCGACCCGTAGGTGAACTCCTTGGTGTCGATGGAGCCCACCTGCTTGATGGAGACGCCGATGATGCCCACCTTGAGGCGCTGGAAGTCGTTGGCGTTGCTCTTGGCGGGCGAGAGGGGCGCCACGAACACGTTGACGGTCCCCTCCTGGCGCGCCCACTGCTGGAAGTTGCAGCCGGCGAGCATCGGGGTGGCGACGAGCACGAGGGCCAGAAGCGCGACACGCCGGGGGGAGGGCATGATGGGAGCGGGGACCGGGTGGGCGGCCATCAACGTTTCTTTCCTTCCTTCTCGCGGGCTCGCTGGGGGCTGCGCCCCCTTTCCCCCGCCACAACCCGGACCCACGAACCACCGGACCAAAGGAAGACCGTGGTCCGGTGGTTCGTGGGTTCGGGTTGCATCGTGGAGCGCCGGCAGGGGGCACAGCAGGAGAGCAGACCCCGCCCTCGCCAATCTTTATAAAGGGGAACCGAGATCGGCGCACCCTCCCCCTGAGCCCCCGGGCTCGCGGGGCGATGTCGAAGGAGTCAGATCCACGATGCCCCTGATGGCGAAGACCAATCCGGGCCTTCGGATCCTCATCCAGGACCTCAAGAAGAAGTCCTGGGAGAACGAAGCGCCCATCTGGCGAGACATCGCGAAGCG
>JAJPHT010000044.1 GCA_021325135.1 Pseudomonadota bacterium | reverse complement strand
GAGGGCGGGTGGGGAGCGCGGCTCCGGGCCGTGATGGCGGGGGGGGTGAGTGAGGGGTGGAGGGCGATGGTAGAGAGAGGGGAGAAGAAGGGGGTGGTTGGGGGTGGGGGGGGGGGGGGGGGGGGGCGGAGCGATTCTGGATGGTGGACCCGCCGGTCGAACCCACGCCAGCGGGCGTGACGGTCTCTGAGATGGTCGATGCGCTGCTTCTCTACGACGAGCCGATGCTGAACCATCGGTTCCACGACCTCATCAGCCGCTCGGCCGACGCGACGCAGGGGGCGCTGGAGCGCGTGCCCCAGCTCATCACCCAGGCGGAGCGGCACATCCGGCGAGGCTCGGTCCTGTGGGAGCGGATCCCCCAGGGCGAGGCGGGGGCCTCGTTCCTGGCGCAGGGGGAGCGGATGCTCCTGGAGGCGTTCCTGGGGCTCATCGAGTCGCAGATCCGCCTCGTGACGTTCATGGCCCAGCAGGCGCCCACCCGGGAGGCGCGCGCGGCGTTCGACTCGGGCCTGGCCTACGACCGCAACGTCGCGGAGGTCCTGCGCGCCGAGATCCCGAAGCTGGGCGCGGCGCCCCTGCCGGCGGAGGGGCTGCGCAGCGTGCAGGAGGAGGAGCCGGGGGGCAGCCTCCGCTCCCAGGTGGAGGCGGCCATCCGCGAGTCGCGCGGAGCCCGCCGCCACCCGCGCGTGCTCTTCGTGAGCCACGTCGGGCTGCGCCACCTGCGCGACGAGGGGTGCTTCCCCGAGGCCGTGACGGACGTGCTGGGCGTCCCCGTCGTCGTCGACTGGGGGTGGGAAGCGCCCGCCTTCGCCCTCCAGACGTTCAACTCCACGCCCCTGGAGGAGCTGATCCAGCACGGCAGGCTCGTCATCGAGCACCCGCGCACCTCCTGAGGCCCGCGGGGCCCCTCTCTTCAGGACGCCAGCGCCTTCTCCAGCGCCGCGCCGTCGACGCCCCCCTTGAGGAGGAACGCCTTGGCTCCGGCCTCCAGGCACGCGCGGCGCACCTCGGGGGAGTCCTCGCCGCTGAGCACCACGATGGCGAGGCCGGGCGCCGCGGCGCGGAGCCTGCGCACGAGGTCGGCGCCGCGCCCGTCGGGGAGCGTCAGGTCCAGGACGGCCGCGTCGGCGCCCTTCGCCTGGGCCAGCGCGTCCGCAAGGGTGGCCGCCGGCGTGGGGGCCGTCGATTTTGATAGCATCACGACGACGAGCTTGCGGAAGATGGGATCGTCGTCGATCACGAGCACGCGCTTCAGGCCTGGCCCCCCGCGTGCTCGGCGACGGTCTGCGCGAAGGTCTTCACGTCGATGGGCTTGGGGATGTAGCCGTCGCAGCCGGCCGCGAGGAAGCGGTCCTTGTCGCCGCGCATGGCGTAGGCGGTGAGCGCCACGACCTTGACGCCCTTGAGGTCCTCGCGCGCCTTGATGCGTCGCGTCAGCTCCAGGCCGTCCATGCCGGGCATCTGGATGTCCGTGAGGACGACGCCGGGCTTGAAGCTTGATAGCATCTCCAGGGCGGCCTGGCCGCTGTCCGCCACCTGCACCTCGAAGCCGGCGAGGGTCAGCAGCGTGCGCGCGAGCTTCTGGTTGACGAGGTTGTCCTCCACCACGAGGACCTTGATGCCCTTCACGCGCGCGGCCTCCCCAGGAGCGCCTCCAGGCGGTGGACCAGGTCGGCAGAGCCTTCGCGGGCCTTGTAGACGATCATCTGCGCGTTGCCTTCGAGCCGCACGCGCTCCTCCGCCGTGAGGTCGGCGTTGGTCCAGACGAGGACGGGCGCATCGCGGCCTTCGCGCGTCTTGCGGAAGCGCTCCAGGAACTCGAAGCCGTCCATGACGGGCATGGTGAGGTCCAGCACCACCGCGGCGGGGGGCTCGCGGCTCGCCATCTCCAGGCCCGCGCGCCCGTCCGCCGCCAGCAAGGCGCGGAAGCCCAGCGTCTTGAGGTGCGCCTCCATGAGCTTGCGCGCGGAGGGGTCGTCGTCCACCACGAGCACGGGGCGGTGCGTGCCGGGCGTGGCACCCGCGCGCTGGAGCGCCTCCGCCACCACCGCCGCGGGGACGGGCTTCTGGAGGATGTCCTGCACGGGGTACGCCGCGCGCACGTCGCTCTTGGGGAGGCGCGTCACGATGACCACCGCGACGCGGTCGCCGCCGGGGCGCGTGCGCACCGCCTTGAGCACGTCGAAGCCGTGCGCGTCGGGCAGCACGAGGTCCAGCACCACCGCGTCGTAGCTGCGCTGCGCAAGCTGGAGGAGCGCCTGCCGGCCGTTGGCCGCCACGTCCACGCGATAGCCCTGGCGGCCCAATTCCGAGAGGATGCCCTGGCGGTCCAAGGCCTCGTCCTCCACCAGCAGGACCGCCGTCGCGCCCGCGTTCTGCACCGGCACCGCGCGCGCCTGCACCGCGCCCGCGAGCCCCACGCGCGGCAGCGTGACCGAGAACGTGGAGCCCCTCCCGGGGGCCGACTCGACGCCCACCGAGCCGCCCTGCGCCTCCGCGAGGCGCTTGGTCAGCGCGAGCCCGAGGCCCGTGCCCTGCTGCTGCTTCGCCATGCTGCTGTCAAGCTGCTGGAACTCCTGGAAGAGCTTGGGGATGTCCTCGGCGCGGATGCCGACGCCCGTGTCCTGCACCTCCAGGCGGAACGACTCGGGGCCCTGGGGCGTCGCGCGCACCTCCACGCGGCCCCCTTCGGGCGTGAACTTGATGGCGTTGCTGAGGTAGTTGAACAGGACCTGCTTGAGGCGCACCGGGTCGGCGCTCACGCGGCGCACCTCGGGCGCCACGGAGGTGGAGACCTCGATGCCCTTGCGCGTCGAGAGCGCGCGCACGACGACCACCACCTCCTCCACCAGCGACGCGAGGTCCACCTCCTCGGGCGCGAACTCCATGCGGCCCGCCTCGACCTTGGCCAGGTCCAGCACGTCGTTGATGAGCTGGAGCAGGTGGCGCGACGAGGTGAGGATGTCGCCCAGGAACTCCTTCTGCGTGGGGTCCGGCTCGCCCACCTTGCCGCTCTCCAGCAATTCCGCGAAGCCGATGATGCTGTTGAGGGGCGTCCTCAGCTCGTGGCTCATGTTGGCCAGGAACTCGCTCTTGAGGCGGTTCGCCTCCTGGATCGCCTCGTTCTGGCGGCGAAGCTCGTCCCCCGCGAGGCGAAGCTCGCGCAGGCGGATCTCCTCCTGCTCGCTGGCGTAGGACTCCGCCTGGAGCGCGCGCGCCACCTGGTCCGTGAGGATGCGCAGCGAGTCGACGCTCTCCTCCAGGAAGAGCGGCGCGCGCTCCAGGCGGATGGAGAGGACGCCCCACGCGCGCTCGGACGTGGCCAGGGGCACGACGACGAAGCCCCCCTCGCGATCCAGCACGGGCTCGCGGCTCTCCATCGCGCGCGCCTCGGGCCCCGAGGCGGGCTCCTCCGCGGGCGAGGCGACGCCGCCCGCCTCCACGGCGACCCAGCCGCGGGGGCGCCGCGCGACGACGCGGGCCCCGCGCGCTCCGGTGAGGAGCACGGCCACGTCGGCGAGGCGCGTGGTGGACGCCTCGGCGTGCTCCTCCACGGAGCGGCCCAGCGTGGAGACGAGGAAGCTCTCCAGCTCCGCGAGGCGCCACGCGCGGCGCAGCCACAGCGGCGGCGAGAACGCGATGTAGAAGCTGAGGATGCAGAGGAATCCCAGGGCCGCGAGCGTGCCCGCGACGTAGTCCGCGCCCAGCGCGCCCACGAGGCGGAGGTCCCACGACTTGACGGCGGGGATGATGAGGATGCCCACGGCGCCGATGAGGAGCGCGAGGATGCCCGTGCCCGCGGCGGCCCACTGGAGGCGGCGCCTGGCGACGCCCGCGGAGCGCACCGCGCCCTCCACGAGCCCGTAGGCGGCGTACCCCTCGCCCAGCACGAAGTAGACGATGAGGGGGACGATGGGCCACGTGGGCGCGGCGTCGGGGGCGACGTGCCGCGCGAGGGGCAGGTAGACCTGGACGTAGCCCAGGCCGATCCACGAGAGGGCCATGCCCCCCATGGCCGCGGCGAGGACGCCCCGCGGCACGCGGCGGAACTGGCCCACCAGGCGCAGCATGAGATAGGGGTGCGCGCTGATGGCCAGCGCGCTGGCGTAGGAGAGGTACGGGCTCGTGATCCCGGTGACCGCGCTGAACGCCGAGATGATGGTGGTGACGCCCAGCGAGCCGAACATGAACGCGATCTCGGCGCGCTCGCGGCCCCCCTGGCGCAGCCACGCGACCAGGGTCGCCATGAACGTCAGGAAGAGAAGCCCCTGGGACAGCGTCGTGAGGACGTCCGCCATGCGCACCCGCCGCGCGGCGAACCCCTCCTGGACGGATGAACCCTGGCGGCCTGCATCCGGGAGCGCCCGTGGGGCGCCCGGCTTTGTGAGGACTCCTCTTGCTTCTTGCTGGGGGCTCCGCCCCCTTTCCCCCGCCAAACCACCGGACCCTCGGACCACCGAACCACCGTGGGGGATCCGGAGGTTCAAGGGGCGGAGCCCCGCCATGCTCACCCAAGGGCCTTTTCTTGGGGGTTTCGCGCGCGGTGGCGTGGTCCCTCGGCGCGCGGGGCCGGGCGATCCGAGAGGGGAATCCCTTCGCGGGACGAACCCACCAGCGCCCATCCTCACATCCGACGCCATCCAAACCTGCTCAAGCAGACGTGCCGCAGGAGGCCAAGACACGAAGAAGACAAAACCAAGGTCTGCCGGTCTTCGTGTCTTTGCGCCTTCGTGTCTTCGTGGGAACGGAGCCCGGGAGAAGGCGAAAAGGGAGGGCGCCGGGGCGGCCAAAGCTTTACCCGGAAGCGGGTGGTGCGAAGCCCGATGGCCTGGACGGGCGAGCTTGTCCGCGTAGACCCGTGGCGCGTGGACATCCCCACGACGCACCTCGCGGGCATGCGCGTCCCGGGCCGCGTCTTCGCCAGCGACGCGCTCCTCGCGCACATGAAGGAGGACAACGCCCTCCAGCAGGTGGCCAACGTCGCGACGCTCCCCGGCATCGTGGGCCGCAGCATGGCGATGCCCGACATCCACTGGGGGTACGGCTTCCCCATCGGCGGCGTCGCGGCCTTCGACGCGGACGAGGGCGTGCTCTCCCCGGGCGGCGTGGGCTTCGACATCAACTGCGGCGTGCGGCTCATCAAGACCGACCTCCAGGAGGAGGACGTGCGCCGGCACCTGCGCCCCCTGGTGGACGCGCTCTTCGACAAGATTCCCTCGGGCGTCGGCGAGGAGGCGCGCATCCGCCTCCAGCGCGGCCAGGTGAAGGACGTCTTCACCGAGGGCGCCCGGTGGGCCATCTCCAACGGCTACGGCTGGGAGCGCGACCTCGCCCACATGGAGCACGGCGGCCGCATGCCCGGCGCCAACGTCGACCAGGTCTCCCAGAAGGCCATCACGCGCGGCGCGCCCCAGGTGGGCAGCCTCGGAGGGGGCAACCACTTCCTGGAGATTCAGGTGGTGGACGAGACGTTCGACCCCGTCGCCGCGCGCGCCTTCGGCCTCCGGCAGGGGCAGGTGTGCGTCATGGTCCACTGCGGCTCCCGCGGCGCGGGCCACCAGATCTGCACCGACCACCTGGAGCGCATGGAGAAGGCCGCGGATCGATATCACGTCGACCTGGTGGACCGCCAATTGGCCGCCACGCCCGTCACGAGCCGCGAGGCGGAGGACTACTGGGGCGCCATGTGCGCGGCGGCCAACTTCGCATGGACCAACCGCCAGCTCATCACCCACTGGACGCGCGAGGCGTTCAGCGAGGTGCTCGGCCGCGACCCCGAGGGCATGGGCATGGACATCCTCTACGACGTGTGCCACAACATCGCCAAG
>JAJPHT010000031.1 GCA_021325135.1 Pseudomonadota bacterium | reverse complement strand
GTCGTGGCCGTTCCGACGGTCGCGCCGCCGCCGTCCTCGGTGACGCCGCTCTGGAGGAAGATCCAGTAGCCGTCGTCGCCGCCCGCGCGGGGGCAGGTGGTGTAGCCGCCGGCGTTGTTCGCGGAGGCGGGGTCGGTGGTCTTCCAGGAGGTCGTGAAGGCCGCGAGGCAGTCGTTCGCGTCCACCAGGGGCGTGATCGAGCCGTCGGTCTGGCAGCTCGTGACGGTGCTGGACTCGCTCAGGTCGCCCAGGGCGATGGGGCCCACGGGCTCGGGCAGGGGGATCACGAGCGTGTCGAGCGTGTTGTCAAGGCCGCCGGGGGTGTCGTCGGCGCCCCAGACGGGGCCGAGGGGGGTCAGGATCGCGACCAGGTCGTCGATGGGCTGGTCGAACTCGCCCGTGCTCTGGCTGACCGGAATGGGCCCGGCGACGTCGTCGACGCCGAAGTTGCCGCTCACGGGCAGGCTCGTGATGTCCGTCACGGTGCCGGTCGAGGTGTGGACGTTGAGGTCGTAGCCGCAGCCATCGGCCACGTCCCACGCGTTGGTGCTGCCGAAGAAGCCGCCGCCAACACCCGCGTCAAAGTCTCCGTCGAAGTCACTGGAGATGCCATCGTTGTTGCAATCCGCCGTGTTCGTGTCGTCGACCAGGACGTTACCCGCCCCTCCAGACGTCGCGAGCGTATGCGAGTTTACTCCGACCGTGACGGAAGAGCCGTAGGTATGCACCGGCTGGTTCGCGCCAACGCACACGCTGTTCGCGTTCACGACGACAACGGCGTGCGCCATCGCCACGGCGAGAAGCGCACCGAGGAGGATCGAAATCTTGCGCATGAAATAACCTTCTACCCGACCAAATGCCAGGGATCAGTTGCAACATCGCTCCAAAAGATATCCGTATTGGAGGAAAACAGTGATAATCCCCATTCAGTTTGCCATCACAACCGTGTTTCAAAATTTCACATGAATCCTAGAAGAAATCGACACTGTGGAAACAGGTGAATACAAAACGTGATATCTTCTCTCATTACGGATTGGCTTCACAATTTTCCCCCACAACGACCTTGCTTGAGAGAGATATTGTCGCGACGCTGCGCTCGCGGACGTGCAGCCCCGACCGCGGATAGCGCCCGGCCACTGTCGTCAGCCCCTTGCGGAGCTTCGCGGCGTCCGGATCCGCCAGCATCGACGCGAGCCTTCATCGAGATGAGACGTATGAGCAGGAACCTCAGACTCAAGACCGCGCCGCTCGTGGCGGTCGCCCTGGTGGCGATGGCTGCATTGGGCGCCATGACACCCAGCGCCGCCGCAACCGGCTGCCCCCCAGGGGCGACCGGCACCCCTCCCGTGTGCATCAAGGACGAGCCTATGGTGGCCTGCGTCGGCCCCTCGTGCGTCACGGCCAGCCCGAACCACCTCACGGTTACCCTAGACGGAACCACGCTGATCGACCAGGAGTTGCTCCCATGAACACCCGACCCATCGTCCTCGCCCTTGCCGCCGCCTGCCTTCTGATCCTGCCCGCCGTCCTGGCGGACGACATCCCCATCCAAGTTGGAGGGAAGGACGTCAACGTGGACCAGCCTGCCGGCAACACGCCGACGTGCGGCCTCACCGTCTGCACCTCGGGCTCCACCCTCGGCCCCCTGAGCACGCCCTCCACGCCTCCGTTCTGCACGCCCGTCGTGTGCAACAGCGGGGCGCCCATCCAGCTCATCGGGCCCGTGGCCATCCCCTCCCTCTGCTCGGTGATCAACCAGAACGTCGGCCCCAACTGCGGCTCGCAGGCCACGCCCGCCGTGCTGCTCGACGTCCAGTGGACGGACGTCATCGTCACGCTCACGCACGTGGGCGAGACCCAGAACGTCGGCCCGTTCACGGTCTTCGGCGTCACGCTCTGCCCCACCCCCGGCTGCCCTGAGCCTGCGCAGCCTGGCGCGACCGGGTCCGGCACGATCACCGTGACCTGGGGCGTCCAGGGCAACACGCAGACCTACAGCTACCCGATCGCGTTCCCCTGAACGCGCCAGGGCTTGCCTCCGCGCGCGTGCCGCGGCGCGCGGAGGCCGGGCCACCGAAGCCTTTTCAACGCCCGCCCCGCTGCGCCCGGCGATGAGCCCCCTCCGTGACGCCCTGATCCGGTGCGGCGCGGTCCGCTTCGGCGACTTCACCCTCGCCAGCGGAGCCAAGTCGAAGTACTACGTCGACATCAAGCGCGCGAGCACCGACCCCCACGTGCTGCGGCTCATGGGGGAGGGGCTGGGCGCGAAGGCGCGCGGCGCGCAGCGCATCGCGGGCATGGAGCTTGGCGCCGTGCCCCTCGCGGCCGCGGCGGCGCTCTCCAGCGGCATCCCGTTCATCATGGTGCGCAAGAGGCCCAAGGGGCACGGCACCAACACACAGCTCGAAGGCGTCTACGAGCCGGGCATGGAGGTCGTCGTCGTGGAGGACGTGACCACCAGCGGCGGCAGCAGCGCGGAGGCCGTGAAGGTCCTGCGCGAGGCGGGCCTGCGCGTGACCAAGGTCGTCACCGTCGTCGACCGCGAGGCGGGCGCCGCCAAGGCGTTCGCGGACCTGGGCGTCGGCTTCGAGAGCCTCGTCACCGCCAGCGAGCTTCTCAAGGAGGCCAAGCTGTGACGAAGGTCCTGCTGGTGGGCGGCGGGGCGCGCGAGCACGCCATGGCGGAGGCCATCGTGCGCAGCGGCGGGGCGCTCCACGCGGCGCTCCCCAACAGGAACCCCGGCATCCTGAGCCTTGCCAAGGAGCACGTCCTCGTCAAGGACACCGACGCGCCCGCCATCGCGGAGGCCGCCCGCAAGTGGGGCGTCGAACTTGCGGTCGTGGGGCCCGACGCCGCCCTCGCCTCGGGCGTTACCGACGCGCTCCAGCGGGCGGGCGTCGCGGTCGCGAGCCCGACGAAAGCCGCGGCCGAGATCGAGTGGAGCAAGGCCTTCATGCGCGACCTGCTGGAGAAGCACCAGGTGCCCGGCCGCGTGAAGTACCGCACCTTCCGCAGCGAGGCGGGCGTGCGCGACGCGATCCAGGAGATGTGGCCCGTCGCGGTGAAGCCCATCGGCCTCACGGGCGGCAAGGGCGTCAAGGTCAGCGGCGACCACGTGCGCACGGTGGACGAGGCGTTCGCCTACGCCAAGGAGTGCCTCTCGGGCGGAGCGGTCATCATCGAGGAGAAGGTCGAGGGCGAGGAGTTCTCGCTCCAGGCGTTCTGCGACGGCAACCACGCGGTGCCCATGCCCGCGGTGCAGGACCACAAGCGCGCCTTCGAGGGCGACCAGGGCCCCAACACCGGCGGCATGGGCTCCTACTCGGGCGAGAAGGGGCTCCTCCCCTTCGTCACGCGCGAGGAGTACGACCAGGGCGTCGTCATCCTCAACGCCATCCTCCAGGCCCTCCGCAAGGAGGGGCGCCCCTTCGTCGGGACGATCTACGGCCAGCTCATGCTATCAAAAACGGGCCCACGGGTCATCGAGATCAATGCGCGTTTCGGCGATCCCGAGGCCATGAACGTCCTCACGCTCCTGGAGAGCCGCTACGTGGAGATCCTCCAGGCCATGGCCGCCGGCGAGCTTCCCGCATCGCTGGTGCGCTTCGCCCACGACGCGACGGTCTGCAAGTACGTCGTCCCCGAGGGGTACGGCGTCAAGAGCATGGCCAACGAGCCGCTCGCGGTGGACGAGGCCGCCATCGCGAAGGAGGGCGCGCGCGTCTACTACGCCGCCGTCAACCAGACCGGCGGCCAGCGCGGCAAGGTCGTCGAGGCGACCACGACGACGAGCCGCAGCGTGGGCGTCGTCGCGACCGGGGCCACCCTCGCCGAGGCCAACGCCAAGGCGGACCGCGCGCTCGCGCACGTCACCGGGCCGCACCTCTACCACCGGCGCGACGTGGGCAGCGCGGCGCTCATCGCGAAGCGCGTCGAGACGATGCGGCGCGTGAGGGGCGGCTGACGGGGCCCCCGCAACCTTGAAAGGCCCGAGGCGTCTGGCCCCAGCTTGTGGAAGACCCCGTCCACGTCTACGTCATCGGCACGGCAGGCAGCGGCAAGTCGCGCCTCACGGCGGCGTTCCACCGGTGGATGAAGGAGCACGCGCACGACGTCGTCGCCGTGAACCTCGATCCGGGCGCCGAGACGCTCCCCTACTCGCCCGACGTGGACATCCGCGACTGGATCCAGCTCTCCGACGTCATGGAGCGCTACGAGCTTGGCCCCAACGGCGCGCAGGTCATGGCGGCGGACCTCATCGCGCTGCGCCTGGGCGAGATCCAGGGCATCCTGGACGAGTACCGCGCGCCCTACGTGCTCACCGACACGCCGGGGCAGACCGAGCTGTTCGTCTTCCGCGAGTCGGGCCGCGTCACGGTCGAGCTTCTCGCTCCCGGCCGCTCGTGCATCCTCTTCCTTCTGGACCCGTTCCTCGCCAAGCGGCCCAGCGCGTTCGTGAGCCTCCTGCTCCTGGCGGCCACCACGTCGTTCCGCTTCGGCATCCCCCTCCTGCACGTCATCCCCAAGCGCGATCTCCTCAAGGGCGAGGAGCTGGAGCGCCTGCTGGCGTGGACCAGCGACCCCGCGCGCCTGGAGGACGACCTCGCCAGCGAGAAGGCCGACATGGTCAACCAGATGAGCGTCGACGCCTTCCGCATCCTGGACGCCATGGGCAGCATGACGCCCGCCGTCGCCGTGAGCAGCGAGACGCTGGAAGGCCTCGAGGACGTCTACGCGTGGATCCAGGAGGTCTTCTCCGGCGGAGAGGACCTCACGGCCGCGTGATATCACCTTCGGCGCCGCAGCAGCGCGGCGAGGGCGACGCCCGCCGCGAGGACCAGCGCGACCTCGGGGCCCGGGACCTTGGGCGAGGGCGTCGCCGTGAAGCTGCCCGGCGCGCTCATGGCCGGGGTGGTGACGGCCAGGGCGCCCAGGTCGAGGCGCGCGACGATGCGGCTGTCCCCCTGCTCGTAGCCGTAGAACGCGTCCCCCGAGGAGTCCGCGAGGGGGGGCATCGTCGTGGGCGAGGCCGCGACGGGCGTCGCGGTCGCGGGCGCGGGCGTGCTTCCTTCCGAGGACGTGGAGCCGTTCACGAAGCGCACGGGCGTGAGGAGGGTCGCGCGCGCTTCCAGCGCCGCGGAGTGGCCCGCGCCCTGAAGCCGCGGGTCGAGGCGCACGACGACGCTGCCGTTGGCCGGCACGTCCACGGGCTGCGCGGCGGCGAGGCGGCCATCCACCACCGCAGCCACGGTGAGGGGCAGCGGCGCAGGGCCGTCGTTGCGCACCGCGGCGGAGAAGCTCCCCTGGGAGGCGCGCGTGAGGGCCACCTGGGGCGAGGCCTCGGAGACGTTCCACCCCTGGAAGACGAGGGCGCGCGTGCTCTCGCCGCCGGCGCCGGAGAGGCGCAGCGCGCGGACGCCGGGCTCGGGCGCGGGGAAGAGGAGCGTGCCGTTGGCGTCGGTCGTGCCCAGGGGCGCGCCGTCCAGCGTGGCCTGCATGCCGGCCGCGGGCGAGCCGTCGGGCGCGGCGACGCGGAGCGCGAGGTCGCCCGCGCCGTCGGGCGTGAAGGTGAGCGCGAGGTCGGGCACGGCCTCCACCGCGATGGGCGCGAGGCGGCCCACCTGCACCGAGAGCGAGCCGGGAGCCGCCGCGCGCAGCGTGACCGTGGCGCCGCCGGGGATGGGCTGCGCGGCGAGGGGCTGGCCGTCCACCGAGACGGAAGAGGGGACGGGCGCCGCGGGGTCCGCGAAGGCGAGCACCACCGTCGAGGCGCGGCCGGCGGGCACCTGGAGCGGGCTCAAGGCGGGCTGCGGATCGCGCACGTCCAGGAAGCCCGCAACGGGCTCGCGCGCCGTGCCGTTGACCGGCAGGAAGGTCAGCGTGTGGTTGCCCACGGGGAGCGCGTCGAGGCCCGAGGCGTCCAGGAGGACGGCGCCCGAGGGGTCGGTCTGGAGGGGGGCGGAGCCGTCCAGGAAGACGGTGCCCGGCGTCGCGCGCCCGCCCTGGGAGAGGCGCAGCGAGACGCCCGGGTCGAGGCCGCGCCAGGCGACCAGCGTGCCCTGAGCCTCCACGGCCTGCGTGCCCTTCAGCGCGGGCTCGCCGGCCGGGAAGCCCTGGGGCGCCGAGTGCGTGAGGGCCAAGGTGAGGAGGACGCCCACCATGAGCGCGCCCGCGGCGGTCAAGCCCATGACGATGTAGAAGCGCGTGCGGCCGGGCGAGACCACGCGCTTGCCGCGGGGCGTGAGGTCGTAGTAGACCCAGAGGCGCTCGTCCTCGCGGCGCGCGATGAGCCCCGAGTCCTGGAGCTTCTTCAGGTGCTCCAGCACGGTGGCCTTCCCCAGGTTGAGGGCGGTGGCCAGCTCGGTGAGCGTCATGCGGCGCTGCTTGAGGAGGCGGAGGATGTCGCGGCGCGAGTCGCTGGCCAGGGTCTTGAGGAGGTCCGGGTCCAGGGGGATGTCCTCGGGTCCGGGCAGGTCCGCGGCCATGGCTCCTCGCCCGCCTAGAGAGACGCGGGGGCGAATAACCCCCTTGGAACGGGTCGGCTCCGGCCGAACGCCCCGTTCGGCCGGAGCCGACCCGATTCCCGCGGTACTTCGACCGCCACCGCATCCCTGCCTCCATGGCCCGAACGCCGATCCTGCTGCTCCTCGCCATGACCCTCGCCCCCTGCCTTGCCCCCCTGGCCTCCGCCCAGGCGGCCCCGCCCCAGGGCGTGTGGACCGTCTTCACCACCGTCCAGGGGGAGGTCCACGCGAACTACGCCACGGTCCACGTCATCGCGGACATCGCGAACCGGGGCCGCGACCCGGAGTTCCCCTTCCGCGTGCCCATCCCGGACGACGCCTTCGTCACCGGCCTCACCATCGAGCGCGACGGGACGGTCTACACGGCGCAGATCGCGCCCCGCGACGCGGCGCGCCAGCAGTACGAGGACCAGAAGAGCCAGGGCCACACCACGGGCCTCGTGGAGAAGGACCGCCACAGCTCGGTCTACGAGTACCTCATCAACGTCGAGGACACGACCACCGTGCGCGCGACGCTCACCTACGAGGAGTACCTCGCGGCGGACCGCGGCGTCTACAACCTCAGCCTGGTGGCGCCCGTCTCGGGGTTCGGCCAGGACCGCGGCGCGCGCTTCGTGGTGGACGTGACGGACCCCTCCGGCGTGGACGCCGCGTGGGGCACGCCCGACGCGACCGCGCAGCGCATCCCCGGCGGCTGGCTCGTCGAGGAGAGCGTGGGCCCCCGCAGCGGCGACGCCTCGACGCCCTTCACCGCCTCCTACACGCTGCCCGCCGGGCCCGACGGGGGCTCGCTGATCACGTGGGTCGAGAACGGCACGGGCTACTTCGCGCACCGCGTCCGCGCCCCCGCCGACGCGCAGCGCCTCCCCGTGGACATGACGCTGGTCCTCGACGTGTCGGGCAGCATGTCGGGCCTCAAGCTCTCCCAGATGAAGGACGCCGCGGGCCAGGTCGTGCGCGCGTTGAACGGCGACGACCGGCTCAACCTGGTCATCTTCAGCAGCGACGCGTCCTCGCCCTGGACGGGCCTGCGCGCCATGGACGCCCAGGGCCGCGCCGACGCCGCGAAGCAGATCGACGCGCTCCTCGCGGGCGGAGGCACCAACATCGACGGCGCGCTGGCGCGCGGCCTCTCCGCCTTTGGGGCCTCGACGCCCGAGGGCCGCATGCCGGTGCTCGCGCTCCTCACCGACGGCCAGGCCACCGAGGGCGTGACCGACCGCGCCGCGCTGCTCCAGGACGCGCGCGCCGCGAACCGCGCGGGCGTCTCCGTCTTCACCGTCGCCTTCGGCGCGGATGCCGACTGGGGCCTGCTCCACGCGCTGGCCGCCCAGGGCAACGGCACCGCGCTGCGCGTCCCCGAGGGCGCGGGCGCCGAGGTCGACCTGCGCCGCTTCCTCACCGCCCTCGCGACGCCGACGCTCAAGGACGTGAGCGTCGCCTACGGGCCCCCCTTCACCTGCAACGACGTGCCGGGTGTGAACAGCGACTGCGCGCCGTCCGTCCAGACCTACCGCAGCGGCCCCACCACGCTCTTCGCCGGCAGCGAGATGCTCATCGTGGGCACCTTCGACGCCGCCCGGGGCATGCCAGACGCGACCGTGACCGCCACGGCGCCCGGCGGCCCGCGCACGTGGACCGTCCAGGCGACCCCCGCGACCGACGCCGCGTTCCTGCCGCGCCTCGTGGCGTTCCAGCGCGTGCGCGCCATGCAGGACGCGATGGACGCCGAAGGCGCGACGCCCGCGCTCACCCGCGAGCTCACCGACCTGGCGCTGAAGTGGGGCTTCGTCACCGAGACGACGAGCCTCGTCCTCGCCCTGGAGCCGCGCGAGAGCCCGCCCGTGCCTGTGGAGGGCGACGCGGCCACGGCCTCCGGCTACTCGGCCTCCACCACGGGAGCGCCCCGGGCCGGCGCCACCATGGCGACGACGACGCCCGCCAGCGCGAGCCCCGCCGCGCCCATGCCCGCCGACGCGCGCAGCGACTCCTTCGCGCCGGGCGTCGCGACCCCCTCGCCCAAGGTCCCTGCGCCGGGCGCCGCGCTGGTCATCGTGGCCCTGGCCGCGGCGCTGGTGCTGGCGGGCGTGCGGCGGCGGTAGGAAACCCGGGCCCCTTCATGCGTCCGCAGCGCAGAAGGAAGGGGCCATGGAAGACGACGGCCCCGCCAGCACGGACGCGCGCTTCGAGAAGGCGGTCCTGGAGCTGCTGCACGCCACCGAGGCCTACGTGCACCGGGAGCACCCCGCGCTGGAGGCGCCCGACGAGGAGGTCCACCTCTTCGCCGGGGGCCTCGACCCGGTGGAGCGCCGGCTGGACGAGGCGATCCGGGACGTGGAGAAGTGGCGCGCCGTCGCCAGCGCGTTCAGCCGATGGTGAGCGTCCACGAGACGGCGTAGCCGGTGAGCGTGAAGAGGCTCGCCTGCGCCGCGCCCTCGGGCACGACGCCGTCGCTGGGGCAGCCCAGGTAGACGTTGGCCGCGTCGTAGAAGCACGCCTCGACCTGCGCCGTGTGCGTCATGTCCGAGGACGTGATGGCGTAGGGCAGGCCCGCGAGGCCCTCCGGGAGCGCCACGCAGTTGCTGTCGAGGCCCTCCTGCGGGCCGTCGCGGCCGGCGTACCCGTTGCTGACGCACGAGTCCATGAGCTCCGCCGAGAGGCCGTCTCCCAGGAGGAAGCTGCCCGAGGCGGTGAACGCGTGGCCGTCGGCCAGGACGGGCGCGGCGAGGGCGGCGAGGACGAGAAGGGCGAGGGCGATCTTGGGAGCGCTGGCCATGAGGGGGCCTCCAGCCACCGCCAACGCTCCCACCTCCTTAGGAGTTATCGGACGACTCTGTCTGGAAAAGGCGGGGGCGCGGCCCCCCTGAGGCCTTCGCTCAGTGCCCGCTGAAGTTGGGCACGCGCTTCTCCACGTAGGCCGCGATGCCCTCCTTGGCGTCCTTGGACGCGAAGAGCTGGGCCTGAAGCTCGCGCTCCAGGGCGAGGGCCTCCTCCAGGGGGATCTCGGCGCCGGTCTGGACGCTGCGCTTGATCATGCCCACGGCGAAGCTCGCCTTGTTGGGCGGGCAGTACTGGCGCGCGTAGTCCATGACGGCCTTGCGGAAGCTGCTGGCGTCGCCCTCGATGATCTCGTTGACGATGCCGTGCTTCACGGCCTCCTCGAAGGTGAAATTGCGGCCCGTGACCATCATCTCGATGGCCAGGGGCTTGCCCACGAGGCGGACGAGCCGCTGCGTGCCGCCCGTGCCGGGGAGCACGCCCAGGTTGACCTCGGGCAGGCCGATCTTGCCGCCGTCCTTGCGCGCGATGCGCAGGTCCGCCGCCATGGCGATCTCCAGGCCGCCGCCCACGGTGTGGCCGTTGAGCGCCGCGATGACCAGCTTGGGCGTGTGCATGAGGCGGTTGAGCGTCTCGTTGGCGTGGAGGCAGAACTGGTACTTCCACGCGGGCGTGACCGCGTTGAGCATGCCGATGTTGGCGCCGGCCGAGAAGAACTTCTCGCCCTTGCCCGTGAGGAGGAGGACGTGCACCTGGTCGTCGAAGCGCGCCTTGAGGATGGCCTCGTCAAGCTGGCGCATCATGTCGTGCGTGTACGTGTTCGCCGGAGGGTCGTCCAGCTCGATGACCGCGACGCCGTCCTCGACGTGGTAGTTGACGACCTTCTTGTTGGGGTTCGGCTGCCAGGTGCTCATCCTTGGACGCTCCGGATGGGCGCTGATCCGGGTTGGGCTCTTAAAGGGTTTCCTCATCCGGGGGTGGCCCTTCATGCGATGACGCGGCGGCCGCGGGGGGCGCGGTGGATGGGATGGATTTGCCAGGCAGGATGCGATGCCAGCCGTCGATGAGCCGGGCTGCGTGGAAGTTTACGAGGATGCCCAGTGGGAACCCACCGAACCGGACGTAGGAGCGAGCCTGCAGGAAATGGTGCGGGTGGAGGGTGTCCACGGCCTTCAATTCCACGGGGAGCCTGCCCTCGATGAGCAGATCCAAGCGCGCCGCCCGCGACAACGCGCGCCCCTTGTAGACCAGTGAGAGCGGCCTTTCCCGCTCCACGACCAGCCCCTGCTGATCCAGGTCGATCGCAAGACAATCGGCATAGTCCTGCTCGCGCAGGCCCGGCCCGAGCACCCGGTGTAGCCCAATCGCACACCCAAGAACCGTCGTCGCCAGGGCGTTCGCCTCTGGAGGCACGTCGGCATGCCGCATTCCCCTCGAAATCGTCACGCCCCAGGGATGTCTGTCCTTTCCAAGACCCTTCTCCCGGAATCACCGCATCCCCCGGGCCCTCCGCGTCATCGCATGAAGGGCATCAGCACGCGGAGATTCCAGGATGCACCCCTGGGAGGAGCGCCCCAACGCTTTTGACCCCACCCCAGGTTGCCCGCCCCATGACCAAGGCGTACAAGATCGCCATGCTCCCCGGCGACGGCGTCGGCAAGGAGGTCCTCGCCGAGGGCCGCCGCGTCCTCGACGCCGCCAGCGAGCGCTTCGGCCTGCACCTGCAGTACCAGGAGTACGCCTGCGGCGGCGAGTATTACCTCAAGACCGGCAAGGAGTGGGAGCCCGAGGCGTTCCCCTACTGCCGCGACGAGGCGGACGCGATCCTCCTGGGCGCCGTGGGCTGGCCGGGCGCGAACCTCCCCTCGGGCGACATCGCGGGCGCGGGCATCGTGTTCGGCCTGCGCTTCGGCCTGGACCTCTACGCCAACGTGCGCCCCACCAAGCTGTATCCCGGCGTGAAGCACAAGATCGGCAACGCCTTCATGGACGTCTGGAAGCCCCAGAACGTCGACTTCGTCATCATCCGCGAGAACACCGAGGGGCTCTACACGCCCGCCCGCGGCTGGCTGAAGCGCGGCTACGGCGAAGGGCTCGACGGGCTCGCCGAGGTCGCCACCGACACCAACATCATCACGCGCAAGGGCGCCGAGCGCGTCTCGCGCAAGGCGTTCGAGCTGTCCATGCAGCGCGGCAAGGGCGCGCCCAAGGACGGCAAGAAGCGCGTCACCTGCATCGACAAGGCCAACGTGCTGCGCGGGAGCCAGCTCTTCCGCGCCGTCTACGACGAGGTCGCCAAGGGCTTCCCGCAGGTGGAGAAGGACTACGCCTACGTCGACGCGTTCACGCAGTGGATCGTCCGCAACCCCGAGGGGTACGACGTCTGCGTCGCGTCCAACATGCTCGGCGACATCGTGACCGACCTCGCGGCGGTGCTCCAGGGCGGCATGGGCATGGCCGCCAGCGGCAACGTGGGCGACCGGCACGCCATGTTCGAGCCCATCCACGGCAGCGCGCCCAAGCACGCGGGCCAGAGCGTCTCCAACCCCATCGCCACCGTGGGCGCGGCCCAGATGATGCTGGAGTGGCTCGGCCACAAGCACCACGACCGCAAGATGCTCGACGCGGCCTCCGCGCTGGACCGCGCCGTCGCGCACGTCGTCGCCGAGGGCAAGGCGCTCACCTACGACCTGGGCGGCTCCGCCAAGACCCACGAGTGCGGCGAGGCGATCGCCCGGGCCGTCAAGGCCGCGTGATTGTCTCTCTGATCAAGGGTCCAAAGAACGCGAAGAGCGCGACGAAGGGAAACATCGCGTCCCTGGCGCTCTTCGCGCTCGTCGCGTTCTCTGGACCCCTGACCAAGGAGGGCGAAAGAAGCGTCCGCCGGTTGCTTCAAGTGCCCCCATCGGTGTGCGCCGCGTGATGCGCCCGCTCCGGGTCGCCACGCTGGCCCTCCTCCTCGCCGCGCCCGCCGTGCTGGCGGGGTGCTTCGGCCCGAAGTCGAGCCCCGTGGACGTCGTGCCCTACCTGCCGCTCAACGACGCGCAGCCCGGGCGCGGCACCGAGTTCGCCTTCTACCTCCACAGCACGTCGGCGTTCAAGCAGACGCTCCCCGTGCACGCGGACGGCCTGCCCGCCGGCTGGACCTTCGAGCCCGAGAACCAGAGCGTCGACATCCCCGGGAGCCGGTCGCAGGCGCTCATCGTGCGCGTGACGCCCTCGCTGGACGCGACCTACGGGCCCCACGCCGTGGACGTGCTCGTGGGCGACACGCGCGCGACGGTGACCGTGAACGTGAAGGACCTGGGGCGCGAGCCGCTGCGCGCCGGCGTCGGGACGCAGGTCTACTACGTCCTCTTCGCGGACAACGGCAGCGTCATCGAGACCAACGAGCCCACCGTGCGCGCGCAGGCGGGGCTCGCCTACTCGCGGCTGGACAACGGCACGGAGGACTTCACGCCGCTGAAGGTCTACGTCGGCGGCAAGCGCGGCACGCCTCCGCCCGAGCCGTACAATTCCACCGGCTGCGAGGTCGCGCCGTGCTATCACCCCGTCATCGACGGCTTCGACGCGCGGCTGCGGGACGCGGGCGACGGGGGCGGCATGGTCGCGGGCGAGACGCTGGCCGTGCGCGTGCCCGCCGCGAGGGCCTACACCTACCCGGGGAACGAGGCGCATCCGCTCTACGGGCAGAACCTCAACTTCCTCATCCGCGTCGTGAGCGTGGACAACCTGGGCAAGTCCTGCCCCTTGCCGGTGTGCACGTCCTGATTTGCTCTTTGGTCAAGGGTCCAAAGAACGCGACGAGCGCCACGAGCGCAAAGGGCGCGACGAAGAGGAACCTTGCGACCTTGGCGCTCTTCGCGCTCGTCGCGTTCTCTGGACCCTTGACGAGGGGGATCAGCAAACGTAGGACGCACCGAGGAGCGGCACCATCGCTGTCCCCGTTACCAGAGGAGTCCCCGCCTGGCCCGCCGCGTAGGGGAAGGCCCCGTCGCCGGCCTGGAGGGACGCGAGGTACGCCTGCGCCGCGGCGGCGTCCGCCCCCGACGCGAGGAGGCCCATGGCGACCCACGCCGTGCTCAGCGCGTTGCTGGGCTGGCCCGCGAGGGCGCCCCAGCCGCCGTCGGCGTTCTCGATGGCGCGGAGGTGCGCGACGGCGCGGTCCACGGCAGGGCCGCGCCCCGCGGCGTCGGCGGCGGCGAGCGCCATGAGCGCGGCGCCGGTGTCGTCGGGGTCGGAGGAGCCCGTCGTGCTCCAGCTCCAGCCGCCGTCGGGGCGCTGCGCCTGGAGGACGAACTGGGACGAGAGCTGGAGGCGCGGGTCGCTGGCGGGGAGGCCCGCGGCGCGCAGGGAGAGGATCGCCCAGTCGTCGTCGTTCACGGCCGAGGGGCTGCCGAACTGGCTCCCCACGAAGCCCAGCTGCACCACGAGCGCGTAGTCCACGCCGTGGAAGCCGTTGGCGTCGTAGCCCGCGCAGGCGAGGGCCAGCGTCGAGCGCTCCCACGCCAGGAGCGAGGTCGGGTCGGGCGGGTTCGCGACGAGATAGCTTTCCACGCCCCACGCCGCGGGATCCTCCTTCGCGGCGGCGAGCCCCAGGAGGACCCAGTCGGTGGCCGTGCGCGAGCCCCAGCCGCCGTCCGAGGCCTGCGAGGCGCGCAGCGAGGAGAGCGCCGCGCCCTCGCCCGCGAAGCCGGAGGCGAGGACGCAGGGCGATAGCAGGACGAGGGCGAGCGCGGCGGCGCGGAGCATCGTGGAGGGCACGCCGCCGGGGGGTGATAACGTTCCCGCAGGCTGGGTTGCGTGATGTTCAATCGAAATTGAGATTCTTCAACTAGGCTGAAGTACCCGCGGCGCATGGCGGGGCTTCGCCCGCAAGGGCAGGCATGACACCATGAGAACCCACCTGATCGCGCTCCTGCTGCTCCTCCCCGTTCCCGCCGCCCTCGCGCTCCCGCCGGGAGGCCCCACGGTCCACGTCACGCTGGAGATCGACGCGACGGCGTACCCGCTGATCCCTGAGGCCAAGACGTGCGCGGTCGACGTGCCGGCGGGCAGCGACGGCAAGGTCATCCTCACCGCGGCCACCGCCTCGGGCTGCATCGCGGGCTGGAGCGCCACCTACTCGCCCACCGTGGGCGCGTTCTACCTGGATGGCGTGGACGGCCGGCGCGCGGTGTGCGACACGCCGGTCTGGCTCGTCCACTGCACGTTCTGGTTCCTCAGCGTCAACGGCGTCGGGTCCGCGACGGGCATCGACGGCTGGAGCGCGGCGGACGGGGACGTCTACGGCTTCACCTACGACCGCGAGTTCGCGGGGCTGCCCATCCCGTAGCGTTCCACAGTCGCGCGCAAGATGGGGGGTTTCAGGGGGGCTCGCCCCCCTGACGTGAAGTGGTCTGATCCGACGATGAAAACGTCAGGGGGCTTCGCCCCCCGAACCCCCCTTAGGCCAACGTGGGGTGGCACAACTCGGGGTCCTTGTAGCAGGGGTCCTCGACGCACTCGGGCTTGGCGCCGACGTAGCCGCACACCAGCTGCTCGTACGGGCACGGGCCCGATTGGAACTCCGAGCACTCGCCGACGCTGGCGGCGGGGAGGCTCTTGGGGACGCACGCCTTGAGGACGGTCCCGTACCAGACGCAGGCCCAGCCGTCGCAGTTGGTGTGGTCCGTGTTCACGCAGTGGCCCACGGGCACGGAGGCGTCGGTCACGCTGGCGGAGGTCTGCACGCAGTCGCGGACGGGGCCGCCGACGTAGACCCAGCAGAAGTGGCCGTTGTCCGCGCAGCGCACGCCCACGAGCGCGCCGCAGAGGGGCGCGGCGTCGGCCGCGGGCGCGACCAGGAGGGCCGTCTGGGAGAGGACAAGAAGGACAAGGACAGAGAGGATCGCGGAGCGCATGGGGAGTGCCCGCGCGTCGAAGCCGGCGCGCGGGCTTTGGACCTTTCTCCCCGCAGCGGGGCGGCTGCCGCCTCAGGAGACGGCGCCCGTGAACGCGTCCACGCGGGTCACGCCCGTCGAGGTCGTGATCTCCCAGACGGGGCACATGATCATGCCGCGGTGCTGGAGGCCCATCTCGTCGGGGTCGGGCACGAGCTTCACGTTCTCCATGACCGTGTTGCCCGCGATCTCCTTCTCCACCTGCACGGTCTTGGTGTAGGTCTTGAGCATGTGGGCCTTCACCTTCTCGTAGAGGTCGACGGCCTGGAGCTTCTCCTGCTCGCGGCGCGCGTCGGCGGGCGCCGTGGGCTCCCACGCGAGGGCGTCCACGGTGCGCAGGTCGCCCGTGAGGGAGGAGACCAGGAGGGCGCCCTTCCCCGTGACCGGCGTCGCGAGGCCGGGGCGCTCCATGTGGAGGTCGTAGTCGAAGGCGACGTGGGGCACGAGGGCGAGCTTGGGCGTGCCCGTCTTGCCGCTCTTGGCCAGGGCGTCCTGCGCGCTCACGTTGAGCTTCAGGACCCCTGAGCCGGTGCTCACCGGCTCGACGACGGTGGCCGCCGCCTTGGCGGGCTTCTTGGTGGTGATGATCTCGTAGGCCTCCTCGTCGGGGGCCACCTGGACCGCCGCGGCCGCGGGCGCCGCGGAGGCGGCCGAGGCGACCGGCGCCTGCTGGCCCTCGGGGATGAGGTTGCCCCACTGGTCCACGTGCTTGGAGGGGTGCCGGCCGCTGCGCACCTGCGCGATGCCGGGGTTGGAGCTGCTGCCCGTGGCGCCGCCCCACGCGTAGCCCAGGGCGCCGCCCTTCTGCTGCGCGATGGTGGCCTGCATGTCGGCGGGCGCCTCCTTGTGGTGGTTGGGCATGAAGTACGCCGCGCCGGCGTTGGACACCACCGAGGCGGAGGCGGCCTGCGCGACGAGGCTGGGGAACTTGGAGGTGGTCTTGTTGGTGGCCTGCGTCTGCGGGCTGGCCTGGAACGCGCTGGCGGGGGTCGCCGGGAACTGCGCAGGCGCGGAGGGGGCCACGGGCGCAGGTGCGGCCACACCTGCGGGCTGGCGCCCGTCCAGCGCGTCCTTCACCATGGCCTCCCCCACTTCCAGGACGAGGCGGCTCTCGGCCCAGGCCTCGACCCCCTTGGCGGCGGCGATGGCGTCCTTGGCGGCGGCGTCCAGGCCGCGGGGGGCCACCAGGACCCCCGACGTGGCGTGGACCTGTTCATAGGCCTGGAGGAAGAGCTGCGCGTCGGCGGCCGTGACGGGGCCGTCCAGCTTCCACGCGGCGAGGAAGGCCTCGTCGCCCTTGCGCGCGAACAGGGCCTCGGCGTCAGAGCCTTGGACGGTGTACCCCTTGTGCTCCACCACGCGGGCGATGAGCTGATCGAGCGTCTGCATGTGCATCCCTGCAGGATTCACGCCGGACGGGGTTCATAGCCCTTCGCAATCCGATCCCGGGAGGGTTGTCACCCCGTCTGGTGGCGGAGGAAGGGGGATGTGCCCCTCCGACGGCTTACCCGCAGGGAGTAGAGGCTTTGGGAGTCCGCGTCAGGACGATTCTGGTCGCCCTCGTGGCGATGCTCTTGCTGGTCGTGCCCGCCATGGGCGCCGCCGTCACCATGATTCTCAACCCGGTCACGGAGCAGGTGGTGGAAGGCCACACGGTCTTCACGACCATCCAGCCCATCGGGTTCAGCACCACCGAGACCCGCTTCGCGGCGGCCGTCGCGGTGCTCGTGCGCGAGTTCAACACGTCGGCGTCCTACTCGCGCTTCCCGGGCGTCCTCTGGTTCAACGACCAGTACCTGGTGAAGCCCGGCGTGAGCGGCGCCCCCAACATCAACATCCTCTACCCGTGCGGCGCCGTGCTTGCCGTCCGCGCGGGCGACCCCGACCCCCGCACCGCCACCTTCGACAACACGACCTACAGCGAGTCGTACATGATCACGGACCCCAACAACGCTGTGTGGAACGTCGACAAGTGGATCGTGAACAGCAGCCCCATCTGGACCGTCGCCCTGGGCGGCAAGGACGTGAGCTACGGCATCGACGACGACCAGCACTCGTGCGGGTCGACGACGGGCCAGGGCTTCACGTACAACGCGGTCCTCTACTTCAAGCTGGAAGACCTCGTGGTGAGCGGCGCCAAGGACCACTCGGTGGCCTCCACCGACGTCAACGGCTGCCAGCCCGGCGTCTACAACTACCAGTCCAACTCGTACCAGTGGCCCTGCCCCGGCAACGACGACGACAAGGAAGGCAACAGCCACCCGTACAACCCGGGCACGAACTACATGCCCGGCCCGGCCTTCTCGCAGAACAGCACCGGCCGCGGCAACCACGGCGGCAGCGCGAGCTGCAGCGGCGACAGCCAGCCGGACTTCGCCTGCCACGCCACCGCCAACGTGGACATCTACTACGGCGCGGCGGCCAAGCCGTTTGTGCGCAACTACGTGCTCATCGACACGCAGGGCAGCACGGCGCCCTACTACTGCGAGCCCAGCATGACGACGTGCAACTCGCAGGAGTGGAACGACCAGCACCTCCACGACGGCGGCTCGTCGGGCCTGCCCGTGGTGGGCTAGCGTTAAATCCCGAACGGCGCCATGGCCTGCCATGCCCTTCCAAGCGGCCCTCGTGCAGGCCAGGCCCGTCCTGGGGGACGTGAAGGCCAACGTCGCCCGCGTGGTCGACGCGCTCCGCCGCGAGCGCGCCGACCTCGTGGTCTTTCCTGAGCTGTTCCTCTCCGGCTACGCCGTGAAGGACGGCTTCGCGGAGCTGGCCCTGGACGTCCACGCGCCGGAGGGCCCCCTCGCCGAGCTGGCCCGTGCGTGCCGCGAGACGGGCAAGCACCTCGTCGTGGGCGCCCCCACCCGCGGCACGGCGCGCGGCGTCGTCCACAACAGCCTGCTCCTCCTGGGGCCCGGCGGCCTCGTGGGGCGCTACGACAAGGTCTACCTCCCCACGTTCAGCCTCTTCGAGGAGGACCTCTGGTTCGGCGAAGGGCGCAGCCTGCCCGTCTTCGAGGCCACGCTGGGCGGCGAGCAGGTGCGGCTGGGCCTCTGCATCTGCTACGACCTCTTCTTCCCCGAGGTCACGAAGGCGCTCGCGCTCCAGGGCGCGGACGTCATCGTCTGCGCCAGCGCGTCGCCCACGCCCAGCCGCCCCCACTTCGAGGCCGTCTTCGCCGCCCGCGCGCTGGAGACCACCTGCCACCTGCTCTACACCAACCTCTCGGGCCCGCAGGACGCGGCCCTCTTCTGGGGCGGCGCGCAGGCGTGGAGCCCCCGCGGCGGCAAGGTCGCGCAGGGGCCCTACGACGAGGAGGGCGTCGTCCACGTCGCGCTGGACCTGGCGGACGTGGCCGAGGCGCGCCGCCGGCGCCCCGTGCTGCGCGACACGCGCCCCGAGGTGCTGCGGATGCTGCTGGACGCGGGGCGCTAGGGCCCCAGGTGGTCGCGCAGCCGCTCCAGGGCCCGCGCGTAGTCCGCGTCGGCGCGCGAGAGCGCGACCGCCGTGCGCGCCTCGGGCGTGCGCAGCAGACGATAGCGCCGCTCGCGGCCCGCGGCCTGCGCCTCCACGAGCCCGGCCTGCGCCAGCGCGCGCAGGTGCTTCGAGACCATGGGGCGCGACACGTCGAAGGCCTCCGCGATGGCGTGAACCGGGAGCGGGCTCTCCGCGAGCATGAGGACGATGCGGCGGCGCGTCTCGTGGCCCAGCGCGCGCAGCAGGGCGCCCTGCGGGCCCTCGCGCTCCGCCCGCTCGCGGTTCGTCGGCCGCCCGCCGCGCCGCGCGAGGCCCCGCATTCAGGCTCCCGTCTGCTCGGGCGTGGGCGTGTACGGAGGAAGCTGCGCGCGCCCGGTGCGAAGCCACGCGGGGAGGTTCTCCGCGAGGAGCGCCTCGTAGCCGCGCGTCACCATGGCTCGCAGCGCCCAGTCGGGCGCGAAGCCGGAGTGCCGCACGCGCAGCGCCGTCCCCGAGGCCGTGGGCCGGAGCGTCCACTCCACGCGGTGCGTCTCGTGCCCGGTCATCTGCCACGAGTAGACGAGCCGGCGCGGCGCCTCGACCTCCAGCACCTCGCAGCGGCGGATGCCGTCCCAGTGGGGATTGGGCGGCGAGAGGATGCGGAAGCGCGCGCCCTTCTCCAGCCGGATGTCGCTCGCGCCGAACCACTGCGCCAGCTCGCGGGGGTCCGTGAGCGCCTTCCAGACGCGCTCGACGGGGTGGGGAAGCTCGACCTCCTGGAGGATCTCGGCGGTCATGCCCCAAGGGAGGCGGCCAAAACCCATACCTTTTGGGTTACGCGTCCCTCAACGCGAGACGCGCGCCGCCGCGATCACGGGCGCCACGCCGTTGCTGGCGTCCGGGAAGCCGCCCCACACCACGTCGCCGCTGGCGCCCGCGCCCAGGTAGTCGCCGATGAAGCTCTGGCGCTCCTGGTGGCGGCCCAGGTCGCCGTCCCAGGTGACGTTGGTCACGCGCTCGTCGGCCCACGTCCTGCCGCCGTCCAGGCTCACGCTGTGCGTGACGCCGATGAGGCGGTCCTGCGGGTCGTAGCGCGTGTCGAGGTAGAAGACGTGGAGCGAGCCGTCGCGCGGGATCGCCATGTTGGCGAGCCACTGCTGGTGCGCGCCCTCGTCCTGGTCGACGCGGACGGGGGGCGACCACGTGTGGCCGTCGTCGCGGCTGGCGCGCAGGTAGACGTCCGCGTTGCCGCGGTCGTTTCCGGCGTAGAGCGCGTAGAGCGTGCCGCGGCTGGGCGCGTCGCTGAGGTCGTAGACCAGCTCCAGGTTCGTGCCCGTGCGGAACTGCGAGCCGTTGAACGTGCCCGGGATGCTGTGGATGTCAAAGCTGTGCGCGGGCGTCGTCCACGTGCGGCCGTCGTCCTGGCTCCAGGAGATCGAGATGGGCGTGGTCTGCTCGGTGGCCGCGCCGCTGACGCCCGTGCCGGGCCGGCCCAGCATGACGAGGGTGCCGTTGGGGCTCGCGGCGAGCGCCTCGCAGGTGGTGACGGGCGGCGCGTCGGGGCCGTTCACGAGGACGGGCGGGTCCGCGGTCTTGCCCCCGTCGCGCGAGACGAGGACGTGGCAGTCCGTGTAGACCTTGCCGGTGAGCGCGACGGGTCCTCCGCTGGTGGCGCGGATGGCCGTGACGATGCTGCCCGTCTTGGGGTTGACGACGGTGCGGTGGTAGTCGATGATGGCCGCGACGCCGTCGCTCACGTCCTCCGTCACCGCGTCGGGCCACGTGTCGCCCCCGTCGTGCGAGGTGGCCAGGACGACCTTCCAGCCCGGCGTGAGGATCGCGCGGCGGCTCGTGGGGTCGGGACCCAGGGGGCCGCTGGCGCTGGGCGAGGCGACGTTGTAGAGCTCCACCGCGTAGTGCGCGTCCCCCTTGGCGTCGAAGGCGAGGTCCGGGTCCGTGTTGCAGGCGAAGCCGTAGTAGGGCGAGGTGGGGTCGCGCTCGTACCACTTGCCGCCGATGGTCACGTCCTTCCAGCTCTTGCCGCCGTCGTGCGTGACCGCGAGGCCGTTCCAGACGCAGTACGTGCTGCTCTCGGGGTCGTCGTCCTTGGAGCCGATGACGACGTTGTTGGGGTCCTTGGGGTTGACCGCGAGGGCGATCTCCGCCTTGGGGCCGGGCGTGTGGCTGCCCCGCGCGACGCAGTCCTGCACCCACGCGGGGTCGTGCGCGCGCTCCAGCGCGCCCAGCGAGCAGTCCAGGCGCCACGAGCCCAGCGACGCGGCGGAGGTGGGCGCGACGTTGGCCCCGGGCGTCGCGCAGCCCGACGCCACGAGGAACAGCAGGACGAGGGCCAGCCTCCGCATGGCGCCGCAGGAGGGTTGGGCCTTGAAAAAGCTTCGCGCTCCC
Source organism: Pseudomonadota bacterium (assembly GCA_021325135.1). Taxonomy (GTDB): domain Archaea; phylum Thermoplasmatota; class SW-10-69-26; order JACQPN01; family JAJPHT01; genus JAJPHT01. The sequence goes on along the minus strand of JAJPHT010000031.1, from coordinate 35,849 downwards.
TTATGTTCCGGTCGCGCGGTGCGCGGGCCACGAAGGTCGCCGCGCTCGTCTCGGGAGGCAAGGACAGCATCCTCGCCCTGCACACGGCCCAGTGCTCCGGCTGGGACGTGACGCACGTCGTCACCGTGCGGCCCCGCGCCCCCGACTCGTGGATGTTCCACGTCCCCAACACCGACCTGGCGCCCTTCGTCGCCGCCGCGCTGGGCCTCCCCCTGGTGGCCGTGGAGACGCGCGGCGAGAAGGAAGCGGAGGTCGCGGACCTGGAGGCCGCCCTCGCGGCGCTCCCCATCGGCGGCTTCGTGAGCGGCGCCCTGGCCAGCGAGTACCAGCGCACGCGCCTGGAGGGCGTGGGCCACCGCCTGGGCCTCCGGAGCTTCACGCCCCTCTGGCACAAGCGCCCCGAGGCCGTCCTGGAGACCGTCTCGGGCCCCGGCTGGGACGTGCGCTTCGCCGCCGTCGCGGCCGAAGGGCTGGGCGAGGCGTGGCTGGGCCGCCGGCTGGACCCCGCCGCCACGAAGGACCTGCTGCGCCTGCGGGAGCGGCACGGCCTCCACCTCGCGGGCGAGGGGGGCGAGTACGAGACGCTGGTGCTGGACGCGCCGTGCTATCAGAAGCGCATCGAGGTCGCGCAGGCGCGCGCCGACTGGCGCCGCGACGGGGGCGTGTGGCGCGTCGTCGAGGCGCGCCTCGCCCCCAAGCCCTCCCCGGCCGAACTTGTTTTATAGCGTCGGAGGCTTGGCGCGCCCGTGCTGGATCCCAGCGAGATGGACCACATCGCCCGGAAGACGGGCCTGCCGCTCATGCGGCTCGTGGACTGGAAGAACCGGGCCGGCGAGCCCTTCGAGCTGCGCTGCCGCCCGGCCGAAGGCGGCGGCTTCTCGCTGGACCTCAACACGCCGCAGCCCACCGCGCTTCCCGCCGCGGTGCCCGTCGTCCACGGCGACTACGAGTCGCGCAAGGAGGACGACGGCGCCGTCGTCTACAAGGGGCTCCCCGGCAACAGCATGGGGCAGGTCATGGGGAACGACGGCCGCCCCGCGTTCGGCGTCGCCTACGACGTCACCGAGCTTGACGCCGAGGGGCGCCCCCTCTTCAAGGTCTACTTCGGAAGCGCCTCCGCCTGGTTCGTGAAGAACGTCTACCACCAGAAGTGGAACGACCTGCGCGAGGCCAAGCGCGAGCTGGAGCCCGAGAGCGCTCCCGCGCCGCAGCAGGACGCGCCCCGCGGCAAGGAGGCGGGACGCAACCCCCGCGACCGGGCCCGCGCCGAGCAGCACCGCGGCGGCGGGGGCGGCGGACGCCACCGCGGCCACCGCGGCGGGCGCGGACGACGCTGACCGTCCTGCTTCTCTTGTCACGTCTTGACGCGACGACGCCACGGCGCCACGACGCGACGTTTGGGAGAATCGTTGCGTCGTGGCGTCGTCGCGTCAAGACGTGACAGAGACGACCATCATCACGAGCGCGCCGCGGCCTCGTCCGCCACGACGCGGCCCAACGCCTCGGCGGCGCGGTCGGCGCGCGCGACGATGCTGCGCTCGTCCAGCGTGCGGAACGCGCCGTCGAGCCACAGGACTTGCCCCGCGACGACGGTCATGCGCACGTCGCTGCCGTGCGCGCCGTAGACCAGCGCGCTGACGGGGTCGTGCAGCGGGCGCAGGTGCGGCGCCTTGGTGGAGACGAGGACGAGGTCCGCAGGCGCGCCCGCGACGAGCCCGTCGGCGGGGAGGCGCAGAGCGCGCGCTCCGCCCAGCGTGGCCTGGTCCACGACGGCCTGCGCGGGCGCGGCGCGCGCGTCCCAGCGGTGGTTCTTCTGCAGCAGCGCCGCGAACTTCGTCGTCTCCAGGAGGTCGAGGCTGTTGTTGCTCGCCGCGCCGTCGGTGCCCAGGGCGACGTTGACGCCCGCGGCGCGCATCTCCTCCATGGGCATGACGCCGCCCGTCGCGAGCTTGAGGTTGGAGACGGGGCAGTGCGCCGCGTGCGCGCCCGCCTCCGCCATGTGGCGAATCTCCTCCTTGGTGACCCAGCCGCAGTGGGCCAGCACGCTGCCGCGCAGGAGGTCGTGCCGGCGGAGCACCTCCACCGGGCGCGCGCCCATCTTCGCGGCCACGTCCTGCACCTCGAAGCGCGTCTCGCTGCAGTGCGTATGGACGAACGTCCCCAGCTCCTCGCGCAGCTCCCGCACCCGCTCCAGCGTCGCGTGGCTGCACGAGTACGTCGCGTGGGGCGAGAGCGTCGGGCGCACGAGGGGGTGCCCGGCCCAGCGCTTGTGGAACGAGCGCGCGAAGGGCTCCTGCTGGTCCACCTTCAGCTCGGGCGTGTCGAAGTCGATGAGCGTCGCGCCCACGCGCGCGCGGAGGCCGGCCCGCGCCGCCGCCTGCGCCGTGGCGTCGGCGAAGAAGTACATGTCGTTGAACGCGGTCGTGCCGGTGCGCACCATCTCCAGGAGCGCGAGGTCCGTGCCGGCCTCCACCTCGTCGCGCGTGAGGTGCCGCTCCGCGGGCCAGATGCGCGAGCGCAGCCACTCCTCCAGCGGCAGGTCGTCGCCCAGCCCGCGGAAGAGCGTCATGGCCGCGTGCGTGTGCGCGTTCACGAGGCCCGGCAGCAGGACGTCGCCCGCGGCGTCGACCACCTCGTCCGCGTCGCGGCCCAGGTCGCCGCCCAGCGCCTCGATGCGGCCGTCGCGCGCGAGCAGGTCGCCGCGGAAGGCGCGGCGCTGCGCGTCCTGCGTGAGGATGATGGCGTCCTTCACGAGGAGCGAGGGCACGCGCCCTGCACCAGGCTCCCGACGTATGAGGGGCGCGCTACGCGGGCACAGCCAATTCGCCCACGGGCGTCACGCTGGTCGCGTCGATGTAGGCGTAGCCGCCTTCGCGGACCATGCGGCCCGTGACGCGGATGTTGGCGCCGCTCCACTGCGCGACGTCGCCCTGGCTCGTGACGACGCCCACCGCGGCCTTGCCGTCGGAGAGGCGCAGCATGCGGCGGCCGCGGAACTCCAGCACGTCGGCCGCGCGCCCCGACACGTCGACCATGCGGCCCGCCTTGCCCGAGAGGGCGGAGACGCTGGGCACGCTCTCGACGTAGGGCTGGCTCTCGGCCCAGAGGCGCTGGAAGTCGCCCTGGAGGCGCTGCACGGCGTTGGCCTCCAGCGTCGTCACGGCGGTGGACTTGGGGTGGACGGTGCCGCTGAAGACCAGCGCGCGGTCCTTGCCGATGGCCGCGTTCACGCGCACCTCGGGGTGCATGCGCACCTCGCAGGTGGCGAGGACCTCGGCGGGCACGGTGTCGGCGCGGGGCACGAGCACCTTGCTGTTGGCGGGGAGGTGGAGGCCGTCGACGCGGGTCGCGATGACGGCGAGGCGCGTGCCGGCGGAGGCCACGTCGTCCAGGCTCCAGACGCCCGAGAGGCGCGTCGTCTCGGTCGGGGCAGAGGTGCGGCTGCTGAGGTTCCAGGCGATGGCGACCACGACGGCGCCCGTCACGAACCCGATGAAGAGGGAGAGGAGGTCGATCGGCATCCCATCACGTCGGGCTCGAAATCACCCGTGCGGGCTATTTCAACCATCCGAAGTGGAAACGGGCTGCCGGCCTCCGCCGCCTCCGGCGGGAGACCCCCGAATCTCCGGATCGCCGAATCTCCGGTGATGAGCCGCCCTCAGCGGCGGCGCACCAGCGCGACGGCCACCGCGGCGGCGCCGGCGAGGGCCAGCACGGCGAGCGCGGAGCCCGCGAGGGGGATGCCCTTCCCGGCGTCGCCTGCCGTGGCCGCGAGGGGGCCCACCAGCGTCTGGGGCGAGGCGAACTCGGCGCTGGCCTTCACGTCGGCCGTGCCGGCGGGGCCCGGGTTCTGCGCGGAGACGACGAGGAGCTTCGTCCCGTTGGCGTCCTTGACGGTGGAGGCCAGCGTGGCGCCCGGCGGCGCGGCCGTGAGGCTGACCTTGGGCTCGGGCGCTCCGGCGGGGAAGCCATAGATGGCGACGACGCCGCCCATGGGCGACTGCGGGACCTCGACGGTGTCGGCCAGGGCGAAGGTCTTCGCGACGGTGGTGTTGCCCGCGCCCACGTCGAAGGTGAACGCGCGCACGAAGGGCGAGAAGGGCGCGCCAGGGGCGGAGGGTTGCGCGTAGACGAAGGCGCGGTACTCGCCGGGTGCCGGGGGCGAGAGGCTCGCCTTGCCGCCGCGCAGGCCGGAGGCATAGGCCAGCGTGCCGTTGGGGCCGTAGACGGTGATCGCGTACTGCGCGCTGAGGTTGTCCAGCCGGGGCGTGAGATCGCCCGCGGCCCACACCTTGAGGCCGGCCACGGGGAGCGTCACGTTGTGGCCCGCCTCGCCCAGCATGGCGGGCGTCGGCTCGGCGACGCCGTGGGCCCGGTTGCGCGCGGGGGTCAGGGAGGAGTAGGCCACCTCGGCCTTCACGTCCCACGCGGACTGCTCAGGGAGGCCCACGCCCTTCACGCGAAGGGTGTACCAGCCCTCCTCGGGGACGCTGCCGATGCGCAGCGTGCGCTGCGGGTAGGTGACGGGGTCCGCGGCCGCGGTCTGGAGCACCTTCCCCTCGGGGTCGAGGAGGAGCATGTTGAGGCTCGCGGCGCCCTTGTCCAGCGCCTGGCCCGGCGTCTCCAGCGTGATGGTGGCGGTGACGCTCTGCGCGTTGTCGAAGGCGAAGAGGGGCACGTCGCGCTCCACCTGCGCCAGCGCGTCGCCCGTGTTGCCGTTGGGCGCCCCCACCACGGCGGAGTCCACCACGGCGTAGTCCTTGGGGTAGGCGTAGCCCTCGGGCGAGACGTCGCCCGCGACGAAGGAGACGGGGATCGTGACCGGGGGCGCGGCGCTGCCGGGATCGGGAAGGATGGTGAACGTGGCCGTGTGCAGGCCGGGCTTCGCCAGCGTCGCCGTGAACGCGACCTGGCCCGACGAGGCATCCAGGGGCTGCGTGGCGTAGACGAGGTCGCCCCACTCGTCGTGGAGCGCGGCGACGACCTTGCCCGCGGGGGCCGGGTCGATCCTGGCGGCGAACTTCTGCGGCTGCCAGAACGGGCCGGAGGACGGGGGCGTCAGCGTGACGCGCTCGCCGGCCGCCTCCGCCGTCGCGGGCTTGAGGGTGAACGCGGGGAGGGGCACGGTGGCGTAGCGGTCCTGCGCGACGTCCGACTCGTGGATGGCGCCCGCGGGGATCGCGCGGAACTCCTTGATGCCGTAGCCCGACTGGTAGAGGCCGTTCTCGCTGCTCTTGGCGAAGAGGAGGAGCTTCGCGTAGTCGAACCCGTCGCGCAGCACCGCCTGCCCCACCAGCGTGACGTGCACCTTGATGGGCACCTGGTAGTCGTAGGTGATCTCCGGGCCCGCGGGATTCGCGGGGTCGGGCTGCATGTGCGTGGGGTCGTTGACGTCCACGGGGATGCTGTCGGGCTCCACGCTCATGTCGACCCACGCGGGCTTGCGCGGGAACTCGAACGTGATGGTGATGGGGTCCGTGGGCGGGACCGGCGCGTACCCCTCGCCGAGCATCTTGAAGCTGAAGTCCAGGGTGGCGTCGAGGGTGACGGTGAGGTTGGGCGTGAGGTTCGCGTAGCCGGAGGAGGCGCTGTTGATGGTGATGACGGGGTAGATGCGCCCGCACGGGACGCCCGCCTGGAGGCCCACGGCGGCGCACGCGTCCGCGGCCGGGGTCAGCGCGAGGGAGGGCGCGACCAGGAGAAGGGCCAGAGCAAGGAGCATCCCACGGCGCACGAGCGGTCCCGCCCTTCGCGAGCGGGCGCGCCTCTTAAAGGGTTTCCTGCAAACCTCCTCCCCGAGGGCTGCAAGAAACGCCATATAGGCCGCCCAGGCGTGCGCCGGTCCATGCGCGCCCTCGCCCTGCTCGCGGTCCTGGCGCTCCTCGCCGGCTGCGTCGCGACGGACCCCTCGACCCCCGCCGGCACGGGCCCCTCGGTGGGCCAGGACGTGGAGGTGGGCCAGGCGCGCGTCCACGCCGAGGCGCACGCCGCGGGCCTCTCGCGCCTCCAGCTCGCCCAAGGGGGCGAGGCCACCGTGACGTTCCCGCCCGGCTTCCTCGTGCAGGACGACAAGGGGGAGCTTCGCCCCGCCAAGGACGCGGTGAAGCTGACGCCGGGCCGCACGCTGACGTTCCTGCCGCCGTGGAACGCGACGGGGCTGCCGCCCCTGTCCGTCGAGGCGGATGGCCAGAAGGCGGACCTCAACCTCACCTACGACGAAGGGCGCCGCCTCGTGTCGGGCGACCTGGCCGTGGACCTCCTCAAGGTGCAGCGCGAGCGGTTCCCCCACCGCACGCCCGGCATGCCCAACTACGCCAAGGCGGAGGCCTACTTCGCGGACTTCTTCAAGTCGCTCAACTACACCGTCGAGATCAACGCGTACCCCGCCGACGACCAGAAGGTCCCCGCGGGCGACCAGCCCGGGCCGGGCAGCGCGGAGAGCGTGCTGGGCTACAAGAAGGGCACGACGCAGGCGGATCGATATCTCGTCTTCGGGGGCCACTTCGACGTGGTGGAGGGCACGACCGAGGGCGCGTTCGACAACACCGCGGGCGCCGTCGCGACCCTCGCCATGGCCCGCGCCTTCGCGAACCTCACCACCGAGCACACCCTCGTCTTCGCCGAGTGGGGCGGCGAGGAGGACGGCATCGTGGGCAGCAGCGCGTGGCTCGCCGCGCACCCGCAGCTCGTCCCGTACATCGACGGCTACGTGAACTTCGACGTGGTGGCCCTCGCGTGGCCCGCGCCCAAGATCGACCCCGCGCCCATCGTCGTCACCGCCGGCCCCGACGGCCCCATCGCGGACGCGCTGCACGGCTACGCGGCGGACCTGGAGAAGACCTACGTGCGCAGCGGCGCGAAGCTCGTCATGGAGGACTGGGCCAAGGACCAGGCCACCGGCACCGCGAAGCTGGGCGGCGCGGGCGTGAACGCGCAGAGCGACCACACGCCCTTCGCCGCGCACGGCATCCCCAGCTACTTCCTCTTCACGAGCCGGGTGCCCGACGTCTTCGCCATCATCCACAGCCCGCGGGACACGCTGGACAACATGACGCGCTACTCCCTGGGCGGCGTGCAGGCCATCGGGCAGGACCTCTCGCCCGCCGAGATGGCCGAGGGCGAAGGATACCTCGCGCGCAGCTTCGAGACGCAGATGGTCCCCATGTTCGACTGGGTGGTGCTCACCGACGACGGGACGCTCCCCGTCGCGGCGCCCGCCGCCGGCCTGCCCCTCCCCGCGCCGCCAAGCGTGGTGTAAGGCTCCTTGGCGTGGTCAAGCGGCGTTCGCGACGCGATATCACCTCGCGCGGCGACCTCGCGCCCATGAGAGGGGACACGCGCCAGCGGCTCCACGACATCCTTCGCGAGACGCCCGGCCTCACCACGGCGGAGGCGGCGCGCCTCGCCGGCGTCGACCGCACCACGGCGACGTACCACCTGCGCCGCCTCGCCAAGGAGCGCGTCGCCCTTCTCGAGGGCGCGCGCTGGTTCCCCGCGGGCGCCGGAGCCCCGCCGCAGCGCGCCCTCCTCGTGGCCGCCCGGCAGGGGAGCGCCCTCCTCGACGCCGTGCGCGCCTCCCCCGGCGCCAGCAAGAGCGGCCTCGCCCGCGCCCTGGGCGTGCCCCGCGCGACGCTCGTCTGGCAGCTTGCGCGCCTGGAGCGCGTCGGGCTGGTGCGATGCGAGCGGCGCGGGCGCGAGGTCCTTGTCTCCCCGTCGCCCGAGACATGAAAGGCTTATCCGGCGGACCGCCCGTGGGGAAACTCTCGACGAGGCCATCCCGGCATGTACGTCATCCTCGGCTGCGGCTCCGTCGGCTTCAACGCGGCCCGGCTGCTCAAGTCCCGCGACGAGGACCTGCTCATCATCGACCGCTCCAAGAAGCGCGTCGAGGATCTCCGCGACGCGGGCTACACCGCGGTCACCGGCGACATGGAGAACCTGGAGCCCTTCCGTCCCGAGTTCGAGCGCGCCAGCGCATTCCTCATCCTCTCCTCCAACATGGAGGCGAACCTCGCGGGGCTCAAGCACCTGCGCAAGGAGTACGCGCAGGCCTTCGTCGTCGTGCGCGCCATCGACCCCGTCTCCGCGGAGGCGTTCGAGAAGGCGGGCGCGGACCGCGTCATCACGCCCAGCGACGTCATCGCCCGCAGCGTGCTGCGCGAATTGACCGAGTTCGAGGTGCGCCGCACGGCGGGCGCGCTCATCTCCATCCTGCGCGCGGCCAAGTCCGTCGCCATCTTCCTCCAGAGCAACCCCGACCCCGACGCGCTGGGCAGCGGCCTCGCGCTGAAGGCCATCTGCGAGCACCTGGGCGCCAAGGCCACGCTGTACTACGGCGGCGCCATCGGGCACCAGGAGAACCGCGCCTTCGTGAACCTCCTGGACATCCAGCTCGTGCAGGTGGGCCCGAGGGACGACGTGCACGACGTCGTGGCGCAGCACGACTGCGTGGCGCTCGTGGAGGCCTCGCTCCCCGGCAAGAACAACGTGCTGCCCCTGGACGTGACGCCCGACGTGGTGTTCGACCACCACATCGTGGAGGAGGAGGACATCAAGGCGCGCTTCCACGACGTGCGCCAGGAGATCGGCGCCACCTCCACCATCCTCACGCAGTACCTCAAGCAGCTGGACGTCCCCGTGGACGCGAAGCTCGCGGTGGCGCTCCTCTACGGCATCCGCACGGACACCAAGAGCTTCAGCCGCGACGTGACGCCCGCGGACATGGAGGCCGCCACCTTCCTCTCCTCCCACGCGGACCCCGAGCTGCTGGAGAAGATCGAGACGCCCCCCATGAGCGCGGAGACGGTGGACACGCTGGGGAAGGCCATCCGCAACCGCGAGCAGTACGGCTCCTTCATCCTCACCAGCGTCGACTTCATCCGCGACCGCGACACGCTGCCCCAGGCGGCGGACTTCCTCCTGAAGCTCGAAGGCGTGAACACCGTCGTCGCCTTCGGCATCGTGGAGGACGTGATCCACCTCAGCGCGCGCACCAACGACGTGCGCGTGAACCTCGGCGAGGCGCTGGAGAAGGCCTTCGGCAAGCAGAACGCCGGCGGCCACGCCAAGATGGCCGGCGGCCAGATCCGCCTGGGCATCTTCGGCGACGTGGACGAGAAGGAGGCGCTGCTGCGCCTCGCGCGCGACGCCGTGCGCAAGCAGGTGCTCAACGTGCTCGGGCTCGAAGAGAGGGCCAAGCGCGAAGAGGAGTGAGCCGCCGGTCCGCACAGTCGTGACGGAACCTATTTGTTCACCCTCCTGCGTCGCCGCCGCGCATGAAGACCCCCGGTCTCGCCCTCATCGTCTGCGGCCTCGTGCTCGCGGTCATCCCCGCCACCGCCCAGGAGACGGGCCAGACGAGCTTCACCCTCGTCGGCAAGCCCAACGCTGGCGGCTTCGCGTGGTTCCTCAACGGCGCGGGCAGCCCCAACCCCACCCTCACGGTCCCCGCGAACACGCAGATCACCTTCACGGTGTCCAGCAGCGACGACACGCCCCACACGTTCGACGCGGGCGGCAAGGTCCTCGAGGGCACGCCCTTCGCCAGCAGCGACGGCGCGAAGACCGTCACCTGGACCTCGGGCTCCTCGGACACGACCTACGCGTGCAGCATCCACCCCGACATGAAGGGCACGATCCACATCGCGGGCACCTCGGCCGAGAAGAAGTCCCCCGGCACGCAGGTCCTTGGCGTGGCCCTGGCCATGATCGGCGCGGCCCTCCTCGTGGCCCGCCGCCAGAAGTAAACCCCTTTTTCCCCGCGCCTCCCCGCGCGGGGCTCCAAACCCTTATCCCCCCGGCCGCGGTCGCCAGCGGCAGCCCTATGCAGGTCGAGCTTCCCGGCATCACGCTCGTGGGGACGGCCCACGTCTCCGCCGAGTCCGTGGCGGAGGTGCGCGAGGTCATCGCGCGCGTGAAGCCCGCGGTGGTCGCCGTGGAGCTGGACGAGAACCGCAAGCGGGCCATCGTGGACAAGAAGCGCTTCGAGGAGACGCCCATCACGGACCTCCTGCGCGGCGGCAAGTCCTCCTTCATCCTCGCGCAAAGCCTCCTCGCTAGCTATCAGCGCCGCATGGGCGCCAAGTACGGCGTGGAGCCCGGCGCCGAGATGGTGGCCGCCCTCCAGGCCGCGGACGCCTCGGGCACCAAGGTCGCGCTCGTGGACCGCGACATCGGCATCACGCTGCGCCGCGCCTACGCCAAGATGGGGCTCGGCGAGAAGATCCGCCTCGTCTGGGAGCTCATGAAGAGCCTCGTGGGCGCGGGCGACGACGAGGAGATGGAGGTGGACGAGATCCTCCAGGAGGACGTGCTCACCACCATGATGGGCGAGCTCTCCCGCATGGCGCCCACCGTCGCGGACGTGCTCATCCACGAGCGCGACGCGTACCTCGCCGCCCACATCCACAAGGCCGCCCGCGACGGCCACGTCGTCGCGGTGCTGGGCGCCGGCCACCTCAAGGGCGTCGAGTCGTACCTCCGCGCGCCCGCCACCATCCCCGACACGAAGCCCCTGGAGGTCGTGCCCAAGCGCTTCCCGTGGGGCATCGTGCTCACCAGCGCCTTCTCCCTGGCCCTCGTCGCGCTCTTCGGCTGGTACGCCTACCAGGGCATCCGCACCGGCAACTTCGCCGACCTCAAGCTCCACCTCCTGGAGTACGTCATCGCCACGGGCGGCATGTGCGCGCTGGGCGCGCTGGTCGCGCGCGGCCACATCCTTTCCATCCTCACGGCGCTCGTCGCGGCGCCGCTAAAGCCCTTGCACTTCTTCGTGGGCAGCGGCATCTTCCCCGGCCTCGTGCAGGCCAAGGTCAACAAGCCCACGGTGAAGGACTTCCAGGGCATCAGCCACCTCCAGACCCTGGGGGACCTCTTCCGCAACAAGGTCACCCACGTCCTCATGGTGGCCTCCCTGGCGCAGCTTGGCGCGAACCTCGGCCTCTTCCTCCTCTTCCCCGTGCTCATCAGCACGGGCGTGCTGAGGCACCTGCTGGCGCCCCTCACCGGCTGAGGACCGCGTTTCACAGCTTTCCACCGGCGCGCTTTTCCTTCCGCGCCTTCTTCGCTCCTGCGGTTCCCATGCGAAGCGCGCTCCTTGCCCTCCTCCTCGTGCTGGCACCCCTCTCTTTCGTCCCCATCGCCTCCGCGGGCTCCGGCTGCTGGGTGAGCAGCAGCGGCGGCATCTGCTGTGCCTGGCCCGACCCCGTGGGCCAGCCGGGCAGCCCCGGCTACCTCGTGACGTCCCTGCCGGGCGCGGTCATCGTGGCGACGTGCAGCACGGTGGCCATCGGGCCCGGCGCCGTGGTTGACGCCGTGGACTGCATCGTGTTCCACACGAACTGCTGAGGTCCCGGCTTCCCGCGCGCCGCACGGGCACCTTTAAGGGGGGTCCCCCAATTCCCGGCCCCGAGGGAAACCCCCCGTGCGCGCGCTTCTCGCCCTCGTGCTCCTGCCCCTGCTCGTCGCCGGCGCGGCCGTCGCCCAGAACGGGACCGCCAACGGGACGAACGCCACCGCGGGCGCGCCCGCGTCGGGCCCCGCCACGGCGTCGGTGACCATGGTCGCGCACGTCGACGGCGACGTCTACTACTGGACGCAGGAGGGGAGCGCGCAGCACAACCCCACGCTCTCCTTCGCCCCCGGCACCAAGGTCACGGTCACCGTGAAGAACTCCGGCGACCAGACCCACAACTTCGCCGTGGCGCCCGACACCAAGGGGAGCGCCTACGTCTCCAGCGCCGCGGACACCGCGACCTACGAGTTCACGATGCCCGACAAGGACACGACGTACTACTGCGTGCCCCATCAGGGCCTCGGCATGAAGGGCGTCATCAAGGCCGCGGCGGCCGGCGGCGAGCCCGCGGAAGGCGGCAGCGAGAGCGCGCCCCCCGCGCAGCCCGCGCCCACCTCGTTCACCGTCGTGGGCCACGACGACGGCGGCGTCTACTACTGGACGCTGGAAGGGCAGACGCAGCGCAACCCCACCATCACCGTCCAGCCCGACTCCGACATCACGGTCACCGTGAAGAACTCGGGCAGCACGCCCCACAACTTCGGCGTGGGCGACGACAAGAAGGGGAGCGACTACGTCAGCAGCCCCGCCGACGTGGCCACCTACACGTTCCACAGCGGCCCCGAAGGGCAGAGCGTGAAATACTTCTGCGTGCCCCACGGCGGCCTGGGCATGAACGGCGTCATCAAGTTCGCCAAGACGCTGGCGCCGCCCCCCGCGCCCTCCGGAGGCGGCGGCACGGGCGGCCTCCTGGGCACCGGCTCCATCAACGGGCCCGCCGTCGACCTGGGCCAGGCCGCGGGCGACTCCAAGTGCGCCGGCCAGCAGGTCCCCGAGGCCACCGCCAACAAGGAGGTCGGCGGCCCCACGCTGGACGACTACAAGAAGCGCTGCGACGAGGGCGGCGTCTCCGCCGAAGGCGAGGCGCGCGCGCCCTCCGGCGCGGACTACGTCATCCCCATCTCCTTCGGCATCATCGCCGTGGGCGTCGCGGGCGTCGTCTGGGTCCACAAGTTCTACAGGCCGTAAGCGCGGGGGACGACGGCCATGGACGACTGGGACCGTCCGCGCATCTTCTTCTCGGGCACCGAGGTCCTCCACCTCGCCGTCTCGGTGGTCGTGCTGACGGTGGCGTTCGGCCTCGTGCTGGGCATCCGCACCGGCAACGCGTTCGTCCCGGCCTTCGACCTTTCCAACGCCGGGCGCCTCCTCGTCTTCAGCGCCATCGTGGTCGTGCCCGCCTTCATCCTCCACGAGATCGCGCACAAGATCGTCGCGCAGCGCAAGGACATGTGGGCCGAGTTCCGCGCCAACTTCATCGGCCTCGCGGGCGGCCTCCTCGTCACCGCCTTCTCGGGCATCCTCTTCGCCGTGCCCGGCGCCGTGCAGATCTACGGCAAGGGGCGCATGCAGGCGCTCATGGAGCTTCGCGAGGCGCGCGCCGCGGGCGACCCCATCGCCGTCTCCCACGCGCAGGCCGAGCTTCGCGCCGCGGCCCGCGACGAGGGCGTCATCAGCGTCGTGGGGCCGCTGCTCAACCTTGCGCTCGGCTACGGCGCGCTCCTCCTCATGCCCGTCCTGCCGCCCATCGGCGTGCCGCCGAACTTCGGCAACCTGCTGGACATCATCGTGCTCCTCAACTGCGTGCTGGCGGCGTTCAACATGCTCCCCATCGGGCCGCTGGACGGCCGCAAGGTGTGGCACTGGAGCAAGCTCGCCTTCTTCGGCACGTGGGCCATGATCGCCGCGCTCGCGCTGCTGATCCTGCGCGCGACGGTGCCCTTCTGAGGCGGCCCCCATGGCCACCCTGGACGCCTACCTCAAGGCGATCGCGGCGGTGACGACCGCCGTCTTCGCCGTCGTCGCGCTCCTGGGACGGAGGCAGGCCGCGGGCCGGGCGCTGGCGGGCTTCCTTGCCCTCATCGCGCTCAACCAGGGGTTCGAGACCGCGCGGGCCCTCGCCTCCGACCCAGGCCTCAAGGACCTCCTCTTCCGCGGCGCCACGGTGGCCGCCGCGCTGGACCCTCTCCTCCTCTGGGCGTTCGTGCGGGAGGCGCTGGGCGAGCCGCGCCCCCGCGCCACGCAGGCGCTCCTGCCCTCCGCCAGCGGCGCGCTCGCGCTTTGGCCCCTCCTGGGCCTCTCCATGGACGCCTCGGGCGGGGCCATCGGCTACTTCGCGGCCCTCTCGGCGTACACGCTGGCGGTCTACGGCTCGCTCCTCGTGGGCGTCCTGCTGCGGCGCGACGAGCGCCCCGCGGCGCGGCTCCTGGCCTTCGGGCTCTGCGCCGTGGTGCTGCCCACGCTGCCCCCTTTCCTGGAGACCATGAGCGGCCTCGCGGGCTCCGCGGACGCAAGGGGGCGCGCCCTCGCGCTGGCGTGGCGCGTGGAGCTTCCCGTCGTCCTGCTGGTCGCGGCCGCGCTCCTGTGCGCCGCCGCGCTGCGCGGCCGCGGACGCTTCGCGGCGACGACGCTGGGGAGCGCCGTGGCGCTGACCTTCCTCATCGACGTCGCGAACGTCCCCAACGCGCTGGCGGCGCTGGGCTGGGCCGCGCCGCCGGCGGCCTCAGGCGGCGTCGAGGCAAGCCTGGGCCGCGCGGGCGCCGCGCTGCGCTGGCTCGTCTTCGGCGCGCTGGCCTCGGTCATCGTGCTGCGGCACCGCGGCCTGGAGCTTTCCGCCGCCTCGCGCCGGCTCGCCGCGCGCGTGCTCGTGGGGCTCGCCCTGCTGACGCTGGGCGCCGTCGCGCTGACCTTCGGCCTGGCGCTGGCCGGCGACGCAGCCGAGGCGCGCCCCCTGGAGATCGCCCTCCTGGCGGCCGTCGTCGCCGCGTCGCAGGCGTTCCGCTCGCTCACCGACCGCGTGGCCCAGCGCGTCTACGGCCTCCCCCGCCCCGCCGACGCCGCGGCCGCGAGGGAGACGTACCGCCTCGCCGCGCAGCAGGTGGCGCGCCGCGGCGACTCGCCCGCGGACGACCCATTTCTCGTTACCCTGCGCGGCGAGCTTGGCATCGGGGCCGCGGAGGCCGCCGCGCTGGAGCGCGCGGCCCTGGAGCGCGAGCCCCCGCCCGTCGCCGAGGGGAGCCTAGTGGCGGGGCGCTATCGCGTGCTGCGCGCGCTGGGCTCGGGCGGCGGGGGGCGCGCGTTCCTCGCCCGCGACGAGGTGCTGGGGCGCGACGTCGTGATCAAGCGCGTGCTCCACGACGAGGGCGCCGCGCTGCGCGAGGCGCAGATCGCGGGCGCGCTCTCACATCCGCACGTCCTGGTCGTCTACGACGCGATCCCGCGCCCCGACGCCACGCTCCTCGTGCTGGAGCACGCGCCTGGAGGGAGCCTCGCCGAGGCCGTCGCGCGCCACGGCCCCCTCCCCGCGCAGGAGGGCGAGCGCGTCGCGGACGGGCTCCTCGCCGCGCTGGAGGCCGTGCACGCGCGCGGCATCGTGCATCGCGACGTGAAGCCGGAGAACGTCCTCCTGGGCGAGGGGGGCTTCCCCAAGCTCGCGGACTTCGGCATCGCGGCCCCCGCCCACGGGCAGGAGGCGGGAACCGTCGAGGGGACGGCGGCGTACATGGCGCCCGAGCAGCGGCGCGGAGAGCCTGCGACGCCGCGCTCCGACCTCTACGCCGTGGGGCTCCTCATGGAGCGCTGCTTCCAGCGCCCGGCGGATGGCCGCTGGGAGGGCGTGCTGCGGCGCGCGCTGGCGGAGGACCCCAAGGAGCGCTGGGAGTCGGCCGCGCAGATGCGCGCCGCGCTGCGGGCCGCGCGCCTCACGCCTGCGGGCGGGACGTGAGGAGGCTCATGCCCACGACCGCGCCCACGAGGAGCGCGGCGCCCGCCAGCTCCACGGGGCCGAACGACTCGCGCGCCAGCGCCAGCGAGACGACGCTCGCCACGAGGATCTCCCAGAGCTGGAGCAGCGCGCTCGCGCTGGGGCTGACGCCGCGCAGGCCGAAGGTCCACAGGCCATACGCCAGCGCGGTCGTGACGACGCCCGCGTAGAGGACCGCCGCCGCGCCGGGCCACGTGAAGCGCAGCGGCGTGGGGTCGAACGCGAGGGCGGGCAGCAGGAGGACGCTGCTGAGCACGAACGTCCACGCGGTCACGCTCAAGGGATCGTGCCGCTCCACCGCGCGGGAGTTCATCACGAGGTAGACGCTCCAGGAGAGGCCGGCGCCCAGGACGAGGGCGTCGCCCGCGAGGCGGCCGCCGGAGAGCTTCGAGGGGTCCTCGCCCACGACGAGGAGCGCGGCGCCGGCGAAGCCCACGAGGATCGCCAGCACGCGCCTCCAGCCGAGATGGTGCCGCAGCACGAAGCGCTCGAGGAGCGCCACGGCGAAGGCGCTGGTGTTGACGAAGAGCGACGTGCGCGCCGGCGGCGTGACGGTCTGCCCCGCGTACTGCATGAGGAAGCCCACCGCGTTGGCCAGCGCGAGCGCCCAGATGAAAGGGGAACGCAGCAGCTTGAGGTCCAGCCGCCCCAGGGCCGCGCCCACGGCGACCACCAGCGCGCCGCCCACGGCGAAGCGCAGCACGACGAAGGCCGCGGGCCCCACGTAGGCGAGCCCCGCGTCGTTCACGCTGAAGGAGGTGCCCCAGAGCGTCGCCGCGAGAAGAGTCGCCGCGACGGCGGCTCCGGGGCGCACCGGCTGGCCCGCCATGGCTCACGACCGCGCGACGCGCCAGTCGAAGGAGAGCGTGCCGTCGGGCCCGCGCGTCTCCACGTGGTGCGTCGCCTGGGCGGGCGCGTTGAGGAGCGCGGTGGTGCCCTGGACGAGGTCCACGGTGAGGTACGTCCCGCGGGGGTCGCCGAAGAGGTCCACGCTGTGGGAGCCTTCGGAATCCCGCGCGCCCACGACCAGGGTGACGGGGAGCGTCGAGCGGTCGGTCGCCGAGTCGTTGACGTCCAGCGTCGCGGTGCGGTTCCCGTGGCTGGGCACCTCCACGGCCTGGGCGCCCGCCTGGAACGAGACGGTGGCGTTGCCGCTCGCCGTGACGTTCTCCAGGGCGAGGCCGAGGTTCCACAGGGGGTCCGCGTCGAAGCCGTCCACGACGCCGTCGCCGTCGGTGTCGGGGTTGCGCGGGTCGGTGCCCAGCGCCATCTCCTTGTCGTCGGGGAGGCCGTCGCGGTCGGTGTCGGCCACGCACGGGTCCGACGTGACGGGGAACGAGAAGCCGCGCACGGTGACGTTCCAGCCCGCGACCTCCGCGCCGTCCGAGAGCGCGTCGGGCGATAGCAATTCGCTGGAGCCGCGGGCGGCGGAGAGCGTGCACTCGCGGGTCGCGTCCATCTCGCCCACGAACTTGCCGCTGCCCGCGGGGACCTCCAGCACGCCCAGCGCGCGCCACGCCTTCGCCTGGTCGGAGCCCGCGGGGAGCGTCACGTTGTGGCCGTCCAGCAGGCCGTCGCGGTCGGTGTCGACGCTGCGGGGGTCGGTCTTGAAGGCGAACTCGTCCACGTCGGAGAGGCCGTCGCCGTCGGTGTCCTGGCGGTGCGGGTCCGAGGTCACCGCGCGCGATTCCACCGTGCCGTTGGCGTAGGCGATGGAGATCGCGTGGGGCGTCGTCTCCTGGTCGTCGGGCAGGCCGTCGCCGTCGGTGTCGCGCGCGCCGTTGCCCTGCCCGACGCACCCGGCGAGCAGGAGGAGGATGGCCAGAAGGGGGAGTGGTCGCATGGTGGGGCCTCAGGTGCCGACGTAGATCCAGTTGAACGGCGGCTGCGAGTTCGCCATGGCGGGGTCCGGGGGGACCTGCACGTTGTTCGCGGCCTCCAGGTTGTGGAAGAGGGGCTCGAAGGAGTACCAGCCCGGCCCCTGGTCGAAGCGCGCCAGGGGCACCTCGACGAGGGTGGTGATCTGGTCGTTGCGCGTCTCCTGCGTGAACTGCGCCACGTTCGCGTTGGCGGTGCCGTCCTTGCCGTGGTACTTCAGCGTCAGCACCAGCTCGCCGTGCGCGAGGACGCGGTCCGCGGCGTCGCCGCCGCTGGCAGACTGCAGGGCCGTCTCGACGACGACCTCGTTGTCCTTGAACGAGGGGTGGAGCCAGACGTAGCTCGCCCACTTCTGCACGTTCACGCGCGCGCGGGCCTGCGCGCCCCCGTAGTGCACGAGCACGTCGTAGTCGCCGTTGCCCACGACGAAGAGGTCGTAGGGGATGAACACGGAGCCCGCGCGCCCGCTCACCTCGAAGGAGCCCCCCTTGCCGGCGGGCGGGTACGCGATGCGGTCGCCGTAGTAGATGACGTAGTCCGCGCTCGCCCCCGCGAAGCGCGAGAGGAGCCCCTTGTCGGCGACGACGAAGACGGTCATGCCGCTGGCGGTCTTGGGCGCGGAGGCGGCGACGATGAGGTCGTCCGGGGAGAGGCATCCGGGCGCCAGGAGCGCGAGGGCGACCGCGAGCGCGGGGAGGAGGCGAGGCAAGGCGGGCCCCCCTACGGCTTCTCTCCCTTCTTGGCGGCGCGCGCGGCGGCCTTGGCCTCCTTGGCGGCGGCCTTCTGCGCCTTCTTCGCGGCCTTGGCGTCGGCCTTGGCCTGCTTGGCGTCGATCTTGGCCTGCTTCTTGGCGGCCTTGGCCTCCTTCCTGCCCAGCTTGCCGCGCTTCTTCTCCAGGATCTTGCGCGCCTTGGCGAGGTCCTTCTCCTTGCGCTTGCGCTCCTTGGCCTCGGCGGCCTCGGCGATCTTGCGCTCCTTGCGCTCGCGCGCCTCCTGGGTGCGGCGCTCCTTGGCCTCCGCCTTGCGGCGCCGGCGCTCGGCCTTGAACTCGGCGCGCGCCTGGCGCGCCTCGGCGCGGTCGGCGGCGCGGCGCTCCTTGGCGGTCATCCGGTACTCGGAGCGGCGGCCCGCGTAGAGGGCGTCCAGCGCGGCCTTGCGCTCCTTGTACGCCTCGGGGTCCGTGCGCTTCAGCTCGGCGAGGAGGACGGCCTGCCGCGGCGTGGGCTCGACGCGCCGCGGCGCTCCGCGCTCCAGCCGCCGCGCCTGCGCGACCTCGCGCGTGCGGCGCGTGACCACCATGCCGGAGACCAGCGCGACCAGCGCCATGGGGATCCAGTAGGTGGGCACGTAGGCGCCCGTCACGCGCAGGAAGCCGAACGCCTGGTAGCGGCCGCCCCCGAAGGTGGGCGTGATGTCGGCCGTGAACTGCGCGCTGCGGCCCAGCTCGTAGAGCTTGCCCTTGGGCGTGAGGATGGTGAACGTCACGTTGCGCGTCTCGTGGGGCGGGACGTACACGCCGCCCGGCTGCGCCACGAGGAAATCCGGGTCGTTGGAGCGCACCGCGATGTGGTAGTAGTCGGGGTAGACGCCGTTGTTGGTGACCAGCACGCTGTACGTGACGCGCTCGTTCTGGCCCGCCTTCTTCGTGATGTCCTGGGGCGCCGTCTGCACGAAGGTCTGCCCGTAGGGGCGCACCTGCGCGACGAAGTGGACGGTGGCGTTCTGCGTCGAGCCATCCTCCGCCGTGTAGTTGGCGAGGACGTCGAAGCGGAAGAAAGACGACTGGATGGTGGGAAGCGTCGTCACGTGGACGCCGAAGACGGCGCTGCTGAGGCCGTAGAGCTGGATGAACGACACCGAAGGGTACGCCTGCCAGCCCGCGGTCTCGTTGGGCGCGCCCACCGGCACCGCGCGCAGCGAGAGGTAGTGCGGCACCGCGCCCAGGGACACCGATCCGGGCACGCCCGGCGAGTCGTAGGTCAGGTCCATGGCCGTGCAGTGGCCATCGCCGCTGCCCAGGAAATCCACGGAGACGAACGTCTCGCTGCACGTGATGGTGAAGCGGAAGTAGGCCTGGCGCGGGTCGCTGGGAAGCGTGGGCGCCTGGGCGCTCGCGCTGGGGAGAAGGAGGAGAAGAAGCACGGCCCCGGCGGCCATGCGAAGCGCCGGGGCGGGGGAGACCATGGCGGGCCCCCGGGATCACGCCATGCGGCGGCGGATCGCGAGGAGGAGCGCCACGCCGCCCAGGGCCGCCACGAGGAGCCCTGGCTCGAAGCCGGGCACGTAGAAGCCGCGGGTGGTGAGCACCACCGAGACGGAGCTGGAATCGCCCACGAGCTTGGGGTCCAGCGCGTAGGCCGACGTGATCTTGTAGTTCTCGCCCGCGACCTGGTTGAGGTAGCCGTTGTGGTAGGGCGTCTGGATGGTCAGCGACACCGTGCTGGTGACCTGCTGGCCTCCAGCCTGCTTGGACTGGAGGATGACGGGCTGGGGCGTCTGGACGATGAGGCCGCCCGTGGGTGCGTCGGGGAGGATGGTCACCTTGGTGTTCGCGTTGCCCAGGTTGGTGATCTGGAGCGGGAACACGACGGGGGTCTGGGGGCGGTCGACCTTGACGGCCTCCTGGAGGTTCACGTCGATGATGCTGAAGTAGTCGGCCGCGATGGGGAAGTTCGTCTTGCCCGTGATCGAGCCGGCGGCCGCGGTCGCGGTGCCGGAGACCTCCACCTGGTCGTTGACGAACGCGGGGGCCTGGTCGCTGGTCGTGATGCACACGGTCAGGGGGCGCGTGGAGGAGTAGGAGCCGGTGGTGCCGGGGGTCGCCGGGTTCGCGAAGAGGTCCGACGAGGGCGAGAGGATGACCGTCGCCCACGCGGGCTGCTTGGAGACGGTGTAGGTGACGCCCACGCCGATGAGGCCCGAGTAGGCCGAGGGGTCGGCGGTGAAGGTCACCGTCTGCGTCTGGCAGACGGCGGGGCGGAGGGGCTTGATGGGGTCCGAGAAGGCGTAGGCGCCGAAGGTGAGCGAGCCGTTCTTCTGGGCGCTCGCGGTGGGGGCCACCAGGGACAGCCCGCCCAACACGAGGCCGCCGATGATCAGGATGTTCAGGATGGTCTTGCTGCGCATGGCTTACCTCTCCAACGAGGCGAACGGCCCAGCTTCCCGGGTCGTATTTAGAGCCTCGGTTTTGACTCCCCGCAACGGGGGACACTGCGACACTCCCAGGGACGTCTTATAGACTTATTGGATGCAGCGTTTTTCAGAGCCGGGACTGACCAAGGACCGTTCTAGGGATGGCGGGGCGCCGCGGGGATCACCGCCGCCAGCACCTCGGGGATCGCCTCCACCACGTCCGTGGCGAGGAGCCCCCAGCTCTTGCGCGCCGCGGCCCGCTCGCCGGCCTCGCCCACGAGGCGGGCCCCGACGCGCGCCGCGTCGAAGGGCGTCATGCCCTTGGCGAGGAGCGCGCCCACAACGCCGGAGAGCGCGTCGCCGGTGCCCCCGACGCTCATGGCGGGGTGGCCCGTGGCGTTGAGCTTCACGCGCTCGCCGTCGCTCACGGCGTCGACGGGGCCCTTCACGAGCCACGCGCCGCCGAACTCCTGCGCGGCGGAGAGCGCGGCCTTCTCGCGCCCGTCGTCGTCCCCGGGCAGGTCGCGGCCGGTGAGCGTGCGGAACTCGCGCGCGTGGGGCGTGAGCACGGTGCGCGCGGTGACGAGGTCCTTGCGCTCCGCGATGGCGGTGAGGGCGTCGGCGTCCACGACCACGGGCATGCCCTCGCGCGCGGCGCGCTCCAGCGCGTGGTGGACCGCCTTCTGCGTCTGGCCGAAGAGCCCCAGGCCCGGGCCCACGACGACGCTGTCGGCCTTCTTGAGCCACGTGTTCAGCGTGACGCGGTTGGCAGGGTCGTCGAAGTTGAGGTCGTCGCCGTTCATCGGCCGCACCACGAGGTTGGGCGAGTAGGAGGCGACCACCTGCCACGCGCGCTGCGGCGTGAGCACGATGGCCAGGTCCGCCCCCGCGCGCAGCGCCGCCATGCCGCACACCGCGGGCGCGCCGGTGTAGGGGCCGCCGCCGATGACGAGGACGACGCCCCCCTCGCCCTTGTGCTGGTCCCACTTCCCCTGGGGGTAGAGCGCGTACTCGCCGGGCCCCGTGTAGCGCGACGCATCGCGCGGGATGCCGATGTCCACGACGCGGATGCGACCCGAGTTGGCCTCGGTCATCCCCTCTTTGACATCATGGAGCGTCACGGTCTCGCGCGGCGCGTAGGTCGTGGCGGTGCCAAAGCCGGTGGGCACGTCCACCGCGACGACGCGCGCCTTGGTCCTTGCCAGCGCGCGCACGAAGCCGGCGTAGGGCTCGCGCAGCTCCCCCGAGAGGCCCGCGCCCAGAAGGGCGTCCAGCACGACGGGGCCCTTGGCCATGGCGGCCTCGACCTGCTGCGGCGTCGCCTCGAAGCGCACGGGCACCTGCGGAGGCAGCGCGCCGAAGGCGGCCCGCGCAAGGTCCGTGCGCCAGCCGCCGGGCGAGACGGGCGTCATCACCTCGACGGGCACGCGCAGCGCCGCGAGGTGGCGCGCGGCGACGAGCCCGTCGCCCCCGTTGTTGCCCGGCCCCGCCAGCACGAGGACGCCCGCGGCGCCGGCCACCGGCGCGCAATGCTCGGCCAGCGCGCGGCCCGCGCTCTCCATGAGCTGCGCGGTGGAGACGCCCAGCGCCTCCGCGTTGCGGTCGAGCACGCGCGTCTCGGGGAGGGGGATCACGCCGCCGGGAGCGGCCCGCCGCGGTAAGGACGTTTCCCGACTCGGAACCTTCAAGGCCCGCACCCCCTACTGCGGAGCGACTCCCATGATCCCCGGCTTCGGCGGACGCAACATGAACCCCAAGCGCCTCAACGCCATGATGAAGCAGATGGGCATCGAGGTGGAGGACATCGACGACGTGGAGGAGGTCGTCATCCGCACCAAGGAGAAGGAGATCGTCTTCCGCGACGCCACCGTCTCCAAGATGGTCGCGCAGGGGCAGACGACGTGGCAGCTCATGGGCACGCCCGAGGAGCGCAGCCTCGCGCCCAAGGCGCCCGTGAAGATTTCCTACAGCCCCGAGGACGTGAAGCTCGTCATGGAGCAGGCGCACGTGGACGAGGCGCAGGCGCGCAAGGCGCTCGACGAGGCCAACGGCCAGCCGGCCGAGGCCATCCTGAAGCTCCTGGGCGAGTGAAGCGTCAGAGCTTCCACATGGTGCGAAGCAGGTCGCCCAGGCGCGCGGGGCGCACCTCGCGCTTCATGTCCTTGGCCAGGGCCTCGTAGTAGACCACCTGGCGCTCGACCTTCTCCAGCTCGGCGCGCAGCTCCTCCTGGCGCCGCTTCCAGCGGTCCAATTCGCTGAGCGTCCTGAGGATCGCCTGGTCCCGCATGGTCCGCCCATGCCCGGGTGCCCAGCATATAGTTTGTGAAGGATCGGGGTCTTCTTTCCGCTGGAGAAGCGAAAACGTACTCAAGGGGCGGGGGCCCTCCTGCCAGCCCGCGATTGATATCACGGGCAGCCGGCCGCCCCCTTCGCAGTGCCAACGGGCGATCTCTCGCTGCGCTCGCTCATGGGCCCCTGCGGATTTGACCTCCGGCCGAAGCCTCTCCTCGCGGCCTGAAGGCCGCTCGTCGGGATCGGCCTCGTTCCAATCCGAGGGGCCCGTCGCTCGCTGCGCTCGCTCATGGGCCCCTGCGGATTTGAACCGCAGACCAACGGGTTATGAGCCCGGCGCTCTACCAGACTAAGCTAGGGGCCCGGTGGTTCGCGCAACGGCTGGCGGGCGGAGGGCGGGGGCCGCTCCGGAGGGGCCAGGATCGCGCGGTGGGTGACCGCCGCTCCCCCGTATGAGGCCGCCGACGGCTTCGCCAGAGGGCAAGATTCATGCCCGCCCCGCGCGACTCCCCGCCAGTCGCAGAGGGATGGTCCGTGGAAGTCCAGCGCGCGATGGCCGATGGTCAGCTCTTCGTCAAGAACGCCGAGGAGGAGATGGACCGCAAGATCCTCCGCGAGGACCAGCTCTACTTCATCGACAACCAGGTGGAGGCCATCGACACGTTCCTGGCCGACACCGAGGACCTCAACTCCCACGGGGACGTGAAGGCGCTGCGCGACCAGCTGCGCGGCCTCAAGCAGAAGCTCGAGAAGAAGAGCATCGAGTTCCTCGCCCAGCAGGAGGGCGGCGACCTCCCCGAGGACCTGCCCCCCGCCGAGATGGCGGAGGCCATGGTCGCGTACGGCAAGGACTTCATCGAGATGGCCGACGAGGCGCTGAAGACCAAGGTCAAGGCCGTGGACCAGGTCGCCGCCTGGGAGGACCCCCTCGCCACGCTCAACAGCTTCCTCGCGGACTCGGAGACCCTCGTGGCGCACCACGCGCCCCTCAAGAAGGTCCGCGACGAGGTGCGCGCCCGCAAGATGGAGCTGCAGAAGCGCATCCAGGACGTCGTCCAGGCGTGGCGCGCCAGCGACCTCGCAGGCGGCGACGAAGAGGACGAGTGACCCGCGTCGGGATCATCGGCGGCACCGGCATCGCGCCCCCGCGGGGCGAGCCCCTTCTCGTGGAGACGCCCTTCGGCGACGCGCCCGTCTGGCACGTCCGCGACGCGGGCGTCGATCTTTTCCTCGTGGCGCGCCACGGGACGGCCGCGCGGCCCGCGCACCGGGTGGACCACAAGGCCAACGTCGAGGCGCTCGCGCGCTGCCGCGTCGACGCCGTGCTGGCCCTCAACAGCGTGGGCGCGCTCATCGAGGACTTGACGCCCGGCACGCTGCTCGTCCCCGACGACTACCTGGACTTCCGCTCCTCGCCGCTCTCGTTCTTCGACGACTCCTCGGTGCACGTGGACGTGAGCGAGGCGTACTGCCCCGACGCGCGCCGCCTGCTCGTGGAGGCCGCCCGCGCCGAGGGCGCGACCGTCCGCGACGGGGGCGTCTACGCGGCCACCGACGGGCCCCGCCTGGAGACGCGCGCCGAGGTGCGCGCGCTGCGCTCGCTGGGCGCGCACGTCGTGGGCATGACCGGCTGCCCCGAGGCGGCGCTGGCCCGCGAGCGCGCGCTCTGCTACGCGAGCCTCTGCCTCGTCACGAACCCCGCCGCGGGCGTCGCCGGCGCGCGGCCCCGCGCGGAGGACATCCGCGCCGAGGCGGCCAAGATGGGCGGGCTTGCCCTGCGCGTGGCGCGACGCGCGGCCCTCGGCGTGCGCGCTCCGCGGCCCTGCGCGTGCGGACGCGCCCTGGAAGGCGCCCGCCTCTAGCGCATCGTGGCCACAAGCAGGGCGATGGACGCCGCGCTCTGGAGAAGCTCGTCCACGAGGAGAAGCCCCGGGTCGGGCCCGACGGAGACCATCATCATGCTCCACGACTCGTAGACGATGACCGCGTTGTGGACGAGGAGGAACGCGGCGAAGAGGAGCAGGCCCAGCGTGAAGGGGGAGCGCAGCTGCCGGTGGTTGCGCCAGTAGACGGTCGCCAGCACGAGGGCCAGCACGCCGTTGAGGGCCGCGAGGCCCAGGTCCAGCGCCTCCAGCGCGCTCACCGCGGCGCCTCCTTGAGGATCTTCGCGGCGATGAGGTCGAAGTCGGCCATGCTCTCCTCCATCTCGGGCGTCAGCAGGTGGACGGCGCCGTACTTGTCGCCCGTGGGCGAGACGATGCGGTTCTCGCGCAGGACGCGCAGGTGGTGCTCCGCCGTCTTGTAGTCGATCTTGAGCATCGTGCTCACCTGGTTCGTGTTGGAGGGCCGCTCCCGCAGCAGCGCGATGATGCGGATCCGCATGGGCCCGCCCCTCGTGCCGCCGAGGAGATGCCAGAGCACGCGCCGGAGGCTCGCCATGACGGCCCGCCGCGGGCAGGCGCTCCGCATGGGCTTCAGGCTGTCGAAGCCTACACGCCTTCCCCCAGATTCGGCCCGGATGGGAAGCCGCCGCCAGGACCCCGAAATCGTCTTATAGGCCGGCCCGCATCGCCGCATCCCAGCCCCGGGCTCATGGTCTAGCTGGTTATGACGGCGCTTTCACACAGCGCAGATCTCCGGTTCGAATCCGGATGAGCCCATCCGCGGGGGTCGTGGGGGAGAGCCCCCGCGACCCTCGTCCTTTTCTTGACCCAGCGCCCGCTGGTGCGATATCAAATCCCAAAAAAAAAAGAAGGCGGGGTGCGGGCTCAGGACAGCGGCACGCAGTACTGGCAGGGCCAGTAGATGGGGTACTGGCACTGGTAGTAGCCGTACTGGGTCTGCGTCGCGCCGATGCAGAGCATGTAGTAGCAGTGGGAGTTCGTCGCTTCGGTGCAGCTGTTCGCCACGTCGACGCCGCCGAAGGCGCCGGCCGCGGGGACTGCGAAGCTGAGCGCGCTGAAGGCGGCGAGCAGGCTGAGGGCCACAAGGAGGGTTCGCAAGGTCAAGCCTCGGCGGGGGCAGCCGCCTCCGGGGGGATTTGCCTTTCTCCTGCGCAGCCGGAGGGACCCCGAACCCGTCATCGCAGGCGCAGCTCGGCGAGCACGGGGAAGTGGTCGCTGGCGGCCTTGGCGTCGGGCGTCTCGACGCGCGTCACGGAGAGGGCGTCCCATTCGGGGCCCATCCAGACGTGGTCGATGCGCTCGGTGGGGTCGAAGGACGCGAAGGTGTAGCCCGCGGTGTCGTTGGCGTCGTGCCCCGTGGCGACCCACGCGTCGCGCCAGCCCGCCGCGGTGAGCGTCCAGTAGACGTGGCCGCCATCGGCGTCGTCGCACGCCAGCGCGGGGCAGGCGTTGAAGTCGCCCACGAGGAGCTTGGGCCCCGTGCGCGTCGCGGCGCGGGCGAGGAGCGCGTCAAGCTGCGCGGCGCGGTCCGCGGCGCCCAGGCCGAAGTGGACGCCGTAGAGCCACGCGTCGCGGCCGCCCACGTCCAGGCGCGTCTCGGTGGCGTAGCGGTTGTCCTTGGTGGTGGGCAGCGTGATCCACGCCGTCTCCCGGATGGGCTCGCGGGAGAGGATGCCGCCCGCGAAGCCTTCGGCCGACGTGGGCGGGCCGTAGTAGGAATGATAGCCCAGGCGGTCGGCGAGGATGCGGACGAGGTCCAGGTTGCCGCTGGAGAGGCGCGTCGCGTCGTACTCCTGCATGACGACGACGTCGGGGCTGGCGTCGCGCACGATGCGGACGAAGACCTCGGGGTCGAGCACGCCGTCGTTGTCGAACCCCTGGTGGAAGTTGAACGTCATGACGCGCATCGGGCCCGCGCTGGGCGCCGGCACGGGCGCGGCGGGCCTCGCGAGAGGCGCAGCGGCCGCCAGCAGCAGGACGGCCAGCGCCACGGCGAGCGCGCGGGTGGGGTGCCACGCCGCGGCGGCGCGGGGGACGGCCACCAGCGCGGCCGCCGCCACGAGGAGGACGGCCAGCGCGGGCAGGAAGCGCTCCAGGCCGTGCCACGCGCCGCTCAGGGGCACGTAGGCGAACGTGAACGCGAAGATGAGGAGGAACTGGAGCAGGACCATGACGCCCGCGCCGAGGCCGAACGCACGCGCCGCGGCGGTGAAGCTCCCCAGGGGCGCCAGGACGACGGCGGCGTCCACCACGAGGGCCACCTGCGCGACGAGGGCCCCCAGCGGCACGAGGGGCGAGTGCAGGAGGCCGTGGTCCAGCGCGAAGAGGAGCGCCAGCGCGTTGAGGACGAGGAGCGCCGCGCGGCTCCATTCGCGCAGCGCGAGCCACGCGCCCGCGAGGAGGCCCACGGCCACGCCCAGCACGGCGAGGCGCGCGTCCACCTCGTCCCAGCGCGCGAGGCCGAAGGGGTTGGCCACGATGGCCGTCTCCAGGAAGAGCCACGCGCCAAGCCCCCACGGGGCGAGCCCGCGCCGGCGCGGCCCTTCGGGGAGCGCGGGCCCGGGGCGCCACGCGAGGACCACGAGGAGCGCGCCCGCGGGCAGGAGGAAGAGGCCCCCCGCGCGTGGCAGCGTCCAGTCCCACGAGCGGCCCCACGCCACGACGGCCACGTCGGCGGCCCACCCCAGCGCCATGCCCGCCGCGAGGGCCGGCCCGCCTGCGCGCGGCAGCAGCGCGGCCAGCGCGACGAGGGCCGCGACGCATGCGACGCCCGAGAGCGCGACGCCCAGGATGCCCGGCGCCCAGGGCGTCGCGAGGCGCGCCAGGGCCAGCGCGAGGGCGGCCGCGGGGAGCGCGCGCTCGCCCGCGCCGCGCAGGAGCGCGGGGGCCAGGAGCATGAGCGGCAGGAGCGCGGTCGCGTTGAGCCCCAGCTCGTTGAGGTTGTAGTTGTAGACGCCCGAGAGGAACGCGCGAAGCGCGCCCGCGAAGAGCAGGGTCGCCAGCGCGGCCGCGAGGGGGGCGCGCCAGGACGGGGGCTGGGGCTCCATGCTCCCCCATCCGCGGCGCGCTGGTTGGAGCCTTGCGGTTTCATTCCGCGACGGCGGGAGGCTCGGCGGGGCCCCGCGGCGCGGGCGAGGTCACGACGATGGCGACGGCCGCGACGATGAGCGCCGCCGCGAGGAGGGTGGCGCCGCTCACGGCCTCGCCCGCGAGGACGACGCCCAGCGCCACCGCGACGATGGGGTTCACGAAGGCGTAGGTGGCCACCAGCTCGGGGCGCGAGACCTTCAGCAGCCAGACGTAGGCGCTGTACGCGACGACAGAGCCGAAGAGGGCGAGGAACGCCAGCGCGATCCACGAGCGCGCGCTCACCGCCGCGAGGTCCACGTGCGACGCCTCGCCGCGCGCGAGGCCCACGACGGCCAGGAGGACGCCGCCCGCGATCATCTCCATGCTGGCGCCCAGGAGCGGGCTTGCGGGAAGGGGCGCCTTTCGCGAGTAGAGGCTGCCCGTGCTCCAGAGGAAGCTCGCCAGGAGGACCGCGAGGAGGCCCCACGCGGTGACGGTCGCGCCCTGCGCGGAGAGGAAGCCCGGGAGCACGAGGACGGCGACGCCCGCGAGGCCCAGCACGATGCCCGCGAGGGTGCGCCAGCCGGGGCGCGCGCCGGTCGCGCCCCAGGAGAGGAGCGCGATGTAGACGGGCACGATGGCGACGAGGAGCGCGGCGAGGTGCGACTCCACGGTCTGCTCGGCCCAGGAGACGAGGCCGTTGCCGCCCACGATGAGGAGCGCGCCCACGATGGCGGCGCTCCGCCAGTGGAGGAGCGCGGGGCGCGCGTCGCCCGCGGCGCGGCGCCAGAGGTAGAGCGCGACGCCCGCCACGATCCAGCGGGAGGACGCCATGAGAAACGGGGGGAGGCTCTCCACCGCGAAGCGGATGGCGAGGTACGTCGAGCCCCAGATGACGTACACCGCCGCGAAGGCCGCGACGAGGGCGGCCGTGCCGGGCCTGGAGGGGGCCATGGTGAGGGCCACGAGGGGCCCCCACCATGAACCCACCACCTGGGGTTCCCGAACGAACGTTCGCCCGTTCAAGCCGGCGGCCAATGGTACGTCGTCGAGGTCGCCGTCTGGCCGTCCGTCGAGCGGGCGCGGAACTGGACCGTGCTGCCGGCGGGCGCGTGCAGGCTCTTGGCCCACGAGCCGTAGCTCTGGTGGTCAAGCGCCGTCCACGCGCCGCCGTTGATGGCCACGTCCACGCCCGCCAGCGTGCTGCCCGTCACGGACACGTCCGTCTCCTCCCACCACTCGTTGCCGCGCACGTTGCTGAACGTCGCGGCGAACGTGGGCGGAGGGGGCGAGCCGCCGCAGGTGGTGGCCGCCATGGAGGTCCAGAGATAGCATCCCGACTGCGCGGTGTTGCCGCCCGTGTCGGTCGCGCGGAACTCCACGGTCGAGCCGCTCGCGGCGTGATAGCTCGCGGCCCAGTCGCCCCAGCTCTGGAGCGTCAGGGGCTGCCAGGTCCCGCCGTTGACCCGCGCGTCCACGCCCGAGAGGGCGTTGCCCGTGGTGACGTGGACCTGGATCCACCACTCGTTGGCGCCCGTGGGCGTGAACGTCGCGCTGAACGAGCCGCCCGGCGGCGGGGGCGGGGGAGGCGGAGGGGGCGTGCCGCTGCCGCCGCAGTTGTCGTTCTCGTGGAAGCTCAGGAAGAGCCCCTGGCAGGGCTGGTCCGTCTTGAAGAACTGGAACCCGCCCCCGGCGCTGGAGCTGTGGATGCTGAGGGCCCAGCTGAGCTTGCCGCTGCCGTCGAAGTCGCCGATGACCGGCCCGCGCAGCGCGCCATACGCCGTGTCGACGTGCTGCTCGAAGGCGCCGGTGCGCGAGTTGACGTACCAGACGCCGTCGTGGCCGTTGGCGGTGCCGATGGCCAGGACGTCCTGCACGCCGTCGCCGGTCACGTCGGCCAGCGCCACGTCGTCGTTGCTCCACGGGTCGGCGATGTCGTCCTTCCAGAGGAGCCTGCCGTCCCACGAGTACGAGAAGAGGTGCGGGGAGCCCGTGACCTCCCAGTTGCCCGGCTTGTGGCCGATGGTGTTCCAGTCCAGCGTGATGATCTCCTTCTTCCCGTCGCCGTTCACGTCGGCGAGCACCGGGTGGTTGTAGCTCGTGGGGTTGGTCCACGAGGGGTGGACCCACCACTTCAGCGCGCCGTTGTAGCCCAGGACGAAGAGCGCGGCGTGGTCGTTGCTGAAGTTGGTCGCGTCGTGCGCGTCGCGCGCCATGTAGACCAGCTCCTTCTTGCCGTCGCCGTCCAGGTCGGCCGCGCTGCCCGAGACGGAGATGGACGCGGGCGTGACGTACTTGTTGGAGTAGAAGGTCCACTTGGGCGTGCCCGTGCTGGCGTCGCGCACGCGCACCTCGCCGCCGTCGCCCCAGAAGACGATCTCCTTGTGGCCGTCGCCGTCGAGGTCCGTGAGCAGCGGGCCCGCGTTGCCGCCGTAGTCGGCGCTCTTCCAGCGCACGCTGCCGTCGGAGTTGAACGCGTAGAGGCCCTTGTCCTCGGTGTTGCTGAAGGTGACCAGCTTGCCGCTGCCGTCCACGTCGCCCACGGCGACCCCGGCGTCGGCGCCCGTCTGGTCGCCCATGTAGTCGGACATCCGGTGGCACCACATCTTGGTGAACGTCATGCTGGTGGTGGAGGTGCCGCTGTCGTAGCGGAAGGCGCACACGACCCCCGCCGAGTCGTCGCTGACGATGTCCAGGTGCCCGTCCCCGTCGATGTCGGCGACGACCGGGTCGCTGATGGTGCGCACCGGCCAGCCCGCGGGATAGTCGGGGTGAATCTCCGCGAGCACGCGGCTGGACGAGCCCGAGAGCACGTAGAGGTCCTGGTTGTCGTTGCTCACGACGACCTCCCGCTTGCCGTCGTGGTCGAAGTCGGCCACGGCGTAGGTGTCGCTGTCGAACTGCCCGAAGCTCAGGCTATGCCCCGGGCTGCTGTTGGTGATCAAGTTCAATTGCGTGGTGGTGGCCGCCCGCGCGGGCGACGCTGCGACCAGCAGGAGCCCGGCAAGGAGGATAGGAAGCAGTCGGCGCGGCAGGGAATCGCCTCTTGCCCTCCTCTGCCGCTCCGACCCCAAGCCCGCATTGGTGCGGGTATCGAAGTCCGCGCCTCCGGCGTGCGTAGCCGAAGGTTCTTTGGCGCACGGCTCCCTGGCGCGTCGCATGAAAGCCGTGGTCATGGCGGGCGGGGAGGGGACCCGCCTGCGGCCCCTCACCCTGGACGTCCCCAAGCCCTTCCTCCGCGTGGCGGGCAAGCCGGCCATCGAGTACGCGCTGGACGCCCTGGTGGCCGCGGGGATCAAGGACATCCTGGTCACGACCTTCTACAAGCCCGAGCGCCTCATCCAGCACCTCTCCGGCGGAAGCCGCCTGAAGGCCCGCATCTTCTACAGCGTGGAGGACGAGGCCATGGGCACGGCGGGCGGCGTCGCGAAGTGCCTGCCGCTCCTCGGCGACGACACCGTCGTCGTGCTATCAGGCGACGTCATCGCGGACGTGAACGTGAAGGCCCTCGTGGACGCGCACCAGCGCAGCGGCGCGGTCGCCACCATGGCGCTCACCACCGTCGACAACCCCACCGAGTTCGGCATCGTCGGGCTTGGCCCGACAGGCCGCATCGTGCGCTTCAAGGAGAAGCCCAAGGCCGACGAGGTGTTCAGCAACCTGGTGAACGCCGGCATCTACGTGCTCTCCCCCGAGGCGCTGCGCGCGATCCCGCAGGGCGAGACCTACGACTTCAGCAAGCAGCTCTTCCCCAAGCTCCTGGAGGCGGGCAAGCGCCTGCAGGGCGTCCCGCTGGAAGGCTTCTGGATGGACGTGGGCCGCCCGGGCGACCTCCTCAAGGCGAGCCAGGCCTTGGGCCAGAAGCACCGCGGAGGGCCGCTCAAGGAGGGCGCCAAGGTCTCCCCCTCGGCGCGCGTCGCCAGGACGGACCTCTACCCCGGCGCCGCCGTGGAGGGGAGCGCGTTGGTGGAGGACTGCATCCTCTACGATGGCAGCCGCATCGAGGACAAGGCCACCGTGAAGGGGACCATCCTGGCGCCCGACGCCGTCGTCGGGGCCGGCGCCCGCGTCTCGGACTGCGTGCTGGGCCGCGGCGCGCGGGTGAAGCCGGGCGCCACCGTGCAGGGCGAGAGGGTCCAGCCGGGGCAGGTCGCCGGTTGACCCCCTAAAAACCCCCACCCCTGCGTCGCTCCCGCCTCGCCCCACCGGTTCAACCAGGCAAGCAGCCTAGCCACCTGCCGACGAGCATGAGGCAAGACAAGGTGGCCCAGCTTCGCCGGCTCATGGCGGAGGGGTACGTGGTGGAGGCGATCAGCAGCGACGAGGAGTGCGTGGAGGCGGTGCTCCGGCGCGGCATGCTGCGCGTGAGCCTGACGTTCATCGGCGCCGAGGCGGAGGGGCTCCTCACCGTCGCGACGCCCGCGCTCACCGAGCGGCGCCGCGAGCGGCTGTGGGGCGCCTGAGCCCTCCGGGCTGAAGCCCGCATGCGAGGGGGCCGACGGGCACGCGGACCCCGAGGATCCAAGCGCGAGGTGGATCACGCAGGCGACGCCCGCAGCGCGTCCGCCACGACGGGCCCCCACGCCGCCAGCACGAGGGCGAGGCCCACCGCGATCTCCGCGGGCGCGTGCAGCCAGGCGCCCACGGCCGCCACGAGGAAACCCGCGAGGCGGAGCCCCTGGAGCGCGGGGACCATGCGGCGCACGAGGGCGCGGCCCCAGCGCGTGGCCTTCAGCGGCGCGAGGTCCACGAAGCGCAGCACGAGCAGGGTGCCCACGAGCGGCGGCACCAGGAGGACCATGACGCCCGCGAAGGCGCGCCCCTGCCAGAGGAGGGCGAGCGCGGCCAGGCCCGAGAGCCAGTCCGTCGCGAGCTTCGCGGGGTGCCCCTGGTGGAGGCGCATCGCGTCCTTGTCCATGGCTCAGTCCGTCCAGTAGAGGAAGAAGAAGGCCCAGATGAGGAGGAAGAGGACCGAGGTGAAGAGGAAGGGGACGAGCACGCCGCCGTTGCCGCTGGCCATGATCCACGCGACGCCCAGGATCAGCGCGGCGACCAGCGCGGTGAACGTGTTGCGGAGGTTGCGCCGCTCCTCGCGCTCCAGGCGCTCGCCTTTCCGGTCCATGTCGACGCGGACGCGAAGCTCGTTGTTCTCCACCATGCGCAGGACCTTGTTCACGCGCTGCGGGAAGTGGCGCGCGGCCTCCAGCGCCTCCAGGGCGCCCGAGAGGAGCTTCTCGCCCGACTCGCCGACGTTGAACGCCTCCTTGCGCAGGTAGCGGAAGACGTAGGGCTCCAGCACGTCGACAAGCTCGTAGCCGGGGTCGAGCTTCTTGCAGAGCCCCTCGAACTGGAACAGGGCGCGCGTGATGAGCATGAAGTCGGGCGGCAGCAGCATGTCGTGCTTGTTCGCCACGTCCAGGATCATCTCCAGGACGACGGGGTCGCCCACGCTCGCGCGCTCGCGCTCGTGGTAGTCCATGATGCGCTCCATGTCGCGCATCAGCTCCCCCATGTCCACGTCGCTGCCGTGGCGGCAGATGTCGATGAGCGCCTGCGCCACGCCGTCGAGGTCGCCCCGCACGAAGCCCAGGATGAGGGCGAGGATGCGCTCGCTGCGGCGGCGCGAGACGGAGCCCACGGCGCCCCAGTCGAGGAAGGCCACCTGCTCGCTGCTCATGGCCATGAGGTTCCCCGGCGAGGGGTCGGCGTGGAAGAAGCGGACCTCGAAGATCTGCTTCGCCATGGCGTAGGTGATGATCTCCGCCAGGCGCTTGCCGTCCAGCGCCTTCAATTCGGGGTTCTCGAAGTTGCTGAACTTGATCCCCTCGATGCGCTCCAGCGTGAGCACGCGCCGCGACGAGGCGTGCCAGTGGACGGTGGGGATCTTCACCGTGGGATCGTCCTGGAACGCGCTGCTCACGCGCTGGACGTTCTTCGCCTCGTTGCGGTAGTCCAGCTCGCGGAAGAGCATGGCCTGGACCTCCAGGAGGTGCTCGCGCGGCTGCCACACGCGGGAGGCCGCGAAGAGGTTCTCCACGAAGCGGACCATGGGCTCCATGATCTCGAAGTCGACGCGGACGCGCTCCTCGATCCCCGGGTGCTGCACCTTGACCGCGACCTTCTCGCCCGAGAGGAGCGTCGCGAAGTGGACCTGCCCCACCGACGCGGAGGCGACGGGCACCTCGTCGAAGGTGGCGTACACCTCCTTGAGCGGGCGGCCCAGCTCCGTCTCGATCAGCTCCCGGATCTCGGGGAAGGGCGAGGGCGTCGTCTTGTCGTAGAGGTGCTTGAACTCCTCCAGGAACGGCTTCCCGATGAGGTCGGGGCGCGTGCCCAGAAGCTGGCCGATCTTGATGAACGTGGGGCCCAGCTGCTCCAGCATGCGGCGCACGCGGCGCGGCACGTCGGGAGGGAACACCAGCTCGGAGGTGCCCACGATGTCGCCCGGCACGCGCTCGGCGCGCGCCAGCTCGCGCATCATGGCGAAGAAGTCGTTCTCGTAGAGGATGCGGCTGATCTCCACCGTGCGCTGGAGCTTGCTGATGGCCTTCTGCGGGCGCTCGTCGGCGTTCGGAAGGTCCGATCCGCCGAAGTCCGCCATGGCGGCGGGAAGATGGCGGGTCCCCGTTCAAGCTTTGCGGACAAACGCGGGGCTCGGGGGGCGCAGGCCCCCTGGACCCTCTTCACTCGCTCTTCTTGCCCGGCTTCTTCCGGGACGCGGGCTTGTCGGAGGACGCGCCCTCGGCGGCGGGGCCCTCGTGGCCGTTCTCGCTGCCCATGGGCATCTCGCCGGGCGCGCTGCCGGCCGGCGGCTCCGCGGGGCGGGGCTCGTCGGCGCGCTCGCGGCGCAGGAACTTCGGCGCGCGGTCGCCAAGCTCGGCCTCCAGCTTCTCCACGCGCGACTCGAACTCCTTGGTGAGGATGTCGACGCGCTTCTCCACCTGCTCGCGCACCTGCTGCATGGTGTCGATCGCCTTGGGGAGGACCTTCTCGTTGATCTCGGCGACCTGCTTCTCGGCCATCTCGCGCTGCGCGGCGACGAACGCCTTGAGGTCGTCCATCATCTGGTTGCTCATCTCGCGCGTCATCTGCGCGGTGGGGCGGCGCACGACGAAGTACTGCGCGTGCGGCTCGAGGTTCACGATCTGGCCCCACTCGTTGGCCTCAGCCTGGTGGACGAGGTCGGCGGGGGAGGGCTTCTTGGCTTGGGTGGCGGTGGGGGCGGACATGGGGATCACTCCGAAGGGGACTTGGAACGGGGCTCGTCCTGGAGGGCGATCTCGACCTTCTCCTCGACGCGGTCGAGCTGCTCGCCCACCCAGAACTCGACCTTCTCGTAGAGGCCCTGGAAGGAGCGGGGGGCGTTCTTGGCCAGGAACTCCTTGGTGGCCTTCTCGGGCGTCTCGAAGCGGCGCTTGAGGTCCTTGTACTGGTGGAAGGCGACCTTCATGTGCTCGTTCGTGGCGACCTGGATCTCGCGGATCAGGTCCTTGGCGCCCAGCTTCACGTCGGTCTCGCCGCCCGGGAGGACCACGAGGACCTCCTGGCCCGCGTACTCGGTGAAGCCGGAGATCTGGCCGTTGGGGCTTACGCGCTTGGTGCCCAGCACCTTGCCGTTGCCGATGTCGATCTTCATGGGGGCTCGACCCTGCCCGATTGTGGCTGGCACAACGGGGCATGACGGCCTACTGCCTCATGGTACATGAAGATGGCGGCTCCGGCCGGCGGGGATTTCGGGGCCTCCGAAGTCCCAGGCCTCCCGCGGGCCCCGCCCGTGTCACGCCTGCTTCGGGGTGCCAGGCTCGTGCGCCTTGGCTCCGCGCGTCTCCTCGCCCGGGCCCCGCGCCAGGTGAAGCTCGAAGGCCGTCACGGGGTGGGAGAGGCCGAACGCCTCCAGCACGGCGGGGTGCACCTCGCCGAAGACGCCGCGCTCCGGCACGCCCGCGCAGCGGCCCGCGACGAAGGCTGGGTCGTCGGTCTTGATGACCGCCAGCTCCCAGCGCAGGTCGCGCGCCAGCGCCTGCACGATGCCCTTCACCTCGCTGAAGCTGGAGCGCCCCTGGATGACGACGCCCGCGACGCGGCGCTCGTTCACCACGTGCCCGTGCTCGTTGACGTGCGTGACCATGCCCACCTCGAAGAGGCGCTGGGGCAGGTCGCGGTGCGCGTTCTTCTTGAGGATCTCCAGGAGGCCCGGCAGGAGGCTCGTGCGCAGCATGGTGAAGTCCTCGGTGGCGGG
>JAJPHT010000010.1 GCA_021325135.1 Pseudomonadota bacterium | reverse complement strand
GTCACAGGAGAGTCACCGTCAATGGCAACGTACATCGGACAAGCCCAAGGAGCCCCAGAGGAATGGTACGCCGGATACGCCCCGTCCAAGACGACGTTTGCGCGGCGGGTCGAGGCGACGTTTCCCGACTACCCGGTCATCCTCCCCACCGTGCGACGGGTGGATGAGCACATTCTGGTGGTGGGCATGGTGGACTTCGGCACCATCCGCCCGAACAGCACGGAACCCGTCGCGCTGGAGCGGAGCCTGCGCGCGGACCTCACCCTGCTCATGCCGCCGGGCCACCGCCGCAAGCCCTCAAAACGCACGACGACGGCGGATTGGATACGCAAATGGACCGAAAATCCGCCCGAGGAGCCTCCCGTGGAGAGCGCCGTCCAAGAGGGGACGCACCCGCTCCTGACCACTTAGTCCGTCGTCGTCAAGAGAAGATGATGGGCCGAAGCGAGGATGCGGGCCGCTTTTCGCCTCCCGCCAAGATTTCGAAGGCATGACATCGCCGTCCAAGGGTGTGCCGGGGCGACTAACGCGAAACCCTAAGACAAGCACATTCCACGCCCTCCGGCGTACCACGCCCATTCCTACCGCTTCGCCACGGTGGAGGCGGGCGCCACGGCCTCGCGCGCGACGGGCCGGCCCCTCGTGGTCACGGCGCACGGATTCTACCCCGCCGAGAATGCGCTGGCGGGCCTCGCCAAGTGGCGCTACGACGCCATGCGCGGACGCCGCGCGCTGGGGGCCGCCGCGCGCTGCGTCGCGGTCACGCGGCACGAGATCGCGCACTACGCGGCGCTTGGCGTCGATCCCTCCCGGGTGGACGTGGTGCCCAACGGCATCGACGCCTCCGCGTTCGAGCCCGGCGACGGCGCGGGCTTCCGCAAGGCGCACGGCCTGGACGAAGGCCCCCTCGTGGTCTTCCTCGCGCGGCTCGCCCACGACAAGGGGCTCCTGGACCTCGCGCGGGCGGCGCGCGGCCTCCCCGCCACGGTCGCCGTGTGCGGCCGCGACGCGGGGGCCCTCGCGCGGGCGCGGCGCGAGGCGCCCGCCAATGTGCGCTTCCTGGGCCCCGTCCCCGAGCCGCGCGACGCCTACGCCGCGGCGGACGTCTTCGTCCTGCCCAGCCACTACGAGGCGTTCGGGCTCGTCCTCCTGGAGGCCATGGCGCAGGGGCGCGCCGTCGTCGCCACGACCGCGGGGGGCATGCCCGACGTGGTGGGCGACGCGGGCGTCGTCGTCCCGCCGCGCGACCCCGACGCGCTGCGCGGCGCGCTGGCGGGCATGCTATCAAACGCGGAGGAGCGGGCCCGGCGGGGGACCGTCGCCCGGGAGCGCGCGAAGGGGTTCCTGTGGACGCGCGTCGTGGACGACCTGGAGGGGGTCTATGGCCGAGCCCTTCACGGCTGACCAGGCCGCCCTCGCCAAGGCGGAGGCCGAGACGGCCGGGCCCAGCGTGCTCTTCAACAGCGCGGCGAACCTCGCGGGCCTCGCGGCGGGCAACTTCTTCGGCTTCCTGGCGGGCCTCATCACGGCGCGCGCCCTGGGGCCCGCGGGCGTGGGCGTCCTCGCCGTCTCCTTCGGCATCAGCGAGTTCGGCCGCAGCCTCTCCAACTTCACGCACAACCCCAGCATCGTCGTCTACCACCGCGGCGAGCCGGCGGCCAAGGTCTTCGGCACGAGCCTGCTGCTCAAGCTCATCGGCACGAGCTTCTTCGTCGCGCTCATCGCCGCCTTCAGCGTCCCGCTGGGCTCCTTCTTCTCGGTGCCGTGGTGGGCCGTCGTCCTCACGAGCCTCGTGCTGGTGGTGGGCGTCTTCCAGGAGATCGGCGCCGCGCGCTTCGAGGCCGAGAACCGCATGGTCTTCCGCAACGTCCTCATCGCGCTGGGCCCCACCTTCACGCTCCTCGCCGTGGGCGTCCTCGTGCTCACCCGGCATTTCAACGTCGCGACCTCCATCCTCACGAGCGTCCTGGGCACGCTGGCCATGAGCGTCGGCTTCGCGCTCTACTGGCGCTCCCCGTGGCGCCTGCGCTTCGACCGCGGCGTCGCAAGCTATCTCGTCAGCCACGGCAGCCGCATCGCGCTGGCGACGTTCCTCAACAGCAGCCTCATCTGGACCGACACGCTGCTCATCAGCCACTTCCTGGACAACTCGCAGGCGGGCGTCTACCAGGCGGCCTTCTCGCTCACGTTCGTCATGGTCACGGCCAGCGTCGCCATCGGCGTGGCGCTCGTCCCCGTGATGTCGCGCCTCGCCGGGAAGGGCGAGTCCACGGCGCACGCCTACCAGCGCGGCACGTTCCTGGCGCTCCTCCTCGCCCTCGCCATCGCGACGGGCTATCTCCTCCTGGGGCGCGTCATCCTCTCCTTCTATGGCCCGGGCTTCGGCGCGGGCTACGTGCCGCTCCTCATCCTCACCCTCTTCGGCATCTTCGGCGCGCTGGCCGTCCCCGCGACCAGCGTGCTCATGGTCCACGACAAGGCCGGGCGCCTCATCCTCGTGGGCGCCGCGCAGGTCGCCATCAACCTGCCCCTCAACCTGCTGCTCATCCAGCGCTACGGCATCACCGGAGCGGCCATCGCGACGACGACCGCCTTCACCCTGGGCACGATCGCGCTCTGGATCATCGTGAGGCGCGAGACGGGGGCGTGGCCCCTCGCCGCAGGGACGTGGGCCGAGGGCGCCGGGATGCTCAAGCGCGCCGCCGGCAAGGTCCTTGGCAGGCGCCGGGCGTGATCTGGGAAAACCCGGATGTAGCCGCGCGGTCCCTCTCCGCCTTGTGGCAACCGTCTCCCCGTGGCTTGCGTTCGGGGCCGGGCTGGCGAGCTTCTTCTCGCCCTGCATCGTGCCCATCGTGCCGGGCTACGTCGCGTTCCTCGCGCGCAGCGCCCAGGGGAGGCTTGGGCGGCGCATGCTCGTCGTCGCCGCGTTCGTGCTGGGCTTCGGCGTCGCCTTCGTCGCGCTGGGGCTCCTTGCAGGCCTCCTGGGCTCGGGCCTGGGCGCGCGCGTCCCGCTGCGGTGGGCCGAGCGCGTGGGCGGCGCGCTCATCATCGCCTTCGGCCTCGCCATGACGGGCCTGCTGCGGCTGCGCATCCTGGACCGGGACGCGCGATATCACGGCCCCGCGCCCGGCGCGCTGGGGCCCGCGGGGGGCGCGCTGCTGCTTGGCGCCGCGTTCGGCGTGGGCTGGAGCCCGTGCGTCGGCCCCATCCTCGCCTCCATCCTCCTCGTGGCGGGCCTGGACGCGAGCCCCGCGCAGGGCGCGCTCCTCCTGGGCGTCTACGCCCTAGGGCTCGCCGTGCCGTTCCTGGCGCTTGGCCTCACCGCGGAGCGAGGCGCCGCGCTGCTGCGCCGCTTCGCCCGCGCCTCGCGCGTCATCGAGATCGTGGGCGGCGTGCTCCTCATCCTCCTGGGCATCGCGGTCTTCACCGGGCAGGCCGCGCGCCTCACCAGCTACCTGACGTGACCCCATGCACCCCGACACGAAGCGCCGCATCGCCCTGGCCCTCGCCCTCGTCGCCATCGGGGGCGTCATCCTCGCCATCGAGAAGCCGTGGGCCGGCAACCCCTCCGCCGCGCCCCCGCCGCCCGCCAACCTCAGCGCGCAGGAGCTCGCCTTCCCCGCGGCGCCCGACTTCGGCGGCGCGACCTCCTGGCTGGGCAGCGCGCCGCTCAAGGTCGCGGACCTGCGCGGCCACGTCGTGCTCGTGGACTTCTGGACCTACTCCTGCATCAACTGCATCCACACCTTCCCCCACGTCGAGGGGTTCTACGAGCGCTACAAGGGGGACGGCCTCGTGGTGGTGGGCGTCCACACGCCGGAGTTCGGTTTCGAGCGGAACGTGGACAACATCGCCGGGGCGCGAGAACGATATCACCTCACGTACCCCACCGCGGTCGACTCGGACTATGCGATCTGGGACGCCTACGGCAACCGCTACTGGCCCGCGGAGTACCTCATCGACCAGTACGGCCGCGTGCGCGACACGCACTTCGGCGAGGGGGACTACGACCAGACGGAGGCCGCGATCCGCCAGCTTCTCGCCGAGGCGGGGCACGCGCCCAAGGCGCCCGCCGGCGAGGCCGTCAACGCCACCGGGAACGAGGGCGCCATCACGCCGGAGCTGTACGCCTCCGCCGCCGAGGGGCGCGTCGCCATCGGCAACCCCGAAGGCTATCACGAAGGGCAGGACGTGGCCTACGCGCCCGTCTCGCGCCTCGACCCCGACCTCATCTACCTGGAAGGGACGTGGCGCGAGACGCACGAGAACGTGACCGCGCTCGCGCCCGAGAACGCCAGCGTGCTCTTTCGCGCAGGCGCCGCGAACGCCGTCCTCGACGGCCCCGCGGGCGCGTGCGCGGCGGTGTTCCTCGACGGCCAGCCCATCCCGGCCAGCCTAGCGGGGCGCGACGTGGACCCCAACGCGTGCCTGCGCCTCGACGGGCCGCGCAGCTACGACCTGTACGCGGGCCCCGTGGAGGCGCACACGCTCGCCGTGCGGCTGCCCGCGGGCGGCGCGCTCTTCACGTTCGACTTCTCGCCGGGGTGAGGCTCACACGGTGGGGTCGAAGCCTTCCACGGCCCCGTCGGGCGTCGCGACGTCGCGCAGGCGCTGGACGCCCTTGCACTCGCGCAGCACGCGCACGACGGCGGGGGGCAGGAGGTCCATCCACTCGTCGCCCTCGGTCATCATCTCTCGGATGCGCGTGCCGCTGTAGACCTCGCGCTCGTGGAAGGGCGCGGGCGCCACCTCGTGGCCGCGCTCGCGGAAGAGGCGCGCGGGGAGCGGGTTGTTGGTGTAGAGCACGCGGAAGCGCGGCACCAGGCTCTCCACGTGGGAGACCCACAGCGTGTTGCGCCCGATGTCGGGGATGGGGAGCACCAGCGCGTTGGAGACGCCCGCCTCGCGCAACGCCTCGTGGACCATCTCCACGCGCTCGCCCCCGGTGAAAGGGTTCATCCGGGTGTGGCTCACGTTCGCGCTGCCGATCCCCACGAGGACCTCGTCGTGCTGGCGCGCGAGGCGCTGGAGGACCGCCAGGTGGCCCAGGTGCATGGGCTGGAATCTCCCCAGGAAGAGGCCGCGGTCCGTCATCGGGCCACGCATGCGCGGGGCTCGCGTTTGGGGCTTTCGCTCCGTGGATGCTCCCTGGTCAGGGGTCCAAAGAACGCGATGAGCGCGAAGAGCGCAAAGGATGCGACGACGAGAAAGGAGACTTTGCGACCTTGGCGCTCTTCGCGCTCATCGCGTTCTTTGGACCCTTGACCAAGAGAAATGGAGAGAAGCGAAGGAAAAGGGAAGGGAGGGCCCCACGAGGGGGCCCCCAAGAGGCGAGAGCCTACGCGCCCGAGCCGCTGCCGACCGCGGGGGGAGAGCCCACGGCCGCGGCCCCATCGAGCACGGGGCTCTTGAGGCGCGCGGGCAGGATGGCGGCGAGCTTGTCGACGAGGCTCTTCTTCTGGGCGCTCTGCATGAGCACGTGCTGGAGGACCTCGTCGAGGGTCTCGACGTAGACGATCTCCACCATGCTGCGGTAGCGCTCCTCGATGAGCACGTCGTTCATGTTCGCCTTGGGCACGATGACCTTCTTGATGCCCACCTGCGCGGCGGCCTCGATCTTGGGCGTGGCGCCGCCGATGGGCAGCACCTCGCCGCGCAC
The DNA here is from genome assembly GCA_021325135.1 of Pseudomonadota bacterium. GTDB lineage: Archaea > Thermoplasmatota > SW-10-69-26 > JACQPN01 > JAJPHT01 > JAJPHT01. The sequence continues at coordinate 55,517 of JAJPHT010000010.1, read as the reverse complement.
CGAGAGGCTCCCGGTCATGGCGACGTTCTGGTCGATCTCCACGTTCTCCAGCGCGCTGAGCACCGCGGTCGCGATGCTGATGGACGCGCTGTCGCCCTCGACGCCCTCGTAGGTGCCGATGAACTGCACGTGGATGTCGTGGTCGTTGAGGTTCTGGCCCGTGTACTTCTTGATGACCGCGCTGATGTTCTGCACGGCCTCCTTGGCGATCTCGCCCAGCTTGCCCGTGACGATGATCTTCCCCTCGGCGCGGTTGGCGGCGGGGGTGACCTCGGCCACGATGGGCATGACGATGCCGCTGGGCTCGCCGACCTCGCCGCCGCCCATGACGGCCAGGCCGTTGACCATGCCGACGGCGCCGCCGGTGGTGCGGAACTGGCGGTACTCCTTGCGGCGCTCGATGTACTGGTCGGCCACCTGCTGCTCCAGGCTGCGCGCCATGCTCTTGGCGCGGAGGACATGCGCGACGGTGACGACGGGGGACTTCTCCTCCACCGCGATGTCGCCCGCCACGCGCACCAGGCCGCCAAGCTCGCGGAGCCTGAGGGTCAGGCGGCCGCGGCGGCCGGCGCGGCGCTGCGCGTCGCGGATGATCTCCGCCACGGCGGGGCGCTCGAAGTGCGGGATCTTCCCGTCGCGCTTGACCTCCTGGGCCACGAACCGGATGACCTTGCGGCGGTTGTCCGCCGTGTCGTCCATGTCGTTGTTCATGAAGATCTCGTAGCCGTAGCCGCGGATGCGGCTGCGCAGCGCGGGGTGCATGCCGGGGTGGAAGGGGTTGCCCTCCTGGCCCTTGAGCGCATCCATGTTGCCGGCCGCGACGAGGATGAAGTCGCACGGGACCGATTCCGTCTTGACCATCGCGCCGCTGCTGCGCTCGCTCTGGCCCATGATGGGGAACTTCTTCTCCTGGATTGCGGTGAGGAGCGCCTGCTGGCTCTCCATGCGCAGGAGGTTGATCTCGTCCACGAAGAGGACGCCCTTGTGCGCCTTGTGGATGGCGCCGGGCTCCACGCGCTCGTGGGCGGGGGTCTCAAGCCCGCCGCTCTGGAACGGGTCGTGCCGCACGTCGCCCAGCAGGCTGCCTGCGTGGGCGCCCGTGGCGTCGACGAAGGGGGGCTTCTCGTTGGGCGTGTGCGTGACGAGGAGCTTCGGGACGAGAGCCGCCTCGCGCTGGCTCATCTGGCGCATGACCATGAAGAGCATGGCCGCGGCGATGATGCCGAAGATGAGGATCATGGGGTCGCGCGTCTGGAAGAAGAACAGCACCGCGAAGAGCCCGATGCCCAGCATGAGGAGCAGCTGCAAGGTCGCCTTGCGCTCCTGCTTGCGGTTGGCCTCGGCCTTCTGGGCCTGCACGATCTCCTTCCCCTTCCCGGCGGGGACCACGCGGATGCGCGGAGCATGCGGGTCCTCCTGGTTGGGGTACGCGATGGTGTCCTCAAGCTCCTCGTGGGGGAGAAGCTCGGTCATGGAGCGGGCGAGCATCGACTTGCCGGTGCCGGGGTCGCCGATGAGCATCACGTGGCGCCGCTGCTCGGCGGCCTTCCGGATGACCTCGACGGCGCGCTCCTGGCCGATGACCTGGTCGATGAGCTTGTCCGGGACGGCGACCTCCGCCGTCGTCGCGAACTCCTCGCGCTCGATCCACTCGTCCACAGGGGGGAGTGTCTGTTTCTGCATGTTGTCCCGAATCCCGTATCCGACGCCGAGAAACGATCGACGCCGGGGCTTGTCCCCGCCTTACGCCTCCACACCTTTAAGGCTTCTCGTAAGGGAGGAAGACTCGTGGGCGAGAGGCCGGAGACGTCGATGCGTTTTCCCTGGGGAAACGAGGGGTCGGGCAGGCAGGCGTCCGCGGTCCCCCAAGGGTGGTCCTCGCGCTCCACAGGAAGCGCACGCGCCGCTCCAGCCAAACGCTTTTCACGGCGCCGCGCGTGCCCCCGGACATGAAGGTCGTGGCGGGCAGCTCCTCTCACCGGTGTGCGAAGGAGCTGGCGGGGATCCTGGGCGCGGACGTCGTGGGCGTCGAGCGCAAGGTGTTCCCCGACGGCGAGGTCTACGTGCGCATGCTGGGCGGCGTCCGCGACGAGCACGTCGTCATCGTGCAGTCCACGCACCCCACCAACGCCCTCGTGGAGCTTCTCTTCCTGGAGGAGGCGGCCCACGACCAGGGCGCCTCGGAGATCAGCGTCGTCGTGCCCTACTTCGCGTACAGCCGCCAGGACCGCGTCTTCCAGGAGGGCGAGATCGTCTCCGCCAAGGCCGTGGCGCAGCTCCTCGAACTGAAGGCGGACCGCTTCGTCACCGTCGACCCGCACAAGGAGCACATCCTGGGCTTCTTCGGCGTCGAGGCGCACGGCGTCAGCGCGGTGCCCCTCCTGGCGAAGCACCTGGAGGGCCGCGGCGTGGACACGGTGCTCGCCCCCGACAAGGGCGCCCTGGACCGCGCGCAGTTCGCCGCCAAGTGCCTGGGCGCCGAGTTCGACCACATGGAGAAGACGCGTCTCTCGGGCACCGAGGTCGTGATGAAGCCCAAGGCGCTGGACGTCAAGGGCAAGACCGTCGCCATCCTCGACGACATCATCAGCACCGGCGGCACCATCGCGACGGCCGCCGCCGAGCTGAAGCGCCAGGGCGCCCGCAAGGTCGTGGCCGCCTGCACGCACGGCCTCTTCCTCAACAACGCCCTGGAGCGCCTCCGCGGCGCCGGCTGCGACGAGGTCGTCTGCACCGACTCCCTGGAGACCTCCGTCTCCTCCGTGGGATGCGCGCCGGTGATCGCCGACGTGTTCGAGGAGCGGCGCTCCTGATTTGCCCTTTGGTCCAGGGTCCAAAGAACGCGACGAGCGCCACGAGCGAAAGGACGCGACGACGAAAGGAACCTTTGCGACCTTGGCGCTCCTCGCGCTCATCGCGTTCTTTGGACCCTTGACTAAGGGGCCAACCCTATTTGAGCTCCCAAAATGCGCCAAGCGCATGAAAGGGGTTCAAGAATAATCGTAATGAATGCGCGCCCGGCGAGGGTCGAGGGCGTGCACCCCGGATGGATGCCGGTCCGAGCGTTTCCCGGGCCTCCCATGGTTCTTATAGGGGAAAGGGGATGCGACCGGGCCCCCCCGAGGCTGGGAACGCGACGCGTTCGGTCTCGTCGGGTCCGATTCAGGTGTCCCAATGGCCGTCCGAACCACCGTCACGCAGGAGCCGGCGAAGGGCCGCGGCTGGGCCGTCGCCCTCACGCTCCTCGTCCTCTTTCTCGCGGCCCTCTTCCTGAGGGCGTACTGGAACCTGGACGCTGCCCAGGAGAGCGGCAAGTTCCTCCTCTCCGGCGGCTCCGACCCGTACTACGAGAAGCGCGCCATCGACTCCATCCAGGCGAACGGCTACCACACCCTGATCCAGGACCCGCTGCTCAACTACCCGTACGGCTCCATCAACCCCAACCCGCCGCTCTACCAGTGGTCGGTGGCCATCGCGGGCCAGCTGCTCTCGCCCTTCTTCAGCGCCGACGCGGCGCACGGGCTCTCCTCGCTGCAGGTCGCCACCTGGTGGGCCACCGAGTGGGCGCCCGCCGTCTACGGCGCGCTGACGCTCATCCCCGTCTACTTCACCGGCAAGTGGCTCTTCGACCGCCGCGTCGGCCTGGTCGCGGCCGCCTTCTGGGTCTTCAGCGCCGAGGCCATCGACGTCACGGGCCTGGGCGACTCGCGCCACTACGCCGCCGTGCTCTTCTTCGCCACGCTGGCGTTCATGTTCTACGTCAAGACCATCGAGCACTTCCGCGGCGACGGCAACTGGGTGACGCGCTGGCGCGACGGCTCGGCGGTCTCCTCGGGCCTGGGACGCTTCTTCCGCGAGCGCCGCCTCGGCCTTGGCTACGCGCTCCTCACCGGCATCAGCATCGCCGCGGTCGCCCTCATGTGGAAGGGCTTCCCCTACGTGATCGGCGCCATGTTCCTCTACGCGGGCCTCCAGATGGTCCTTGACCACTGGAGGAACCGCGACTCGCTGGGCCTCTGGGTCGCCACGCTCCTGGCCATGCTCGTAGGCATGGTCCTCGCCTACCCGTACTACGCGCAGGCGGGCGTCACCAACTTCCTCCAGGCCCCGTGGTACATCGTGGGCGCGTTCTTCGTCGCGGGCCTCATCCTCGTGCCCACGCGCGACATGCCCACCATCCTCGTCTTCCCCATCGCGCTGGCCATCGCGGTGCTGGGCGCCCTGGCGGCGTTCTTCGTCGTCCCCGACGTCGCGAAGTCGCTCCTCTACGCCACGGTCTACTTCAAGCAGACCGCGCTCTACAGCACCATCGCCGAGGCGCAGACGACACCCCTCTCGCAGATGGTCTTCGGCGTCGGGCCCCTGGTCTTCTTCCTGGCCCTCATCGGCTGGTTCGTGGTCCTCTTCACGCAGAAGAAGCGCGCCAACCGCGCGGTGCTCTTCTTCCTCGTGCTGGGCGCGGTCGCGCTCTACATGGCGCACGCGGCGGCCCGCTTCCTGTTCAACGCGGTCCCCGTCTTCGCCGTCTTCGGCGCGTTCATGACCGTGTGGGTCTGGGACTGGCTCGACTTCGGCCGCGTCCGCAAGGCCATGGCCGCGGGCCAGGGCGTCCGCAAGGGCGTGCGCCCCATGCACGTCGTGGGCGTCCTGCTCATCGTGCTGCTCCTGGTCGTCCCCAACGCCCTCTTCGCGGCCGACGCGGCCATCCCGCCCGTCGACGAGGCGAAGTGGGCCAGCGACACCAACTCCGCGTTCCTCAAGGGCTTCGTCCAGCAGGAGCTTGGCGCCTACGGCGAGGGCTTCCTCCCCAGCTACTGGGAGGACGGCCTCACCTGGCTCGACTCGTGGGACCACAACGTGAGCAACCTTGCGGACCGCCCCGCCTTCCTCTCGTGGTGGGACTACGGCCACTGGGCCATCTACGTGGGCAACCACCCCACCGTGGCGGACAACTTCCAGAACGCCTACGAGTACTCGGCCAACTTCATCATCAGCCAGAACGAGACGCACGCCGTCCAGCTGCTGGCCGCGCGCCTCGTGGACCTGCCCAACGCCAACGCGCAGTCCGCGCTCACGGCCGCCGGCAGCAAGGACGCCACGGGCGACCTCGACCTGCTGCACCGCTTCCAGTACGTCCCCGACCTGGACCTCGCGCAGAGCGCCAAGCTCCTCGCGAGCCTGGAGGCCAGCACGGGCAAGAAGATCCGCTACTACGCCGCGGACGTCCGCATGCTGCCCTACGACAACCCGGACCCCAACACGTCGCCCACCATCGACGAGCCGAGCATCTTCTACGCGCCGGTGAAGCTCGCGGGCCGCAACCCCGACGACTACGTCACGACGAAGTACTCGGTGGGCACCAACCAGTACCTCACGCAGGACCAGTACAACCAGCTCCTGCGCGACCCCACCCGCCGCGTGCAGGCCACCAGCGAGCGCCTCGAGTACCAGGACACGTTCTTCAACTCGATGTTCTACCGCGCCTACGTGGGCCGCCCCGTGCCGCCCTCGCAGCCCGGCCAGCCCGTCCTGGGCGACACCCTGGCGCAGGCGCTCAACGCGCCCGCGCCCGGCTACGGCCTGGAGCACTTCCGCCTCGTGTACGCCAACCAGGCGCTCAAGATGCTGGAGTACTACCCCGGCGCCATCGTGCAGGGCACCATCACGCAGGACGGGCAGCCCCAGTCCGGCGTCACCGTCACGGCCTACGACGACGCGGGCCAGATCCTCCTCAACACGGTGGACCCCTCGGTGCGCTCGCAGCTCTCCAGCGACAACTTCGACGTGCCCCACGCCAGCGTGACGACGGACGCCAGCGGCCACTACTCGCTGATCGCGCCCTTCGCCATGCCCGGCGGCAACACGACGATCGTCGCCACGCGCAACGGCGCCGAGGTGGGCCGCCTCCACCTGGGCATCACGCGCGAGGACGCCGAGAAGCAGACGCAGCTCCCGGGCGACCTCAACCTCCGCCCCGGCACGGTCGCGGGCTTCGTCTACGACGACAAGGACGGCAACGGCCAGTACAACGCCAACAACGACACGCTGGTCGCCAACGAGACGCTGACCATCGGCGGCAAGAGCGCGGTCACCGACGCGGCGGGCAACTTCACCCTCGCCAACGTGCCCGCGGGCGTCCAGGACGTCAACGTCGCCGACGCGCAGCGCAACGTGACCTCCGCGAGCGCCACGGTCACCGTGAAGCCCGACGAGACGGTCAAGGCCGCCATCGGACTGGAGCCGCGCGCGGCCGCCGTGAACGGCACCGCGTTCGCCGACCTCAACGACAACGGCCTGAACGACGGCGCCAACGAGACGGCGACGTTCACGAGCCTCTCGTTCGCGCCCGACGCCAACGCCACCGCGCCCAACGGCGCCAAGGCCGCCAGCGCGTTCACGCAGAGCGACGGCTCGTACAGCGTCAACCTCGCGCCCGGCTCCTACGTCGTCACCGCGACCTTCACCGGCGCGGACGGCACGAAGTACTCGGCCAACCAGACGCTCGTCGTGGGCGTCGGCGAGGTCCGCCACTTCGACGTGCGCCTGACGCGCCAGTAGTCGTCGTCGCTCCGGGGCGGCCCCGCGCCGCCCCCTTCTTTTCCTTCTCTTGCTTGGGCCCAGCGGAGGCGCCGCCTCACGGGTCGCTGCAGTCGCGGCGGTAGCCGCAGCGCTGGCAGGTGAGCTTGCAGTGGAGGTCCAGGAAGGGCCCGCCGCAGAGGTCGCACGTCGTGGGGCCGCCGGCCATGCCGCACGCAAGCCCCGCGCGCCTCGTAGGCCTTTCCCTGTGGTTTCGGCCCGGACCGCCTGACGCCCCTATCCGCACCATGCGCCTGGTGGGGTCGGGTTCAGGCCGGCGCTTCGCTTGCCCCCGCTTCGTCCGCGTGTCCCCCCACACGCCCCATCCCGCCGGCCTGAACCCCCGGTTTTGCTTGCGCCGCATCCTTTTTCAGCCGGGGGTCGTTGCGCCGCGCATGTCCCGCGAGAAGGCCGCGCAGCACGTGCTCGACCAGGTGGAGCGCCACACGCAGTGGTTCAACCGGTCGATCCCCATGATCGCCAGCGAGAACCTCATCTCGCCCATGGCGCGCCGCCTTCTGGCCAGCGACTTCCACGACCGCTATGCGGAAGGGCACCCCGGGAAGCGCTACTACCAGGGGCTCGTCTACATCGACGAGGTGGAGCGGGAGTGCAGGCGCCTCGCGCTGGAGCTGTTCCGCTGCTCGTGGGCGGACGTGCGCTGCGTCTCGGGCACGGAGGCCAACATCGCGGCCTTCGCGGCGACGACGAAGCCCGGCGACCTCATCACCGCGGTCTCCACGGCGGATGGCGGCCACATCAGCCACGCCAAGTTCGGCGGCGCGGGCATCCGCGGCTGCGCCATCGAGACGTACCCGTGGGACCAGGACGCCATGACCATCGACGTGGCGAAGACCGTGAAGATGATCCGCGAGCGCAAGCCGCAGCTCGTCGTCTTCGGCCAGAGCATGTTCCTCTTCCCGACGCCCATCCAGGAGGCCGCGCAGGCCGCGCACGAGGTGGGCGCCACCGTCATGTACGACGGCGCCCACGTCATGGGCCTCATCGCCGGGAAGCGCTTCCAGGACCCGCTGCGCGAGGGCGCGGACTTCATCACCGGCAGCACGCACAAGACGCTCCCGGGCCCCCAGGGCGCGCTCATCCTGGGCAACTTCCCCGAGGGCGCGGAGGAGCAGCAGGGGACGCTGGCCCGCAAGCTGGACCGCGCCGTCTTCCCTGGCACCGTCAGCAGCCACCACCTGCACCACCTCGCGGCGAAGACCGTCGCCTTGGCGGAGCACCTGGACTTCGGCGAGGCCTACGCGGACCAGGTGATCAAGAACGCCAAGGCCCTCGCGCAGGCGCTCCACGAGAAGGGCGTCGCGGTGCTGGGCGAGAAGCGCGGCTTCACCCAGAGCCACCAGGTCGTCGTGGACGTGAAGGCCCACGGCGGCGGAAGCTGGGCCGCGCAGGCGCTGGAGGACGGCGGCCTCATCACTAACATGAACATGCTCCCCGGCGACACCAGCGCGCTCCACCCCTCGGGGCTCCGGCTCGGGACCCAGGAGATGACGCGCATCGGCATGAAGGAGCGCGACATGGCCGACGTGGCGCAGTTCCTGGTGGACGTCGTGATCAAGAAGGAGAAGCCCGCGGAGGTCTCGAAGCGCGTGGCCGCCTTCCGCGAGCGCTTCCAGGGCATCCACTATTGCTATCAGGACGGGGCGCCGGCGTACAAGTTCTGGAAGCTGGGGTAGTCAATTGCCCGTTTAAATCTCAAGGAGTTTTCTCGATTTGGGTGAGTCTCCAAGAGAAAAACAAGCTCCACAGGCTCAATATATCTCTATGAGCCCTGCAGACTTTGGGATATTGTGAGCGACGACATTACAGAAGCTCTTCTTGAGGCTCATTATCACAAGCCGTTGATGGACCTGTTTGAAGCGACCTTTGGGCGGAAGGTTCTCCGAGTTTTGAAACCCTCTCAACAACGCGAGGCGTTCTTGGGGTTCGATAAAGCATGGGTGAAGACAGAACTTAATATGCAAGAATTCCGGGCACAACTCGAAAACGCAATCAACGGAAGTTCGGTGCTCTCTTCTCATTCATTCTTCGGTTACTTTCTTCAGTTCAAAAAAGTAGAATCGATGACAAAAGCGAGCAAAAACATGCCGAGTTCATGGTCGACGCCCTACCTGCGGGTCGAACTTTCCCTAAGTCCTCGACCCTCTTCAGGCATTTCACAACATGAAGCTCTCATGCGGCTGCGAAATATTCCGCGTACCGATGTGAGCTATGCGTGTCCCATGATCTTTGATCTTGATGCCATCATGGAGGAGGCAACGCTGGACAATCTCCAAGTTGTCTCCCTCACCAGCGCCCCGTCGGGATGGACAACCAGTGAGCGCCATTTCATATGTTTCAGGAATGAAACCGACTCCGGTCCGATATGGTGTAGTGAACCTGTAGAAGGCAAGGCTCTAAACATCCGTCACTGGGTTCGGCTTCTTAAGGAAGACAACCAAAGATCGCCAAGAGGCGAAGTTCTGGATGCGCGTACAACCCTCGCTTTTGTCGATAAGGCGATCAGCACTTTTCGCGAGCTACCACGGGCTCGCGCTCGAAATCTATTGCCGCCGGGTCTGCGCCTGATCGAGTTCGCAGAATGAACTTCGCTCGGGATTCCTACGCCCTCTCCCCCTCCTCGCCTCCGTGCGCCAGGTTGTACCGTCCGCAGCTGGGGCAGCACAGGTAGAGGTTCAGGTAGGCGGTCAACCGCCCGCGGATGAGGACGTGGCTGCAGTGCCCGCAGACGGAGTCCTCGGGCCCCGAGCCCTCGAAGTAGGGCCCTTCGAAGCCGGGGCGACAGTCGATGACCGTCGCGCGGGCGTGCTTGGGGCGCTCAAGGAACGACTGGAGGCGAAGCTGCATCGTCCCTTGGCTCTCCCGGATCGCCCGCTTGCGGGTTGTGGGTCGAGGCTCGAACGCGGGCGAGGGGCTTATGCCCGGCGAAGCGCGCAATCCGGCGCCTTCATAAGAGGGCCTCATCCCTGGGATTGTCGTGCGGCGGTCGCTCCAGGCGAAGATGTTCCTCGTCTTCGCCCTCATCGCCACGATGCCTCTCATGGCCATGAGCTATCTCGCCCTGGCCGAGACGCGCGCGGCCGTGTCGCAGGAGGTGGGCGGCGCGCACGAGGACGCGGCCAAGGCGGCGGCGGGGTACGCGGCGCTCTACGTGCAGAACGGGCGCGTGCTGCTTGACGCCACCGCCACCAGCACCGCGATGAAGACCGCCCTCTCGGCGCAGGACCAGGCCAGCCTCGTGCTGGCGCTCCAGGGGCTCGTGGACCACGCGCAGCCCGGCGGGGGCCCCATCTTCGAGTCGGCCTTCGCGCTCAACGAGACGGGCCGCGTCGTCGCGGCGTACCCTGCCCTGGCGGCCCCCGTGGGCGCGGACCGCTCCAGCGACCTCGCCTTCGTGCTGCCGCGCCTGCGCAACGCGCTGGCCACGCTCCCCGTGACGCCCAGCGGCCCGCCGCTCCTGCCCCTGGCGTCGCCCGTCTCCGTGCAGGGCGCGTTCCGCGGCGTCGTGGTCGCGAACCTGCGCCTCTCCGCCCTGGGCGACGCGCTCCAGGCCTTCGCGCCCGGAGGCAGCCAGACCGTCTTCCTCGTGGAGCCGCCGGGCCGCCTCATCGCGCACGCCAACGCGTCGCTGGCGGAGTCGCGCCTCGACTGGTCGCAGGTGGACCCCGTGCGCCGCGCGCTGCACCCCTCGGGCGAGGCGCCCTACGTCGAGTACGACGACCCCGTCACCGGGCAGCGCGCGCTGGGCGCCTACGCCACCGTGCCGGACCTGGGCTGGGCCGTCGTGGACACCGTGCCGCTCAACGTGGCCTACGCGGGCCTCACGCGCCTCTCCGCGGTCCTCATCGTGTTCGTCGGCATCCTCGCGGGCGCCATCCTCCTCTCCAGCGTGCTCATCGCGCGCCGGATCGTGCGCCCCGTGCAGGAGCTCACCGAGGCGGCGAAGGGGCTCTCCGCCGGGAAGCTCGCGTCGCGCATCGAGCCCTCGGGCAACGACGAGATCGCGGAGCTTGGCGCCACGTTCAACGAGATGGCCGAGCGCATCACCGAGAGCCTGGACGGCCTGCGAAGGAGCGAGGCGCGCTACCGCAACCTCGTGGAGAGCGCGAACGACCTCATCTTCACCGTGCAGCCCGACGGCGAGCTCTCCTTCATCAGCCCCCTGGCCGAGCGCGTCCTGGGCCAGCGCCCCAGCGACCTCGTGGGCCGCAGCGCCTACGACCTCGTCGCGGAGGGCGACCGCGCCACGCTGCGCCGCGCCGTCGCCTCCGTCGTCGAGCGCGGCGCGCCCGTGCTATCAGTGCCCTTCCGCCTCATGGGGCTGGAGGGCGTCGACGTCGCGGTCGTGGCGAACCTCAGCCCCGTCTTCGACTCGGGGCCCTCGCCCACGCGCGTCCTGGGCGTCGCGCACGACGTCACGCGCGAGCGCCGCGAGGAGCTGATCCGCGAGAAGAGCTTCCAGATGGCGCGCCTCGTCAGCGAGGAGCGCGCCCTGGCGCCCCTGGCCGCCAGCGGCCTCTCGCTCATCGCCTCCCTGGTGCCCGTGCGCAAGGGGGCCGCGCTCATCGGCTCCCCCGACGCGTTGCGCGAGGTCGCCTTCGAGGGCTCGCTCACGCTGGACTCGCGCCGCGCGCTGGCGGGGCTCGCCCGCGACGCGATGCGCACCCGCGCGCCCGAGGCCCGCGACATGGGCGACGAGCGCGCCGTCGCGCTCCCCCTCCTGGAGCAGGGCGAAGCCTTGGGCGCGCTCGTGCTCGTGGGCGAGCCGCGCCGGCTGGACGACCCCGCCGGGCGCGAGGTGCTGGCGGCCCTCGCATCGCAGCTTGCCGTGGGCATCCGCCGCTCGCTCTTCGAGGAGCGCCTCCGCGAGCACGCGGCCTCGCTGGAGGCGCGCGTCGCCGAGCGCACCGCGGAATTGACCGAGAAGAGCCGCGAGATCGAGTCGTTCCTCTACAGCGTCTCCCACGACCTGAAGGCGCCCCTCATCAGCATCCAGGGGTACGCGCAGAGCCTGGAGGAGGACTACGGCCGCGCGCTGGCGGGCGAAGGCGCCCAGTGGCTCGACCGCATCCGCAAGAACGCGACGCTCATGGAGAGCCTCATCCTGGACATCCTGGAGCTTTCCCGCATCGGGCGCGTGCGCGACCAGACCGAGGACGTCGACATGGACGGCGTGCTGCGCGACGCGGGCGCCGCCCTCGCGGACCGCCTCGCGGCCGCCCACGGCGAGCTTCGCGTGCAGGAGAGGCTCCCCGCGGTCCACGGCGAGCGCAAGCGGCTCCAGCAACTCTTCACGAACCTCCTGGACAACGCCGTGAAGTACCGCCACCCTTCGCGCCCTCCGCGCATCGAGGTCGTCGCCGAGGCCGCGAACGGGCGCGCGACGTTCTCCGTCAAGGACAACGGCCGCGGCATCCCCGAGCGCCACCTGGAGAGCGTCTTCGCCCTCTTCCACCGCGCGCCCTCCGAGATGGAGGACCCCGGCGGCACGGGCGTCGGGCTCGCCATCGTGAAGCGCATCGTGGACACCCACGGCGGCACCATCCGCGTCGAGAGCGTCGAGGGCAAGGGCACCACCTTCCACGTCACGCTCCCCCTGGCCGAGCGCCCCCGCCGCGTCGAGGTGAAGGGGGACAAGCAGGAGGCGCGGCGGTGAGGGGCTCTCCTTCCTTCCGCTCTGCCTGGGGGCTCCGCCCCCTTTCCCGGGGGGAAAGGGGGCGGAGCCCCCAGTCAGGGAGGCGCGCGATGACCCTCCGCATCCTTGTGGTGGACCAGCGCCGGCCTGCGGGCCGTCGCGTCCCCGACAAGGGGGGTCGCTGATGCTCCGCATCCTTGTCGTGGACGACAACGCCGATCACCGCTTCCTCACGCAGCGCGTCCTCAAGGGCCTCGCCCCGGAGGTCCCCCTGGCGGTGGACTTCGCGGAGGACGGCGAGGCCGGGCTGGAGCGCCTCCAGGGGGAGCTGCCCGACCTCGTGCTCCTGGACATCAAGATGCCGCGCAAGGACGGGTTCGACGTGCTGGAGGCGGTGCGCAAGGACCCGCGCACGGCGGCGCTCCCCGTCATCATGTTCACCAGCAGCGAGGTGGGCGCGGACGTGGACCGGGCCCGCGCGCTGGGGGCCAGTGACTACGTCGCCAAGCCGCTGGACGCCAAGTCGTTCGCCGAGGGCCTGCGCGCCTGCGTCCTCAGGTGGGCCCGTCGCCTCGGGCGCGCTTGAAGAGGGCCATTCCGGCAGGCGTGGCGTCATGTTCTTATACGCTCCCCAACCTCATCTTCGACGCCACCATGGACGTCGGCGTGGACGAGCGGGAACGCCTCATCGGCACCCTCGCGCAGAAGCGCGAGCGGCTCAACGAGCAGGCGCGCCGCCAGCGCGAGGCGAGGGATCGCCTCAACGACGGCACCAAGTCCCACGCCCAGCGCCGCGACGAGCTGAACGCGCAGGTGCGGGGCCTCGTGGAGCAGGCCAACGCGCACCGCGCGCGCCGCGACGGCCTCAACGCGCAGGTCCGCGAGGCCAAGGCGAAGCGCGACGAGCTCAACCACGAGGCGCACGCCAAGGGCGAGGCGCTCCACGCGCTGCGGCGCGGGCGCGGCCACGCCGGCGAAGGGGTCCCCGTCGCGAAGCTCAAGGCCGAGGTCCGGCAGCTGGAGTACCAGCAGCAGACCACGGTGCTGACGCCCCAGAAGGAGAAGGCGCTCATCGACCTCATCGCGGCGAAGCTCAAGGAGATCAAGGCGCGCGAGGGCGAGGACCACGTGGACGCGGAGATGAAGGGCGCCGCCGAGGCCGCGCGCGCCGCGAAGCTCGCCGCCGAGGAGCAGCACGCGCTGGTGACGCGCCTGGCCAACGAGGCGCAGGAGGCGCACGAGCAGATGGCGAAGCTCTTCGGCGAGGCCGACGGCATCCGCAAGCAGGCCGACGGCGAGCAGGCCGAGTTCGTGAAGAGCAAGGTGGAGGCCGACAAGGTCCACCGCCACTACATCGGCATGGTGGGCAGCGTGCGCGACCTGGAGCGCGTGCTCCACGCGCTGCGCCTGGAGGAGCCCGGCCAGCCCACCGTCTCGCAGGCCGCGCGCGCCGAGGCGGACGAGATCTTCGACAAGTTCCGCAAGGGGGAGAAGCTCTCTACTGAAGACCTGATGGCGCTCCAGAAGGCTGGACGGCTCTAAGGTCTGCCTTCCTGCCCCGGGTCCAAAGAACGCGACGAGCGCGAAGAGCGCCAAGGTCGCGAAGTTCCTTTTCGTCGTCGCGTCCTTCGCGCTCGTGGCGCTCATCGCGTTCTTTGGACCCTTGACCAAGGGGCCGCCCCACGGCAGGCAGCTTCATGGTCGGGACGCGGGATGCGGCCAGCATGACCTCCCGCGAGCAGATGTTCATCAACGGCCAGTGGGTCGGCGCCAGCGACGGCGCGACGCGCCCCACGGTCAACCCGTTCGACCAGAGCGTGCTCGCCGAGGTGCCCGCCGCCACCGAGGAGGACGCGCGGCAGGCCATCGCGGCCGCCTCCAAGGCGTACCACGACCCCGCGTGGGCCAAGATGGACCCCGCCGAGCGCGGGCGCCTGCTGCGCAAGGTCGCGGCGCTCATCCACGAGCGCGCGGACGAGATCGCGAAGACCGAGACGCTGGACAACGGCAAGCCCTTCCGCGAGGCCAAGGGGGACGTCCTCTTCGCCGCGCAGACGTTCGAATACTACGCCGGCTGGGCCGACAAGATCGAGGGGAGCGTCATCCCCGTGCCGGGCCCGCGCTTCAACTACACGCGCAAGGAGCCTCTCGGCGTCACGGTCCACATCATCCCGTGGAACTACCCCTTCCAGCTGGGCTGCCGCAGCGTCGCGCCCGCCCTGGCCGCGGGCAACACCGTGGTCGCGAAGCCCGCCAGCGAGACGCCCCTCTCCTTCCTGCGCCTCGCGAAGGTCATGGAGGACGCGGGCGTCCCCAAGGGCGTCTTCAACGTCGTCACCGGCAGCGGCGCGAAGGTCGGCCCCGTGCTGGTGAGCGCCCCCGAGACCGCGGGCGTCGTGCTCACCGGCAGCGTGCCCACGGGCCAGGAGCTCCTCAAGGAGGCGGCGCGCAAGATCGTGCCCGTGACACTGGAGCTTGGCGGCAAGAGCCCCAACGTCGTCTTCCCCGACGCGAACCTGGAGAAGGCCGTCAAGGGCGCGGCGTTTGGCATCTTCATGAACGCGGGCCAGATGTGCTGGGCCGGCTCGCGCCTCCTGGTCCACGAGAGCATCCACGACTCCTTCGTCCAGAAGCTCGCGGACTTCGCCAAGGGGTGGAAGCAGGGCAGCGGCCTCGACAAGGACGTCCGCATGGGGCCCCTGGTGAGCAAGGGCCACCACAAGACCGTCTCCTCCTACGTGGAGAAGGGCAAGGCCGAGGGCGCGAAGCTCGCGCTGGGCGGCGCGCGCCCCGCGGACGCCGTGCTGGCCAACGGCAACTTCCTCCAGCCCACCATCTTCACCGACGTGGACCCCAAGATGACCATCTTCCGCGAGGAGATCTTCGGGCCCGTCCTCTCGGTGACCAAGTTCGGCAGCGACGAGGAGGCCATCGCCCTGGCCAACGCCGTGGACTTCGGCCTCTACGCGGGCGTCTGGACCTCCAATCTCCAGCGCGCGCACCGCTTCGCGGCGGAGCTGGAGTCGGGGCAGGTCGCCATCAACGAGTACCCGGTCACCTTCCCCCAGACGCCCTTCGGCGGCTTCAAGATGAGCGGCATCGGCCACGAGCAGGGCCGCGGCGCGCTGGACTTCTACACGCGCACCAAGAGCGTCATGGTGAACCTCGGGTGAAGCGCCTCGCCCTCGCGCTCGCCCTGCTCGTCGTCCCCGGCTGCCTCCAGGTGGCCTCCCAGGGCGCCTGCGCGCGCGTCTCGCTCTACCCCGAGTCCGCCACGATCCGCGCCGGCAACGCCACCGTCTTCTCGGTGCGCGCGACGAGCTGCGGCGACGCCACGCTCACCCTGGGCGACGGCGGCCTCTGCGACGCGGGCAACGGCCTCAACCTCACCTTCGTCGCGCAGGGCGTCGCCTACCGCCTGGGCCACGCGGGGGGAGCGGTCCCCCTGGAGCGACGCGACAAGCACGTCTGCGGCGACGCGGCCGCGCCGCCGCGCAGCCTCGCCGCGGGCGAGACGCAGGAGGCCTCCCTGGGCTGGAACGGCACGCTCATGGAGAGCACCTGCTTCGACGCCTCGTGCGCGGAACGCTATCACGACGCGCCGCCGGGGGACTACGAGGTGGTGGCGCGCGTGGAGCCGCGCGAGGGCGGGGCCTTCGAGGCGCGCGGCGTCGTCCACGTGCTGCCGCGGGCCGCTTCGTAGACCGGATTCCCGAAGGCCTCATGCCCGGGGACTTCCTCGGGAGCCCGATGCGATTCGCCGGCCGCAAGGTCTACCTCACGGGCGGCACGGGCTTCATCGGGGGCGTCGTCGCGCGCAAGCTCGTGGAGGAGGGCGCGCAGGTCACCTGCCTCGTCCGCCCCCGCACCTCCGCGGGGCCCTTGGAGCGGCTCGGCTGCCGGATCGTGCGGGGCGACGTGACCGAGCCCGCGACGCTGGACCTCTCGGGGCAGCACCTCGTCGTCCACGCGGCGGCGTGGGTGGGCTACGGGCTCCCGCGGCGCAAGCTCCCCCTCTTCCGCAGGACCAACGTCGAGGGCACGCGCAACGTGCTCCACGCCGCGGAGCGCGCGGGCGTCTCCAAGGTGGTCCACGTCTCCAGCATCGCCGCCCTGGGCGTCACCGGCGCGGGGCCCGCCAACGAGGAGTCGGTGCGCAACGGCTCGTACCAGAGCGAGTACGAGCGCACCAAGACCGAGGCGCACGAATTGGCCGCCCACGCGCCCCTGGCCAGCGCCATCCCCATGCCCGGCGTGGTGCTGGGGCGCGGCGGCCCCTTCGACCCGCTGCTGGAGTGGCTCGCCCGCGGCCGCCTGCCCGCTCTCCCCGCCGACGACGCGGTAAAGGGGTTCGTCCACGTGGAGGACGCCGCGGAGGGCATCCTCCTCTGCGCGCTGCGCGGCCAGGGCCCCTACCTCCTCGTGGACGAGAACCTGCGCATCACCGAGCTGCTCGTGGCCGCGTGCGAGGAGGCCGGCCTCCCCGTGCCGCGCCGCCGCGTCCCCGCGGGCCTCGTGGTGGGCGCGGCCGGCGTCGTCGAGGGCGCCTACAAGACGCTGCGCAAGACGCCCCCCGTCAGCCGCGAGCTGCTCCAGAGCCTCACGGTGCCCATGAGCTACGACAGCACCAAGGCGCGCAAGGACCTCCTCTGGCGGCCCGACCTCGTGAAGCGCCTCGCCGGCGACCTCGCCGCCATCAAGGCCGGGGCGCCCCCCATGGTCGGCCTCAAGCGTTGACCCCTTCACGTCCGGTCCGCCGGGTCCCCAAGGGAGTTCAGGACGAGGGCCGGCCCGCAAGGGATGAAGCACCGCACCGCGGTCCCAGGGAGCGATGCTCTCCGTGCGTTACAGCCACGAGGTCCCCCCGGCGCTCGCCGAGATGGCCGAGCACCACGCCCGCGCCGCCGGCCTCTCCCTGGGCGCCCTGGAGGCCATCGGCGCCACCCTGGAGGGTGTCGAGGCGTTCATCGTCGCCAGCGAGGCGGGGGACGGTCTGGGCTGGGCCCAGCGCCACGGCCACGCGCCGCCCCAGGAGACCGTCGCCCGCGCCCGCTGGGTCGCGACGCGTCTCTTCGGCGCCTGACGGACTTTTTTACTAGGGGCCGGTCCCGGAGCCCTTAAAGGAGGGGGGCGATCGACCAAATCTCGCGCATGCTCCCGGCCGCCCTCTGGAGCGCCCTCGCCGACGAAGGCTCGCGCGAGGAGGCCGACGTCCACCACCGCGAGGTCCGGAAGGCGCTGGACGCGCTGGTGGCCGAGAGCCTGGGGCCCCTGACCCTGGGCGTCGGGTGCCTGTACCTCTTCTTCCTCGTCCTCGACGCGGACTTCCGCGTCCGCGACCCCTACCTGCCCCTCTCCATCCTGGACGGCGTGATGGGTCTCGGCCTCCTGGCGGGGCACATCTACCTCCGGCAGCACCCGCTCAAGGCCTCCCAGGGGCACCCTGCGCTGGCCGTGGTGGCGGGCTTCCTCCTCCTGGACATCGTCGCGACGATGGCCCTCGTGCCCGACCCCAACCAGACGGTGTACCTCATCCTCTTCGTCGTGGGCGCGGGGTGCCTCACCCTCTCGTCCATCTGGCTCGCCGGCTTCCTGGGCGCCACGGCCGGCGCGTGGATTCCCTTCGTCGCCATGCGCCCCGGCCCGCAGTGGACCACCTTCGGCTTCGGCCTCGCCGCGGGCATGGTGCTGGCGGGCACGTTCCACGCGGTGCGCCTGCGCGCCTACGAGCGCATGGAGTCGCTGCGCCTCTCCGAGACGCGCCGCAAGGCGGAGCTTGAGATCCGCGAGGAGGCGCTCCAGGGCGCCGTGCAGGCCGCGCAGGAGAGCGAGGAGCGCTATCGCCGCCTCGTGGAGAACGCGCCCGACGCCTTCCTCGTGCACAGCGCGGGGCGCGTCGTCTACGCCAACGCCGCCGCGGGCCGCCTCTTCGGCGCGCGCTCCGCCGAGGAGCTTCTCGGCACCGAGGTCGCGGGCCTCGTCCACCCCGACTTCCTGCCCGAGGTCATGGCGCGCGTCGCCCTCGTGGAGAAGGAGGGCCTCACGACGCCGCGCATGGAGATCCGCGCGCTGCGCCTCGACGGGCGCCCGGTGGACGTGGAGATCATGGGCCAGCCCATCGTCTTCGCGGGCCAGACGGCGGACCAGACCATCATCCGCGACATCACCGACCGCATCCAGGTGGAGCAGGAGCGCGCGCTCAACGCCAAGAGGGCGGCCGAGATCGAGCGCCTCCGCGAGCTTGACCGCCTCAAGACGCAGTTCGTCAACACGCTCAGCCACGAGCTGCGCACGCCGCTCACCCCCATCAAGGTCCAGCTCCACATCCTCAAGAACGCGCCCAGCGAGGGCGAGGGCCGCAAGCGCGCCATGGACATGCTGGAGCGCAACCTCGCGCGCCTCTCCAGCCTCGTGGACGAGTTCCTGGAGGTGGCGCGCATCCAGTCCGGCGGCCTGAAGATCACCAAGGCGCGCCTCGACGCCTCGCCCCTCATCCTGGAGTCGCTGGAGAGCTTCGCCGACGTCGCCCGCGCCAACGGCGTGAGGCTCGACGTCGCCCTGGAGCCCGACCTCTGGGCGGACCTCGACCCCAAGCGCCTCTCCCAGGTGGTGTTCAACCTCGTGGGGAACGCCATGAAGTTCACGCCCCGCGGAGGCGCCATCCGCGTCGAGGCCGCGCGCAAGGCGGACGCGGTCACGGTGCGCGTGACCGACAGCGGCATCGGCCTGAAGGCGGACGACATCGCGAAGCTCTTCGAGCCCTTCAGCCAGGTCCACGACACCATGCAGAAGACCAACGCCGGCACGGGCCTGGGCCTCTACATCTGCCGCGGCATCGTCGAGAGCCACGGCGGCCGCATCTGGTGCGAGAGCGACGGGCCCGGTAAGGGCGCGACCTTCGCCTTTTCCATCCCGGCCGCGGACGGGCCGCTGGCGGCGGAGCCCCCCAAGGGCGCGTGAGGCGCTCACCGGCCGAACAGCGAGCGCACAAACGCGAAGTGGCTCCCGTCCGCCACCATGTGGATCATCACGAACACCGCCACCAGCACGCCCATGGCGAAGTGGACGAAGCGCCAGCGGTTGAAGCCCCAGCGCGCGACGAAGCCGCGCTGGGTGGCGCCCGTGACGCCGAGGCCCACCATGCTGGCCAGCGCGAGGCCGCCCCAGACGAGGCCCGCGCTCCAGACCCAGAACGCCTCGTAGAAGAACAGGAGCATGTGGAGGCTCGCGACGGCGAGGAGCCAGAAGCTCATGCTGTTGTGGAACAGCACGCGCCGGCGCGGGCCGCCGAACCAGCGGTTGAGCGTGGCGACGCTGCCGCGGCCGAAGGTGCCGCCGAAGACGAGGCTGGGGATGATGAGGAAGCTCCCCGCGAAGCCCAGCACCTGGCCCCAGCGGCGCAGCGTGGGCTCCAGGAGGGAGACCGCCGTGCCCGACGTGTCCAGGGCCTGCCCCTGGCGGAGCGTGGCGCCGGTGCGGAGCTCCAGCGTGGCGTACTTGTCGTAGACGCCCGCGCTCTCGATGTCCTCCTCGTGGTGGTCGTGGAACGCCGTGCCGCGGCCGCCGTAGCGCATGCGCTGGAGGCTCTCCGCGTCCTTGGCGATGACCTGGAACCGGAACGTGTACTGCTCGCCCGGGCGCAGCACGGCGGGGCCCTTGAGCACGCGCTCGGTGTTCTGCGTCGCGTTGTAGTACGTCGCCTGGTACGCGTCGTAGGGGCTCGCGTCGAGGCCCCCGTAGTAGACCGTGGCGACGTACTCGCCGGGCCCGTGGGCCAGGAGGCTCGACGTGTTGGCGTGCGCGACGGCCTCCAGGTGGTGCCCCGCCGCGTCGGGGACGTACTGCGCCTGGTCGCCCCCCGGCGGAGGCGCTCCGCCCACGAGGCCCCCGTCGGGCGCGCGGATGGCGACGTAGTAGTCGGTCTGGTTGCGCACGCGCCCCGGCGTGAGGCCCCCCAGCGGCGCCGTCTCCGAGCCCGCGACGCGGAAGTAGACCTCCGTCGCGCCCCCCTTCACTGCCACGGGATACGCCACCGCCTTGTAGGACGCCCCCGTGGGCCCCGTGGGCTGCTGGGGCAGCGACGCGACGTCCGGCGCCTGCGCGCCGGGGAACTCCAGGCCGGGCGCGTCGCTGACGTTGACGTAGCCGCTCACGTCCTGCAGGTCCGCGAGCCACGGGTTCTTGATGGTGAGCTCGAAGTCGAAGGGCTTCCCCTGGGGGACCTCGCTGAGCGTCGTCGGGAAGAGGTCCATGCTGCGGAACCCCTCCTGCTTGTGGTGGCCGTAGCACTCGGCGTCCGTCAGCTCGCCCTGGGGCGCAAGCGCGTCCTGGCCCAGGCTCGGGAGGCCGACGAGGAGAAGGACCGCGACGAGGGCGCCGCCCAGGAGCAGGAGCTTTCGCAGCGGGGGGCCTCGCACGGCCCCTTCCGGGGGCTGGCGCGCTTATGGGCGTTCTCGCGACGACCTCTCACCGTGCGCGGAACCACGCCACGAGGTCGCCCCGCGTGCGGGCCTGGAACTCGCCGCGCAGCTCCAGCGACTCCAGCGCGCGGGCGTAGGCCTGCTGCGCGACGGCGCCCAGGTGCTCGGCGTAGAAGTGGACGAAGTCGTCCTTGAAGGTCGGCGGGATCTGGCCGCTGGCCTCCACGAGGTTGCCCGTCCACATGTCGCCCAGGCTCGCGCGCAGGTCCCCCCAGTGCGCCTTGAGGTAGTTCCACGCGGCGAGGCGAGCCCACCGCTCGCCGAACATGAGGCGCAGCAGCGGGCCCACGGCCTCCAGGGGCATGCGCTTCTCGTCCACGAGCCGCAGCACGGCCAGGAGCGAGGCGTCGTCGCGGAAGAAGGCGAAGCTCGTGAGGTAGCGCTGCGTGTCGGCGGGAGGGGCCTGCCTCGCGCGGCGCTCCTCGTAGAGCTGGACGTGGCGCTGGAGGCGCGCGATGTCGCCGAACTGCGCGGAGACGAGGACGGCCGTGCCGGCGAGGTTCGCGTCCACGCTGGCGGGGTCCTGCGCCTCGCGCTGCGCGATGCGGACGGCGGCCTCGATGGCGGCGGGGTCGCGCGCGAGGCTCGCCATGGCGCGCAGCGCGGCCGCGCGCAGGAGCGCGTCGTCGCGCGGCTCGCCCGCGTGGGGCTCGGCGCCCAGGCGCTCCCAGCGCGGGCGGAAGGCGGCGCCCACCCACGCGCGGAACCGGGCGAGGGCCTGCGCGTCGCCCGCGTCCTCCAGGAGCCCTTCCAGCGCGACGGCCTCGTCCACGACGCGGTCGAGGACGGTGGGGTTCGTCGCGTGGCGCAGCACGGCGTCCAGCGCGTCGAGGTAGCGCGTGAGGGGGCGCGAGGCGTTGCGCGCGAGCCCCCACGCGTCGTCCAGCATGCCCATCTGCTCGAAGGCGGAGAGGTCGGCGACGTGCGCGACGAGCCCCTTCTGGAGGTCGTCGGAGAGGTCCTGGCGGTAGAAGCCCACGGCGTCCGCGTTGGCCGTGAGCCAGCGCGCCTTGCCGTGCAGCGCGAGGGGCACGGCCTCCTCCTCGCCGCGCAGCAGGTGGCGCGCCTCGTGGACGCCCGCGTCGTCGCGCCAGCGCACGATGAGGGGCACGCGCCACGTCTGGCCGGTGGGCTTCGCGCGGGGCGAGGAGAGGAAGCGGCGCTGCGAGACGCGGAGCGTCGAGCCCTCCAGCGTCGCGGCCACCACGGGGTGCCCGCCCTGGAGAATCCACGACTCCATGATCTCGCCCACGGGCTGGCGCGAGGCGTGCGCGAGGTGGCGCCAGAGGTCGGCGCCCCGGGCGTTGGACTCGGCGAACTCCTTCATGTACGTCCGCAGGCCGGCGCGGAACGCCTCCTCGCCCAGGAAGGTCTCCAGCATGCGCATGACGCTGCTCCCCTTCTGATAGGTGATGAGGTCGAAAAGCTCGGTGGCCTGGGCGGGCGTCTCCACGGGGGAGTAGATGGGGTGCGTGGACTCCAGCGCGTCGGGCGCAAGCGCCGCGGCCTTGCCAAGCTGGAAGTCCTCCCAGATGCGGTAGTCGGGCTGGAGCGCGGCCACGGTCTTGTGGGCGATCCACTCGGCGAAGCTCTCGTTGAGCCAGATGTCGTCCCACCACGCCATGGTGACGAGGTCGCCGAACCACATGTGCGCCATCTCGTGGGCGATGACGCGCGCGGCGGCCTTCTTCGCCTTGAACGACGCGGTCTTGGGGTCCAGCAGGAGGTAGACCTGGCGGAAGGTCACGAGGCCCGCGTTCTCCATGGCGCCCGCGCTGAAGCTGGGCAGCGCGATCTGGTCGTACTTGCCGAAGGGGTAGGGGATCGCGAAGTAGTCCTCGAACCACGGGATGGCGCGCGCGGCGAGCTCGTTGCTCCAGCCGCCCAGCCCCTCCTTGCCCTTCATGGCCCAGACGCGCAGCGGCACGTCGCGCGCCTTGATCTCGGGCGTCGAGGCGAAGCGCCCCACCGCCAGCGCCACGAGGTAGCTGGACATCCTGCGCGTGGGCGCGAAGGTCCACCTCCTCTGGCCGCCCGGGGCGTCCTCCACCTTCTGCGCGGGGCCGTTGGCCAGCACGACGTTGGCCGCGTCGGTGGTGACGACCCACTGGAACGTCGCCTTGAACGCGGGCTCGTCGAAGCAGGGGAAGATGCCGCGCGCGTCGGTCTCCTCGCACTGCGTGGCGAGGCACTCCTCCGCGCCGTCCTTGGAGAGGTAGAGCCCCTCCATGTTGTGGCTCACCTGCCCCGTGAAGCGCACCCACACCGCGGCGGGGCCCTTGGGGAGCGCCTCGGGGAAGCGCAGCGTCAGCTTCTCCCGCGACGCGTCGGCGTGCGCCTCGCCCGCGAGCCTCCGGCCGCTGGACTCGGCGCCCACCTCGTGGAACGTCATGTCGCGGGCGTGGAGCTCCACCTCGCGCGTGGGCTGGACGATCTCCACCTCGATGCGCACGACGCCCTCGAACGTGGGCCGCCCCACGTGGGCCGCGAGGTCGATGACGTAGTGGAGGGGGCGCACAATCCCGGGCAGCCGATACGGCAGCACGTCCATGGCGCGGGAGCGGAGCCGAGCGGTTTCAAGCCAGCGGCAAGCACGGGTGGTGAGCGACGCCCGCCGGGGGCGCCCCCCGAACGAGCGTGAACGACCGGCCACGCCAGGGAGGGGGCGCCTCAGAGCCCCATCGTCTTGGCGATGGTCATGCGCTGGATCTCCGAGGTGCCTTCCCAGATGCGCATGACGCGGGCCCAGCGGAGGACGCGCTCGATCTGCGCGCGGCGCAGGACGCCCACCGCGCCGTGGGCCTGGATGCAGCGGTCCGCCACGTCCCAGAGCATCTCGGTGCAGTAGAGCTTCGTCATGCTGGTCTCCTGGATGGCGCTCTCGCCCGAGTCGATGCGCCACGCGGCCCACGTGGCCAGGGCCTCGGCGGCGCGAAGCTCGGTCATCGAGTCGGCCAGCGGGAAGCTCACGCCCTGGTACTTCGCGACGGGCTTCCCGAACGCCGTGCGCTGCGTCACGTACTCCACGGTGCGGTCCAGGCAGAACTGCGCGAGGCCGATGGCCATGCCGCCGTTCTGGATGCGCGTGTCGTTGATGTTCGTGAGCGCGTGGAAGAACCCCTCGCCCACGCCCCCGATGACGCTCTCCTGCGGCACGCGGCACGCCTCGAAGCGAAGCTCGCAGGGGAGGCCGTTGTTGGCGATCGTCTCCAGCGTCTCGCCCACGGTGAAGCCCGGCGTGCCCTTCTCCACGAGGAACGCGGTGAGGCTGCCCAGCCCGTCCTCGTCGCTCGTGCGCGCGAAGACCTGCGCGAAGTCCGCGTAGGGCCCGTTGGTGATGAACATCTTGGTCCCGTCGATCACCCATTCGTCCCCCTCCTGGCGCGCCCGGGTCTGGATGTTGCGCACGTCGCTGCCCGCGCCCGGCTCGGTGAGGGCGAAGCACGTCGTCTTCTCGCCGCGCACCAGGGGGTCGAGCCAGCGGCGGCGCTGCTGCGCGTCCAGCGAGCCCAGCATGCGGCTGGGGCCCTCGATGGTGGCCAGCACAGACAGCGTGAAGCCAAGGCCGTGGCGGAAGACCTCTTTGTGCGCCTGGAGCAGGCCGCAGAAGCTGACGCCGCGCCCGCCCATCTCCTCGGGGAGGTGCATCGCGTAGAAGCCCTCCTTGGCGCTGCGGCGGCGAAGCTCGCGGCTCGCGCGCAGGAGGTCCGGGTGCAGCGTGCCCTCGGGCAGGATGCCGACCCCTTCGTGGTCGAACAT
This sequence comes from Pseudomonadota bacterium, assembly GCA_021325135.1. GTDB lineage: Archaea > Thermoplasmatota > SW-10-69-26 > JACQPN01 > JAJPHT01 > JAJPHT01. Next base: position 31,046 of record JAJPHT010000010.1, on the reverse strand, counting down.
GGGCTGATATCGCTCCTGGAGCGGGACGACCTCGGACTCCACGAACGCGCCGAGGTCGCGGATGACGCGCGCCTCGCCGGGCGCAAGCTCGAACGTGACCATGTCAGGCTCCTCCGGAAAGCTGGTTCAACAAAGGAACCATGAGCCGGCGCGGCTTAGCGGGAGAGGTGGAGCGGACCCGCCTTGGTATCCCCGCGTAAACCGTCTCGGGACGTCGACCGCGTCCTCGACCGCTTCGTGGCGCAGAGCCGCGAGGAGCTCTTCGAGCCCTGGACGGCGATGCTCGCCCGGAGCGACGACCTCCAGCGCGACGTGGAGGACACCGTCTCGCTCCTCCAGGTCTTCTTCAACAAGTGGGTGGTGGAGATCCTCATCGTCCTGGGGCAGCGCGGCACGGTGCGGTTCAACGCCCTCAAGGCGAGCCTGCCGGGCATCAGCGGGCGCACGCTGACGCAGCGCCTCCGCGACCTGGAGGAGCAGGGGCTCGTGAAGCGCCGTCTCTTCGACGAGATGCCGGTGCGCGTGGAGTATTCCCTGACGAAGCGCGGGCTGGACGTCGCCGTGCTGGCGCTGCCGCTGGTGCTCTACCTCATGGCGCGGCGCGACGCCGCGTGACGCTCCGCGCCCCTCGACGGCCTGGAGCGTCGCGGCCGCCGCGCTAGCTCGTGAACCGCTCCGTGATGGACACGACCACGTTGGCGTTCTGGCCCTGGCCGTTCACCGTGATCGTCCACGCGCCCTCGCCCGGGGCCGTGACGATCCCCGAGTAGGGGCCCTTGGAGGCGGGGGCGGCGGGGTCGACGCCCACCGTGTTGGCGGAGCCCGCCAGCGCGATGGTCTTGGAGCCCGCGGGGCCCTTGAGGTCAAGGGTGAGGTCGCCCTGGCCGCCGGGGCCCAGCGCGGCGTAGGGGCCGGCGCCGGAGTCGTTGAGGCGGATGGAGACGATCAGCTGCTTCGTGCCGTTGTCCACGGTGAACTTGCCGGGGCCCTGGTCGCCCTGGGGCGTGAGTTCGATCTTCACCGGGGGCAGGTCCTTGTCGGGCGGGGGCGCGCTGGCCTGCTGCTTGGCGTAGTACTCCGCCGCGACGGAGGCGGGGCAGCCGGGCATGTCCATGCCGGGCATGCACGCGGAGTAGTCGTACTGCGGCTGGGCCGTGCCGTTGCCGGCCGTGGAGTTGGTGCTGGCGTTGGAGGCGGGCGCGTCGGTGGAGGCGGGCGACATCTGCATGCCTCCCGCGTCGCCGCCGTGGTCCGCGTCGGCCCCCATGCCGTCGCTGGCGGGCTGCGCGAGGCCGGGGACGACCTTCTCGCCCACGAGGCCCGCGCCGTAGGCGCCGCCGCCCACGATGAGGCCCAGGAGGAGGGCCGCGACGAGGAGGGGCATGGCGCGCGAGGCGCCGGAGGGCGCGCCGCGGGGGCGCGCGAGGGCGAGGCCCACCAGCGCGACCAGCGTGAGGGCCTGCACGGCCTCGCAGACCCACGCGATGGGCTCGGGCGCCTCGGCCGCGTCCTGGAAGGGGGGCCGGATGGTGACGGCGACGACCCAGAGGACGATGGAGCCCAGGGCCAGGCCGATGCCGGCCAGCCACGCGCCGGTGGTGGGGCGGCGGTACATCCAGAGGCCCCAGACGACCTGGAGCGTGCCCAGCACGGCGAAGAAGATGCCCTGGGCGATGGCCTCGCCGAAGTGCATCGGCGTCACGATGAGGTGGATGATGCCGGCGACGAGCCCCGTCGCGGCGGCCAGGATGACGAGGGGGGAGTCGTCGGCCTCGGTGACGCGCTGCCGGAGCCGCTCGGCGCGCGTCGGGGAGGAGGGGGAAGCCATGGGCGTTCGAGGCTTGTTAAAGATGGTCCCCTTTTGGGTCTTGTGGCACGCCTCCCCCCGGAACGACCCCCTCGGCCTGCCGGATTTCTAGAAATCTCCCACAGGTGAAGCGTTCCTGCCGGAGGGGGCCGCGGGCCCGTCGTCTTCTTCGCCCCCGCGGGCCTTGCCGCGACCGGTCCCCATGACCCTACGAACGATCCCCCTCTTCGCCGCCCTCGCGCTCGTCGCGTCCTTCGTCGTCCTCGTCCCCTCCGCGAGCGCGACCTCCTCCATCTGCGACGTCACCAACCTCACCCTCTGCGACGCGGTCCGCGACTGCATCGCCGGCCTCGAGGCCAACCCCGTGCAGCTCTGCGTCAACGTCACCATCGGCTGCTCCCCCCTCCTGGGCTGTTGCGGCCCCAGCTCGACGATCAGCTGCTACGTGAGCGCGGGCGCCTGCGGCAGCCCTGGCACGGGGGTCACGCTCTTCCCCAGCGGCACTGCCTCGACGGGCGCGTGCGTGAGGACGTGCGGCACCGGCGCCGGCTACAACCTCCACGTCGGGACTGCCACCAGCTCGGAGTGCGTCGCCGCCTGCACGCTGCCCAGCGTGGGCGTCGTCGTCTCGGGCACGCCCTTCTGCGTCTCCGGCACGCCCCCCACCGTCGTGAGCTGCGGCATCTACACCTACACCTCCACGACCACGCCGGTGTACCCCGGCCAGGTGGGCGTCGTCCTGGACTACGGCCCCGCGGGCTTCACGGCCGGCGACGGCGACACGGCGTTCTGCGTCGGCCCCGGCTGCCCCGCCGCCACGCCCTACGGCCTCATCGTCGACAACGTGCCCCACTGCGCGGGCGTCCCCACCCTGTGCAGCCTTCCCGGTCCTGGCTGGACCGTGGGTGTTGGCACCACCTGCGTGGGCGCCCCGTGGGTCGGCACGACGCCTGCCCTGCCTGGCAACCCGCCCTCCTCGTGCCCCGGCGGCACGACCATCGGCATCACCGTCATCTGGGGCACGACGCCCGTCTTCGGAGGCCCGAACTACAACGTGTTCTGCTTCTGAGAAAAAACGCCCCGCCTCGCGCGGGGCTCTCACTTTTCTTTTTGATAGACGGACGTTTCCCAGCCCTCGATGCAGGAAGCGCGGCGTGAGCGAAGCCCTCCCCGCCTGCGCGCCATTCTGCGCGGTCGTGCGCGCTTGCATGCGTCGAGCCCATCGCCCACGGCGGCGTCCATGCCTTCGTGTGCCGACGCTGTGGGCGCGACCCGCGCGGCTCTTGACGCCCTACTCCGCGTCGGTCGCCGTCTCCGCGAGCTCGCTGAAGCGCGGCCCGGGGATGTAGCGGCGGCCGCGCCGCTCGCCCTTCGCGGTGAGGAAGCCCTGCTCGACGAGGGAGGACAGGGCGTTGCTCACGCTGACCTCGTGGTAGTCCTTCCGCTCAGGCGCGGCGAGGAAGTCGGCGCGAGTGAAAGAGCCACCTCCGCGCCGGACGACCCATTGGAGGATGGCGCGCTTGATGCCGTCGAAGCTCTCCACGGCTCCGCGGAAGCCCTGCAGGACCTCGATGCTCTCCTCGTAGGCTGCGCGCAGCTTGTCGAGGAAGTAGGCGACCCAGGGAGCGTGGTCCCAGGCCGTCGTCTCGACGGCGGCGAGCGCAGCCATGTACCCCTTGCGGTCCGCGAGGAACTGCGCGTCGAGGGCGACGTAGGCCATGCCGGGGAAGCCATGCGTCGCGAGGAGCCGATGTGTGAGCGCGCGCCCCGTGCGCCCGTTGCCGTCACGGAAGGGGTGGATGCACTCGAACTCGTGGGCCCAGATCGCGACGCGGACCAGCGTGGGGAGCGTGCTCTCGTCGAACCAGGCGTTGAGCGCCTGGAGCTCGGGCTCGACACGCCCGAGGGGCGTGGGGTAGAAGACTTCCTTGCCTACTTCGTCCACGATGACGTTCTGCTTCGTCTTCCAATCGCCCACGCCGGAGGGCAGGACTCCGGTGAGGAGCCGGGCGTGCGTGTCGCGGATTTCGTCGAGCGTCAGCGCACCCTTCGGCGGCTTCTTCGTGAGCTGGTCGAAGAACTTGAGGTGGAGCCGGATCTCGACCTCTTCGGGCTCCTTCGACTTCTTCGTGGGCGTCTCGGCGATCTTCTCGACGTCCTCGCGCGAGAGCGGGTTGCCCTCGATGCTCGTGGTCGCGTGGGTGTTCAACGTAGCCGCGCGCTGCCGGAGGCGCTCCATGAAGTCCGCGTGGACGTCCGCGCGCGCGATCTGCCCCTCGAGGCGCGCGACGGCCTCCGCGAGGTCGCGGTGCCCGCGCGTGAGCTGGTAGGCAGGCTCGAACCCCTTCGCCGTGTCGGGCTTCGTGCCACGCGGCTTCGTCATCGGCCCCAAGAACGCACTACTAAGATATGAAATATTTTTGAAGGGGGCTACTTTGCAGTCGCTAAATAGAAGTGAATATGCGCCGGATCTGATGAACAAGCTCGGGCGCGCGCACGGGGACGAACTTGTCCCGTGCTCGCCTCACAACACCGCCAGAACGACGGTGTCTGATTCGAGATCACTACGGAGATAGCGGGGGGTTGATTTGAACAACCGGTCTACGGGTTATGAGCCCGTCGGGATTTCCTGGCTACCCCACCCCGCTGTTGGGTGATATCATCCGTTCCCCGGGACGATGCACGGGTTATGAGCCCGTCGGGACCGAGGGAGCGAAGCGACCGAGGCGCGGCCGACCGAAGTCGGCCAGCGTTTCCTGGCTACCCCACCCCGCTGGTGTGGCGCGTCCCCGTTGCCGGGGCAGGAGCGGCCAATCATCGTTTCCCGGATAAGCATTTGGGTCTGCGGTCGGGCAGCGTTGATCCGCGGGCCGTCGCTTGGGGCGCCGTGGCGGTGGGCTCTCCTGCGCGCGACGTCGCGTTCATCCGCGAGGCGTTCGGGGCCTCGGGGCCCGAGCCCGCGCAGCGCTGGGCGCCCCAAGGCGTCAGCGCGGTGCTCCTGGCGCTCTACGAGACGCGGGGCGAGCCGGAGCTTCTCTACACGCAGCGCGCGGCCTCGATGCGCAGCCACCCGGGCGAGATCAGCTTCCCGGGAGGGCGCGTCGAGCCGGGCGACGCCACGCCCATGCACGCCGCGCTGCGCGAGGCCGAGGAGGAGGTGGGCCTCGCGCCCCGCGACGTGCGCATGCTGGGCCACCTCACGGACTACCTCACGCACCGCGACGTGCTGGTCTGCGCCTACGTGGGCGAGGTCGCCGGGCAGCCCCCCTCCGCGCCGCGCTCTGCCGACGAGGTGGCGCAGGTGTTCACCGTGCCCATCGCGGCGCTCCTGGACCCTGGGGCCTACGAGGCGCGCGCGATCCGGGGCATGGGGCGCGGCGGCCGCGTGCACTACTGGCACGTGGGTGGCCGCATCGTGTGGGGCATCACGGGGGAATTGACGGCGCGCTTCCTCGCGCGCGTCTACGGATGGAGCCCGCCCTCGGCGCCCCGCGTCATCACGGACCTCTCCCAGTTCCGGCCCTGAGCGGGGAACGCGATGCGGAAGCGCGTGCCTCGGCCGGGCTCGCTCTCGCAGGCGATCTCGGCCTCGTGCTCGTCCACGATGCGCTTCACGATGGTGAGGCCCAGGCCCGTGCCCTCCTCCTTTGTCGTGTAGAGCGGCTCGTAGATGCGGCGCATCCCCTCGGGCGAGATGCCGGCGCCGCGGTCCGCGACCTCCAGGATCGCGCGCCCCTCCTCCTCGCGCGTGACGACGCGCAGCGGCGCGCCCGGCGGGCTCGCGTCCGCGCCGTTCTGGAGCAGGTTGAGGACCACCTGCTGCACCGCGCCGCGGTTGGCCAGCACCGGAGGCGTGCGCGAGAGCGACGTCTCCACCGGGTGGCGGCCGCGGCTCGTCGCGCGGAAGAGCTCCACCGCCTCGGCCACCAGCGAGTCCAGGGGCGCGGGAGCGAGCGTCTCGTCCTGGCGCGCCTTGGTGTAGCGCCTCAGGTCCTCCACGAGCTGGTTGATGCGGTCGACGCCCGCGGTGATCTCGGCGAAGAGGGGCGCCGTCTCGTCGAAGGCCTCCTTCGCGGTGGCGCCGCGGCGCGCCGCGCGGTCGAGGCGCCGCTGCGCGAGGAACGCGTTGTTGGCCAGGAACGTGAGGGGCGTGCGAAGCTCGTGCGCGACGCCGGAGACGAGGCCGCCCAGCGCGCTGAGCTTCTCGCCGCGGGCCAGCTGCGCGCGCAGGAGCGCCATCTCCGCCTCGTCGCGGCGCCGGCGCGTGACGTCCGTGCTGATGAGCACCGCGCCGCCCCCGCCATCGGGGCCCAGCGCGGCGACGCGCACGTGGAACCAGCGCTCGACCCCCGGCGCGAGGACGGCGCGCGTCTCGTACTCGACGGGCTGGCCCGTGAGCATCGCGCCCTCGACGAGGGCGCGCACGCGCTCCCGGTCCTCCTCGGCGACCGTGGAGTAGGCGTCGATCCCCACGAGGCCGGCCGCCTCCGCGCCGCGGACGCTGCGGTTGAGCGTGAGGATGCGCCCCTTGCGGTCGATGGTGAGGATCTGGGCGGGCGCGTTCTGGAGGACGGCCTCGAAGCGCTTCCGCTCGGCGAGGTCGCGCACGACGATCACGACGCCCACGGGCTCGCCCTTGAAAGGCCCCGTGGGGGTCAGCGTGAGGTGCGCGGGGAGAGCGGCGCCCTCCCCGAGGCGCAGCGTGCGCTCCAGGGAGACGGGCTCGCCGCGCAGGAGCGCCGCAAGCTGGTCCTCGCCAAGGCCGAGGTCCGGCCCGGCCCCGGCCAGCAGCTGGGCGCGCGTGAGGCCGAAGAGGCGCAGGCAGGCGGCGTTCGCGTCGCGCACCGCGAAGCCCGGGCACGTCGCGTAGAGGACCGCGTCGGGGAGGAGGTCGAAGAGGGTCGCGTCGAAGCCGCGGGGTGGCTTCGCGTCCACCGGCACCGTCCGGATCGCCTCCATGCTCGGGCATGCCCCAGCGGCCAGCTTAATCGTGACGGCTTGCGGAGAGCGGCCGCAGCACGATGGCGATGCGCTCGGGCCCGTCGCGCTCCACGTGCTCGATGGCCATGACGCGGCCGGTGCGCTTGCTCACCACGTCCTCCACCTTGAACGCGGTGAGGCACCCGCTTCGGCTGGCCTGGCAGGAGGAGCCGCAGAGGTGCGACGTGCGCGCGCGGACGAGGTCCGCCTCGTCCTCGAGGCTGAGGTCCAGCATCCACGGGTTGTCGGGAAGCTCCGCGGCCACGAGGCGCAGCAGCATCACCTTGAGCCCCAGCCGCTCCCCCACGCGCAGGAGGGCGTCCTCGACCTCCAGGGAGGAGGCGGGCGTCGGGGCCACGTCAAGCCCCCTTGGCGAGGTGAAGCCGGGTGGCCTGGAGGAGGCGCCTGCCCACCGCCGGCTGGGCGTCGTGGAGCGCCACGAGCACGGCCTCCGCGGCGGGCATGGCGATGGGGAGGGTGCGCCTCTTCGCGAGGAGCGCGCGCACGAGCCCCGCCTCCTCCTCGCCGAAGACGTCCGCGAGGGCCCGCGACATGGCGAGGTCGAACGCCGCCGGGTCCTCCTCCGGGATGAGCTGCGAGTGCCCCGCGCAGGCGCGCGCGAGGCGCCCCGCGTGCGTCTCGGGGTCGAGGTTGTCCATCTCGTAGGAGCAGAGCAGGCGGATGCCCTCCGCGTCGATGGCCTCGTTCCAGAGCGACTCAAGCCGCTGCGCGGCCTCGGGCTGTCCGCGCTTCGCCAGGAGGTCCACCATCTCGCCCCACGCGCGCACCTCGGCCCCTTCGCCGCAGGCCGCGCGCACGCCCCCCGCGAGTCGGCTGGCCACCTGGAGGAACGCGGCGCGGTCGGGCGCCCCGTCGCGCATGAAGGAGGAGAGGGTCTCCTCGGCGTCCACCACCGCGAGACGCCCCGAGGCGCGCAGAGCGGCCGCGTCGAGCCCGTCGGCCCGGAGCCTCTCCTCGACGAGGGCCGCGTGGCGGGGCGTGCAGACGAGGACCACGCCGCCCTCGCCCGAGAGGGGAGGGAGCGCCCAGGCGGCGACGGCGCGCACGAGGAAGGAGGGATCGCGGTAGACCTGCACGACGTGGCGCTCGCTTGCGGGGTCGCGGAGAAGCTCCTCCCACGGCCGGGACGACATGCGGGGAGGAAGAGGCCCCATACGAATAAGGAATGGGGCTAGCCGGTGCCTACTTGATGAGCGCCTGCACGCTCTTGAACTGCGGGTGGTCCTTGCCGCCCATGAGCTCGAAGAGGGCCATCTCCACGCTGGAGGGCTCCGCGCCGTGGCGCCGCGCGCGGGCGACGCCCGCCTCGCGGTTCGCGGGGTCGCGGCTGCCCACGGCGTCCTCCACCAGGTGGACCGAGTAGCCGCCCTCCAGCAGGTCCAGCGCGGTCTGGAGGACGCAGATGTGCGCCTCGATGCCGGCGACGAGCACGTTGGGGCGCCCCGCCGCCTGGATGCGCGCGGCGATGCTGGGGTCGCCCGCGCAGGAGAAGGACGTCTTCTCCAGCACGCCGCCGGCATGCTCCACCGCGGCGCGAAGCTCGGGGATCGTGCGCCCGAGCCCCTTGGGGTACTGCTCGGTGATCATCGCGGGCACGCCCAGCAGGCGGCACCCCTCCGCCAGCGCGGCGGCCTTCGCGCGCAGCGCCGCGTCGCCGTGGATGAGGGGCTGGAGGCGCTCCTGCATGTCGATCACGAGGAGGAGCGTGCTCTCCGGGGTGAGGCGAGGCATGCGCCCCCCACGCGCTCCCGGACCATGAGCCCTGCGCGCTCGCCGATCCTTCGATCGGAAGCGGAGGCCGCGCGCAGCCGCCCCGGCGAACACCTTAAGGGACATGCGCGGCGTGCCCCATCCCGTGAAGGCGGGCGCGACCCACGAGGAGCCCTGGACGATCGAGCGCGCGACCCAGTTCTACAACGTCGACGGCTGGGGCGCGTCGTTCTTCACCATCAACCCCAACGGGAACCTCTGCGTCACGCCCTACGGGCAGCCCGGCCCCGCCATCGAGATCATGGACGTCATCGAGGACGCCCAGGAGAAGGGCCTCGGCTTCCCCCTGGTCATCCGCTTCCAGGACGTGCTCCGCTCGCGCGTCGTGAAGCTCAACGAGAAGTTCCGCGACGCCATCGCCGCGAACGGCTACAAGGGGCAGTACTTCGGCGTCTACCCCGTGAAGGTCAACCAGCTTCGCGAGGTCGTGGAGGAGATCCTCGACGCGGGCGCGCCCTACCACTACGGCCTGGAGGCCGGCAGCAAGCCCGAATTGTTCGTGGGCCTCGCGCTCAACACCGACCCCGACGCGCTCACCATCTGCAACGGCTACAAGGACGAGGACTACATGCGCCTCGCCCTGGCGGGCAGGAAGCTGGGGCGCAAGGTCATCGTCGTCATCGAGAAGCTGAGCGAGCTCCCGCTCCTCCTGCGCGTCGCGGCCGAGATGGGCGTCGACCCCATGGTGGGCCTGCGCGCGAAGCTCACCACCAAGGGCGTGGGCAAGTGGGAGAAGAGCAGCGGCGACTTCGCCAAGTTCGGCCTCACCATCCCCGAGATCCTGGAGGCCGTCCGTCTCCTCAAGGAGGCGGGCAAGCAGGACGCGCTGAAGCTCTTCCACTTCCACGTGGGCTCGCAGCTCACCGACATCCGCACCATCAAGGACGCGGTGAAGGAGGGCGCGCGCATCTACGCCAAGCTGCGCAAGATGGGCATGCCCGTGGAGCACTTCGACATCGGCGGCGGCCTTGCCGTCGACTACATGGGCAGCCGCAACACCGAGCACAGCAGCACCAACTACTCGCTGGACGAGTACTGCGGCGACATCGTCTACAACGTCCAGCAGATCTGCGAGAGCGAGGAGGTCCCCGAGCCCAACATCGTCTCGGAGTCGGGCCGCGCCATCACGGCCTACCACTCGTGCATCATCATGAACGTCTTCGGCGCCATCGAGATCGGCTCCCCCAAGGTGCAGATCCCCACCAGCGCCGACGAGTTCGGCGTCGAGATCGTGCGCCAGATGCGCGAGATCGTGGACGGCGTCACGGTGAAGAACGCGCTGGAGTCCTACCACGACGCGGCCGCCAAGAAGGACGAGGCGCTGGACGCCTTCCGCCTGGGCCTCATCGGCCTGGAGGAGCGCGCCGCCGTGGAGACCATGTACTGGGAGCTCATGAAGAAGCTCATCCCGCTCACGAAGAAGATGCGCCGCGTCCCCGTGGACCTCCAGGGGCTCGACACGCAGATGGCGGACCAGTACCTCGCCAACTTCTCCCTCTTCCAGAGCGCGCTGGACCACTGGGCGTTCGATCAGCTCTTCCCCGTCATGCCCGTGCACCGGCTCGACGAGCCGCCCACGCGGGAAGCCACGCTCGTGGACATCACCTGCGACTCCGACGGCAAGATCGACGAGTTCGTGGGCCCCGAGGAGAGCGCGCCCACCGTGCGCCTCCACGAGATCCGGGGCAACGAGCCCTACTTCATCGGCATGTTCCTCACGGGCGCCTACCAGGACATCATGGGCGACCTGCACAACCTCTTCGGCCGCACCAACGAGGTGCACGTCTTCGTGGACGACGAGGACCCCGAGGACTTCTACCTGGAGACGGTCATCCCCGGCGACATCATCTCGGACGTCCTGGGCCGCGTGCAGTACGAGCCGCGCGAGCTGCTCAAGCGCGTGAAGGGCGTCATCGACCAGAAGGTCAAGGAGCAGGCCATGAAGCCCAAGGAGGGCGTGGCGCTCGTGGACTTCCTGGAGCAGACGCTGCGCGGCTACACCTACCTGCTGCCCATGAGCGCGGACGGCAGCGAGCGCATCACGCCCGCGGCGGTCAAGGCGCTGGAGACGCCCAAGACGCCAGGCGCCGGCGGCAACGGCTCCGCACCCTCGGGGCCGTAGGCAGCCCCGCGTCCGGGGCGCTGGCCCTTTCTCATAAGGCGGCTGCGGGGCGCCTCAGAAACCCCATCCCCGCCAGCAGCGCGAGCGCGAGGAGCGGCACCACGGCGCCCCACGCGAAGGCCGCCGCCTCGCCCGCGCGGTCCCAGAGGAGCCCCGTTGCGACGCCGCCCACGACGGTGGCCATGCCCACGGTGGCGTGGTACCAGCCCAGGCGCGTGGAGCGCGCGTCGCTTCCGGCCAGGTCCGCGGCGTAGGCGCGCTGCACGCCTTCGGTCGCCGCGAAGGCGAGGCCCAGGACCGCGAAGCCCGCCAGGGCGCTTCCGAGGCTGGGCGAGAGGATCATCAGGGCGCAGGCGGCGCTGAAGAGGAGCGCGCCCGCGGCGATGAGGAAGGGCTTCCCCAGGCGGTCCGACATCAGGCCCAGGGGGTACGCCAGCGCGGCGTAGACGACGTTGAAGAGCAGGTAGAGCGCGACCGCGACGACGGGGCCCCCCACGTGGTCCGACGCGCGCAGGATGAAGAAAAGATAGCTCACCTGGCCCGCGGCGAGCACGGCGGCCGCGAGGAGGTAGGCGCGATAGCGCGGCGAGGCGGGCTCGAAGACGCTCTTGCCCCCGCCGCGCGCCGTCGCCTCCACGTCGCGCACGAAGGCGAGGGGGGCCAGGGTGCCCAGCGCGATGAAGGCTCCCGCGAGGACGATGGCGCGCTCCGACCAGCCCCAGAGCGCGATGCCCGCCAGCGCGAGGGCGACGCCCACGACGGCGCCCCCCGTGTCGGCGGCGCGGTGGAGGCCGAAGGTGCGGCCGCGCTGCGCGCGCTCGCCGCTCTCGGCGAGGAGCGCGTCGCGGGGGCTCGTGCGCATGCCCTTGCCCACGCGGTCCGCGCCGCGCAGCAGCGTGGTGAGCCACCAGATGGGCGCGGCGGCGATGCCCATGCGCGCGAAGGCGGGGAGCACGTAGCCGCCCACGATGAGGGGCTTGCGCTTGCGAAGCCGGTCGGAAACGATGCCGAAGAGGGGCTTGAGCACGTGCCCCACGGCGTCGGCCGCGCCGGTGATCCCGACGCCCAGGCCGGTCGCGCCCTGCGCGAGGAGCACGAAGGGGAGGACCGCCTGGAGCATCTCGCCGGAGACGTCGGCGAGGAAGCTCGTGGCCGCGAGGAGCACGACGTTGCGCGGAAAGCGGGCCACGCGGGCCCATGGCGCGCGCTCAGGAAAGGGCTTTGCGCTTCGCCTGGGCTCGCGGGCGCGTGATCGAAGGCCACCGCGTCCTCGACGCCCACGTGCACCTCCAGCCCTCGGCGCAGATGCTGCCGGCGGTGAAGGCGACGTTCGAGTCGGGCCGCCGCGACGTGGAGCGCATCCGCGGCTTCGAGCGCTCCCCGGAGGCCTTCCTCGCCCACCTTGACGAGGAGGGCATCGACGCGGCGGCGCTCATCAGCTACGTCTCGCCGCGCGTCATGGGCTATCGCCCCGACAGCAACGACGCCGTCGCCGCCTTCGCGCGGGGCCGCCCCCGGCTGATCCCCATGGGTGGCGTGCACCCCGACGCGACGCCCGACGTGCGCGCCGAGGCCGAGCGCCTCCTGGGGCTGGGCGTGCGCGCGTTCAAGGTCCACCCCGCGCACATGCTCCTCTACCCCAACGACGAGCGGCTGCGCCCCCTCTACGAGATCGCGCAGGAGCGGCGCGTCCCCGTCACGATCCACACCGGCACCAGCGTCTTCCCCGGCGCCAAGAACCGCTTCACGGACCCGATGTTCGTGGACGACGTGGCGGTGGACTTCCCGGGCCTCACGATCCTCCTCGCCCACGCGGGGCGCCCCCTGTGGTACGAGACGGCGTTCTTCCTCGCGCGCCGCCACGCCAACCTCCTCCTGGAGGTGAGCGGCATCCCGCCCGCGCGCCTGCTGGAGGTCCTGCCGCGCCTGCCCGAGATCGACCACAAGGTCGTCTGGGGCAGCGACTGGCCCAGCATGGGCGTCAAGAGCCTGCGCGCCAACGTCGAGCAATTGCTATCGCTCCCCCTCGCGGACGCCGCCAAGGGGCGCATCCTCTGGGAGAACGGCGCGCGGGCGTTCGGCATGGGGGTTTCAGGAGGCAAAGCCCCCTGACGTTTTGATCGGTTGATCAGGAGACGAGGCCTCAGGGGGGCGAGCCCCCCTGAAACCCCCCTTTTCGCTGCGCTGCGGCGCGGCGTGGACGATGCCCAGCTTAGCGCACGACCTTCCTGCGCGCGAGGTGGAACGCCAGCGCGGCGAGGGCCACGACGGCCAGGGGCGCGAACGCGAGGGGCGCCGGCGTGGCGCGGGCCGCGACGACGACCTCCAGCGCGGAGGCGGGCTGCGCGGTGGCGGCGGCTCCCGGCTGGGGCGAGTCCGGCGGAAGGCCGGTGTAGGCGAAGCCGTCGGCCTCGACGTAGGGGACGACGTTGAAGTCGCCCGTGCCGCGGCTCTGCACCGTGACGTTGAGCCAGCGCGTCTCGCCCGCCCTGAGGTCGCCCAGGGGCAGGACGTCGGGCGAGGCCTGGACCACCTGCGCGGCGAGGCCCCGGACGGCGAGCTGCGGCCCGTCGCCGCCCCCGTTGACGCTGAGGCGGCTGCCGGTGGCGAGGCGCAGCGTGGCGTCGCGCATGTCGCGCAGCGCGGTGACGCTCACCGGAGCCCGCGTGCCGCCGCCCAGGTCGAGCCTGGCGGGGCCGTCCTGGCGCACCTGCACCGCGACGTCGGTGGGCACGTCCACGTGGAAGAGGCTCGTGGCCTGGTCGTTGGGCCCGTCGGCGCTGGACCACTGCACGACAAGGGACCAGCGGCCCGCGACGCGCGGCGTGAAGTCCAGCGAGGCGCGCGACTCCTGGCCGGGCGCGAGGCTCACGACGAAGCGCTCCTCGCGCGCGCCCTGGACGCTGTACTCCGCGTTGTAGGGCGGGTCGAGCGTCACGACGACGGGGTTGCTGGCCTCGTCCGCGCTGCCGTCGTTGCGCGCGCGGACCTCGACGTGGAAGGGCCGCCCCAGCGTCGCGGTGGCGGGGGCGAAGGCGTCAGCCGCGAACGCGTGCCGGAAGCCCACGGCCAGGGACGCGGGCGCGAGGTCCACGGGCCGGCCCTCCACGAGGCGGAACGCGGCCGCGGTGGGCGCGAAGTCGCCCGGCTTGTCGTCGGCGCGCGGCATCTGGATGCTGAACGGGAACTCGCGCGTGCCCCGGTTGCGCAGCATCTCCGGGTCGAGCTTCGAGGGGTCGATCGTGCCCAGGTCGATGGCGCGCGTCTCGCCGGGCTGGAGCGACGCGACGGAGACGTCGGGCGCCTGCTGGCCGTTGCCCTGCTCCGATGCGAGGCGCAGGCGGAACGAGACGGCCGCGGGGCCCAGGTTCTGCGCGAGGGCCTGGAAGCGGACGGGCTGCGTCGCGGGGGCGAACGCCAGGGGCCCGCTCCAGCCGCCGCCCCCGCCGAAGAGCTGGTCCACCGGCGCGAGGCCCTCCAGCGGAGCCGGCGAGGAGAAGCGCACCGAGACGGGGGGCTGCACGGCGTAGGAGTTGCCCCCGTTCGCGCGGCCGCTCCACGTGGGGCCCGTCCCCTGGAGATCGACGCCCACCTGCACGCCGCCTGCCGCGGCGTCGGGCGTGAGGTTGAGGAAGACGGGCGTCTCGCTGCGCGGCGGCAGCGCGAGGTCCTCCTCCAGCGCGGGCGGGGGCTGCTGCTGTTGCCCGCCGCCCTGCGGCTGGTTGGCGAAGACGTCGACGCGCAGGCGCGCCGCGACGGGCGCCGCGGTGGGGTTCCCCACGAGGAAGGAGACCTCGTTGGTGGAGCCGCCCACGAGGGGGCGCTGGCCGTGGAAGGCGTCGTCGCTGCTGCGCGGGAAGTCGACGTAGGGCTCGGTGCGCAGCGTCTTGGGGTCGACGAGGCCGCCGGTAGGCGCGACGGAGGGCGCCTGCGCGGAGGCGAGCGCGGGGGCCGCGAGCGCCGCCAGGAGGACGAGGGGGAGGAGCCTCATGCCTTGGCGCCCTCCTGGCGGGCGAAGACGACGAACGCAAGCGCGAGGCACCCGAGCCCGAGGCCCAGCGTGACCGCGTACTCGGCCCACGGCACCGCGGCGCCGGAGAGGATGCTGTTGACCCCCTTGTTGGCCGCGGCGAAGGGCGTGTACTGCACGACGCGGTCGACCGCGGGCGCGGCGGCGAGGAGCGACGCGAAGAGGGGTGTGGCGCCCATGAGGAAGAGCGGCAGGTAGACGCCCATGCCCAGGGCGATGGCGAGGCGCGCGCTGGACGCCGTGACGGAGAGCAGGAGCCCGGTCCCCAGCAGGAAGACGTACAGGACGAGGAGCGGCCCCGCGAACCCCAGGAGGACGGCCTGCGGCACGACGTTCCCCAGCGCGAGGCCCAGGATCGCGGCGGAGGCGAGGCCGAGGATCGCCGCCACGAGGTACGCGAACAGGGCCGCCGCGGCCTTCGCGGCCAGGACGGACGAGTTGGAGGCGGGCGTCGTGAGGAGGACGCCCAGCATGCCCGCGTCGCGCTCGCGCCCCACGGCGTCGAGGACGAACGTGCCCGCGAGGAGCACGAGGCCCAGCACGTTGAGGAAGAAGAGGGGCAGCGCGATGGCGACGGCGTTGGGCGGCGCGGCGTCGTTGCGGCGCGCGTCCGCGATGACGAAGTACGTGATGACGCCCGAGAGCGCGGTGTAGATGAGGGCGAAGGCGGGGAGCCTCTTCTCGCGCACCATCTCGGCCAGCTCCTTGCGCAGGAGGCTGAGGAGGACCCTCACGCGCTCGCCTCCGGCGTCTCGCCGTGCTCGATGTAGGCGCGGTAGAGGGAGTCGAGGCTGGGCGCCACCTCGCGCACGTCCAGGTGCAGGCCCCCGGCGCGCACGACGGCGCGGGCGAGGATCGCGCGGTCCACCGCGTCCGAGGCGCGCACGAGGAGCGAGAGGCCGTCGGGCTCGACGCGCGCGACGCCGGGAAGCGCGCGCAGCGCGTCCGCCACGCCGGGGGCCATCTCGGCGAGGTCGACGCGGAACTCGCGCTCCTGGCCGCCCGCCTCGCCCACGGCCATGACGCGGACCAGCTCCCCCTTGCGGAGGAACGCGATGCGGTGGCAGACGGCCTGCACCTCGGCGAGGTCGTGGCTGCAGAGGAACACCGTGCGGCCTTCCGCGGCGAGGCCCTGGATGAGCGCGCGGATCTCGCGCCGCCCGGTGGGATCGAGGCCGCTGGCGGGCTCGTCGAAGAAGAGGACCTTGGGGTCGTGCAGCAGGGCGCGCGCGATGCCGAGGCGCTGCGTCATGCCCTTGCTGAAGCCGCCCACGGGGCGGCGGTCCACGTCCTTGAGGTTCACGAGGTCCAGCATCGCCTCGACGCGCGCCTCGCGCTCCGCGCGCGGGATGCCCTGGAGGCGCGCGAAGAGGTGGAGCGTCTCGCGCGCCGTCATGGAGCGGTAGACCGGCACGCGGTCCGGCAGGTAGCCGATGGTGCGCTTCGCGGCGCCGGCGTGGCGCGTGACGTCGTGGCCCGCGACGGAGGCGCGCCCCTCGGTGGGCGTGAGCAGGCCGCAGAAGATCTTGGTGAGCGTGCTCTTGCCGGCGCCGTTGGGCCCCAGCAGGCCGAACACCTCGCCGGCCTCCACCTTGAGGGTGAGGCCCTTGAGGGCGACGTGCTTCCCGTAGGTCTTGCCCACGCCGTCCGCCTCGATCATCCCTCTCCCGCCGGAGGGAGGGTGCTCTTAGCCCTTGGCAAAGGTGTCGCGTGGCAGGAGGGCTCAAATGCTGGAAGCCCCGATGCGCCATCCCCCTCCGCCGACTGGCCCCGGTTGACCGTATCTAAGATGAGATCGGGTTCCGTGCGGAGGGCACACCCTTCACGCCAGCCCGGGATAGGCCTCGACGCCGAGGCGGCGCCGCACCCACGCGGGGGGCATGAAGGCGGAAAGCACGGCGAGGGCCGACGCGATGCTGAGGAGCCGCGCCGCGATCTGCAGGGGGCCGTTGTCCAGGAGGCCGGGCTGCCCCGCGACCACCGCGACGACCCACCAGACCAGGAGCGAGGCGGAGACGAGGGCCGTGCGATAGCGCTGCGTGCGGTCGCCCATGCGCGGGAGCAGCCGCAGGTACGCGACGCTGGAGGCGACGGGCGGCAGGACGATGAGGAGGAAGCTCAACGCCTCGCTCCACAGCGGCGCCCTCCGCGCGTAGGCGAGGTCGGTGCGCCACGCGAGCACTTGGACGCCGGTGGGCTGCTGCTCCACCAGCGACGTCAGGAGGAGCGCGACGTAGGCGGCGTAGATCGTCGCCAGGACGCCGATCCTCGCGCGGCCCGTGAGCAGGTACAGCAGGTACGCCATGAGCCCCACCAGCGAGACGGCCAGGAGGAGCCGCTGGAGGACCGAGCTTGCCAGCTGCACCGGCAGCGTGAGCGCGCCGACGCTGGCGATCCAGTAGAGGGGCCCCACGAGGAGGAGGTTCAGCCCAAGCGCGCTCCACCAGAGGGCGAAGCAGCGCATGGCCCGCGAGTCGTCCCCCGCGAGGCCCGTGCGCCGGCCCAGGCGCAGCGCGACGTAGCCGTAGGAGAGCCCGCCCGTTACCGCGACGGCGCCCGCCAGGGCCAGCGTCTCCTGGGCCATGGGGGCTCCCTGCGCGCCGGGGGGATAAAACCGTCTCGGAAAGCCGAGGCTGGACGCGTCAAGGTGGAGAAAAAAGAGGGGCCGGGGGCCCCAGGGCGGCTTACTCGGTGACCCACTTGTGGGCGACGGGCGTCCAGTCGACGATCTCGTCCTTCGAGAAGTAGATGTCAAGCTCGCGCTTGGCCGACTCGACGCTGTCGGAGCCGTGGACGACGTTGCGGCCGATGTCCAGGGCGAGGTCGCCGCGGATGGTGCCGGGCGTCGCGTCCCAGGGCTTCGTGGCGCCGTTCATCGCGCGGACGACCGCCACCGCGTTCTTGCCTTCGAGGCAGAGCGCGACGACGGGGCCGCTCACGATGTAGTCCACGAGGCCGTTGTAGAACGGCTTGCCCTTGTGCTCGGCGTAGTGCGCCTCCGCCAGGGAGCGGGGCACGTGCATGAGCTTCAGGCCCACGACCTTGAGGCCGCGCGCCTCGTAGCGCCGCACGATCTCGCCCACGAGGCCGCGCTGGACCCCGTCGGGCTTGACCATGGCGAACGTGCGCTCCGCGGACATGCCCTACTGCTCCTTGGCGGGCGCGGCGGCCTTCTTCGCCTTCTTCGCCGGGTTGGGCGGCGTGGGGCCCGCGCCCTTCTCGAAGGCGCCGGTCCACTTGACGTTGCGGTTGACACGTTTTAGGCCGATCTGGTTCTTCTGGCACTTGTTGGAGCAGAAGTTGTACTTCGTGCCGTCCTTCTTGATGTAGAGCTTGCCGGTGCCGGGCTCGATGTCGGCGCCGCAGAAGCTGCAGACGTGGCGGTCGACCATGGGGCTCACCGCATCCCGAGCTTCTTCGCCTCGCGCGCCGTCTCGCGCAGCATGAGGATGTCCCCCATCTGGATGGGGCCCATGGCGTTGCGCGTGATGATGCGGCCCTTGTCGCGCCCGTCCAGGACGCGGACCTTCACCTGCGTGGCCTCGCCGGTCATCCCCGTGCGGCCGATGATCTCGACGACCTCGGCGGGGATGCCCTGCTCGTTGTCTTCTTCAGCCATGTGATATCACCAGGACATGAGCTTACTTGCGCAGGGCGGCGACGGCCTCGGCGATCTCGCCGATGATCTGCTGGCCGCGGCCCGCGTCCACGATCGCCACGCTGGCGGTGGGCACCTCAAGGCCCGCCGCCGTGCCCAGCTCCGCCTTGGAGGGGACGTAGGTGTAGGGGATGCCCTTCTCCTCGCAGAGGAGGGGGATGTGCGCGAGGACCTCCTCGGGCTGGATGTCCTGGGCCATCACGATGAGCTTGGCCTGGCCGCGCTCGATGAGCTTCGTGACCTCGTTGGTGCCCTTCTTGACGGCGCCGGAGTCGCGGGCGGCCTCGACGGCCTCGTAGGCCTTGTCCTGGAGTTCCTTGGGAGCTTCGAATCGGACGTACATCGCCATGGTGTCTTCACCTTCGATCGCAACGGGGCGGACGCCAGGAAGGTTGCCGGAGCAACACCTCCGCCCTCGTCCTGGCCGGGAATCCCGGGGGGACGCGGGGCGTCACAGGCTGCGAATGGCGCTGCAATGGAGGACCCCTATAAAAGCGTGTTGGGGGTGTGGGGCGCCGACCCTCAAGGCGAAGACGCCATCCCGGGCGGAGAGCGCGCCGCCCGCTCCCGGAGGGGGACCGCGGCGGAGAGCAGGGCGGCGAGCGCGAGGAACGCCGGCCCGGCCATGTAGTAGGCGCGCAACAGCTCGCTCGTCTGGGCGTCGTGCATGCCCGCCACGACAAGCGCGAGCCACAGGAGCGCCGTCGCAAGCGCGCTTGCCCAGCGCCACGGCGCGAGGAGGGCCAGCGTTCCCGCCAGGAGCGTCGCCCACGCGCGGGGCGGGAGCGGAGCCAGCGGAGGGAAGCGGGGCAGGAAGACCGGCGGGTGCAGGGGGCCCCACGCCATGAGCGCGAGCACGACGAGCCCCAGCGCGCCGCCCACGGGCGCGACGAAGCGCCACCCTTCTCGCGCGCCGGCCGCGACGCCGAGGGGAAGGAGCCCGAGCGCGACGAGGAGGGCGAGGGAATCGCTCGGAAGGCTGGCCGCCTTCGCCATGGCGTAGAGCATGACGGCCGCCGCGGCGACGGCGAGGACCAACGTCGCGATGGGCTTCAGCCTCACGGGACGCAGGCGCAGGATGGCGAAGGGCACGAAGAACGCGAGCGCGTCGCCGAAGACGAGAGCCCACACGGCGCGCGCGGCGGGGTCCATGCGGAGGACTCGCGCCGGCCATGCTTGGCGCTGTCGCTCCTGGTGGGCCGCGACCTGACAGACCCAGAACCGTGAAGTAGCGACGCGCCGGGGCCTTCCCGCGAAGGGGCCTCACCCGCGCTGCATCCACCGCCGCGCCTCGTCCACGTCCTCCCGGACAAGCTCGTGCCCGGCGGGAGCATAATGCGTCTCGACCTGTGCGCCGCCGCTGCGCAGGATGGAGGCCAATTCCTCGGTGACGTCGCGGCGCGAGTACGGGTCGCGCTCGCCCGCCAGGAGCAGCACGCGCTTGCCCGCGACGCGGGGCGGCTCCTTGGGGCGGTAGGGGAGCATGGCGCGGATGAGGATCGCGTCCCGCAGCACGTCGGGCTCCTCGAAGAGGAGGCTCGCGGCGACGTTGGCGCCGTTGGAGAACCCCACCGCGGTGACGCCCTCCAGGGGGAAGCCGTGGCGGCGCGAGGCGTCGCGCACGAAGGCGGCGAGGTCCCGGGTGCGCCGGGCGAGGTCGTCCAGGTCCAGCACGCCGGGCGCGTGGCGGCGGAAGAAGCGCGGCGCGCCGTTCTCCAGCACGTTGCCGCGGGGGCTCAGCACGTTGGCGCCGGGGTCCAGCACGCCCGCGAGGGGCAGGAGGTCGCGCTCGTCTCCCCCGGTGCCGTGGAGGAGGAGCAGCGTGCGCGCGGCGCCGGGCGCCCCGGGCTGCCAGACGTGGACGTGGTCCGCCGGGCTCACGGCCGGGCCTCGGGGGCGCGGGGGAGCCGCAGCGGGCTGAGCCGCTCCTCGATCTGCGGGCGGCGCGGCTCCAGCCACGGGGGCAGGACAAGGCGCTCGCCCAGCGCGTCCAGCGGCTCGTCCACGCCGAAGCCCGGGCCGTCGGTGGCCAGCTCGAAGAGGATGCCGCCGGGCTCGCGGAAGTAGACGGAGTGGAACCAGAAGCGGTCGATGACCTGCGTCGCGCCGAGGCCCGCGCTTCGCACGGCGCCCTGGAGATCGCGCTGCTGCGCGTCGTCCTTCACGCGCCACGCGACGTGGTGCACCTTGCCGACGCCCCACTCGCCGCGCGGGAGGCTGGGCTTCGAGCACACGTCGAGGTGGCCGGAGGCCGGGTCGGCGCCCGCGTAGCGGTCCCACCCCTCCTCGCTCCCCACGAGGCGCATGCCCAGGACCCGCTCCGCGAGCGCCTTGGTGGGGTCGGCGGCGATCTCGACGGCGCGCACGGCGTGGAGGCCGCGGATCTGGTGGACCGCGGGGACCGCGCTGCGGGCCCACGGCGTGAACGTCCGCTCCTGGGCGCGGGGCGAGGTGGTGAGGGCGAGGCGCAAGCCGTGGAAGTCCTCGAAGGCGAGCGTCTCCTCGCCGAAGCGCGTCTCCTCGCGGACGCGCAGGCCCTCCTTGGCGAGGCGGTCGCGCCACCAGGCAGCGCTGCCCTGGGGGATCGCAAGGGCGACCTCGTTGGTGATGCCCGTGCCGTTGCGGCCCGGCCCCATGTCGGGCCACGGGAAGAACGTGAGGTCGCTGCCCGGGTGCCCCTCCGCGTCGGCGTAGAAGAGGTGGTACGTCCCGGGGTCGTCCTGGTTCACGCTGCGCTTCACGAGGCGCATGCCCAGGAGGCCCGCGTAGAAGTCGAGGTTCTCCTGCGGATCGCCCGCGATGCACGTGACGTGGTGGATGCCGCCCACGGGGAGCATGCATCCCCCAGGGGGGCGCCTCGTGCTTGAGGCCTTGCTCACTCGGGCTTGGAGAAGGCCCAGATGGCCAGCGCGAGGAAGACGACCGCGAAGGCGGCGACGGCGGCAAGCTCCTGCCAGACGGCGAGCGTGTAGCCGAAGACCTGGACGCCGTTGCCGCCGAAGCGCGCGATGGCCTCCGCGGGGACGCCTTGCGCGCCCAGGATGATGCGCCGCAGCGGGTCCACCGCGTAGGTGAGGGGGTCGAGGCGCGTCACGACGGCGAGCCAGGAGGGGAGACCCGAGAGCGGGAACTGCGCGCCCGAGAGGAAGATCATGGGGAAGAGGAGGAACTGCATGACGCTCTGGAACGCCTCCATCTTCTTCATGCGGCTCGCGATGAAGACGCCGAAGCTCGTCAGCGCGAACGCGATGAGGAAGCAGAGGAGCAGCACCTGGACGACGAGGATCGGCGTGAGCGTGAGGCCGACGATGGGCGCGAAGAGGAGCATGATCACGCCCTGGAACGTCGCGACGACGGCGCCCCCGATGGTCTTGCCCAGGAGGATGCTGGCGCGGGAGACGGGGGCGACGAGCATCTCGCGCAGGAAGCCGAACTCGCGGTCCCACACGATGCTGATGGCGCCGAAGATGCTCGTGGTGACGACGCTCATGGCGAGGGAGCCCGGGAAGATGAACTTCTTGTAGTCCAGCCCGCCCGTGGAGCCCACCAGCGAGCCCAGGCCGTAGCCGAAGACGAGGAGGAAGAGGAGCGGCTGCACGAGGCCGCCGATCATGCGCGTCCGGTTGCGCGTGAAGCGGATCAGCTCGCGGCGCGCGACCATGCCGGCCGTGCGAAGCTCGCTGCCCAGGTGCATGGCGTTGCCCGCGTCGCGGGCGTGCGCGTCGCCCATGGCGGTCGCCATTCAGCGCCCCCCCATGCGGCCGCCGCCCATCCGGGCGCCCATCCACGCCCGCGCCATGGCGGACATGCCGGGCCCCTCGTCGGGCCGGATCTCGTGGCCGGTGAAGTGGAGGAACACGTCGTCGAGGCTGGGCCGGTGGACGCTCACGTTGCGGATGGCGACGCCCGCGCGGACCACCACGTCCGCGACGGCGCCCTCGCCGTCCTTGACGCGCAGCACGACGCCCCCCTTCTCGCCCACCTTGGCGTCGTAGCCCGCCTTGGCGAGCTGCTCGGCGGCGGCCTTGTCGTCGGAGGTGGCGAGGCGGATGGTGTCGAGCCCGACGGCGGCCTTGAGGTTGGCCGGCGTGTCCAGCGCCACGATCTTCCCGTGGTCGATGATGGCGATGCGGTCCGCGTACTCGGCCTCGTCCATGTAGTGCGTCGTCATGAAGATCGTGACCCCCTCCTCGTCGCGCAGGCGCATGACGTCCTTCCACATCTTGGCGCGGGTCTGCGGGTCGAGGCCCACGGTGGGCTCGTCCAGGAAGAGCACCTCGGGCGCGTGGAGGAGCGCGCGGGCGACCTCCAGGCGGCGCGCCATCCCGCCCGAGAAGGTGGAGACGAGGTCCTTGCGCCGATCGGCGAGGTCCACGAGCTTCAGCACGCGGTCGATGCGCGCGTCAAGCTCCGCGGCGGGGACGCCGTAGAGCACCGCGTGGAAGCGGAGGTTCTCCTCGGCGGTGAGCTGGTCGTCCAGCGTGCGCTCCTGGAAGACGAGGCCGATGGCGCGGCGCACCGCGCGGGGCTCGTCGCGCACGTCGTGGCCCCCGACGGCGGCCGTGCCCGCGGTGGGGCGCAGCAGCGTGCAGAGCATCTTGATGGTCGTGCTCTTGCCTGCCCCGTTGGGGCCGAGGAAGGCGAAGACCTCGCCCTTGCGCACGGAGAAGGAGACGTCCTGGACGGCCTTGACCTTCTCGAACGTCTTGCTGAGGCCCGTGACCTCCACCGCGGCGGGGGCGTCCATGGCGCGCCTGAGGCTGCCTGCCCCCAAATAGTTTCCGTCGGAAACCATTTCTCCCGGAAACTACCTGGGGGAGCCGTGGCGCTCACGGACGAGGAGCTTGCGGGCCTGCTCCTGGAGTCGATCCCGCCCGCCATGGCGGAGATCCGCGAGACGATGCGCGCGGGCCGCTCGCCCGACCTCACGGTGGCGCAGTTCCGCGCGCTGGGCTACGTCGGCCGGCACGAGGGCGCGACGCTCTCCGCGCTGGCGGACCACCTGGGGCTCAGCCGCCCCGCCGCCTCCAAGCTCGTGCAGACGCTGGTGGACCGCGGCCTCGTGGAGCGCGAGCAGGGCGAGGACGACCGCCGCCAGGTCGCGCTGCGCGTCAGCCCCCAGGCCCTCGCCTCGTGGCGCAAGGCGCGCGAGGGCACGCGCCGCTGGATGGCGGAGCGCCTCTCGGGCCTGCCCCGCGAGGACCGCGACGCGCTGGCCTCGGGCCTGAGGGTCCTCCACCGCGTGCTTGGCAAGGGGGCGCGCGCGTGAGCCTCGCCGTGGAGACCCGCGCCCTCACGCGCCGATTCGGCGACGTGCTCGCGGTGGACCGCCTCGACCTCGCCATCCCCGAAGGCGAGGCGTTCGGCCTCCTGGGCCCCAACGGCGCGGGCAAGACCACCGCCATCAAGATGCTCACGACGCTGCTGCCGCCCACCGAGGGGCACGCCCGCGTCGCGGGCCATGATATCATCCGTGACGCGCCCGCCGTGCGCCGCGCCATCGGCTACGTGCCGCAGGTGCTCAGCGCGGATGGCAGCCTCACGGGGCGGCAGAACCTGGAGATCTTCGCGAAGCTCTACGACATCCCGCGCGCGCAGCGGGAGGAGCGCATCTCCGACGCGCTGGACTTCATGGGGCTGGGCGAGGCCGCGGACCGCTCCGCGAAGACCTACTCGGGCGGCATGGTGCGGCGCCTGGAGATCGCGCAGTCCATCCTCCACGAGCCTCAGGTGCTCTTCCTCGACGAGCCCACCGTGGGGCTGGACCCCGTGGCGCGCGCCGCCGTGTGGGAGCACATCCGGAGGCTGCGCGCGGAGCACGGCATGACCGTCATCCTCACCACGCACTACATGGAGGAGGCCGACCTCCTCTGCGAGCGCGTCGCCATCATGGCCAAGGGGCGCATCGCCGCCCTGGGCACTCCGGCAGAGCTGAAGGCCTCCGTCGCGAAGCCCGGCGCCACGCTGGACGACGTCTTCGCCCACTACACCGGCAACAGCCTGGAATCCGGAGGTGACTTCCGTGACGCAGCCCGCGCTCGACGCACCGCACGCCGCCTCGGCTGAGGCGAACCCCTTCGTGGCGCTGAGGCGCTACGTGTCCAAGACGCTGGCCATCGCGGGGATGGAGGCCCAGAAGATGCGCCAGGACCCCACCGAGCTGTTCACCCGCGCGGTGCAGCCCGCGCTCTGGCTCCTGGTCTTCGGCCAGGTCATGGCGCACATGCGCGCCATCGACACCGGGACCACGGGGTATCTCGACTTCCTGGCGCCGGGCATCCTGGCGCAGAGCGTCCTCTTCGTGGCGATCTTCTACGGCATCGCCATCATCTGGGAGCGCGACCTGGGCATCCTCCAGAAGTTCCTGGCGAGCCCCACGCCGCGCAGCGCGCTGGTCGCGGGCAAGGCCCTGAGCGCCGGCATGCGGAGCCTCACGCAGGTGCTCATCATCTACGCGCTGGCGGCGCTCCTGGGCGTCGGGCTCTCGTTCAATCCTCTGCGCATCGCGGGCGTCCTCGCCATCGTGTTCCTGGGCGCCGCGGTGTTCAGCACGCTCTCGCTGCTCGTCGCGGTCATCGTGAAGACGCGCGAGCGCTTCATGGGCATCGGGCAGGTCATCACCATGCCCCTCTTCTTCGCCAGCAACGCCATCTACCCCATCGCCGCCATGCCGCGCTGGCTCCAGGTGGTCGCCTACGTGAACCCGCTCACCTACATGGTGGACGCGCTGCGCGAATTGATGCTGGCCACGGGCGCCGGCGCGGTGAGCCTCCTCGTCGACGTGGGCGTCCTCCTGGGCGTCGCCGTCGTCCTCATCGCCGTCGCGGCGCGGCTCTACGGAAGGATCACCACGTAGCCGGGCGAGGGGCGCCAACCCTTTTGTCGTCCTCCGGAGTTAGCGCCGCGTGCCCAACAACGTGACGCTCCTGGCCTTCCCGGGCCTCGTCGTCCTCTCGGCGGGGCTCCTCACCACGGCCTGGATCGGCTTCCTGTGGTGGCGCAGGTGGCTGGAGGGGCCCTTCCCCCTCATCGTCGCGGGCGTGACGCTGGCGGAGGCCGTCGCCGGGGGCTTCGCCAACGGGCTCGTCCACGTGCTCACGACGCCGCGGGGCGTCTACCTCGCGACGCTCCTGGGCTTCGTGGCCGCCTTCTTCCTCGTCCCGCCCTACGTCATGATGCTCGCGCTGCTGGACACGCCGCTGACGCGCTGGCTGAAGCCGCGCGCCGTGCAGGCGGGAAGCTTCGTCTTCGCCCTCCTGGGCGGCGGCGCCCTCTTGCTCCGGCCCGACGTCCTCATCGTCGGCGTCTCGCCCCGCGACTACGCCTCCTACGGCGCGGACCTCACGGGGACGTACCGCGTCCTCTTCGTCCTCTCCGCCGCGCTCCTCCTCTACGGGGTCGCCGCGGTGGGCCACGCCGTGTGGCGCGCCAAGGACCCCCGCGCGCGCACCCCCCGGGAGAAGGCGCGCGCCTTCGCGGAGATCGTGCTGCGCGGCGCGCCCTCGGGCCCCGGGGCGCAGAAGCACCTGCGCGCCCTCTTCTGGGTCTTCACCATCCGCGACCTCCTCATGGCGTTCTTCCTCGCCACCGTGGCCCTCGTCGCCACCGGCCCGCCCACGAGCGACCTGGGCATCGTGTTCCACTACTGGTGGTCGCCCGTCGTCGACATCATGACCGGCGGCGTCCTCGCGTGGCACGTGCTCTCGGAGTCCTTCGGCCAGCCCACGAGGCGCCTCACGCTGCGCGCCCGCCGCATGCACCTCACGGGCTGGCTCAGCGCGTGCCTCTGCGTGCCCCTGGGGTGGGCCATCGCGCAGGACCAGCCCCACAGCTGGGCGTGGGGCATCCTGGGCGCCCTCGCGCTGGTGGTCATCGGGGCCTACGTGCAGGAGTTCGTCGCCAGCGCGCTGCGCGAAGGCTCCAAGGACTAGGGGCCAAGGCGCGCCACCGCGTCCGCCACCGCGCGCAATCCCTCCGGCTCGCGAGCGCCGTACCACGTCAGCGCCTCGCCGTCCACCACGAGGATGCGCGCCGGGTCGAAGCCCGCCGCGACCAGCTCCTCCCGCGCGAGGGCGAGCTTCTCGTGGAACGGGTAGGGCTCGGTGGGGAGGAGCGCCGCGGTGGCGCCCGCCTCGCGCGCCTGCGCGGGCGCGCGCTCCGGATAGCGCCCCGGTGCGTCCGCGAACACGTTGCGCGCCCCCGCCATCGCGAGGACGTGGTGCGAGTACGTGTCGCGCGTGGGCGTCATCCACGGCCGGCGCCAGATGGGGCAGTAGACCGGGACGGGCGGGCCCGCGGGGCGGATCTCCGCCAGGGCGGCCTCGATGCGCTCCACGAGGGCGGCGGCCGCGTCCTCGCGCCCCACCGCGCGGCCCAGGGAGGCGATCTCGCGCAGGGAGCCGTCCACGCTGCGCACGTCGCTGAGCCAGACCTGAAGCCCGGCGGCGCGGAGGGCCTCCACGTCCTCCTGGCGCTGCTCCTCGTGGTCGCACACGACGAGGTCGGGCCGGAGCGCCACGATGCGCGCGACGTCCGGGTCCTTGGTGCCCCCCACCTTCTCGACCTTGGCGACGAGCTCCCTGGGGTGCACGCAGAAGCGCGTGGCGCCGATGACAGACTGGTCGAGGCCGAAGGCGAAGAGCGTCTCCGTCCAGCTG
This sequence comes from Pseudomonadota bacterium, assembly GCA_021325135.1. Lineage (GTDB taxonomy): Archaea > Thermoplasmatota > SW-10-69-26 > JACQPN01 > JAJPHT01 > JAJPHT01. The sequence goes on along the minus strand of JAJPHT010000010.1, from coordinate 4,001 downwards.
GGCACCAGCGACACCAGGCGGGGGTGGTCCTTGTCCACGGAAGGGGGAAAAAGGTCCCTTCGGAAAGCCCCCGCGGCCGGGGCGCGGTCTGGCAAGGTTCATGGGGCGAGCACGACCAGTGAGCTTCGGATGCCGAAGGTCCGCGCGTGGCGGTACGTCGACGAGGGCCGGACGCACGACGTCCAGGCCTGGATCGAGACCGACGAGAAGCGGCTCCGCTACGTCGTCCACGAGCAGGCCTTCGGCGACGAGGACCCCCTGGACGCCCACGAGGACAAGCACCCCATCGCCTCCCCGTGGGAGGCCACCATCCACCAGGCGGACCTGGAGGCGCGCCTCGCGCTCCTGGGCAAGTACCTCGTCCACGACAGCGCGCGCCCCGGCTGGCTCCCCCTGCGGCCCGCCCTCCAGGGGAAGAACCTGGACCTCGCGCCGCTGCGCCTTCCGGACAAGCCCCCCGCCATCGAGTTCCACCACTACCAGCGCCTCGACGGCGCGCGCGCCGTGACGCTCCTGGGCGTCGCGCAGGAGCTTCCCGCGGGGCCGCGCCACCTTCTGGCGCGTCTCGACTACCGTTACCCCGACGTGGACGGGGGCAACCTCCGCGTCATCCACCCGCGCCTCCCCGCGCCCCTCTACCGCAGCCTGCTGGCGCACCAGCACCTGGAATTGCACGGCCTCCAGTTCCGCAAGACCGGCGAAGGCATCCGCGCCGATCCGCAGGGGTGGGCCGCGCTGCGCGCCACGCTGGACGCCATCCTGGAGCGTCTCCTTCAGGGCGCGCAGGGGAGCGGCCAGGCCAGGCGCACGGAGCTTGACGCGACCCAGCTGGCCCTGCGCGCCGCGGCCGGCGCCTCCAAGGGCCCGCGCCGCTACGAGGTCGAGGACGAGCACGCCGGCCCCGCCACCACCGTCAAGGGCCCCAAGCCCAAGGGGATGATCGACGAGATGGACCCCGACATCCTCACCGCGCTCCAGAACCCCAAGCTCGTGGCGCTCCACGCGCGCTGGCTGAAGCCGGGCGAGTCGGAGGCGCTCCAGAAGGAGGGCGAGCTTGCGATCCGCGCCGCGGTGAACAAGCTGCGCGCCGCGGCCCCGCCGCAGGACCAGCACCTGCTCAGCCTCCTGGAGGCGAGCCTCCTCGTGCGCGCTGCGCTCACGAGCCGCGTGCGCATCGACAAGGAGACGTTGGGCCGGATCAAGCACGCCGGCGCGTGGCTCTGAGGCCCGCGCTCACGAGGCGCCGCGCGCCTCGGCCAGCGCCTTGAGGTTGAAGAGCGCCTCGTCGAGGCGGTCGGAAAGCTCGCGCCTCAGGTCGTCCTCTCTTACGAGGCTGGGCATGCGGTACGGGTACTCCACGTCCGCCACGAGGCGCAGCCGCGTGCCGCCCGGGACGCGGGCGAGGTCGAACGCGCCGCGGTGCTCCGCGAAGTCGCCCGCAACCTGGCGCCACGCGAAGCGGCGGTCCTCCTCCACGTCGGTCGCCTCGGCCTCGCTGGCGAAGCGGTGCCCCTGCGCGCGCAGCACGCGCTCGAAGCGCGCGCCGGAGAGCGCGACCGCGCGCTCGACGGAGGGGTCCCAGCGCGACTGGCGCGCGGGAAGGAGCCAGGCGAACACGCGCTCGGGGGGCGCGGCGATGTCGATGGACTTGTCCACGTGCAGGGCGATCGACCCGGCCTTCCGCTCTGCGGGCGGGGGGTATTAGCCCTTGCGACGGGGATCCGTCACGCGCTCCCGCGCGGCGGCTCGACGATGGCCGTGCCGAAATGCCACGTCCCCGGGGGGTGGCCCTCTCCCCCGAAGGGCCCCGAGAGGGCGCCCCCGGGCAGCGTCGCGGTCCACCACTCCGCGAAGACGCACGGCTCCGCGCTCCCCTGGCAGGGCGCGATCCACGTCAGCGTGAACTGCGCGCCGTCGAGGACGAGCGCCCCGCCCCCGTCGCGCGTCGCGTTGAGGGGCGCCGCGCCTGCGCCCACGCGGTGCCCCTGCTCGGAGACGGTGAGGTTGTCCGGGCCCCAGCGCGCGATCAGCCGCGCGAACTCCGGTGTCGCGCAAAGCGTCCGGAAGGGGCGCTCCAGCGGGGGCTCCGCCAAGGGCTTGACCTCCACGGCCGCCTCGTGGCACGCGCGGGGGTCCACCCGGTCAGGCGTGACGCCCCAGGCGAAGGGGAGGAAGGCGAGCACCGCCAGGAGGCCCGCCGCCGCGGCGGAAGGGCGCAGCAGCATGCCGCCTCCCTGCGCACCGCGCGTCGATGAGCGTTCTGGATCAGCCTCACGCCGCGACGTCGTGATAGCTCCGCGAGCCGTCGGGCGCCTCCAGCGTGGGGGGGATGCCGCGGCTGCGCGCGGCGCGCTCCGCCTGCCGGCCCGCGGAGAAGCCCGCGACGATGGGGATGGAGGCCAGCGTCGCGAGGACGAGGGCGCCCACGCCGTACTTCACGGGCCGCGGGAGCCAGCGGGCCGCGCGGGCGACGCGGCGCGCCGCGGACACGGGCGCCCAGAGCGCCGCCACGCTGGCCACGAGCCCGGCCGCGGCCGCGCCGCCCTTGCCCGCCTGCGGGCCTTCGCCCCCGGCGAGCTTCGAGAGCCGCTCCACGTCCAGGCTGCTGCGAAGCACCTGGATGACCTGCTCGCGCGCCGCCTCCATGCTGGGGGGCTGGTGGCCCAGGACGTGGTCCACGGCGAGCACGATGCGCGTGAACGCCTCCATGGCCCCGCGGTCGTCGCCCACGACGGGGACGCTCCCCTTGACGTAGGGCCACCAGAGCCGCGCCGCGCCCTCGAAGCGCGCCCGGACCAGCGCGCGCTGCACGTCGCCGCCGGACTGCGCGAGGAGCCGCTGCGCCTCGGCCTTCGCCTCGGCGTCGACCCGGTCGTGGAAGGTGGGGAACGCCTGCGAGAGCCGCGTGAGGAAGCGCTCGTCGAGCATACGATGCCTGCATCCGCGGCCCGCCCGGATAAAGGCGGCTCCTACGGTCCCCGGACGAGGCCGGGGCTGCCCGGGTCGACAAGAAGCGAGAAAAGAAGGCCGGGAAGCCGCCCGGCGCGGGGTCGTGGGCCGATCAGCGCGCCGACTTCGCGACGCGCTCGATCTCCTCTTTCTTCGCAATGGCGACGCTGTTCATGTCGTTCTTGGAAGCCTTGAGGATCTCGTCGGCGAGGCACTGGGCGATGGAGTTCTTCGACTTGTGCGAAGCCTCCACGGCGCCCGAGGCGATGCGGCGGATGGACTGGTCGAGGCGGCGCGCGGGGGCGACGTCCACGGCCTTGGGGACCGAGATGCCGCCGTAGCGCAGGCGCGTGACCTCTTCGCGGGGCGCCGCGTTCTCCAGCGCCGTGACCAGGACCTGCACGGGGTTCTGCTTGGTGCGGGTCGCGATGATCTCGAACGCCTCGCGCGTCGCGCGGAACGCGGAGTTCTTCTTGCCGGTGTACGTCTCGCTGCGCATCAGCTCGTTGATGAGGCGCTCGACGACGTTCATCTTGTGCTTCGCGAAGCTCTTGTTGCCGTGGCGCGCGCCCGTGTGGGGCACGAGGATCGGCTGGAGGTTGATGTAGCGCACGAGGCCAGGGTCCTGCACGGCGACCTCGCTGAGGTCGTACTTCTCGAAGAGGAGAAGGTTGGGGCCGGCGTACTTGGGCTTGCGGCTCGCGGCCAGCTCCTTCGCCGTCTGGAACTCGGTCTGGGGGGCCTCGGCCATCTGCTGGGTGGTGCTCTCTTCGTCCGCCATGATATCACCGCATCGGCTTTTCCTTGCGGCCGCGGACGAGCTCGTCGAGCGAGACGCCGTTGACCTGGATGACCTTGAAGCGCACGCCGGGGATGTCGCCGTAGGAACGGCCCATGCGCCCGCCGATGCCCTCGATGAGCACCTCGTCGTGCTCGTCGATGAAGTTGATCGCGCCGTCGCCCACCGCGAACGCGGTGACCTGGCGGCCGTTCTTGATGAGCTGGATCTTGACGCACTTGCGGATGGCCGAGTTGGGCTGCTTGGCCTCGAT
>JAJPHT010000041.1 GCA_021325135.1 Pseudomonadota bacterium | reverse complement strand
CCGAACCCTCTCGACTCGCATGGCTTAAGCGAACTCCAATAGCGGTGGTCTCTGGCAGGATCAACCAGAATTGGCGGAGTGAAGCAAGTTTCACCATCCATCTGCGCGCGATGTGCTCGCAGGGGAGGGAACTTGTCCGCTCCTTGTCCTTGTAATGCGATCAGCGCGTTGCGCGCTGTGCTCGCTATTAGGGTCTGTGCACGTAGCAACTTGGCTCGAATCTCAGCTGTGGAGAGGTCACGCTTGCCACGCGGCCGAAGCCACGCGCAATCGGGTTTCTCCCGGCTTCACATGAATGGTTTCCGAGTCAGCGACTCGCTGTCCCACGGCTTGGATCTACGCTGTCAACGCAGCCCGAAGGGCCGCTCGGCGCGTCAGCGTCCGTGGCGCCCATCTCGGCCCCGCACAGGGTCCGAAGGGCTCGGGCGAGAACGCGGTTCTCGTATTTGAATCCTCTCTGAACCCAGGGGGCTCGAGGATCCGGATGCAGCGGACCTGAGGTCCGTGATCGCGCCTTGCGGCGCTCGCCTGTCCCCGGTCGGGGGCAGGAGGCGACGAATGCACGCTCCCTATTTGAAGGTTTCGCGCACCGGGGCCTTCACGACCGGCCGGAGCCGATCGCCGCTTCCACCGGACAGATGCCGGAGGGGCGACCCTGGTACGCACGCCCCCTATTTAGGGATTTCGCGCGTCCGTCTCGCATGGCGGCCAGGCCGCCAGAGGTCGGGATCGGTGCCCGACGCCCGCCCAGTCGCCCGGGTCGGGAAGGGCGCGTACGCCACCATCATATTTGATGGTTTCGCCGTCCCCGGTTCGCGCGTCGCGGATCGAACCGCGGTCGCGCGCTTCGCCCCCGCCTCCACGAGGGAAGCGCGGGCGCGTAGGGCCCCCCAATTCACACCCCCTATTTGTAGATTCGGCCGGAGCGGCTTCGGCCTCCGGCCCGGGACGCCTTGGCCTGCCCTCGGGTCAGGTTCCAAGCTTGGACGCGCCAGGACGCCCGCAGGGATCAGGAGTCACGTGACCGGTCACGTGACCCCGGGCGGCCCCGTCGCGTGACCTCCTGACGCTCCAAAACGCGGGGCCGCCAGAAACGCCATGCCCGTCGCGAGGCGCCCGCGTCGCTCACGCGTTGACGCCGGCGGGGGTCGGGCTGCCCAGCGGCGTGGGATCGGCCGTCTGGACAAAGCGCGCGAGGTCCTGGGCGGGCAGGTAGCGCACGTAGCGCCCTTCCCGCGCCTCGTCGATGAGACCCGCCTTGCGCAGCTTGCGGACGTAGTAGGACGTCGTGGGCTGCGGGTAGCCGGACTTCTCCACGAGCTGCTCCTGCGTCGCGCCGGGGTTGTCCAGGATCACGCGGGCCAGCGTGAGCGCGCGCGGCGCCTGGAGGCACGCGAGCTGGGCCTCCATGCCCTTGTACTTCCCGTGGTTCTCGTAGTAGTTGCGCGTGCGGCCCATGGTGCGGCTCACGACGAGGTTGTGCCGCTCCAGCTGGCGCAGGTGGTAGACGACGGTGCCCCAGCTCTGCTCGCTCTCGCGGTGCACGGCGCGGGCGCTGATGCCCGGGTTCGCGCGGATGATGTCGTAGATGCGGTTCCTCACGTCGTTGTCGAGGATCTCCGGCTGCCTCAGCCGCGTGTAGAGGGGCGCCCCGAGCGCCGCGAGGTGGAAGGAGAGAAGGGGCCAGTAGTAGGCCGCGGCGCTCGCCACGGCCGCGGTGACCAGGGCCGCGATGCCAACCGCCTGCGCGACGGGCTGCTCGAAGACGGGCGCCTCGTGGAGGTTGATGCGCGTGACGTCGCCCGCGACGTCCGCGTGGAACCCCGAGGCGTAGACGACCTCTCCCGCGGCCTTGAAGTCGCCGGGGGCCAGGGGCGCGAGGGCGATGCGCAGCGCACCTGCGGCCTCGACCGCCTCGTCGTGGGCCCGGTAGGCCTTGCCGCCCACGGAGAGGGCACCGGTGGCGGCGTCCAGCGAAGCCGCCGTGCCCTGGAGCGAGGGCGCCGCGAGGTAGGCCGCGTGGGGGGCGGCCGAGAAGGAGCCCGTCGCCTTCTGGATGGTGAGGAGGACCCAGGTGTCGTCGCGCTGGGCTCCCGTGGTGGTGGTCGTGGAGGTCTGGCCCGAGCCGAAGACGCGCTCGCTCCCCGAGGCGTCGACCACGTGGACCGCGGGCCCGCGCACGAAGATCGCCAGCGCGCCTTCCAGCGTCCCCGCGGCGCCGTCCATCTGGTACGTGCCCAGGGTGGCGAGGCACTTCTGCTGGATGTCGCAGGAGAAGCCGTCCCTCTGCTGGGTGAGGCTGATGGAGGCCAGGCGCGCGCCCGCGACGGGTCGCACGTCGGCCTGCGCGCCCGTGAGGTGGAGCGCGCCGAGGTCCTGGAGCGCCACGACCTGCTGGCCTTCGCCCGTGGAGAAGGTGATGCGGCCCGAGGCGACGTCCACGGTGTCGTCCACGTTGGCGTTGCCCATGACGACGTCGCCCACCGGCGTCGGCTGGACGGTCCGCGTGGTGCCGATCCGCTCCAGGTGGATGCCCTCGCCCGCGAGCGCGAGGTCGGGGGCCCGGGTGGAGTTCCAGACGAGGTCGCCGGACTTCGCGTCCGCGACCAGGGGCCCCGCCAGGTGGAGGATCCCCTGCGCGTCAAGCCCTCCGCTGGCCGGCGCTGCCGCGACGAGGGGGGCCGCGACGACGGCGACAAGAAGGACGCCGAGGGCGACGCGGACGGGGACCATGCCGCGCGCACTTCCGTCCGGGCCGAGATATACTTTGTCGTCCAAGGACTTCGCCGGGGAAACGTGGCGTTTCCCCCGGTCGCGTCGGGCACGACAAGCCTTATCACAGCGGGACGGCGCTTGTGGGGCCCGAGGCATCGACGTGGCCGTCGTCAGTCGCATCGCGGTCCTTCTTCTCGCAGCCGTCTCCATGGCCCTCGCGATGCCATTCTCGACGGCCGACCCCCCCGTCACCCCGCCCAGCCTCGGGTCGGGCGAGCCGGGCGACGAGGGCTGCATCAACCTCATGACGGCCAACTGGGGCGGCCCGCTCCTGGTGTACCCCTACCTGGCGGAGGACGTGATCGGCGTGGCCTTCCAGGAGGACGTGGGCTCCGGCATGACGCTGGGCGCCTTCATCATCCCCTCGCTGTGCAACCTGCCCGTCCAGCCGCCCAGCTACGAGCAGGTCAACAGCACCGGCTCGGCGCTGGAGAACATGGTGTCGTTCCCCCTCATCTCCTAGAAGGGCGGCTCAGGCGACCCGAAGGGGCTCCACCACCAGGGTCTCGGTGGCCAGATGGCCCCGATGGTACGTCCTCTCCTCGCGCAGGAGCAGGGCTCCGCGCACGCTGAACCTGGCTTCGCTGGTGCATCCCATCATTCACGATCAGCGCGGCATCGGGGTATGAGCTTTCCTTGTTGTTTCGACCGGGGAGCCGAAGCCCCCCGATCGAGGGCTCAGCGCCGCCTCAGCGCGAGGGCGAGCAGGGCCAGGGTGCCCACGACCAGCACGACCGCAGGCGCGGGCACGGCCTTGCCGGGGGCGGGCGCCTGGGTCTGCGCGCCGGCGGCGTCGGCGTGGTACGGGCCCAGCCCGCCGCCGCTGCCGCTGTAGGCCTGGACGCCGGTGGGCGTCTGCGGCGCGTTGGAGGCGGTGCTCGTCGCGCCCGCGGGCGCGCTGGCGTCGCGGGCGGGCGCGCTCTCGGCGCCCGCGGGCGGCGCGGGGGCGACCGCGCTGGTGGGCGCGCCGGCGGCCATGCCCTTCTCGTACATGATGGGCCCGGGGTAGCAGTCGTCGCAGGGCGAGTAGCGGGTCTGCCCCTTGAGGACCTGGACGTCCATGCGGTGCTGCGCTTCCCCGTCAGGGATGACGAACGACTCCTGGCTGCCCAGGTAGCCGTCGGCGTAGGCGTTGATGGTGTAGTGGCCCGCGCGCACGAGGAGCTTGTAGGAGCCCGAGTCGTCGGTCTGCGCGCCGCCCCACTCGCCTGCGTCCTGGTTCCAGACGTTGACGTACGCGTTGGGGACGCCCGTCTTGGAGACGGGGTCGACCACGTAGCCCACGAGGACGACGCCGGGCTGGGGCTTGGGCTCCAGCTTCACGGTGAGCGCGTTGGCGCCGGAGGCTAGCGTGAGGACGTGCGCGTACTGGTAGTACGAGGCGCCGGGGATGGGCGCGTCGGGCGCGCGGATCTTGGCCGTCGCGTCGTCCATCGCGATGGGGACGCCGCGGTTGGCGTCCGCGCTCACGGTGACCTGCGTCCAGCCGGGGAGCGTGAGGGCGCGGAACGCGCCCGTGGCGTCGGTGGTGGTCCAGTTGCTGCGGCCCCACGCGGCGTTGTAGAGGTAGACCTGCGCGCCCTCGATGGGCTTGCCCGTCGAGGCGTCGACGACCTTGCCCTCCAGCGCGGCGTCGGCGGGCGGGACCTTCTCCAGCGTGACGTCCTGCTTCACCGTCTCGTTCTCCGCGAGCGTCACGCGCTCCGTGGTCTCCGCGAAGCCCTTGGCGTCGGCGGTGAGCTGATGCGGGCCCGCGTAGGTGGTGAACGTGAACGCGCCGTCCGCGCCGGTGACGACGGGGTCGGGGTCGTCGCCGTAGTAGACGGGCATGATGGGCCGCGCGACGCTGGAGCTGGCCGTTCCCGAGCCGCCCGAGGCGGAGCCGCTCTGGACGACGTCGGAGGGCGGCGGGCTCGCGGGCGTGGGCGCGTCGTAGACGACGCAGCAGTACTGCGTGAGCCGCACGGTGGCGCCCTCCACGGGCGCGCCGCTGGCGTCGAGCACGCGGCCCGAGACGATGGCCGTCTTGGGCGGCGGCGTCTTCAGCGTGAACGCGAGCCCGCTCACGTTGCCCCCCACCTTGATCGGCTGCCCGTCCGAGGCGCGCCACTTGGCGTAGAACACGCTGACGCTCCCCTCGCCCGCGGGCAGCAGGAGCGAGAACGCGCCGTGCGCGTCGGTCGTCGCCTGGTCGTTGGCGGAGAACGTGCCGTCGGAGACGTACGCGCTGACGCTGGCGCCCTCGATGGGCGCGCCCGCGTCCGAGAGGACGGCGCCTTCGACGGTGTAGCGCTCGGTGGAGCTGGCGGCCCAGGCGTGCGGCAGCGTGGGCGCGAACGCGGACACGAGCAGCACGAGGACGATGGCGAGGGGGAAGTGGGCGGCTCGCATGGTCTCAGACCCAAGGACGCCAGGCAACCCCATAAGGAGTGCTTGACTGTTGGGCTTCCGCCGAACGCCGGCCCCCTGGGGGCCGGCGTTCGGCGGTGGTGAAGCTGGGGGCCTGCGGCCCCCAACGACGCGCTCGCTTCGCTCGCGCGTTGGGCGACGCCCCGCCTTCGGCGGGGATCCCCCGGCCCTGATGATTGCTCGGAACGAACGAACAATCATCTCTGCCGGCATTCTGCCGGTTTTCAGCCGAAGAACTTCGCGATGACCTTCCGCTCGGCGGCCTGGAGGCGGTTGTGGACCGCGGCCTTGCTGATGCCGAAGATGTTGGAGAGGTCGTCCAGCGTGATATCACGCGGGGTGTTGTAGAAGCCCAGCGCGAGGGCGGTCTTGATGACCTCGAGCTGCTTCTGCGTGAGGTTCTCGGTGAACGCGCCGGCGATCTGCGACTCGGGGTCGAACTCGTCGATGCGCATGAGCTTGAAGTCGCTCCAGCGCCCCTCCTTCACGCCCTTCTCGTAGTGCGCGAGGAGGTCCGCGAGGTCGACGCGGCTCGCGACGAGGAGGCGGACGTGCAGGTAGCCGTCCTTCATCAGCGCGGGCTGCGCCACCGCGTCCTCGCCGAAGTAGTCCAGCGAGAAGGCGGCGGGGTTGCCCGCCTTCTTCATGGTGTCCAGCCGCGCCTGCGTGCGCAGGACGAGCTGCTCCTTGGACTGCGCCAGCGTCTCGATGCGGTCGTGGACCGGTGTGAGCGCCTCGACGAGGGGCCCGAGCTTCTCCTCGGGTCCCAGGAGAGTGATCACCGACTTGCCCTGCCCGGTGTCGTCGTCCCAGGAGGTCTGGTTGACGACGGCCTTCACGTCGGGGTGCGCCTCGGTGTAGGTGCAGAGCGGATAGAGATCGCTCCGGATCTTGTAGACGACTTCCGTAAAGCCCATTGTGCCCGGGAATCGCATGGGCACTCGCCCATATGAGTTTGATCCATGGACTAGTGAGCTACTAGGTTCGACCCGGTTTTCCCCTGGGGCGGGCCTCGCGCGCCATGCCAATCCGCCCCATCGTTGGGTTTCGTTCCTATCGGGCGATGCGCATCATCTTGGTCTGCCCGTGCCCGGTGAGGACGGGGATGAAGGGCGGGAAGCGCGCGTCGAGCGCGGCGTCCCCCGTGTCCACCTTGAGGGCGGGAGTCATGAGGAGCTTCCAGGGCGTCGCGACGACGCGCACGTCCGAAGGGATCGCGAGGCGCGCGAGGACCGCGGGCGTCAGCGGCAGGTTGCCCCGCCCCAGGAAGAAGCCCTGCGCGCCGATGGGCGACACCACCACCTCCAGCCCCTGCGGAAGCTCCAGCAGGTCGCGCTCCCGGGCGTCCGCCACGAGAAGATGGGGCTTCCCCTCCTCGTCGATCCACACGACGTCGAGGCCCAGCATCGTGCCCGCGACGCCCAGCGCGCGCTTCACCTCGTGCATCGTCGTCCCGGCGCCCAGCACGTAGGTGTGCCCCGGCTCCAGCGACTCCGCGACGGCGCGCGCCAGCGTCTCCACCTCCACCTCGTCGTCCTCGCCCGCGACCTTGCCCGCCTGCACGCGCGCGTGGGTGGGCACGCGCAGCGCCCCGCGCAGGGCGACCCTCAGCTCGCCGCGCCGGAAGGCGTCCTCGTCGATGTCCAGCACCTCGCGCGCCTGCGTCGCGTCGAACGTCCGCGCGACGATGGCCGCGGCCTCCGGCGTGTCCGCGAACGCGGCGCTGTACATCTTGACCCCCGCGGGCACGCCCAGCGCCGGGACGCCCGTGCCGTCGAGCCCCCGCGCGACGTCGGCCGCGGTGCCGTCGCCCCCGACGAAGACGAGGAGGTCGACGCCAGCCTCCGCCAGCGCGCGCGCCGCCGCGGTCGTGTCCTCCGCGGTCGTGGGCTCGCGCGGCGCGTACACCACCAGCGAGGAGACGCCCGCCTCCTCGCACGCGGCGTCGCCCATCCGGCCGGCGGCCGTGAGCACGGTGGCGTCCTCCCCCAGGGCGCGCAGGAACGCGACGGCCCGCGAGTGCGCGCGCTCCTTGGCGCCCAGCGCGAGGGCCTCCTCCGCCTTGCGGTCCGTCCCCTTGAGGCCCACGGCGCCCCCGAGGCCGGCGACGGGGTTCACCACGAGGCCGATGCGACGCTCCACGCCGCCGCATGGCGGCGACGGGCCTTGAAATGCAGTGGAAGCCGCCCGGCCGTGGCCCTCTCCGCCGCCCCCTAGGGGACGATTAAGTAGCCGCGCGCAGTAGCCCGAACCGGCGACCTCATGGCCCGGGCTCTGGACGTGTGGACCATCGGCCATTCCAGCGCCCCCGTGGAGAGGCTCGTCGAGCTTCTGCGGATGCACGAGATCGACGTGGTCGCCGACGTCCGCTCCAGCCCCTACTCAAGGTTCTCGCCGCACTTCAACCGCGAGCCGCTGGAGGCCCGGCTGCTGGCGGAGAAGATCCACTACGTCTTCCTGGGGCGCGAGCTTGGGGGGCGCCCTGAGGACCCCGAGAGCTACGACGAGGAGGGGCACGCGCTCTACTGGAAGATGGCGCGCTCGCCCTCGTTCGAGGCCGGCCTGGAGCGCCTGGGCGTCTGGGCCCGCCGCTATCGCGTCGCGCTCCTGTGCAGCGAGGAGGACCCCTCCGAGTGCCACCGCCACCTCCTCCTCTCCCGCGTCCTGCGCGAGCGCGGCGTGGACGTCCGGCACGTCCGGGGCGACGGCTCCGTGGAGACCGAAGCCGCGCTGCACGCCAAGGAGAGCCGCGCGAGGCAACGCTCGATTCTCGACCCGTCCGAGGAACCCGCATGGAGATCGCCACAATCGGTTTCACGAAGAAATCCGCCGAAGAGTTCTTCGAACGGCTGAGGAAGGCGGGCATCCGGCGCCTCGTGGACGTCAGGCTGAACAACGTCTCGCAGCTGGCCGGGTTCACGAAGAAGGACGACCTGCGCTACTTCCTGCGCGAGATCTGCGGCGCCGAGTACGTCCACGAGCCGCTCCTGGCGCCCACGCAGGAGCTCCTCGATTCCTACAAGAAGGAGGGCGCCTCGTGGCCGGACTACGAGCGCCGCTTCCTCGCTCTCATGGCGGAGCGCAAGGTGGAGGAGCGCATCCCGCGCTCGCTCTTCTCGGTGCCCACCGCGCTCCTGTGCAGCGAGGACAAGCCGCACCAGTGCCACCGCCGCCTCGTCGTCGAGCACCTCGCGAGCAAGTGGGGCCCCATCGAGGTCCGCCACCTCTAGGCGCTCCAGTCCACGGTCCCCGGGACGTGGACGTTGTTGACCTGGAGCCAGTGCCGGGGCGGTTCGCCCTCCTCCCGCGCCCACGGGCGTCCGACGCCGACGCAGAGAAGGCATTCCCCGGCGGCAAGGAGCTTCCGGAGCGTCTCGACGGCCCTCGGGTCGAGCGCCGCGTGGTCGGCCTGCACGAGGCGGACGTCGGTGAGCGCCACGTCCAAGGGTCCCATCTCGTCGCGGAAGCTGAGCCTCGGGTGGTCGTCGAAGAATGTGAGCACGGGCCGCGACCGCGGCGCCAGCACGCCCAGCGACGCGGCGCCCTTCCCCAGGGGAAGCGCGGCGGTCCTCCCCTGGGGCTCCATCTCCGGGCCGAAGATCGCCTGGAGCGAGGGGCGCGCGACGCGCGCGAGCGCCTGCCAGAACCGCGTCGCGTCCAGCGATCCGACGCGCTGCGCGTGGACGTAGGCGTAGTCCTCGACCTCGGGGGCGCGTCCGCAGGGCCTCGCGCCGGAGAGCTCCACGATCCCGCCGATCCCGTAGGGGCCGCCTTCGGCGCTCAGCGCGGATCGCGGAAGGCGCTGGCCCTGGAGGACGGGGCGCACCGACGCGCCGCCCCTCACGTCCTGGCCCGCGACGCAGACGTGGCCCCCTTTCATCCGGGTGAGGTGGGTCACGACCAGGCGCACGGGGATCGACCAGCTAACAGCCTCCGCGCCGCCCCCATTTCAGGGCATCGCCGGGCCCCCGGAACGAGGCCCCCTCCCTACGTCATGGGCCGGCTCCGCGAGGGCGCCTGCAGCGAGGCCCACACGTCGTAGAGCGCGACGATGGCGATGGCCACCGAGGCTCCGCCCGCGACGTAGAGGAAGGAGCCCTCCGCGCCGCTCCACCAGAGGTAGTACGCGAGGCCCGCGCCGAGGACCGCGTTGGCGACGCTGGGCCAGAGCGCGGCGGCGCCGCGGCCGCGCCAGGCGGCCCACGCGTCGAAGGCGGCCAGCACGGCGACGAAGAGCCCGACCGCCAGCGTGGCGTGGTCCTGCGTCGCGGTGGCCTCGCGGGCGAAGTAGCTGGTGAGGACCATCCCGAGCCCCAGGACGACGTTCGCCCACGAGGTGACCTCGAGGCCGAGGTCCATCAGCGCCTCGTCTTCCATGCGGGAGGACGAGGATGGGCCCTGGTGCAAGGGCCTTCCCCTTTTCCGGCGCTCAGACGGGCTTCCCGATCTCTTCCTGCTTGGGATGCATGTCGAAGGTGAGGCGCGGCTCCTTCACGGCGCGCACCTCGTCGACGCGCCCGACGGCCGTGTTGTGCGGCGCGGCGCGCACGACCTCGGGGTCCTCGTCGTTGAGGATGTGGGCCATGGCGTCGCAGAAGCGGTCCATGGTCTCCTTGCTCTCCGTCTCCGTGGGCTCGACCATGATGGCCTCGTCCACGATGAGCGGGAAGTAGACCGTGGGCGCGTGGTAGCCGTAGTCCAGCAGGCGCTTCGCCACGTCCAGCGCGCGGACGCCCTTCTCCTTCTTCGCCTTGGTGGCCGAGAGGACGAACTCGTGCATGCGAAGCTCCTGGTAGGGCATCTCCACGCCGGGGATGCGCTCCAGCAGGACCTTGCGCATGTAGTTCGCGTTGAGCACGGCGCGCTTGGAGGCGGCGGTGAGCCCATCGCCGCCCATCATCTTGGCGTAGACCAGCGAGCGCACGTACCCCATGAAGTTCCCGTGGAACGCCTTGACCTTCCCGATGCTCTTGGCGCGGTGGTATTCGGCGACGTACTTCTCCCCGCGCTTCTCGACGACGGGCACGGGAAGATAGGGCGCGAGGCGCGCCTTGACGCCCACGGGCCCGCTGCCGGGGCCGCCGCCGCCGTGGGGGATCGTCATGGTCTTGTGGAGGTTGAAGTGCACCATGTCGAAGCCCATGGCGCCGGGGCTCGTCACGCCCATGATGGCGTTGAAGTTCGCGCCGTCATAGTAGAGCAGCGCGCCCGCGCCATGCACGAGCTTCGCGATCTCCAGGATGTTGCGCTCGAAGATGCCCAGCGTCGAGGGGTTCGTGATCATGAACGCGGCCGTGCGCGGCGAGAGCGCGGCCTTGAGCGCCTCCACGTCCACGCCGCCGTCGGGCGCGGAGGGGATGCTCACGACCTTGAAGCCGGCCATGGCGGCGCTGG